>DATDAD010000001.1:0-9884 GCA_036525555.1 Candidatus Nitrosopumilus sp.
GTTGCAGTATTTCCTCGAGGTAAAGTTTTGATGCTTGGTGGTAGTGGCCCGTCAATTTGAGTTAAAGTTGAATTATTTTTTATGATTGGGACCAAATCCACAATGTTGTTTGGCTGTGTACTGTTGTTTGTGATTAGTGTAACGACCCTGAAATCTTCACCTGGTTGAACTTCCGCAGGAACTATGAGTTGTACTTGAGTTGAAACATTTGGAGATACTGAAAATGTTGCAATGTTTCCCCTGCTGGTGACAGCTTTGAGAGTGTAGCTAGTAGTAGAATCTGCTGAAATTCCGGTACCTTGACCAATGTTGTATTTCTCGTTTCCCGGATTGATCATCATATCAAGGTCGGCCTTGTTGTTCATTCCCGTATCTTCATTAATTACCCACAAGCGAGTTAGTTTTACCGGTAGAGATCCTGTATTGGTTATAGTTGCATTAAATTCTCCTCCAGCAATTGTCGCTTGAGGAATTGAGATTTGTTCCATTCCTCGATTAATATTTTCAGCTTCTGAAGCAATAACTGATTGTGCAAACTCATCTATAGAATTCATACTGTATGAGATGTATGTAATTACAGTTGTTGCAGCAATTACAAAAAAGACTGCACCTACTACTGTGCTTAGGCCTCTTCTACTTTTCATGGTGCCAATGTCTCCGCCTTGAATATATTTCCCCTATCTGTAGTAATTGAAATCTCATATGGGTTATCTGACACCCAAGTTACTGTTTCATTAAATGACATGCTGCCTCCCTTGATGATTCCCGCATCCGTTTTTAAAAATGTGAATAATTGCCCTGAATCTGTGTTTTGAACTTTAATTTCAGTTACATTAAGGCCCAAGGTCCCAGTATTACTCATCGTGATGTTTATCGAGGGCCCCGTATTTCCAAACCAGATATGCTCTACAGTAATCCTTTCATTGATTCTATTGTGATTATCTGCAAATATCTGATCTAACTCTGTCTGATGTGTTTGTAGATTGGAATTTGCCCACGCACCGATTGTAATTCCCATAACTGATACGGCAGAGAGCAATATTGCACCGGTAACTACGGCGCTTAACGCACGTCTCTTTTTAGCCTTGAACATATCTCTAAATCTAATCAATTTTGCTATTATCAACCCGTATGTATGTGTAAATTACTTACATTGACGACTGAAAAGCAAATTATGCTCAATTTTACGCGATCCCAAATTTCTCCCTCATGCAGAATATGCAGTCATGTTTTTCCTTCACGGCTACTAGGATCTACTAAAACAGGTAAAATTTAGGCACAAAAAAATCACATTTGATGTAATCTCAAGATCTGTAACATTAAGGTACATACAAGTTTTAATGTAATTTTTTGATCTCATTTTATCATGCAATCGGCTGAATCTTCAGATACTACATCATCTGATATACAGGCTCCAGAAACAACCGCAGTTGTTGAGCCTCAAGTTCCTGTAGATCCTATGGATGTCAATGCAAAGACACTGACACAGCTTAACACCCTGATGGAGGAATCTCTGCAAATTTACGAGCTAGAAGACCAAAAGGATACTGTAATTGGAGATTTGCACAATGCACTTAAAGTAATCACCAGCTTCTTGTCTTTTTCAACTCCAGTACATCCTGGAATTTTCAATCTCCCATCAGACTCTACAGTAACAATGCTTCCAGATTTAAAACTGATAATCAAACTATCAAATGGAAAAACTGAGACCAAAAAATTCACAGACTATTCTCCTGAAATTATTACACAAATCGTCGAATATGTTACTCCGCAACTCTTGGAGTTGATATCTGCACAAAAATCATACCTTGCAGAAAAGATTACATTCTTGCGTACTGCAACAAAGCAACTCAGTACAATTAGTCAACTAAAGGAAAACATTCCAACAATATCTGACTCTAAAGAGGAATAGATATGAAAAATCTAGTTGAGAGATTCAATTCTGTCAATGCTGTTAAAAGAAATTTAGAAAAAGAGATTGAAGAAACAGAAAACACTATTTCAGAATACTCTAATTTACTTGGCGAAAAAATCAGAATCAATGAAGAAGAATCAGCAGATGATCCTGAATTCCTGGCTCTTAAAGAAAAACTCGGGGTGGAATTAAGTGAAAAACCATCAAAAAAGAAAACAGATGTAAAATCTGATGAGGACACGGATGAGGAATCTGATGAAACTATAGATGAAAAAAAATCTGATGAAAAAAAACCAGATGACAAGAAAAATCGTGAAAAGAAAAAGAAATCAAAACGAAAAACTAGCGATAAATGGTACAATCTTGATGAGATGATTCTTGTGTATAATGGAATTGGGCTAAAAGGCGAGCTTGAATTGTATTTCAAAGCAATTGAGGAACTAAAAGCAAGATTAGAGAATTTGAAAAGGACCCTTGCAACCCTAAACAATGTCATTGAGAAGGGTCTCAAAGAAGACATGGGCTGTATTGTGTTTAGAGGGGCTGAAGGGATTTTGGAGCTGGCATTTTTGAAATCTGCAGGTGTTCGTAAAAAATTCAGCCATAAATCGATCTACACAGGAAAAGCAGAACCTGTTGAAAACATCATAAAAATAGGCGTATAATGATTTTTTATGCCTAGTTTTATCATTAATGAATATCAAAAAAGTGACGAAAACGATCAAATCGATCTAACAAAATTAGCTATATCACAATATTATCTACCAGTTTCTATTGGTTGATCCTGAAAAAACATGGCAAAAGAAACAACACAAACATCCGTATTTGACTCTACACCGGATTCACAAATGTATGAATACAAATTGTCTGTTGAGAAAGTTCAAACAGAATTATCTCAATATGGTTTGACATCTAATCAAAGTAAGGTGTTTATCTATCTTGGAAAGTATGGTGCAAAGACTGCTCCAGAAGTTTGCAAGGCCTTGAAATTACCAAGAACAGAAACATACCATTTACTATCTGCTTTACAAAACAAGGGAATTGTTTCTGCAACGTTTCAGCATCCTATCCAGTTCACTGCATTACCACTAAGCAAGGCAATTTGGATATTGGTAAATTCTGAAAAAGAACGCGTAAAATCTCTAGAGCAGATGGAGAAGGGATTGTCTGAATTATGGGATGACATTCCTGCCTTTGATGCAGTAAAAGAAGAGGTTGAAGAAAAATTCCAGATGCTTCAAGGATCAAACCAAATCCATTCAAAAATTACAGAAATGACTGATAGCTATAATGATGAATTTTTAATTTTAGGATCTGAGAAAGATTATCTGAAATTGTATCATGGTGATTTTCTAGAGTCCTTTGTCAAATCAAAGCAAGACTTTAGATTGCTCAGTGCATGCAGTGAGAAGACAACCTACATCTTTGATGATCTAGATAGAAAGAATGTCAAAAAATTAGGCAAAGACATTGAGAATCATCTATGCTTTATCATTAAAGACGGGGGAGAGATGCTCTTCTTTACCAAAAATGCAAATTCTACAGAAGAGATGTTTGCAATGTGGACCAACTCAAAATCCATGGTGTATTCAATGAAATTGCTTTTTGAATCTCTTTGGAAAAATTCCAAAAATACTCATTTGTAATCAAATGTATTTTTGTTAGAATCAAAACATTCTCCGTACTTATATAGAAAATTCCAGTAACTTCTTTTAGAAATGGATTCTACATATTCCAAAGTAAAGACAGGGATTCCTGGATTAGATTCTGTGATATCTGGAGGATTGAAGAAAAATCGTACCGTGACAATATCTGGGCCTCCTGGTAGTGGAAAGACCACATTTGGCCTGCAGTACCTCTACTCAGGTGCCAAAGACTTTGATGAGCCGGGGGTATACATCACACTTTCTCAGAATCTAGACGAAGTTAGAAATGACTGCAAGTCGTTTGGTTGGGATTTTGATGATCTGATATCTCAGGATAAAATTTTGATGATTGATGCAAGACCATTTAAAATTGAAGACGGTCTGATAGGAAAAGACGATTCTCTGTACAGAGGAGAACAACTACCTTTTGAGCATTTAACAAAGCTGATTCTAAGCAGTGTAAAAAGAGTAGAGGCAAAAAGAGTGGTTATTGATTCTGTGACAATTCTTGCCATGCAATATTCTGATAAATTTTACATGAGACAGGGACTTCAGGGAATGGTTCAGGCTTTGGAGAACTTTGGAGTTGCAACTTTGATTTTATCGGAATATTCTGAAAATGACGAAATACCATTAGAGTGGTTTGTCACATCTGGAATTATTCAACTACATCATATGAGAGTGGAAGATACTATGGAGAGAACAATTCAGGTAACAAAAATGCGGGGAATCAAGCACAGTGAGCAAATACACCCAATCGAGCTTGGTCCGGATGGCATGATATTACGCCATCCAAGATTGTCACCTTGATTATTTCTTTTTCTTGATTTGTGCTGCAACCATTGGCAAAAATGCTCCAACATCAGATACAATTCCCAATGCTTGCCATGTTCCCCTGTCCATTAGTTTTGTAACTGTTGGTTGACTGATATCAACTACAATTACTTTGACATTTGCAGGAAGCATATTTCCTGTTGCAATAGAATGCAGCATTGTTGAAATCATGATTACCATACTGGCATCTTTTAGGATCTTTTTGTACTCTCGCTGTGCTTGTGCTACATCTGTAATTACATCTGGCAAAGGCCCGTCATCCCTAATTGATCCTGCCAAAACAAATGGGACATTGTTTTTGACACATTCATACATAATCCCCTTGGTTAGTTTCTTGCTTTTTACCATGTTAGAAATAGAACCTGCCTTGAAAACTGCATTGATTGTATCCATGTGATTTCTATGTCCATGGTATGCTAGTGTGGCATCATGAACATTCATTCCAAGTGATGTTCCCAGGGTAGCGTATTCTATATCGTGAACTGCCAAGGCATTTCCTGCCAATACTCCATCAATGTATCCGGATTTGATCAAGTAAGATACTGCATCATCTGCTCCAGTATGAACAATTGCAGGACCGCCCACAATCACAATCTTTCCTCCTTTCTTTTTTGTATTGTAAATATCATCTGCAACTTTTTTTGCTATGTGCTGGGTTGGTCTTTCACTGGAACTGGAACTTCCCATAAATTCGAAAACATTAACTCCTTCTCTTGGACGCTCTGGTGGCGTAATTTTAATTCCGTCTTCTCCAACAATTATTGAATCTCCTTTTTTTACATCTCGTACTGGAACACAAAATGCCCTACTTCCTTTTACAACTATACATTTGTCCATCATCATATTTTCCACTTGAATCCATTTGCCTTTATGGAAAACACTTGTGTGATTATTTGTTGTACTGTAAAAGTTATCTGGCATCACATAATTTTTTGGTGATTTTTTTAGTTTGATTTGTTTTTGAATTTTAGATACTGCACCCAGTCGATAAATGGTTTCTAAAATTTCATCCAAATGTTTTTGATTCTTTCCTGTAACTGACAATCTGGCAAAAGAATGATCTCCTTTCTTTTTTCCAATATCGATTTCTTCGACTTGAAATTCTCCATGAAGATCCATTATTTTATCAAAAATCTTAGTCAATATTGAAGAGTCAATCAAATGACCTCCAACTTCGATCTCTTGAGAAAATTTGCCCATTTTATTATTGGATACTATATCATAACTAAAGCTTACGTTTTTTTCTTGAGGCTATACGGGTAAGATTACTTTGCCCTCAAATTTTGGAATATTGTCCTTTTCAAATGCTTTTTCCAAAATCTCTTTTTGTTGCTTTGTCACTCCCTGAACTATAGTTTTAGATGCTCCTGTCTTGTCAACGAGGGCCAAGATATACCCGCTATTATCAGTTAAAACAAAACCTGCGGATTCATCTACAAATGCATACAGATTTTCCTCCCCCACTGGAGACCATACATTAGATTTAGTATCAACAAGGGCTAATGCGGGCATTGCCTTACCGTCAGTTAAAGTATTGAGGTACTCCCTTGCCTCTGCAACTCTTTTTTGACCTAGTTTTAAAGCCTGAAAATACTGCACAAGTTCCAAAGGATCTGGTTGCTATAACAATTTTTCTTCTAAAGATTGTTATAGAAATTCAAATCAGAAAATACATGCCACTTACAAATAATGTGATAATAAAATTAAACGAAATTACTACCCTAGTTGAGGACAAATCAAAATTATCTGAATCTGAGATTGATGAGATTAAACTGATCTTCAAAGGTCTTGTTGAACAAAATGAAAGATATGATCTTGATGAAATTGAATTTTGGTTTGAAAATGAGGGGAATTGGACAACTAAAGAACCAAGAGTACGAATAGTAAATCTTGCAAATTATATTCAAGACAAATATCAGCAGACAGCTCATCTAAGAATCATATCTGATGATGATTGCGGTTGTGGAAACTAGGTCTCCAATTGCTCTAGTAATCTGCCAACAATTTTTGCATTCTCTTTCCTTTCATTTTGAATTGCTTTAATCCTAATCTCGTCTCTCTGCTCTTTTGTAATCATCTCAAAATATTCCTCATCAAGATCATTATTTGCCTGTAGCCTTTTGATTACTTCAAACAATATTCCAATCACTTGTTTTTGTGCATCAATTAGTTCGTCCTTCTCTGACATTTCTTTATTCATCTTCTATGATTATTGTAAATAATTCTTTTAATTTTGGATGAGTGATATCTTTTTTGGCTGATTCAATAAAAGAAGACAGGTCGTCTTTAGAATGCCCATCTCTTTCGTACACTTTAGCCTGTAGTGCCATCTCTAATCTGTCAATTTGATGCACAAGCATGGATTCTGGTGAGTTATTATCTTGATATTCTTGCCAGATTTTGAGGTATTGTGATTTTATTTCAGTAGGCAAATTTTCTAAAATTTTGTGAAATGTGTTATTCTCCAATTCTAATTTCTTCTCATGTGAGATTTGCCCTGGAACATAGTCTCCGATTTCTGATTCTGCCAAATCATGAAGCAAAATCATTTTCAGTATTTTCTCAGAATCATAGTTTTCCAAATCTGATAATACCATGCCCATTATTGCCATAGAGTAAGTGTGATCAGCTACTGATTCAGGATTATCAATTGATAATTTGTCTACCCATCCCTGTCTATTTACTCTCTTTAGATTAGCTGCAGTCTTGAAAAAATTAATTATCATGATATTGCTATTTGGAAGATATTTTCTACTAATGAATTTTCATATTTTTCAATTTCGAATCACATAATAGTTATTTGAAAAATAGTAAATTATGAAAATATACACCAAAACAGGAGATGATGGAAATACAGGATTGCAGGGAAATTACCGAATATCAAAATCCCACCCAAGAATTATTTCCTATGGCACTGTTGATGAAGCTAATGCCTCCCTTGGAGTTGTTTTAACAAATTCATTAGATGATGATGTCCGTCAAATTTTGACTGAAATTCAAAATGACCTTTTCTTAGTCGGAGCAGATCTTTCAAACCCCAATCTCAATGATGTCAGAAATAGAGTATCATTGGACATGATTGGAAAATTGGAACAATATATCGATAAATTCGAATTAGAATTACCACCGCTGAAAAATTTTATTTTACCTGGAGGAGACATTGCTGCGGCACAATTGCATTATGTGAGAACAGTCGTTAGAAGGGCAGAATCTCAAACTGTAAAACTGAGTGAAAAGGATGAAATAAACTCTAATTGCATCATATATCTAAATCGACTATCTGATTTATTTTTTGTAATGGGTCGTTTAATCAATAAAAGAAAAAACAGGGAAGATATACCCTGGAAGATCTAAAAAGACAAACTTTAATTCCTCAACATAATCCTTTTTTTCTAAGTGCCGTGGTAGCTCAGCCTGGAAGAGCACTCGGCTGAAGACCGGGCTGTCGCGCGTTCAAATCCCGCCCGCGGCACTGTTTTAATCATAGAATATTTTCAGGATACAAATTTTCATGTAATTTGATTAGGTTTTTGATCGGTGATTTATAATATTATGAGGATTTTGGTATTCGTTAAATTGTTAGTAATTTTTGAAAATTACAATAGTATTAAGTAGATATTTGTTGTACTGGAGTTGGTTTTCATTTTATTCCCTTTTCTTTAGAAATAAAGGAAAGGTGGAAAACCTTTTGATGATTCTAGACTATGCATCTATCAAATTAAAGAAACTTTTTCCTGATGCTGATTTTTCAGAGATGCATTTTACTGGACCTAATGGCATTTGTTTGATGTTGATGTCTTCACGCAATTTCTCATTTTTGAATCTGTTAACTACTGCTACACGTGTAGTATGGAATTTGTTAAAATGATTTCCATCTATTTCAAACATTTCTTTGGTTGTTATCTTTACACCTTTAGTGATGATTTCTCCCTGAGTGTAATCTGAATCTTCTACAAATGTGATTGTAAATGACTGATCACCTATTTTTGCCAATGATGCACTATCTCCAATTGTTTGGTAATCTGCTAATGTTGCTATATCTATTCACCTCCAATAGAAATTAGACATATCAATTAATGATAAAGCCAATCATGAGTTAATTATTGACCTAGATGTACTACTTGATCGATTGATTTTGATTATTTTTAAGGCTATTTTATTTTGCATAATCTTTAAAAGCCACCCTACCTCTTGATTTTCGACATTCATGGCTGAAAAAAAGACAGTAAAGAAAACAAGTAAAAAAACACCCGAAAAAAAAGCAACCAAAGCTAAGGTAGTCAAAGCTAAACCAACCAAGGCAAAAGCAACCAAAGCTAAGGTAGTCAAAGATAAACCAACCAAGGCAAAAGCAACTAAAGCTAAAACTAAGAAAATTATTGAAGAGCCATCTGATGATCTAGGTATTGTCATAGTCGATGATGATATTGAAATTGATCAAGAAAAAGTCAATGAAGAAAGAAGAGCTTATCTTGAAGAAGCTCGTTCTCAAGAGGCATTTGACTAGGAATCTTTATCCGATCCGGTGACATACACTAGTTATGCGAGCACTATGCTTAATCACAGTAAAACCTGGAAAGGTAGATTCAGTTGTTGCAATACTAAAGAAAAAAAGAAAGATCATCAAACAAATCATGGTTGTTACAGGAAGAGCTGACATCAGTGTTCTTTTACAGGGAAATATTGATGAAATTAACAATATGGTAATTGATTTTAAAAAAATCAAAGATATTGTCACAACTGAAACACTAATTGAAGTGGAGGTTAACATGGGATGGTAAGAGCAATAATTTTAGTAAAATCTCCAAAAAAACTAATTGCAGCAAGACTGAAGAAAATTCCTTCAGTTGTAGACTCTTTTCCAACAAGTGGACAATTTGATGCAGTAGCCATAATTGATGTAAATCAGTTAATTCAGATTAAAGAAGTAGCAAATCAAATACAGAAAATTAGCGGTGTAGATAGAACTGAAACCATGGTGGAAGTCCAATAAAAAGAGTATCCCCCCTTTTTACGAATAGAAAGTTGCTCTAATCTTCGTTATAATCCAAATTAGTATTTGTGTGAAATTCGTTTTATTTCAAAAATTATAATCTACGTTATGCCCTTAGACCAAAAACATCGTGTCAAACTAATGCGTGGTTATGGCTTGGGTATTACAACAAAAGATAATCAAATAATTCTAAAAAATGGTAAGCACATTTACGAAAAAGACCACGAAATTGAATCACATTTTCCAAGCAAATTTCCCTATGAACGAATAGTGATTTCAGGTAATGGCATTTTATCAACTACTGCAATAAAGGCACTATCTGAAAATAACGTAAATCTGATTTTTACTGATTCCTATGGAAATCCTGTCAGTTCTCTTAATTTCCCTATGGTTTCAGGCATTGGTTCTAGAAATAAAATGAATCAATACGATACTTTTCGAGATGTATCCAAAACTACCTACCTACAAAGACAACTTTTAGATTCAAAGTTTCAAT
>DATDAD010000002.1:0-41403 GCA_036525555.1 Candidatus Nitrosopumilus sp.
TCAAAAAGATATATGGTTTTGTAAAGCAATCTATTCGTGGACAAATATTTACTGGTGATCCTGATTTTCATGGTTGTAACAATACCAATAGCCTTTTTTGAACCTTCTACTGGAGATCTTCGAGATCCTCCTCTGTTTCCATTAATGTGGGCTGCAATAGCAGGAATAATTATCATTGTTCTTTATAGCTCTTACAAAGAAAGGAAAGAAAGACAATCAGCTAATGCAAAACGAAGATCTAGAAAATAAATTTAGAGTTCTAATCCAAATGATTCTGCAATACTTGAAAAGTTTACGTAAGAGTCCAAGTATTGTCTACCTTTTGAAGTGATTACAAAAGTATTCTTACCGTCAAATTCTATTTTGTTGATGAGACCGGCACCTGTCAAATTTTCCAAGAATTTTGATAATCTTGAATGTGATAAATTTGCCTTTGTAAGAAGTGAGGTTGTTTTAATGCCTTCTTGACCCGATTGCTGAGTGGCAGTTAGTAAGTCTGCGACAATTTGCATACTGGTTCTATAGGAAGCCATACGCAGTATTTGTAAAACCATGATATAAGGGTATTACCATTAATTCAGATCAGATAAATAAGCTCTGACCTGATTTTCGTGCAATGTCTTCACAATCATCTATTCCATGGTTTGATGACTTTGTAGGTGTTGCTTACCGATATTATGATCTAAGAATGAATGTCGTTCCATTATTTACTGAACGAAAAGAGGCAGCCTCACTTTGGCATGATACGATTCATCCGTGGGTGGATCCGTCTATCAAAATCCGCTTTTTAGAGATCGATGATAACTATTGGTTCATCATGGGTGCAGACTCGCAGAAACCTGATACGAATCTATCTTTTTTCAAAGAACTTCCCAAGTCTGAAAACTATGAACGATTCAAAAAAGGCCATGGTGGAGAGGCATATCTTAGATTAGGGGTTTATGCAAAAAAAACACTTGGCGATGTAAAGAAAGATGCAGTATGTCAATGTAGTCATGAAGCTCAAGATCATGATGAGGGCGATGGAGATGTTTGTCTCTTTAACAAATGTTCCTGCAAAAAATTCTCTAGTTTTCAGGTAAATCTATTAAAAAAGAAAAAAACAATAACTGACATTAAATTTTTAGAAGAAAAAGATGTGAAAAATGATCCTCTTGTCTGGAATTGTATTAATGTAAATAAATTTTCAAAAACAAAACAAAATTAATCTAAATGCTTGTTTACTCTAACATGATCACCAGGATAATGTTCATCAACTTTCTTTGAATAACATCTACCACATAATGTGCCATCTATTCCCCATTCCTCCATTGCCTTAAAACGAAATCCTACAATTTCACTACAAATGACACATTTCTCTTTCTTACCCAAAGTGATTTAGCTCTTTTTAATCGATATAAAAAACATTCTAGAAGAGATCATGATTAGAAAAATTATGTTAAATATTACTGGTTTATACTGAATTTAGGTAGGCAGTCTGACCAATGTAAACCTCCTGCAAGATTTTTACTTGGTTAGACTACTACCTTTGAAACTAAAATAAACTGGTTACAAGTTTTTTCAATGCTATAATCTCATCTTCTTCCTGTCTGATTTTCTTATCAATTACTCTGAGCATTGAATCATTCCAAACATGTTGAGAGAAGAAATTGTGTTTAGTATTTGCTAATTCTATTTCATCATCAACAACTGTGTCTTCAAGAAATTTAGTCACAACCACATCTGCTATCTTTAAAATTCTAGAATTTAGTTTGAAACTGCGAAATATGGGCTCCAATTTTCTCACATCTCCTTTAAAGTCTCCTTTTGATTCAAGAATTTTTTTATGAAGAATTCTAAAATAAACTGCAACAAAAAACAATGTCGCATATCTTTTTGTTTTATGACCTCCTTGTTTTCCGTATTTCAATGATTTTTTTGCAAATTCTTTTACAAGATATGGGTATAGTAAAATTCTGTAATCGTCCTTTAGATTGTCATTGAATACATCATCATACTTGCTTCCTCTTGGAAGAAACTGGGCTGGTGAACTGTATGCCTCAGTTGGTCTTTGTTCAATTCCTGCAACTAGCGATTGTATTGCATCTTTAGCAACAATAACTTTCTTGTGATTGTCTGGAAGATAATTGTTGTATATTGAATCCCCGTCATATTCAGATTGTTTTGATTTAGTTTTTGTATCAAAAGAACCTGCTTGAATCTCATAAAAATAACCACAACTTTTCAGTTGAGATTTAATCGATTTATGAAAATCCATTAATGAAACTAAATCTTTTCCTCTAACCGAATTTTGAGAATTTCTATATTTTGTAATATTGTTTTGTTCTTGTTCATCATCTGCTTTGATTATTGTTACGGTCATTGAACCATCCATGTTCTTTGTTCTCTTTGAATGATCAAGAATAGAGTTTGATGTTTGTGCACCATTAACAATTTGTGGTGCATGAAGCTCGATTATGTTTTCTCCCAATTCTGAAAAATCACTTACAACAATAGTTATGCCGTTATTATAAAAGAAAAATTTGCCTGGGTTGCTCTGCAATGTTTCTCTTAATCCCTTGTTAACTGTAGTCTTAAATTGCATCCATTGTCTGATATTTGATTCAAAAACATAATCTCTATTCTTACTCACAAATTCCGTTAGCTCACGTAACTTTAAAATCCCTAAAATTGTATTTTCATGTCTTAACATTCGCTCTAATTTTATTGATGATTTTTTTCCTTCTGCAGGTTTTTTTATTCTATCCCATAATTTTTGAATTATTACTTTTTGATCTATAATTTCTACTATGTCATCATGATAGTCTACCTCTTGATCTGTCACATAACAGCATTTTATTTTGAGATTTTTTTCTTTTATTTTTGTAACAAGCTGTGCAAGCTCAGGTCTCATTTTTACGACATCTTTTGCAAGCAGCCTCTTGGCATCTTCTTTGAATTTTGCTATTGCTTCTAGTGAATGGGATGTTCCATATTTTGATTGAAATAACCTAATTGTGTTGTCTGAAAAATCTACTGGAAGGTATGCATCGATCCCTAGATCATTTGCTCCATCAACAATTGCATCTGCTGCATCATCTTCTGTAGCCTCAAAAACTCTTGTTAAAATCCACTGAAGAAAATTATTGCCTTTTTCTACTTCGCTTTTTGAATTTTCAGCATATTCTTGAATACTCTCTCGAATATTTTCTGTAAACCCTTCTAAGGGCTGACTAGAATTTTTTTGAACTAATAATGTATGTGAACCTGGTATGTATTCTAGCAGACCATTTCCGTTTTGAGCCATTTGCGTCTTCTAATATGTTATATATTTAGAGAATTTGGTAATTATGTAATAACTATGCTAAGGATGTATGTGATTTGATAAAGAAATTAACAACCATTGGAATTATTATTGCTATATTTCTGGTAGTAATCGGTTTGATCTTTTCCAACCAATCTGTTGAAACAACCTCCCAAGAACCAGAATTGATTGTAGAAGGTGATGTAATTATGCCTACAAAAGTCTCTCGCCCTGGTTGCGAAGAAATTGATAGATGTTACATTCCATCTGTTATTGTAATTGATTCTGGAAAACAAGTTACATGGGTAAATGAGGATTCAGCATTTCACAGTGTCACTTCTGGTTTTTACGGTGAACCCACAGAATTATTCGATAGTGGGCATTTAGATCCGTTTGAATCTTACACTCTTAATTTTGATGAAATTGGGACCTATGATTATTTTTGCACTCTTCATCCTTGGATGAAAGGTCAGGTTATAGTAGAATAAGGTACCCGAGGGAGTCGAACCCCCTTGTATAAGCTTTGCAGGCTCACGCATAACCGTTCTGCCAGAGTACCGTTTTAAAAAACACAAAGTGAATAATTAAACTCTTTAGATTAGAATTTGTTAAATGGTTTTGAAGCCAACTTTACATCCTCGCCTTTTACAGTCTTTCTGCTAGCATGAGTGGCCATATCTACTGCACTTTTAGCAATGCTGTCTGCAATCTCTTCAATGATTCTTCTTAATTCTTCTGCTGATTCATCACTGACTCTCTCTGCCCCTGCTTTCTTGAGAATTCTATACATTGCAGATAATCCTAATTCAGATGATTTCATGAATTTTGTTTTAGTTTTTTCCGAAAAAAGATAATGAGTGAAAAAATATCACTAAGGAATCGATTTATACAGACTCTTTTAACAATTGATAAAGAAATGACTTGGTATTTTGATTCTCACATCCATTTATCTGATCCTGCATATGTTTCTGATATGGAATTTACATTAAAGCAAATGGAATATTTGAAAATCAAAGCATGTTGTGTATCTATGGATTATGATAATTCATTACAAACTCTAGAACTTGCAAAAAAAAGTGACTTGGTATTGCCTTTCATTGGAATTCATCCAGAATGTGCAAATGAAGGAATTCAAAATATATCCAAGTTGATTGAGGATAATCATGATCTTATATCAGGAATAGGTGAAATTGGATTAGACCCAACATATGCTAATCAAAGTGATGATACAAAAAAACAGAATCAAGTATTTGAAACACTGCTATCGTATGCTGAAAAATTCCATAAACCTGTTTCAATTCACTCTAGAAAAAGTCTAGATGATGTCTTCCAAATTATGACTTCATATAATACAAAACATGCATTACTTCATTGGTTTGATGGAAGCAAAAAACAACTTGAAAGAGCCATGGACATGGGTTTTTTTGTATCCTATGGACCTGTAATGATTTATGCAAATGATAAGCAAACATTGTTGTCCAAAACTAATGAATCTCAAATCCTTGTTGAAACTGATGGCCCTGTAAGGTTTTCAAGGTGCTTTGAAATGAAATCCGGGCAAATCAGCTTCATTCCAAGTGTGATTTTCTGCGCTTCAAAAATTTTAGGTAAATCCTTTGATGAGATGGCTTTATTGCTTGAAAAGAATTCAAATTCATTTCTTGGAATATAGGTATAAAATACCCCCCTGCTTTTTGTCTTTTAGTGGATAGAATAAAGCGACTTTCATACGAAGTTTTGGATGTACACAAATCTAAATTTGGTGAAGATTTTGCTGGAAACAAAAAAGCATTAGATCAAGTTTCCATAGTTCGTTCTAAAGGATTGAAAAATGAGATTGCAGGATATATTACAAAATTTATCAAAAAAGAGGTTCGTGAAGAAAAAGCTAAACAAGCACGTATTGCAGCATCAAAGGCTGAACAACAAGTAGCAGAACCATCTGAACTAGAACTTACTGAAGATGCTGTAATTGAAGAAACAACTGAAGTTGTTGATACTCCTGAGATTCTTGAAGCAACTTCGGAAGAAACACCTTCTGAGATTGCAGAAGAAACAACTGAATAATAAATTAAATATTATTTCTATATTCTAAATTAGATAGATATGTTTACCGTAAAATTTGTAGGTGGTGCAAAAAAATCTTTTCCTACAGAATATTTGAAAATTGACAAATCTGATATCACTATTCAAGAATTAATTAATTTACTACCAGAACTAAAACCTGAAGATACACCTGAACTTGACACAGATAATGTATTAATTGCAATCAACGGTGCTGATTCTTCTGCAATGGATGGAAAATCAACAAAAATTAAAGATAATGATGTTATTAGTATAATTCCAATTATTCATGGTGGCACATTAAAAAAATTTACTTTTGAGTACTCTAAAAAACAAATACAGATCATAGAAATCAAAGGCCAAAAATCAATCGATGTAAAATTTATAGATCACCTAAGAGAAAAATACCCTAAACTTTTACTTCAGGCTGTATCCAGTGATTTTATTTTGGATTTATATCATTTAAAAAAAATTATTTCATTGTCTATTGAATCTAAGAAAAATGATGTTTTACTTTCAAATAAACTTGAAACTGATATTCTAATGCGGTTTGCTTTAACTACCCAAATTTCTGATGCAATAAAAAATGTTGGAATTAAACCAAAATCTAATTTCATTTTAATATCTATTGGAAATAAAAAAACTCTAAATTCATTATATCGTGAACTAACCCCAATTTCTATAAATTTATTCTCAAAAAATAATGAAGGACATCTCAAGAATCACTTCAAAATAACAAAAAAACACATTGATTCAATTTATTCAAAAAATCCACTGGCTGATATTTTAGTCGAAAAAGCTGCAGTATTACTCTGACATACTTCGTTTAGTTTTTTCAGTACTTAGGATATCTGATTTTTTCAGTACGGAAATTCCTGTCTTATTACCCAAAATTTCTATTAGTAAAATTTTATCTGGAAATTCAAGAGATACTTTATTTTTGATTTTATCTGCAATTTTTGTGATTATTTCATTACTTGATAAATCTGAATTTCTTTTCTCAATTGATATCCTATATGTCTCGTCTTCTAAAATTTGACTAGATAATTCTACTACACTTTTTTCTATTTCATCAATGTTTGATTCAATGACTTTCTGTATTGGTATGATTCTTTTACAGTATCTAACACTCCATGGTTCATCTAGAAGCATATCTTTGATTTTTTTCACAATCTCTATAGGATCAAGTTGTGTCTCTGCTGTTAAAATTCCTGACATATTTGTGATTGAAACCTTAACATCTGAATCTCCAAATTCTTCTAAAATACTCATTAATTCTTCCTCAGTTTCTGGCTCTAGATGCCTAGGACATGTAACTATTAGATTCATACCTGTAAAATTTCTTCTTTGCTTAAAGAACCTTCCCGGATAATTTTGATCTTACTATTTTCCATTTCTACTATTGTTGATTCACCTTTTCCTGAAATTATCCCTCCATCAACAAACACATCATATCCTTCTAAACTCTCCAAGCAGTCTTTTGGGTTTGTATGCGATGAATTTCCTGAAACATTTGCACTAGTTCCAACAAGAAAATTACATTTTTGTAATAATTCTAAGGTGCATTTCTGATTAGGAACTCTAATTGCAATTTTATCTTCCAAGTTTAATGATTCCTTAATTTTTTCATCTGTAACTTTTAAAATTATTGTTAGTGGACCTGGCCAAAATTTATCTGCAATTTTTTCTGTAATTGTATTAAACTGAACAATCTTTTTAGCTGTTTCTTTTGAATATGTTAAAACTGGGAGTGATTTTGTAATATCTCTAGATTTTATTTTGTAGATTTTTTCTACTGATGCCTTATTGTATGGGTCACAACCTATTCCATAAACCGTATCTGTAGGGAATACTACAATTCCCCCATTATTGATTATTTGAGAAGCTGTTCTTATTCCTTCTTTATCACAATTTACTTTCAATACATTCTATGAAATTTTTTCTTTAATTATAATTTACTTTTGAATACGTTTTTAATAGTTCGTCATTTAATTTGAAAGATATGTCGTCAGCTGATTATGAGGATACTGATTTTGAAGATGATTTTGATGATAATTTAGATGAAACTGATGAAGTAAATGATTAGATACTTAATCCAAAATTATCTGCAAAGTTTGTAAATGCATAATATGCTTGTAAGAACTCTCTTCCATTTTCGCTTATTTTGTATTTATTTGATCCTTGATTATCTACTTTTTCTAATAGGCCCTGTGATACCAAAGTCTTCAATATTGTTGAAATTCTAGAATGTGAAATGTTTGCTTTTCTAATTAGATATGTAACTGATGCTCCATCCTCATCTTGCAAATCGTCTCTCGTCGTTGCTAAGATATCTCCAATTATTTTCATATGTGTTCTATATTCTGCCATTTTCTCTATGAATAATTATTTTAATTTCTATGAGAGGGGGCTGATATTTTCCAATATACTAAAAAGATAAAAGAATTTGACAAATTTTCAAATACTCTGAATTTTGAGCCTGATGACTTACTCTCCGAAATCCTCGTCAAATTTTATCTTGGTCAAAGGTACTTTGCTAACAGGAATGAATAGTGCTATCAATCCACCTATTTTGATAATCATTGATGCTGAATATAGGATTGATTCTGGGAATACAAATGAATACCATCCCAAAAATTCCCCCAATGCCAAAAGACCTAATCCTATAGAAACCGAAATTGCTCCTCGGTTCTTATTTTCTAAATATGAGAGCATTGTTTCAATAGCACCGTATGCCAACAGGATAAACGAAACAGATCTGAAAATGTGTTCTAATTGAACAGAAGATACTAAGAATAAAGGAAATATTCCTACTGATCTAAAATAATTGGATTTTGGAAAAAATGATTTTATGCTATGTGAAAATGCAATAAAAAAATACCCTACAGTTTGTATTGCAATTCCTAAAGTCTGAATCCACCTTTCAACATTTCCTGATTTTATGATGAAATCCTCTACCATGTAGCCAGTCCATATGGTAAAAAATCCTAAACTGATCGAAAAAAATGCAATTGTTAGTCGAAATAATGTTGGGCTTCCAGTATTTCTAAATCCAATAAATGACATTATTCCTATTGCAAGTCCGACCAAAAATCCTACCAAATTAAGAATATTTTCTAATAAAAATTCCAATGATGAATAGAAATCTGCTCAACTAATTATTTTAATCTGATGAATCATTACACTATTTTGTTAATCCCATTCATCCAATGATCCCGATGTGTGGCCTTCTGTACTACTTGCATAATCCCCTAAAATGTCTGAATATGTTGATTCATTATGAGCCACAAATTTTACGTATTCTCCATAACTCATATCCAAATCACAAGAGCCACATTTTACAACTGAATAATCCATTGCTAGATCTGCATCTTCCTTACATTTTGGGCATTTTATCTTCATACCGATATAGTTTATCGATAATTATTATTACTTTAGATTCAAAAGGTTGACTAACATTAGCTGTTTTGAGATTTAGAGAGTAGGGTGTATCGTAACTTGGTACTAGTTGGTAATGTTGATTGAAAATCATAAACTATGCCCAAGAAAGGTTCAAGCCTCTAAGGATTCAACTAATTCCTCGGCTGCCTTTTTTTGAGATTCAACTAACAAGTTTGCAGAAGAATCATCCCGAAATATTTATTTTATTTTGATTTTATCTCCAAGTATTATTTATAAAAAATCATAATTTATGATTGCATGTAAAAATTAGTATAATTACATATTATATTATATATATCAAAAATAACTCCAATTTTCATGACTTCTTTTGACATCTCTTACTCCAAATTCCATTCTATCTTGCTCTTCATGATCTTATTCTTAGGTATGTTTTCTATACACAGTGCATTTGCTGCATCTGTATCACCTGACTGCGTGATGTTTGAAATCAAAAAAGGCTGTGAAAATGGAGGTTGGCTTCAAATTTTAATTGGTGATGGAATTACTGGGGCCTTTCTGAGTTTATTGTTTCATTGGATGTCTACTAAAACTCAAAAGAAACTCTCCACAATTATAGAATCTCAAGAAGAACTTCGAAACAAAAGAAAGGACTACACCGTAATGCAAATGAAAACTCTTTTCAATTCTGTATTGTTTACACTTGGAGGCATTAATAAGCAGATTAGCAACTTCAAAAATATTTACGAGTCTGAAAAAAATGAGGATAAGAGAATTTGGCTAAAGGGAATCATGCTTTCTGAAATTAGAGCCGAGGAAGGAAAGATGGGACGAATTTTACAATCTGCAAGAAATACCCTTATTGCAGCAAGTGATGTTTTTGATCCCGAAATAACTAATCTAATCTCTGGAACTATTACATACTTGGTTGAGATTAATATTCAGGAAGAAGAAGACGGCTCAATTACTTTACCAAAATTTGAAGTATCCAAGACCAAAATAAAATATCTTGACGAAGTCTTTACATCTTATTCTTTTATTACACATTCCTTTGAAGAACATACTAACAGGAATACATCAAATAATCAAACTACACAAATTTTAGAAACAAGAGGGGGTAAAAAATATGAGTGACAACCTGGATACGATAGTTTCACAATCCTCTCGTGATTACAGAAAGGCATTTGGCCAATTTTCATCTAGCAAGACGCAAAGAATTAAGACACTAAAAGCAATTGAAGTTGAGTTAGATTCTCAAGAACACATTGCTCATGGAACACATTCTATTGACTTTGATAAAGGCGACATACTAATCAAGCAATCAGGAATGTATCTGATTATTGCAGCCCCCCAAGTTGGAAAGTATAGGGGAACTAGAAATCGTTGGATAGACTTTTGGATACGTGTAAACAATGTAGATTTGGCTAACTCTAATGTTCGAAGAATCCTTACAGATTCTCAAGAGAAGGATGTAATTCCACTAAATATCGTTACTGCGCTAAACAGGGGAGATACCATCAATGTTATGATGGCAGCAGAGTCTGATTCTGAAGGAATTGGAATAGAGCACATCGAACCTTTTGGCGCACCTTCAATTCCTAGCATAATAATTACAATCGTACAGTTGGATTAGGATGAATGGTGATGATTTACAATGAATAGTTCTGATGGAGGATATCATAATGCATTTGGGCAGTTTGCCTCAAATATTACTCAGGAAGTAACCACACTAGACCCAATTACGATTCAGCTAGATCAACAAGAAGATGTTGGTAATATGGAGCATACAATAGGTTTTGATAAAGGCGACATACTAATCAAGCAATCCGGAGTTTATCTGATTATTGCAGCCCCTCAAGTTGGTAAAACTAGTGGAAATAGAAACCGTTGGATTGATTTTTGGTTAAGACTAAATCAAAAGGACGTTCCAAATTCTACTGTTCGACGTGTTCTAACTGACAAAGGAGAAAAGGATGTGATTCCTCTAAATTCAGTAATTGAGGTTAACAAAGACGATATCTTGAATATTATGATGGCAGCAGAAACAACTGATGAAGGAATTAGAATTGAACACATTGAACCTGAGAATCAACCTGCCATTCCAAGCATCATTATTACAATCGTTCAATTAGACTAGGGGATAAAAAGATGAATTCAGAAAAAATCACTGACAATGAATCCAAATACTTTGTGCCAGGCTCAAATTTATCTAAACCCAAAGTACGCAATTATGTTTATCAGGAACTGGCATCAAGAGAACACAAAAAGGCATTTGGGCAATTTTCATCAAGTGTTACACAAAGAGTAGAAACACTTGATCCTGTCAAAATTTATTTTGACGCTCAAGAACAGCTAATAAGCGGTTCACATTCTATTGACTTTGATAAAGGCGACATACTAATCAAGCAATCAGGAATGTATCTGATTATTGCAGCCCCCCAAGTTGGAAAGTCTTGTTTTCTTACATGCGGTAATACCCCCCACTGGATTGATTTTTGGCTTAGAATTAACAACAATGATTTAGAAAATTCAGCAGTTCGAAGAAGTCTTGTGGATAACTTTCAAAAAGACGTTATTCCGATAAATGTTGTAACTCCTTTACATGCTGGTGACAAACTTAACATCATGATGGCTGCAGAAACAAAAGATGAAGGCATGGGAATAGAGTCAATAGAGCCAAACGGTGAACCAGTAATTCCAAGCATCATTGCAACACTAATCCAGTTGGACTAAAATTGCTTCTTTCAAACAAGAACTTTGAAAAATCCATAGAGTTCAGCATATTGGGTCTTTCACTGATCTTCTTTGTTCTCTTTGTACTTTATGACACTAATTCCATAGGCCTTGAGAACCTTTTACCAAAATTTGAAAACTTTGATCTTATCTTTGACATTCTTTTATGGTCCATCTTTGTTGTGATGATACCTGATCTTGCAATAAAATACAAGAAAGCAGAAAACTGGAAAGCATTTTTGAAAAAGAACTGGATTGATATATTGTTCTTTATCTTAATTCCACTTTTTGCAGGAATGCGAGCTCTGAAACTTTTACAATTTGGAAGTCAACTCAAGACAATAAAGCTACTCCAGTCTTTCCTCAAAGTTGTATATGAGGCAAGAAGAGTAATTGTTCCTGGATTGTTTGGATATAGACTCGTTAAAATTCTACAGAGAAAACGTAAATTGAAAAAAAAAATCAATCATTCACAATTTTGTGATATGTGTGGAAATGAATTACATCCTGAAAACAATTTTTGTCTGAAATGTGGTAAACCATAATCAACATTTTATACAAACTGTTAATCTTACGTCTAATTCTATAACAGACTTGAACTAACTTGATAAGTCATCTCGAGTGCATATGCAATTTGGTAAGACTTTCAAACAAAAATTATTTCATGATGCTGAATGCTGTGGAATTGAACCTAAACTAGATAATTTCTTATCTCTTTTTTCTTTACATTCAAAAAAAGATAAAAGGAGTTCATTATTCATTAGTTCTATATGAGTCGAATTTGTACCAAATGTAAGAATCCTATTCCTGATAGCGAAGAACTAGGAGTTGTCGCTGCAAAATACCCTACATGTAACAAATGTTGGGCTGAATGGAAAGAATATCAAATTATGGTTATGAATGAGATGAAATTGGATATGTCTATGCTAGATCATAGAAAATTACTGAAAAAACACGAGAAAATCTTTGTGGGGGTTTTGTCTCCAGAAGGGGAAGTAATTGATTACACCAATGAAGATAACCGAAAACCTGATGAACCTACAAATGTCTAAAACTTCAAATGTTTTTTAGCATTTTCTGGTACAACTATCATAATTAGTCTTTTTGAATTTTCATCTAAATTATTAATTATATTTTTAATTGTATTTGCAAGAATCTCTCTCTCATTTTCTTCTAATGTTAAAAATATCTCTAATATTCCATCAATGTTAAAAGCGATTAGTTTTTGTGGTGATCTTGCAACCTCTGTGATATAAGCTGAAAAAAGTCCTTCTCGTTGCTCCTCAGTCAATGTTGCTAAAATTTTAAGCCATGTTTTGAAAAGTTTTGAAAAGTTAGGAAAAGGAATCGTAGGACCTGCTTCTAATGCATTGTTGATAACTTCCATTTTTTCAGGCTCTGATAGTGAAAAGAATTCTATCATTCTTTTTTTTAAAATTGGATTTCTCAGAAAATCAGGCAAATTAGCCAAATTAATAATTATATTTCCTGCAAAGTTTTCACCGACCATCGATCTAAATGAATCCTTACTGAATATAAAATCATGTGAAATACTTTAGCTTAAATAAACGAAATAGGTGCTGAACAGCATGACATCAACTGTTGTCGTTGGCGGATTTTTTGGTGATGAGGGTAAAGGAAAGATCATCTCATATTTAGCAATTAAAGATAATCCAAAAATAATTGTACGTGGTGGCGCTGGTCCAAATGCTGGTCATACAATTAGAGATGGAGATAAAGTGTATAAAGTAAGAATGCTCCCAAGTGGATTTCTAAACAAAAATGCCAAAGTAATGATTGGACCTGGTGTCGTAATTAATCCTGATGTTCTTAACAAAGAAATTCAAGATTTTGATGTTATGGGTCGTGCATTTATTGATAAACACTGTGGTGTTATTGAAGAGACTCATCTAAATAGAGATTCAAAAGGAGAACTAAAAGAAAAAATTGGAAGTACTGGTTCAGGTACAGGTCCTGCAAATGCCGATCGTGCAATGAGAATTTTGAAACTAGCAAAAGATTTTGATTCTTTATCGTCATTAATTATTGATGTTCCTTTAGAAGTAAATTCTGCACTTGATGCAAATGAAAATGTCTTAGTAGAGGGAACTCAAGGAACATTCCTTTCATTATGGCATGGAACCTATCCATTTGTGACCTCAAAAGACGTTACTGCCTCAGGAATTTGTGCTGATATTGGCCTTGGTCCTACTAAAGTTGATGAAGTGATTGTTGTTTTCAAATCGTATGTTACTCGTGTTGGAACAGGACCTCTTGACAAAGAACTTTCCCTTGAGGATGCAGAAAAAAAAGGTTGGTCTGAATTTGGTACTGTAACTGGTCGTCAAAGAAGGGCGGCAGACTTTGATTTTGATTTAGCTAGGCGTGCAATTATGCTTAATGGTGCAACACAAATCGCTATAACTAAACTAGATGTACTTTTCACAGATTGTGCAGGAAAAACTTCTTACGATGAACTATCTGATGATGCGAAATCATTCATTACAAATATTGAAAAAGAATTAAACACGCCTGTTACAATAATTGGGACTGGTCCGTCTGTCAATGATGTTGTTGACAGAAGAAACTAGGCTCCTCTGTTTTGGATAAGTTTAATTTGTTAATCTACAGGTAATTCCTGTGGACAAGTTACCAACTGTTGATAAATTACCACGTTACATTCAAGTTCATTCAACTTTAGAATTTACTAGGCTCGTCTGTGCATTAGAGCGTGCTCCACGTGTTTCATTTTTACATGATTATGATGGAAAAAAAATTCTATCTGTGCAAATGGATGTATTAAAAGAAAAGCCTATTGTATATTACACCCATCTAGAAAATAATGGTCATTACCTTTGCTATGACTTTAAAGGAGGAAAAGAAAAATCTGAAATCGTTGATACCACTTCTGACGCTAGTAAACTATATTCTCCTATTGTAAGAATAAAATCTCTTCCTAAAACACTGCAACCGGGTAATGGTACTTTGGATAGATATCAACCAATCCAACTTGAAGATATGTCTAGTCTTGCAAAACTTACTTGGGGTATAGAGGAAATTCCATTCCCCCTATTCTTGTTTCCACATAATGATAAATGGCTAATTGGAGTCTTTATGAATTTCAATGATGAAGGAACATCTTATTTTTGTCACGTTGTCTTGGATTCAGATCCACAAAAACCATTTTTGAAATTTACAACTTCGAATACTTCTCAACCTGCATTTGTAGAAAATACCGATGAACATGGATTTTCTTATATCAAAATAATAAAATTAAAAGACACACATCCACTCGTAGATTATGGCCACCTTCAAAACTAGACTCTCCCAAATTTCAAAAACTAATGGCAAAGTAATTCTTGCCAACGATTATGATCTATCTGTTAAAAATCTGGAATCAAAAACAATCCAAAATATCAAACAACTACATCCATTCCTATGTGGAATTAAACTGAATTTTCATTTACTTTTACCCTTAAGTGGAAAGGAAATTCTAAAGATAAACAAAACAGCCCATAAGTATGGATTACAAACAATTGCCGATATCAAACTAAATGATATTGGAAATACCAATAGAGTGACCACAGAGCATTTGTGGAATTTAGGGTTTGATGCAGTAATTGCAAATCCGATAATGGGCCTTGATAGTCTAAAAAATCTTGTAAAATCTGCTCACAAAAATGGAAAAGGGGTGATAACATTATGTCACATGAGTGCGCCTGAGGCTAAGCTATCATATGATATGGAAATCAAAATGGGTAAAAAACAACAACTGTACCAACTATTTTTGAATTGGGCACTTACTGCAAATGTTGATGGAATAGTTGTGGGGGCTACATTTCCAAAAATCATTCAATTTTGTTCTAAAAAAGCAGGAAAAAATTTAAGTATTTTCTCACCCGGTGTTGGCACTCAAGGCGGTAGTGCTAATGAAGTAATTTCATCTGGAACTAATTACTTGATTGTTGGCAGAACAATTTTGAATTCTAAAAACCCTATAGATACTGCAAAAGAATTACAGTTACAGAGTCTTGGAAAGTAACATCTGTGCTTTTGTTAAAACTGTCTTTGCATTATCAAATGTCGTTTTTTCCATTGCTGTGTTGTAATCCATCCATGTGTAATCCAGATGCTCATGTGAAATTTTGACATCTTTTTCCTTTGTTTCAGCTAAGAAAAATACCACTTTTTTATGAACCAACTCTCCTTGGTATTGAAAATTATATTCAATCCATTCCTCAAAGTTTTCTAAAAATGTAATATCTGTAATTCCTGTTTCCTCTTGTGTTTCTCTTATTGCTGTTTCTTCAATTGATTCTCCATTCTCCATTTTGCCTTTTACAAAGTCCCAATGTCCTGAAGGATAATGCAAAAGTAAAAATAAATTCCCAGATCCTTCTTTTCTAAATAATACAATACCTGCAGATGTCTCTTCAATCATTTTCCTAATCTTCTTTTCCTCTCTTGATAAGTCCTAATTGCCCTCATTAAATCTATTTTTCTAAATTCGGGCCAAAAAATATCCATAAAGACTAATTCACTATATGCACTTTGCCACATGAGAAATCCACTAAGTCTCTTTTCTCCTGAGGTTCTTAAGATCATATCTGGAGACGATTGTGGTAAGTGTGATGTGTATAGGTTTGATTCGATTTCTTTTTTGTTAATATCTTTTACATCTAATGAGCCATTTTTGATTTTTTCTCCAATCTTTTTTACAGCATCTTCTAATTCATTTTGTCCACCATATGCAAGTGCAATGTTTAGAAAATGATTATCGTAGTTTTTGGTGGCGTCATCTAATTGTTTTAGAACTTTTTTGATAGATTCTGGAAGTAATTCTATTCTTCCAATTCCCTTCACTCTCATCTTACTCCTATGAATTCTGGGATCTTTGAGTAATTTCTCTAATCTCATAAGAATTAATTCATAGAGATATTCTAACTCCTCATCATCTCTATCAAGATTTTCTGCTGAAAGTGCATATAATGTGACAATTTTAATATCTAATTCTTCGCACCAATCCAGAAGGTTTTCTACCGCATCAGCCCCTTTCCAATGTCCCCTTTTTGGCATCGATAGATGTCTTTTTGCCCATCTTCTGTTACCGTCTAAAATTAAGGCAACATGATTTGGAATGTCTCCATTACGAATTTCCCCCTCCAATCTTTTTCCATAAATTTTATAGAGTCCTGATAGCTGAAAAACTAAATCTTTGATCTTGCTAATATCTTATCACCATTTGATAATTCATACATGAAGATATCAGTGTTTTTTAATAATTTGATTAATTGATTTATCTAGAATAAAATTAGTCTGAAATCATCTCTTGATCTTTATGTTTTCTATATTTTTTAAAGAGAATTGTGGCTGAAATCAATGTTGCTGCCAACCCTCCTAGTAGCGGTGGAATCAAAGTTAGTGAAGGCTCATCATTAATCATAATATTTGTGAATTGAAATATGGTTGGATAAAGAGCACCTAGAACAATAATTCTTAAAATGTCAGTAATTTGTCTTGGAATTCCACCAATCCAATTACTTAGCAATGTTCCAGCAAATATTGCTCCCATACCTATCCATAAAATTGGCAATGCTCCAGATACAAATTGTCCGACAACCAATTTGTTTGTAATTTTAGCAATGAATTGCGTATCTGCCTCAACTAATTCTGTATCAATAGCACTAACACCAGATGGTACTGATGAAAGAATCAGTAAAACTCCTGCTACCATAGTAAACATTCTGATAAAACCCATAGGTGTTGGTTTTGACCAACTTGACCATGCTCTATCAATGTCAAATGCTCTAATCAAAAATGCCCCTCCTAGAATACTTACAAGTACTGCAAAGATCTCTGCTGTGTATCCAAATACTGTGGCTACTCCTCCAATCAGCAAAAGAATTCCTGGAACTCCTAAAAAGAATTTTGAATATTTTGAATCATATGCAAGCATTTTTAGATATTTTCCAAAAACTGCATAAGAATATTCTACACTTCTACTTACTTTCATTACCACTCGTTGTACTGATACTACTGGGAGAACATTTTGAATTACTGGAATAACACTTTCATCATCTTCTCCATCTGATACAATCACTGCACCATTTGCAGAAAATTTTTCTAAAACTTTTTTTGTTTCAACAAGGATTTTCTCGTCTGCTTGAACCCCTCTATCTTTAACTCCTGCAACAGTTACTACTTCGACTTGGTAACCTTTACTGATTAAATCTTCATATGTTTTAATTGCGGCAAAAATAGAATTTGAATCTGCATCTTCTGGGTCTTCTAAAGCTAATCTTTGAGCTGCTTCAATACATGCATCTCTACCGACTACTGGTGTGATAATCCCTGCTTTTTCACCTACATCATTATCCCTATCAATACAAATTACTAGTAATTTGTTTGCAGTAGATGCATTGACGTCTTTTTCAACTTTTCCCGTTTGATGAGACATTCTAATTCTAATTACATAATTGCTTTTTAACGATTTCCAACCAATATGAATAGTAAAATTCGGTATTGAGGCTAGCCTGGTCTAGTTTGATCAGACATTTTAACAAATTCTTTAGATTCTGCTTTTAGTGATTCTATTTTTTCTAAAATTTCACTCATTTTTTCTTCACTACTCTCATTTTCAATCATATTGGCTAAAACCTTAGTTTCTATAATGTATGAGTTAAATGATTTCAAAGCATCCATGTAGTTGATATAACTTGTTTGCCATTCTTCTGATGGTTTTGATGTGATAAATTGACTAATTTGTGCAGTTACTTGAGATGATGTTACTTCAGTTATTGCAATGTACTCTTGTGGAGATATTTTTCCATCCTTCATATTTTGATATTCAAGATCAATTGATTCCTCTAAAACTTCATGGATGTTTTTTATACCGTCTAAGTAATTTTCATAATCTGATACTATGAAGGTTGTAGGATCGTTTTGAGGAATCATGTATAGCAAAAAACTTGCACCAGTAATTGCTGCTAAAATTATAGCTGTTACGGCTATGCCTTTTTTTGATGCCATTTTGTTATTTCAGTAATAAGGAGTTTATAATTGGTAATAATCGATAAATTCCTAATTTTCTAAACAAATATTTGAAAAAACATCATTTTTTTGCATCTTGTTAATATTTTTTTAAAAAATTCTTTCAATTTTTGAAATTACACGCAAAATTGATTTTTTGAAGCCTAAAAAAATTTACGCACATCTAGTCTATAGTGAAATAATTTTCACAGCCTCTGCCTAAATACCACCAAGTTCGAGAAATTTCATAATGGTTCAAGCATATTGCGTAAAATGCAGAGCAAAAAGGGACATTAAAGATCCCAAAGAAACTACACTAAAAAACGGACGTCCTGCCGTAAAAGGTACATGTCCAACATGTGGTACAAACGTCTTCCGAATAGGAAAGATGGAATAACCTCAAAAGGTCCACACGATTCTCTTTTTCAAAACCCATATAGGGTCTACCTTGCATTATTTTTTAGTGGCTAAAACAGATTATGAAAATCTACTAAAACGTATTCAGGATAAGCTAGGTGATACTGACAAAGAATCCCAAACTCGATTTGAGCTTCCTGTGGTAGATGTAATGTGGGAAGGCCAAAAGACTTTCTTACGAAACTTTTCAGAATTTCCAAAGGTTTTACGAAGAGACCCAGACAAAGTTCTTCAATACCTTTCAAAAGAATTTGCAGTTCCAGCAGAGAGATTGGGAGATAAGGCCATGTTTGTAGGTAGAAGAGCTCCTGATGATTTTACAAGATTATTCCAAATTTACGTTAAGGACTACCTTGAATGCCCAACATGTAAAAGTCCTGATACAAAGATCCTCAAAGAAAATAGAATCTCTTTTTTAATTTGTGAGGCATGTGGAGCAAAATCTACTTTGAAAGGTAAATACGCGTAATGCAATTCTCAGTACGAACTACTAATTATCAAAACCAATCTATGTTGAATATTTGTGATGCTGATATTTTGGGAAAAAAAATTATCGAAGGTGAATTAACAATGCACATTAGTGAAAATTATTATGGAGAACGATTTGTTGAGAAAGATGAAGCCGAATCTTTATTGAAAACTTCTTCGATCATAAATATGGCTGGTAAAAAAACAGTTTCATTATCTTTAAAACTTGGCATTGGTTCCGAAAACGCTGTAAAAATTGTTTCTGATGTTCCTTTTCTAATCATTTTTAACATGTAAAGTTGCTTGAATTGGTTTTTAATTTACAAATTTTTTTTGTTTGCAATAGTAATCCCTTTTATCTAGTAGGAGTATCTTTCTACAATGACTGACACCATTAGCAAAAAATTGGAATCTAAATTAGACAATAAATTAATTTCTAAACGAAAAAGAACCCAATTAGAAGATGGTTTCAAAAAAGGAAAAGTTGTAAATGAAGTTTTGGATAAACCTACTGTAATGACTCTTTACAAAATGATTACTGATCATATTATTGCATATGTCAATGGTTCTGTAAGTGCTGGAAAGGAGTCTGTTCTATTTTGGGGCGTTGATGATGATGATGTTAGTGTTGCATTAAAAATTTACTTGGTTAGTACTTCTAATTTTAAAAAGCGTGAGCCATACATAACAGGTGATCCTCGATTTTCTCATCTAAAAAAAGGAACAAAAAATCTAGTTTATCTTTGGGCAAGAAAGGAATATCGAAATTTATCTCAATGTTATGAGGCTGGAATTCCTGTCCCAAGACCTCTCTATGTTACAAATAATGTTCTTGCTATGGAATTCATAGGAAATAATGGCGCTCCTGCAAAGTCCTTACTAACTTCACAGGTGGATGAAAATGATTATGCCCAGGCTATTTCAATTTTGAGTGATCTTTACAAAAAGGCAAAATTAGTTCATGGTGATTTTTCAGAATATAATATTTTTAAAACCGAAAATGGCTTGGTTGTTTTTGATCTTGGCTCTGGGGTTGACCTTAGACATCCAAATGCACATGAGTTCCTTAAACGAGATATTAATAATATTGGAAGATTCTTTAAAAAAAGAGGAATTGCTGTTGAAGATTCAGAGAAAATATTTGGGGATATTGTAAAATGAGCTTTGAAAAATTAATCCGTATCCCAAATGATCGAATTGCAGTTTTAATTGGAAAATCTGGAAACGTTAAATCAAAAATTGAAACATCTTGCCATGTATCTTTAGAAATTGACGGTGAAACAGGTGAGGTTTTAATAAAAACTCAAGGTGATGTTGAAAAAATTCAACCGTTCAAAGCAATGGAAATTGTCACGGCCATTGGTAGAGGATTCTCCCCTGAAAATGCAATGACTTTGTTAAAAGGTGAAAATGCATTACATGTAATAGATCTCAGAGAGTTTGCAGGAAAATCTAATGCTAATGTTGAAAGGATAAAAGGGAGGATTATTGGAGAAGGTGGTAGAGCAAGACGAAATATGGAAAATCTTAGTGGTACTCATATCTCAGTTTATGGAAAAACTGTTTCAATTATTGGTGATGCAAGTAAACTACGTTTAGCAGTGGATGCAATATCCTCTATCTCTAGTGGAAGTATGCATGGTGCTGTTTATACCAAATTAGAAGCTGCTAACAGAAAAGTCAAACAAGAAAAAATGCAATTATGGGAAGATCAAGATGTCTTCTATTAAGGAAAAATTTAATCAAATTTCTCCAAGTGAATTCTTTTACAGTAATCGTGATTTAGCTGGATTTAGTAATCCTACAAGGTCCCTTTATACTGCCGTTCGAGAATTCGTTGAAAATGCATTGGATGCATGTGATCAAAAAGGGATTCTTCCTGATGTTCATCTAACAATCAAAGCAGTTGAGCCTGAAAAACCAGATCCTAAACCCTACATTTTGACTGTAAAGGACAATGGACCTGGAATCGACGACGAGCATATTCCGCTTGCTTTTGGAACTGTACTTTATGGTTCAAAATTTGGACTTAAACAAGCAAGAGGTATGTTTGGACTTGGAGCAACTATGGCAATTCTTTATGGACAAATTACAACCAACAAACCTGTTACTGTAAAAAGTTCTGTTGATGGTGAAACTCAACATATTTTTGAATTACTACTTGATATTCAAAAAAATAAACCCGTGATTATACAGCATACGACTAAAGAAGTTTCAAAAAAAGGACTTTCAGTGAGTATTTGTTTAGAGGGTGATTATTCTAAAGCAGGAAACAAAATTAGAGATTATGTCTATGAAACTTCTTTGATTACTCCGTATGCCTCTATTACTTTTGATGATCCTAAAGGAGAAAAATTTAGTCATCCTAGATTCGTAAAAGAAATTCCACCTCCACCAACAATAATTCGTCCACATCCACATGGAATTGATGTAGAAAGAATTAGAAGAATGATTGTAGAGTCTCAATTTGAAATTCCTACAATTGATGATGCCATGATTGAAAAAGTAAGAAAGGATTTAGGATTATCTGCAAAAAATCTCAGTTTCACCGGAATTATGGATAAAGCAAAGAAAAAATGGAAAACACTTCCACGACAGGTAAGAGTTGTTATTGCTTTAATGTCATTTTTAAAAATGGATTTTGATAAACTAAGCAAAATACGAATCGAAGATATTGACATGCCAAATAAAAAATTATTTTATTGGGATTTTGGTGATTCACAATCAAAATCAATCGATATGGATCCTGAAAGTCAGTATTACAAACAACTAACTAATACAGTTCAGGGTGAACCCCTTACGACATTTCTAACAAAACGATTTCAAAGAATAGGTCCAACAACTGCTGTAAAATTTGCAGAATTTGCAGGATTCAAACCTGAAAAACGAATGGGCACTTTATCTAATCAAGAATTAGTGAATCTTAGTGATTCACTTCAAAAATTTGAAGATTTTATGGCTCCTGATTCAACATGCTTGGCTCCATTGGGAGAAGAGCCTTTAGAAAAAGGAATTAAAAAGTTCTTTAATCCTGATTTTACTGCTGTGGTTCAACGTCCACCATCGGCATATTCTGGGTTCCCATTCATTATTGAGATGGGAATTGCATATGGTGGAGATATTAAATCTGGAGGTCCACATGTATATCGATATGCAAACAGAATTCCATTACTTTATGATGAAGGAAGTGATGTAGTTCTAAAAGTCGTTAATGATACCGATTGGGGTAGATACAAAGTAAAAGGTGATCCTCCATTCATTATTGTATCTCATATATGCTCAACTAGAATCCCATACAAAACAGCAGGAAAAGAAAATGTTGCTGATCGACCGGAAATCGAACGAGAATTAAGATTGGCATTGCAATTCTTATCCAGAAAATTGGCCGCATACATGTCTAAAAGAGGACAAGCTGATATGGCAAAAAAGAGAGCAAATCTTTATGCAAAATATATTCCACTTATTGCAGAATTTTGTACAGAACTTGCTGGTAAGAAAAAATCACCTAATTACCAGAAACTATTACAAGAGAATGCAGTTGAATCTAAAAAAATAGAGGAGGAAAAAGAAATTGAAAACAACTAAAAAACAGCAAAACAAAATAAATGCACGAAGCAAAAAGGCTGATGAAAAACAAAAAAACATCCTTGAGATGCTCAAAAGTCACGGTGCAAAAATATATGACGATTTGGATAATGGACAATTTCCTAAATTTTCAATCCCAAGTAGATCCGTAAGTAACATAGTTTACGATAAAAAACTCCGACAGTATATTTTGGGAAATAATGCCGCTGTTAGAAGCTCAAGAAATTCTGCACAATTAAGATCTTTTACACAATTAATGTGGTTAGCATTTTTTGCAAACAGACTAACTCATGAAAAAAAATCATCTACCTTAAGAGATGTCTATTATTCATCTCAGGCTTTCGCTATTGAATTTGAAGATCAATCTGAATCTGATAATATTATTGTGGATTTAGAAGCTGTAACATCTAAACCCCGAGAAGATTTTCATATCTTCCCTGAGGAGAGAAGCTCAATTTTTGGTGATTTGAATATAGAATATACCATTCCTGGCTATGAGGGAAAAACTATGAATTTGTCAAATCACCCTGATGGTTACTCAATAGGTCCTAGTTTGACTACTGCCGAATTAGTAGATACAAGTGCAGAAATTGTTATTGCAATTGAAAAAGGTGGTCTCTTTACAAGATTTGTTGAAGAACAAATAGATAAAAAATTCAAATCAATTATTATCAATACTGGTGGGCAAGCACCACGTTCAACTCGAACTCTGTTAAAGAGATTACATGATGAAATGGGATTACCTGTAATTGTTCTAACTGACGGAGATGTGTATGGAGAACACATTGCAATGGTTATCAAATCTGGATCTGCAAACGCTGCTCATCTTAGAGAACTTACAGTACCTGATGCAAAATGGGTGGGAGTGTGGGCTACTGATATTGAAAAATACAAGTTGCCAACTATACCTATGACTGAATCTGACATTAAGAGATGCTATGATCTTCAAAAAGATCCTAGATATCAGGATGGAATTTGGAAAAAAGAATTAGATGTATTTCTTAGATTAAAACGAAAAGCAGAACTCGAGGCTTTCTCAAAATATGGTCTAACAAACATTACTGACAAATATCTACCACAAAAATTAGAATTGGCAAAAAGTCTATAGTTACTTTATTCTTAGTGTTAATACACCATTTCTATATTTAAAATCAAAAATTTGCATTTCGTTTACCCCTTCTATAGGAACTTCTTTTGAAAATCCTGCAGTTCCTCTGATGTATAATATGCCATCTACTAATCTAACTGCAATCTTATCTTCTGGACCTGGGACTTCTGCAACAAAAACAAATTCGTTCTCTCCTTTAATCAAATCATAAACCCAATTCTTTGTTTCTTGTTCTCTGGATTGTGTATATGCTGGTTTTTGATCCTTTGCCATTCTTTTTAGAACTCTGGCCCAATAAAACATTGTAAGGGCTGCTGCGCCAATTAGTATAAAACTCACAAAACCAGAATCTGCCCTCTGCGTCATGATGTAGATTATACCTAAAAACAGAATTATGATTATAGGAATGACAAAATTCAATGATTGTTCATTTGAATATGCTCCTTTGTAACTTGCCAAACAGTAAAAATTAAGGTCTACCAAATATAAAGTATCTTTGGTTTTTATTACCATTTTTGAAATTTTAGCTATTGTCTGATGATAAGCAATCTAAACTTTCAATTAGGCAAATTGCACTTAGAGGAACTTTAATTGCAGCACTAATCACAATCCCTTCTATCATAGCATTTGTTCTTACATGGATCATTTTAGATAATTTGATTTATGCTGCAATTTTAGGCGCAATCATTCATTTTATTGCTATGGGGTTTTCATTGAAAATTTCTAAAAAAATACTAGTCAGGAAATAGCCTGATAGATCATATTTTATGTTGTTACAATAATTTCTAAAAATAATGTCTTATTCTGGAATTGAAAAAGATCTTGTTTCTGAAATTCAACTAGAGCCAATTCAGGCTAAAGTCTATTTGCTGGTTACTTGTCTTGGTAAAATGTCCTCTGAATCAATTGCTAAAAAATTAAAGATCTCAATTAAGGATGCTGAAAAAGCATCAAGAGATCTAATGTCTCTTGGTGCTTTTATTGATATATCTGCCACCGAATTTGAAGCAATGCATCCTAGATTTACTGCGGTTAATATGTATAGGAAGATGTGTGAGCGGCAAAATATTGAATTTGGGAGAAACAAAATTGTTGATAATATAGGGGTGATTTTAGAAAAACCCTATGATGATGCAAGAACTAAATAATACTAATGTTGGGTGAACAACATTGACGATTGATACTGAAACCTGCAAACATCAGCCAGTATATTTTGGCGTGGTAAATATCAACATTGATGAACGAACTATAGGTTCAGTTGATGTCTGGAGATGTGGTGTTTGCAAGAAAAAATTCTGTGAAGAGAAACAACTTGGAATAGAAGAACTAGCTGACTTGGTAGGAATGCCGAAAATAGATCCTGATGCAAAATGGGGGGTTACTATATGTAAACTTCAACAGGGCAAATACAAATGGAAATTAGTAAAGTTAAAAGAAAATGGAGAGATTAAACATGAGTGTCTGGATGAAAAAATAGTTCCTTTGAAAGTTAATGATTTCAAGGTTGAAGATGATAAGCATTGGAGTTTCTTAATTGATGATAATGTTAACAAGGCTGTAGAAATTTAATTCTATTATGGATCTCAAAGTTCACATAAATAATATTCATGGAAGCCAAATGGCTGCAAAAATTACTGGTAATTTCACAATTGATGAACATGAATTCCGTTTCACGGCTATCGCATTTGGTAGAATTGGTGGACAAAATATTGGTGCAAAGCTCTCACAAACAACTGAAAAGGAATTAGAACAATTAGGATATGATGTAGAAGAAGTGATTTTGACTCTTCAACGAAATCTATTGCAAGGCGATTTGACTCTTCCAGAAGGACTCAAAAAAGAATCCTTTGTTGATGACTAGAATTCAGCTTCTTCTAGTGCCTTTGCACATGAACAACTTCTAGTTTTAGGAATTTTATCAATTAATTCTGTTAGAATCTTTTTTGTTTTTTCCACATTCTTTGAAAGTGTTTCAAGAACTTCTTTGGCAGTAACAGGTTTTTCTGCCCAAACATCATAATCCGTTACAGTTGAAATTGATGCATAACACATTTGTGCTTCTCTTGCTAGCTGGCATTCCGGTACTAGTGTCATCCCAATAATGTCTGCACCTGTGGTTCTATAGAATTTTGACTCAGCTTTAGTAGAAAATCGTGGACCTTCAATGCAGACATATGTACAATCCTTATGGATGCTCATATCTTGATTATCTATTACTTGAAGAATTGATGACTGTAGTTCTGGACAAAAAGGATCTGCAACTGAAATGTGAATTACTCTTCCATCTTCAGAAAATGAGCCGTCTCTTGATTTTGTAAAATCTAAAAATTGAGTGGGTAAAGCAAAATGACCTGGCTCTAATTCTTCTTTTAAGCTTCCAACTGCTGATGGTGCTATAATTCTAGTAACTCCTAATTCTTTGAATGCCCAAATGTTTGCTTTGAAATTAATTTTATGTGGAGGAATAGTATGCTTTTTTCCATGTCTTGGAAGAAATGCAATTTTTCTTCCTTTAAAAGTTCCAACTGTGATTGTGTCTGAAGGCTTTCCATATGGTGTATCAATATCTACTTCTTCTGCATTTTCAAGTAAACCTGAATCATAAATTCCAGTTCCCCCAAAAATTCCTATTTCAACATCTTTTTCCATTAATATTTCACCAATGATTTACAATTGTAGTTACTAATTCCTTTCATTCCATTAAGATCAACCAATTCAATAATGAATGCAAATCCTACAATTTTCCCTCCAACCTTTTCAATCAATTTTGCAGATGCTTTGGCAGTCCCGCCTGTTGCAAGCAGGTCATCACAAATTAGTACTTTTTCTCCTTCTTTGATGATGTCTTTTTGAATTTCTATTGTATCTTTTCCATATTCAATTGTGTAAGATAATTTTGTAGTTTTTCCAGGTAATTTTCCTGCTTTTCTAATCATAATCATTCCTTTGTTGTATCTTGAGGCCAAAATCGAGGCTAGAATGAATCCTCTTGACTCTATTCCTGCAAAAATATCGATATCTTTTGGATGGAAATATTTTGAAAATTCGTCTGCAACAAATGAGAGTGCTGATGGATCTTTCAAAATTGGACTAAAGTCTCTAAATAAAATACCTTTTTTGGGAAAATTTGGATAATCTTCAATTTTGTCTTTTAGATTCATAATCTGTATCGTTATTACCTGAAATAAAATTGTTTGATATTATTGAACTTCAAACGTAGTTTCTGCATTATAATATGCATCTGAGACTTTAACTGTATACGTTCCAGGTTCTGTATCTTTTGGCACTATCCATGGTTGGTTAATCTCTCCATCTCCTGATGCTGGGAATGATAGTTCTTGGATGATCTCTCCATCCTCGGCAACGATTTCAATTTCTACTGTCTGTGAAGCTCCGAAAACATGTATGTTGATTGTTTTACCATATCCTGGAATTTCTTGCCCTTCTCCTACTTCCACTGTCATTCCTTGATCTTTTTGTTTGATTACGTTGATTATAGCATTATCAAAGTTTGATCCGCTTTTTGCACTAATCGTCCATTCTCCAGTACTTGCATCTGTTGGAACTCTAAATGATCCTTCTGAAATTTTTCCATTTTTATCTGAAAATGTTTCTTTGATCTTTATTTGACTTCCTTCTGGATCAATTAGGGTGACTGTGAGAAGAACATTTTCTCCTGTATCTCCTAAAATCAATATGGAATCACCTGGATAATAATCCAATTTCGTTGTGTTAATTTTAATTTCTCCAGAACCTGTCACTAAGCCCACTGTAAAAACTTCCGAACTCTGTGCGCTTCCCTTACTGATAACTGCCGTATATACTCCAGATGAATATCCTTTCAATTCTATGGAATGAGTTCCTCGTCCATCTGGTTGCAAAGTAATAGATATGGCTTCTCCTTTTGGCTTGTCTGAAGGATCTACAATTAACAAGCTGACAATCTCTGATGGTTTACCTGATAGTGTGATAAATGCAGTTTCTCCAATTTTGTAACTGAGTTTATCAAATTCTAAATTAACTGGGATTGTTGGAAGCTGACCCAATCCTGCATACGTGAATTCTTTCTCTTTTTCTTGTGTTGCAATTAATGTGTATGTTCCTTCTGGGGTATTTTGCGTCGTTGGGAATTCAAACTCTACAATGCCTGTTTCACCAACTTTGATGATGTCTGAAACAATTTCTTTTCCCAAGGGATCTTCTAATACTAATTCAATTGATTTGTTTGGTAATGCAGTACCATTAAATTTCATAATTTCACCTGATTCGAATTTTAAATTAGTAGGAGTAATGATGATTACTTTGTCTGATTCTATTTCCCAACTTTCAGTTATACTCTCTCTTCCATCTGAAATCGTTCCTGTATATTTCCCAAATGGTCTATCCAATGGAACTAAGAGTGGTTCTAATTTCCAATTTCCTTTACTATCAGATTCTGCTGATCTTGTTCTGACTATGCTATCATCTGGTCCGTGAATTTCTATTGTGACCCCACTACCAGGAGATGCAGTTCCAGAAATCTCTAAAAAGTCTCCTCTATGAACGATCTTTGGAATTCCTTTAACTGTAAGTGGTGTATTTGATTCCTCTGGAATTCTATTGATATTTTCTCCAATTCTCAGACTCAATGTCTTTTCTTGACCTTTCTTGTCTTTTACTTTGAAATCTACTCTGTCAGCTTTCTGGTCATTTGGAATTTTCATTGTAGTCATAAAATGACCATTCTCATCTGTCTCAAAAGTCCCAAGTTTTTTTGAATCAATATAAAAATCAAATTCTTGCAATGGGCCAAAATTATCACCTGTAACTCTAATTGTTGAATCAATATTTGGTTTCTCTGGAACTATTCTGAATTCTGACTTGGATGATATACTTTCACTTGTTGTTTGTGAGTTTTGATTTAGTTTTGTATTTTTGATAACTTTCTGTATTTCTCCTGGAATAGTTTTACCCGTATCTATTTGGGTATTTTTGCTATCTAGGACTTTCCAATTAATGCCTGAAATTGGCTTATCTGCCTTTACACCAAATTTTACAGTTTCTCCCGGTTTGATTGATTCAGATGATGTGAAAATGATTACTCCTTGAGCATTTTTCTCTCCAACCCATCCCTTTTCTGTTTTAAATGACTTGAAATTAAGATCACTTCCAAGCCAAATTCTCAAAGTATTGATTTCTTTATCTGAATCATTAGTTAATTCCATTACAGAAGTTTCATCTAATGCAATGCTTGTTACAGTAATTTCTTCAGCATAGGCATTTGGAAATATGATCAATACAATTGAAAATAACAATGCAACTGCTAGGAAAATTCCTCTAGTAGAGGATCTATTCATGTCATTCGGATCCAACATCTCTCACTTAAACCTTAAAGATTTTTCCTCATTTTTCTATTTCTTAGTTTAGTGTTTTTCATGAGCAAACTTCTTAAATCTTAATGCTTGACCTTTTGAAATTTTGCAAAATCTGGTTTTGTAACCTCATTTTGATATTGCCTAATACGCTCAGCAATTAGTCTGTATAATGTTCTGAATTGATCTTTGGTTTTGTCTGACAGAAAACTAGTCTCCTCAAGTGCGATCTTCTCACAGATGTATCTGGTGATTTCTTCATTATTGAATTCTCCCCAATCTTCATCTCTATGTTCTTGCCATATCTTTCTTAATTTTTCTAAAACCCCTTTACCATCTTTAGATGCAAGATCTTGGGGGGTGAGATTGGAAAAACCTTCTTGTCTAAGCTTGATTTCATAAGTTTGGTTTACTGGATACAAGTAATCATCAAGAGCAATATAGTCTTCAATTGATTCTAGTTTTTTACCTTCTTTTTCAAAGAATATTGTTTGAATTGCCGAAAATTCATTTGAAACAAGTTGAGCAGAAATTTGTTTGGATTCTTCGGAGTTATCTAATAAAACAAATGTTCTATATCCATGGTTTCTGTAAAATATTGCCAATGGTAAAACTGAATTTTTACTATATGCAGCAATGACATTTAATGGATTCATTGAAATATTTGGATCTTGTAAAAATTTGTCAAATGCATTAAGGTACATTGCATCTGACATTGTTTCTACTATGATTATTGGTCGTGAGTTTGTTCCTATCTCTCTATCTACAATGGATTCGACTTGGCCCCTACAAAGCCCATACAAAATAGGCGTCAGTGTTTTATCATCAGCATTCCAATAATCATAAAATATTCTGCTGAGATGTTTTCTCTTGTCCAGTTCTACGACAAGCAAGTTACCTGGCGTATAATCAAATATCATAAATGGTGAATGTGTTGCATACAAGACTTGGTTTGAACCAGCTAAATTCTTCAATAAATCTGAAATTCCCATCTGTTGAGTTGGATGTAGGTTTCTAGCTGGCTCATCTAATAGCAATATGGCTTCTTTCAATTCTGCTCTTTGTGTCTCAGCTGCAAAGTTTACAATAAATGAAAATGTCCATTTGAAACCTTCAGCTCTTCTGTTTAGTAATCCTGTGTTTGTTATGGTTCCATCTTTATGAACATCTGAAATTACAACACTCATTATGTTGCCTGGATTGTATCTCAAATCAACATGGATCGGATCACCTTTCCATGCTGGATTTAATTTTTTACTTAATCTGTTACTTGCTGCATTAAGAAGTTTGATACATTTTGAAGGGCTTTCTTTTACTTTGTCTAATTCTTTGATGTCCAGCTCTGCTAAATAGAATAGATTCCTTACTGTCTCTGCCTTATCAAATTCCTCAACAAATTCTATCGAGTCTGGACGTCGGCCACTTTCTTCTCTGAGGTATTCGTTGAGATTGATATTTCCATAGATTTTCTTATAGTCTGAAAAATAAACAAACCTTGGATGTAGTTCTGATGCAATAAAATTTTGCAAGGCTACTTTCTCACTTTCTCCACTTAGAAGGTTTGAAAATTGATTTTCAGGACTTTCATAGATCTTTTCCCACTCTTCTATGACTTTGGGCTCTTGAATCGCTATGACATGAAATTGATTACTAAATTCTGCCATCCCTCTATCAAACACCTCTTGATTTTTTGGGACGTCTTCTTCGAAAAATTTTGTATCGATTTGAATTCTTAAATGATTTGGAATGGTGTCTAAGAAACCAAAAATTTGTCTTGAAAAATTCTCCCACGAATTTAGTCCCTGGTTCTCTTCTTCGCTGAGTTTAATGTTTTCAAATTCATATTGAACTCTAGGATTTTTATTTGTTCTAAATAATTTAATTTTCTTTATATCTGGCAATCCTGGAAATTTTTCTTTTATTATACTGATTTCGTTTTGGCTTAGATCAAATTCACCTTCGGCCAACCTCATTTCTTCTTTTAATTCTTCATTCATCTCATCACAAAGATCTAATTCAGAAACTTGTTCATCTTTATTTAACAGAGTAAGTGCTTGAAGAATTGTAGTCTTCCCACTTTCGTTTCTTCCTACAAAAGCTGCTAAATCCCCAACTGTTATTTCTCCAGAATCATGAATGCAACGATATGCTCTAACTCTGAATTTTCTAAGTCGCATCTAGCGATATTTAGTTGGCTACGATTTAACTCATTCGTCAAATTGATCTTGACCCTTGAAATTTTGCTAAATAGATATAAGGGAATTACAGATTTTAAAACGAAATGGTCAGTAAACGAGTTTTTGTCGTATTTGTTTTACCTGTAATTTTCTCAATAGTGTTTGGCTCTGCGGTATTGTCTGACGTTCTTCAAAAGCCTGATAGAGAATTAAACATGTGGCCTATGTCTTCTTCAGAAGGTACTGTCCATAATACTCCAATTCAAATAATTGGATTATCTGAACAATACTCTACGTCTGAACCTGTTCAAATTCAAGCCAAAATTGATGATTCCTCATTTAGTTGTGGAGATCTATACATTACAATTTATTCTTCTGGAAAAAGTGATGTGATTACACAGGGTGGATTCTTTGAGCAATGCTTTGAATCTGGAAGCAAAATTATTCCTGTTGGAGACACGTTTACTGAAGTTATTGCTACTCCTGGCTCCTATGAAATAGTCGTAGAAATGGTCTCAAAACAACTAAAGAATATCTCTGCAAAAGGAACTTTTACTGTTAAATAGGAATTAAATACTGATTGATAAATAAGAAATTGAAATTAAAACTTAAGGTGATTTGATGGCAAAGAAAAAAGATACTATAATCGAAGAAGCAGAAAAAATCAAAGCTGATCCAGATGAATTAAAAAAGAAAAAGAACATTTTAGATGCAAAACCTGCAAAGAAAGCAGCAAAGAAAGCTGATGCAAAACCTGCAAAGAAAGCCGATGCTAAACCTGCAAAGAAAGCCGATCCTAAACCTGCAAAGAAAGCAGCAAAGAAAGCCGATGCTAAACCTGCAAAGAAAGCAGCAAAGAAAGCTGATGCAAAACCTGCAAAAAAGACTGAAGAAAAACCAGTAAAAGTAAAAAAATTAACTAAAAAAGAATTAGAGGAAGCTAAAAGAGAAGCTGAGAAAACACTAGAAGAAGAATTAGAAGAACAATTATCTGATGAAGAAATCGAAAATTTCCAAATAGAAAAAGTTGACATGGAAAGATTGACAAACAAAGTTTGTGATATTCTAGCTGAAAAAGAATCTGATGGAATGTTCCAAGGTGAGTTGTGGAAAAAACTTAAACTTACAAGTCAAATTGGTTCGCGTTTAGCATTAAAACTTGAAAGAATGGGTACTATTACAAGGGAAAAACTTCTTGAGAATAATCGTTGGACTTACAAATTAATTTTAAAGAAGACTCCAATCAGTACTCAATCAATTGAGAATGCACCATGTTTAGTTTGTCCTGTAGAGCAGAAATGCTCCTTAGAAGGTGAGATCAGTCCTACAAACTGCCAATTCATTGAGGATTGGGTAATTGCTGAATTGAAAAAACCCGTGAAGGCTAAATGAAACTAGCAGATGCACGCAAAGATCATTATCGTAGATTAGCTCACGAACAAGGTTTTCGAAGTAGAGCTGCATTCAAACTACAAGAATTAAATCGCTCATATCGTCTTATAGGACCCGGATTTAACGTACTGGATCTTGGATGTGCACCTGGAGGTTGGACACAAATGGCTATGAAATTAGTTGGAAATCAAGGTAAAGTTATGGGAATTGATTTGTCATATGTAGAAGAAATTCCTGGTGCTCATATTATACGAGAAAATATTGAAGATGAACATGTTGTTGATGAAGTACTATCTTATTTTGGTCGTAAAGTTAATGCAGTGATTTGTGATCTTTCTCCTCAAGTAAGCGGAAATTGGTCTGTCGATCACGCTAAACAAATATCGCTAAATTATGACTGTACAAAGATTATGGACAAAGTTTTAGCACATAAAGGAAATGCTGTATTCAAAGTCTTTGATGGTGAGTACTCTATGGAATTTAGAGATTACGTCAAGAAAAAATTCTCTAGAATTAATCTCACCAAACCTGATGCAAGTAGAAAACAAAGCAGTGAACTATATCTTGTATGCTTGGGTTTTATTGGATAGTTTCAAAAATTTTAATTATTTGATTAATGTCTGCATTAGTTCTAAATCCTGTTGGATTAAACGCTGTAATGCTAGATGCAAATCCATTTTCTTTTAAGCTTGAAACTACTTTTTCCAATTTTGGCGGTGATGATTTCATTAAAGATGCAATTTCATCTATTGTAAAATAGGTTCCTGGCATTTCTGCTTCTTCGATACATTTGAGTAGTATTTTTTCACAATTTTTGTCTGTTTCTAATTCAGAGTTTTCCTCTAACATATCCTGAACAAATTCTTTATCAAAAATTTTTCCAATCCATAGTGGTCCTGCTATGCTGATTTTTGATTTACATAGTTGGCATTCTTGCTCTTGTTCTAATACGATTTTTCTATTCCCACACTTTTTACAATGTAAAATGTATCCTAGATTCTCTTTTTGATCTGGTCTATTGAGAACTTTGACATATGTTCTATAGTAGTGCATCTCACTCTCTACGAACATTGGAATAATTTCGACACCTAGTCTTGCTGCTACTGCTCTAAGTGACCCTAGAATTAACCTAATTGCAATTTCGTTTCCGTACTTTGTTCTAACTGGAATTCCTCCATACTTTCTTTTACATGCCGATTGAAAGAGTCCATTTAAGACTTGAAGATCTGTGGCTGCAGTTGATAATATGCCTCCATGCATTGTGGCTCTTATCCCACAATCAAAATACGCTGCAGGGGAGCCAAATGGATCTATATCTACTATTGAGCCTCTCTCCCCTTTTTTTGAATAATTGCTAAAAAACCTGCATACTTCTTTTTCAGAAAATTCTATATTTTTTATATCATTTAGTTTTGCTGAATATTCTGCCATCTTAAGTGCAGAAGGATTTAGATCATTAATTATCACCTTTTCCACATCTAATTCATTTGCAACTCGTAATCCTCTTGCACCAATACCTGATAATCCCTCTAAGAAAATTCTTGGACCATGAAATTTCTTTAGAAAAGCAGAATATGCAATAATGGAAAAATCTCTATTCATCTTTGCTTTTGGATTGAAAAACGCAGGCTTCATTGGAGGAACTTTATCTGTAATTGATTTTTTTGGGACCAGTAGTTTTGTTTTACCCTCAATTATTTCTTGAAATGTTTCATCTGGAAATTCCAATTTCTTTACATTTTTTTTAAATGTATAACGGTTTAATACTTGTGCTTTAAGACACAATTCGTGCAAATTTGTGGGATTGACGATGCTGGACGTGGTCCTATGTTGGGACCCTTGGTGATAGCTGGAGTATCATTAGAGAAAAAAAATATTAAAAAATTAAGTGCACTAGGAGTAAAAGATTCAAAAAAACTTACTCCTAAACTACGTGAGCATCTCTACAAACAAATCATTAAGATTGTTGATGATTACTATATTGCAAAAATTTCTCCTAGTTCTATTGATGCCAGTGTTGAGAAGCATTGTCTTAATGGTCTTGAGGCAAAATACATGGCAAAAGTTGTTTCTAAATTAAATCCTGATATTTCATATGTCGATTCCTGTGATGTAAATCCAACTAGATTTGGACGAGAAATTTCTAAACTATCTAATAATCGTAAGATCAAATCATTTCATCGTGCAGATAGTAGATTCGTAGTTGTTTCTGCAGCATCCATTTTAGCTAAAGTAACTAGAGATAGGGCAATTATGAAATTAAAAAAAGAACATGATCTGGGTAGTGGCTATCCTTCTGACTCTGTCACCGTAAAATTTGTTACAAAATATTACAAAAAAAATCATGAGATGCCCAAATTTGTGCGTAAAAGTTGGAAACCAGTTCAGAAAATAATTGAGAATAATTAATCTTTGAATTTTGAAATTACCATTGCATGATCCTTGTCATAGGGGTGCAAATCAATAGTTTGTAAAACATCAAACCTGGGTTTTAATTTCTGTATTTCTTCCTCAACAATTCTTTTTGGTGCTTTTGTAACATCAATACTTCTAGTTTTGATAACTAAAAAGAAATAACCACCTTTTTTTAGAAACATTTCACAATTATCAATAGCAATTTGTGTTTGATCTGGCTGTGCAATATCAACATACACAACATCTACTTTTCCAAATACTGAAAAATATTCTTTTGGATTTCTTGCATCTTGTAAAATTGGAACAATATTTTTTCTATGTGCTGCAACTCTATCTAAGAAATCTCTTGCTACTCTGCTTGCATGCTCTACTCCAAAAACTATCCCACTAGGTCCTACAATATCTGATATGTGACTAACAGTAGTTCCAGTAGATGCTCCTAAATACAGAACTGTACTTTTATTTTCAAAAGGAAAGTAGTCAAGACCGTTCATTATTGCTGCGGCTAATTTACTTCTAAAAGGATCCCATAACCTGTATTCAATTCCTCTTTTGATGATTAATTTTTCCTTGTAAACTTGATTTCCTGGAACCATATTTTCCGTTGCAAGTTTTTCTTGTCCTTCTGATTTTATCCAAAAAAATGATTGATTATCTTCTTCCAAACTTCTTTCTCTTATTACCTGAATCATTTCTTCTTTTATTCATTCCACTATCATTATCTCTAAAACTTCCTTCTCTTCTATCACTGTCTCTTCTTGGACTGTCTCTAAAACTTCCTTCTCTGCGGTCTCCTCTTCTTCTATCTCCACCTTCTCTGCGGTCTCCTCTTCTTCTATCACTGTCTCTTCTTGGACTGTCTCTAAAACTTCCTTCTCTCCTAAATGATGGAGGGGGTCTGATGTCTTTTTCAGTAGGATTTTCATATTTTTTACCTATCTCATCGACTCTTATGTTGAGTTTTTCAAGTAGAGTTTGGTTTAGTCCCTCTCCGTATACATCAACTCTGGCGGCAATCACTGCTTTTGCTGCAACTGCACGTGCGATTTTTCCTCTTTGCCATCTAGGAGCTGCATGGACCATCGCATGTTGAAATAACAATCCATGTTTTGGAGGTTGAGAACCTGTTTTCAATGATCTGAATAATGCTTTTTCAGCTCCTAGAACTTGTATTGTGCTAGCTGGAAGTGATGCCATTTTTTTAAGACTGCCAGCTCTTCCTAAAATTCTTGCACCAACTGCAGTTCCAAGAATTGCTGAGAGATTTGGTGCAATTTCTTGCATTTCTTTTTCAACATGTTCTTCTAATTTCTTACGCAATTCGTGAAAGTCTAAAACTTGTTTTGCGATTGATTGTACAATTGCTAAATTGATATCTGAAATATCTCCTCCTCTACTTTTTGAAGAAATTAATGATAGCATTTCTACTTTTGATTCAGGAAAACCTGCATCTTCGAAAATTTGTTTAGTCAATGATTCGCGTTTACCTGCCATTACAATCTGTGCATATCCATTAATACTATCAATTATGTTGTCTAATTCTGGAAAATGTAATCCATACCATTCTCTAAGTCTTGAACTTAATCCATTTGCAATCTTGTCAATTTCATCTAGAGAATTGATTGCTTGAATTATATGAAGATCTGGACTTTCTGAGACTTCAGTAACTTTTGAAGATGAAAATCCTAAAGCAAACTCTCTTAGTTTTCCAAGTGTATCTTGCAAATTAGAAGCAAAACCTGAATCAACGATAATTTGTGGTTTTGTAGATTGAACTCTATCCAATTCTACGGAATCCATTAAATGACAATCAATTGAGTATTTTTTTAGAATTGCAAGTAATGATTCATCACTTACAGAAAATCCTCTTTGAGTAGATGCTAAATAATTTACAAGTTCATTTAATTTGGATTCTTTATTTTTCACTAAAAGATATTCTTTAACAGGATTTGAGAATGCAAATGCTTTGTCCAGTTTTTCATCATTGAAAACTGAGATTCCTAACTCTGTTAATACTACAGAATACATGACTACTTAATCCTAAATCACCTTTAAAAAAGGTACCAGAATCAAGAATCAACTGTTATATTCGAAACTATGCTCACTAATCAAAGTGGAACCTAGTATTGCAACTTCCATAGGTCAAATTCAATTAGATAAACCTGTAATGCTCGCATCTGGAATTTTAGGTATATCCCTTGATGTGTTTAATCGACTTTATGCATCAGGCGCTGGAGCTGTTGTTACAAAATCCCTTAGTACTGCACCATGGGAAGGTTACCCTAATCCTACAATCTTCAGTGTAAAAGGCGGGGGATGGATTAACGCAGTTGGATTATCAAATCCAGGTGCTTCAAATTTTGCTAAAATGATTGAACCAAATCAGGATGTACCAATAATAGTAAGTTTAGTGGGTTCTATACCTGAAGATTTTGAAACCATGATAAAGGAATTTGAAAATTGTAAAATTAAAGCATATGAATTGAATTTGTCTTGCCCTCATGTTGCTAAAGTTGGATTAGAAGTTGGAGATGATCCTGGACTAGTTAAAACAATTGTTTCTACTGTGAAAAAAGCAACAAATGTGCCCGTAATTGCCAAAGTTGGCTTGGGAACTAGTAATTATCTAAATACTGTAAGCAATGCAGTTGATTCTGGAATTGATGCCATAACTGCAATTAACACTGTTCGTGCAATGGCCATTGATGTTGAAACCAAACGACCTATACTTAGCAACAAATTTGGTGGATTATCTGGCACTCCGATTAAACCAATTGCATTAAGATGTGTTTATGAAATTTCTTCAAAATTTGACATTCCTATCATTGGATGCGGGGGAGTCTCTACATGGGAGGATGCAGTAGAATTTTTCTTAGCAGGTGCTTCTGCAGTTCAACTTGGTAGTGCAATAGGTGATAACTGGGTTGGTGTTTTTGATGATATTAACAGAGGAATTTTAGAGTACATGAAGAAAAATAATTATTCCACAATAAAGGAAATGGTAGGTCTTGCAAAGAAATCATAATCACCCAACAATTGTTACAATTGAAAAAGTAATTGATGAAACACCTACTGTTAGGACTTTGGTTTTTTCAGATGCTGTTATGCCAAATGTTTTACCTGGACAATTTGCTATGGTTTGGATTCCTGGCGTTAATGAATTACCAATGAGTGTAATGATTTCAAAAGAATCTGGAAAGGCAGCATTCACAGTTAGAAAACATGGGCCTTCTTCTACTGGCTTATTCAATATTCCAGTTGGAGGACAAATAGGAATTAGAGGTCCGTATGGAAATTCATTTGATATCAAAGAAGGAAAACTCTTGCTCGTTGGTGGTGGAACCGGTCTTGTTCCAATGATGCGATTACTTACTTTTGTAAAACCTACTGATGATGTCACTGTGTTAATGGGTGCCAAATCAAAAGACGAAGTATTCTTTGAAGATTTATCAAATGAATTATTAAAAAATAATCCTCATCAAGTGATTGTCTCAACTGATGATGGAAGTTATGGCGAAAAAGGATTTGTAACTGATTTGGTTGAAAAATTAGTTAATGATACCCAGTATGATGCAGTATATGTCTGCGGCCCTGAAATTATGATGTACAAAACTGTACAATATGCCAACTCTAAGAAAATATTCGTTCAAGCCAGTCTTGAAAGAATGATGAAATGTGGAGTCGGTATTTGTGGTAGTTGCTGTGTGGGTGAAGATCTTGTCTGTAAAGATGGAACCGTATTTGATGGTGAACATTTGTCAAAAAACAGGGAATTTGGTCATTTACATCGTAATAAGGCTGGAATTTTAGAAAATTACTAATTCTGCCTAGGAAGGTTTAAAATAAATCATAAAATTATTTCCATGAAGGGTATGGGTACTCCAAAAATAGTCTTAACAGCTGATAGAACATTGATGTCTCCTTATAGGGGATTATCTCTTGCAACATTTTTCGGATGTGCTCCAGCACTTGATCCTGATAGAGACAAAAACAGTTTTTGGTATAAAATTCTTGGAAATCAAGTAACTCCAAAAGTTCTATTTGACTTCATTTGTAATTGGTCTCCTGACATTGATGGTGTAGCAAAATATGCTCCATATGGATTAAGAAAATTAGAAGCTGGTTTGTTACGTGATGGCTTTGCACGAAAAGATGTAGTTGTTGCTCATCCAAATCATATTGAAAAATTCATTGGTCCTGAAACCGAAGTTATTGGTACTTATGAAATGGATCCTCTTGGAATGGGTCCTGTTACTATGACATTTACTTATGGCAGAAAACAAACATCATATGATGAATTTTACAATGCTGAATTACACCATAGAATCAAAGCTGCAAAAGCAAGAACTGGAAGTAAAGCCAAAGTAATTTCTGGTGCATCCGGAACTTGGCAATACAACTATGATCCAGCTAAAATTGAAGAGTTTGGAATCTATGCAATCCTTGAAGGGGAGCTTGGTGGCATTGCACCTGAAATTGATGGACATGCAGGACGATTCTTTAACTATTTGATTAATGGCGATTTTGAAAACATGGATCCTTTTAGAAAGAGAAGTGACTTTAAGGTTAACATTAAAGAATTTGAAAGAGAAGGCAAAAAAATTCATGGAAGATTTGTAAATTTCTGGGATAGGCCTGAATTAGAAGAAATTCCTGACATCGTTGAACCAAGTATGCATGGAATGGTTGAAGTAATGCGCGGTTGTGGTAGGGGCTGTAAATTCTGTGATGTCACATTAAGATCTTTAAGATACTATTCCCCTGAAAAAGTCAAAAAAGAAATTGAAGTTAACATTAAGAAAGGTGGTTCAAAATCTGCATGGATTCACAGTGATGATATTTTTGTTTATGGTATGGATCCTAGAACTGCAAAAGGAATGGAGCCCAATAGAGAAGCCTTAGAAGAATTGTTTACTGCAATTATGTCTACTGGAGTTGAACATACAAATCCAACTCATGGTACATTGGCAGGTGCAATTGCAGATGAAAAACTTATTCCTAATCTGTCTAAAATTATCAAAGCAAGTCCTGATAATATGATTGGAATTCAAGCTGGATTTGAAACTGGAAGTCTTAGATTAATCGGTAAATATGCTGATAGAAAACTTGCACCTTATGATCCATCTGAATGGCACTGGGTTGTAAAAGAAGGTGTTAAAACTTTGAACCAGGATTATTGGATTCCTGCATTTACTTTAATCATGGGTCTTGATAATGACGAAACTCCTGAGGATTCTTGGGAAACTATTAGATTACTCAGTGAATTAGAAAGAGAACAACCTGATTCTATGTTTACTGCTACAGCACTGACATTTGTTCCAATTGGGTTGCTTGAAAAATCTGATTTCTTCCATATTGGAAATGAAATGACTCCTGCACAACTAGGAGTTCTTTACAAGACATGGCAACACAATTTCAAATATGGTATTCAAAAATTCATGACTAAGACTGGTTCAAAAGGACCGCAGAGATACTTCTTTAATGCAATCGCACGATCTCTTGGTGGTGTACCTTTAGGTGCAATGGAAAAATATGCTCGCAGAAAGAGTAAGGAACATGAAAAAGTCATTGAGACTGTTAAAGCCAAGTATTGGTAGTCATCCAAATACATAAATTCACTAATTCCTATTTTAAAACATGGCAACACACGGTTCACTTACCAAAGCAGGTAAAGTAAGAGGACAAACACCAAAAGTTGAGGGTAGAAAAATAGTAGGTACCAGTTCTAGCGTAGGAAACAAAAGTAATTTCAAGAAACGATTTGTCTTAGGCAGATTCCCAGGTCAAAACAAACCTGGACAAAGAAGAAAGAGACGATAGTCAATTTTTACTAAAATTTACTCATTTTACGATCATTTTCTCAAACAATACTCTTATAAAGTACTGGTACCGTACTATACGGTATGGTAGAAGATTTAAGATTAGATAGTTTAGAGGGCGTAGGTCCTGTAACTACAAGAAAATTATCCGATGCAGGTGTCC
>DATDAD010000003.1:0-2910 GCA_036525555.1 Candidatus Nitrosopumilus sp.
CAAAATCAAAGGCGATATCATGAAAGTATTGTCAAAACTGGATCAAGCAGAGGTAGAATAATTGACATATGATGATGCCATTAAGGCATTATCAAGTGACGCGTTAAAATTTGTAAAAGATGATTATGTTATTGGGTTAGGCAGTGGACGTGCATCAACTACACTTGTAAAATCACTTGCAAAACTAATCAAAGTAAAAGGCTACAATGTGAGAGGGGTACCAACGTCATTACAAATTAAATTAATTGCTGAAAAAGGAGGAATTCCGTTAGTAGAAGCTGATCAAGTGGAACATATCGATGTAGTGTTTGATGGTGCAGACCAAATTGATTCTCAAAAATACGTAATCAAAGGCGGTGGAGGAGCATTACTAAGAGAGAACATTTTGTTTAGTCTTGCAAAAAAAGTTGTGGTAATGGCAGACAAGACAAAATTTGTAAAAAACTTTACTAGAACTGTTCCAGTTGAAATTCATCCTTTAGCAAGAAACTCTGTTACCAATTCAATTAAAAAACTCGGAGGAGATGCAGAAATACGTTCACTTGATAGAGGTTATCCATTCTTTACAGAAAATGGAAATATAATTTTAGATTGTGATTTTGGAACGATAAAGAACCCCAAAGTATTAACTCAAAAAATCAAACAAACTGCAGGGGTTTTAGAATCAGGGATATTTTTGAGAAAACCTGATATCATTTACAAAGCCAAAGAAAATGGCAAATTTGACATTATTTAGAACTAGAGTTTTTTCAGAATAATACAAATAATTTTCACATACTATTTTATCGAGTGAAAATCTTTGATCATCTGTTCTTGCCAAATGGACCTTGATGGTCTGTTAAACAGCAGGCACATTGTTTTGTATAACATTCATCTACTTTTTCATGCCCACATGAACCACAATGACAGAAATTATCAGATACCATGATTTTAGATCATACTCTTAGTAGTTAAACTAGTCAGACATTATCATTTCTGACAATTAGATACTTGTTTTTTTATTCAAATCAATAATTGACACCATGACATCTGTAGACAAAGCTGGAATCATAGTTACTGTTGTAATAGTAGCTATTGCCTTGGGTTTTTTAGCAACTGGAAGTTCTGCAGATATTCCTGCCACCATAGAAAAGACAGCAGTGCCAATAAAAGAGGCTACAAAGGAAACCAGTGAAAAAATCCAAGAACTTTCAAAATCAGGCTCTCAAGTAATGGACAAAGTTACTGAAAAGACAAAGCAAGTAGTAAAAGAGGCAAAAGAGATTGGAGAAGAGGCCAAAGAATTTACAACATCAAAACTTCCATCAAGACTAGTCATCATCCCAGCAGGTACCAGTGTTCCAGGTTGTGAAGATGGAGACAAGTGTTATGATCCTTCAACACTAATAATTTTCAAAGGAGGAGAGGTAATTTGGAGAAACGATGATTCTTCTGCACATACTGTTACAAGTGGAAATATTGTCAATGGTCCAGACAAACAATTTGATAGCGGACTCATATTGTCAGATGGGACTTTCTCGTTCAAATTTGAAGAGTTGGGAGAGTATGATTATTTTTGCATGATACATCCTTGGGCTAATGCTTCAGTCATTGTAAGATAATTATTTATTTATTGAAGATTTTGTTTTTAACATCTCTGTAACTTTAACAAAACATGTTTTACACAAATGCAATCTATCCATTTTTTTCATTTTTCCTCTTTTAAGACAAATATGGCACATCCATTCTGTCAAAATACTACCTTAATTTTTCAATCTCTGAACGAAGTTCTTTTAGTTCCTTCTCCAATAGTTCTTTATCCATAGGAGAAATTGAATCAGAACATAATTTATTCAGTATTAAGAATTCTTTATTTTTTAATGATGAAAGATATCTTGACTCACTCACAAATAATTTAGAAATTTCTTTAGACTTAAAATTTACTTTTCATGTAAAACTAAGAACAAAGGCAATCAAAGTCATAAAAAATGAGCCTAAAGTAAAGGATTAATCTACTTGAAATTTAACTAAAACATAGCTCCTAGAAAATTCTTCATCTATAAAGCAAATGGAAGTAGAGTTCGATTTAATGAAAATAAGATTCTCAGTACATGTGTCAGAGCAGGAGCTAGTAGACATACTGCAAAAAGAATTCTAAAAAAAGTCAAATCTGAGGTATACAGAGACATGACCTCAAATGACATTTACAAAAAAGTTCTTCGTGCTATTTCTGAAGAAAAAGGTCTCAAAGCTTTACACCAGAGATATCAATTAAAAAACGCAATTATGAAAATGGGTCCTGCAGGATTTGCATTTGAAAATTATATTGCATCAATTTTAGAATATTATGATTATCATGTATTAGAAATAAGATCGAAAATTTCAGGAAAATGTGCAATACACGAAATTGATCTAATAGGAAGAAAAAATGGCAAGAAATTCCTAATTGAATGCAAATATCACTCTATTCGTGGAGCATATGTTGGATTAAAAGAATCATTATACACACATGCAAGGTTTCTTGATTTGCAACCAAAATTTTCAGGAGAAGTAATTTTCTGCAATACTCAAGTCTCAAATCATGCAAAAAAATATGCTAAATGCATAGGACAGGAAATATTTTCTTGGAGATATCCAGGGGCAAATAGTCTTGAGAAAATTATAGAAAAATACAATTTGTATCCCATTACAATTCTTAATTTATCACAAAACGAATTGAGAATTTTCTCTGAAAGCAACATGATGGTTGCAAAAGACATTTTGAGATACGATGAAAAAAGAATTTCCAGAATGACAGGAATTTCTCAAAAGAGGATAAAGAACTTGCAAAAATTAGTAGAACAGATCTTTAATCCTCAAATTAGCAGGTAAGAATTAAAATTTCAATTACTGTAAATCATCAAAATTACTAATTTTCATTTTTGAGAATTG
>DATDAD010000004.1:0-22819 GCA_036525555.1 Candidatus Nitrosopumilus sp.
ACCAGTTATCATGAATTCTAATTCATCAGGGCAGCCGTCTGTGTCTTGGAATTTGTTATAATTTTCACGATCCATTGGGCAGTCATCTACATCATCAGGAATTCCATCATAGTCAGCATCTGGTGCTTCTAATGAAGTAATGCCAGGAACATCAGGGCAGCCGTCATGATCTAGATAGTTGTTGTAATTTTCTTTTTGATCAAGACATGAATCCCATCTATCATCAATACCGTCACCGTCAGCATCTGGGAATGTATAGACTGAATCCATTACTGTAATGGTATCAGGGCAGCCGTCTTCATCTAGATATCTATTGTAATTTTCAGGGTCCAATGGACAGGCATCTAAAGTATCAGATATTCCATCTCTATCAGAATCTTTTAGACTAGATGCATCATCAGGACAACCGTCTTTGTCATCAATACCATTGAAAACTTCTGCTCTGTTTGGACACTTGTCCATATAATCAGGATATCCATCACCGTCAGAATCTGCAATACCTTTTGAACTATCAGGGGATAAATCTGGGCAACCATCATCGTCTTGGAATTTATTGTAAGTTTCTTTAACAGTTGGACAATTATCTATATGATCTTCAACACCGTCATAATCTGCATCATACCATGGTACAAAGTCTGCAGGGCAGCCGTCAATATTGTTACCATATTGAGGATCATAATCTTCTTTTAGATTTGGGCATTGATCTAGATTGTTTGGGACACCATCATTATCATTATCAATATTTTCATTAGCAAAAACACTACTTGGCATCATACCAATTGTAGACGTAAGTAACAACAAAAAGCCTAAGAGATATTGTTTTTTCATTCTTAGATACTCCTAAGGGTCAGGACATCCATCAGTATCTCTGTCACCATCATAATCTTCAGGTTCTAGAGGACACATGTCATTTTCATTAATTATATTATCTAAATCAGCATCATGCTTGTAACGTGATTGTTCTGGTGCAATATCTGGGCAGCCGTCATTGTCTTGATATTTGTTCCATGATTCCTTTAGATTTGGACATGAATCAAACTCATCAAGTATTCCATCTTCATCACTGTCAACTCTAACATTTCCAGTTGGCAATACATCTGGGCATCCGTCATAATCAACATATTTGTTCCAAACTTCATTTTGTTGAGGACACATATCCATTACATCTGGAACGCCATCACCATCAGAATCAGGCTGTGTGATATTACTATCTGGGCAGCCGTCTGTGTCTTGGAAGCCATTATAATTTTCAGCAACTAGAGGACAATCATCAGAAACATCAGAGATACCGTCATTATCAGAATCAACTACAAATGATGTGGATACTGAATCTGGGCAACCGTCATCGTCTTGGAATTTGTTGTAAGTTTCTTTAGCAGTTGGGCATGCATCAATTGCATCTGGAATACCATCTAAGTCCCTATCATTCTTTCCAATGTAATCATCTGGACATCCGTCTCTGTCTAAAATACCATTATAGGTTTCTGGTTGGTTTGGACAATGATCGTTATAATCATTAATTCCATCACTATCAGAATCAGGTACACCTTTGTTATCTGCTACACTATCAGGACAACCGTCCAAGTCTTGGAATTTATTGTAAGTTTCAGGAGATATTGGGCATTCATCTAAATTATCAACAATTCCGTCAAAATCAGAGTCTAAACTAGTAATAAAATCAGGATAATCTGGACATCCATCTTCATCTTCGAATCCATTGTATCTTTCTCTATCAAGTGGGCATTGATCAACAGAGTCTAAAATACCGTCATAGTCTGCATCTGCATCAGTTGGATCGTCTGGACAACCATCATGATCTTGATAACGATTCCATGTTTCTGAAGTAGAAGGACATTGATCTAAAGAGTCTCTGATGCCGTCACCATCAGTATCTAAAACAGCAATGTCTGGACAACCATCTTGATCAAGGTAACCATTTTTAGTTTCAGCTACAAGTGGGCATTGATCATTCAAGTCAGAAATTCCATCACCATCATAATCTTGACCAATTAATCCAGATACACTATCTGGACAACCATCATGGTCATTAATTCCATTGTAAGTTTCTTTAGCAGTTGGACAATTATCTAAATTGTCTGGAACTCCATCCAAGTCTCTATCAGTTGTAAAATTAGAATCAGGGCAACCATCTCTATCAAAGACACCATTGAAAGTTTCTGGTTGGTTTGGACATAAATCAGCATAATCATTAATTCCGTCGCCATCAGAATCTGGAACACCCTTATCAGAACCTACAAAGTCAGGACAGCCGTCTAGATCTTGGAATTTATTGTAAGTTTCTTTTACATCAGGACATTGATCAATACTATTTGGAATTCCATCAAGATCAGAATCAACATCACTTGAATAAGGAGGAATATCAGGACAGCCGTCTTTGTCTTGGAAGCCATTGTATCTTTCTGGATCTAATGGACATACATCATCCATATCCATAATTCTATCACCATCTGCATCATTTAGTGTACCATCAAAAGATGGAAGTGAGTCAGGACAGCCGTCATAATCTGCAAATCTATTGAAAGTTTCTGGTTGGTTTGGACAAATATCAAATTTATCAGCTATGCCGTCACCATCTTTATCATTAAATGAAGTATCTAAAGCAATGTCTGGACAACCGTCTGTGTCTCTATAACCATTGTACACTTCGGGTTCATTGATACACAAATCAATTTTATCTTGAATGCCATCATTATCAGTGTCTATAAAACTAAAATCATTAATTGAATCAGGGCAACCGTCCAAGTCTTGGAACTTATTGTAAGTTTCAGCACTTAGTGGACATTCATCTGCAGCGTCTGGAACTCCATCCCTATCTCTATCACCTGCACCATAAGTATCAGGACAACCGTCTCTGTCTAAAACACCATTGAAAGTTTCTGGTTGGTTTGGACAATTATCAACTAAATCAATGAATCCATCGCCATCGGAGTCAGATGCACCACCTTCACCACTTCCTGGAAGAGTGTCAGGACAACCGTCTTCATCTTGGAATTTATTGTAAGTCTCTTTAAGATTAGGACATTGATCAATATGATCTTCTATTCCATCATAGTCTTCATCATACCAAGGTACAAAATTGGAAGGGCATCCATCAACTGTTCCCTCATAATCTTCTTGTAAATTAGGACATGCATCTATAGAATCATCAACGCCATCTTTATCTAAGTCACCATCAGCAAAAATAGGGCTAACAGGCATACTAGTCAATGTGGCTAGAAGTAGCAATAAGAATGACAAATTGTGTATTTTTTTCAAAGCCTAAAAATACGTCGAGGATCCAGTTATTAAACCTCACTCTAGAATTTGCTAAAAAAATCAACAGATTTCAGAAAAGTTTGCATGTCAGACAAAAATCTCGATCAATTTAAGTAAACCAGAACACGATCTGAACTCATGAGTTGTTCAGGGGAGACAGTTGAAGATGAAGATCGTTTGATTCAGATCAAGCCAGCAATATCTGATCAATTAAAAAAAGCAAAGTACGGTGTATCGGATCATTCAACAGTAGAACTTTGCCATTGGACAAAAAAATCATTCAAACATGAAGGTAGTTGTTACAAACACAAGTTTTATGGAATTTCAACACATAGATGCATGGAATTTTCACCCGCAGGGATGCATTGTGAAAACAGATGTGTGTATTGTTGGAGGCCAATGGAATTTTATGATTCAATGAAAATGGAACCAGAGCATGTTGCAGAACCTGAAGAAATTTTAACAAAGTTAATGGCTGAACGAAAAAAACTGATCAATGGGTATTATGGAGATTCAAGAAACGATAAACAAAGATTGGATGAATCCCTATTACCAAGTCATTATGCAATTTCACTTTCTGGTGAACCAACAATGTATCCTAAACTTCCAGAATTGATAAAATATCTTAATTCGCTTGAAGCAACAAAATCGATTTTTCTTGTAACAAACGGTCAAGAACCAGACATGATTCAAAAATTGCAAGACGAGGATGCATTACCAACACAATTGTATCTATCAACAAATGCCGCCGATTATGAATCATTTGTAAGAATTAACAAACCAAAATATGATGATTCCTGGGAAAGATGGAATAGAACACTTGACATGCTAAAGGATTTGAATACTAGAACAGTGTTAAGAATAACTTTAATCAGAGATTATAACGACCAAAAAGAAAACATTCCGGTATTTGCAGAAATGTTCAAAAAAGCAAGTCCACACTTTATTGAAATTAAATCATACATGCACATTGGACGGTCAACTAATAGATTAGAACATGCAAATATGTTAGAAATGGAAGAAATAAAAAAATTTAGTGAAGAAATTGCAAATAAAAGCAAAATATTTTCAGTAATGGATGAAAGCATTGTTTCAAGAATTTCAATCTTACAAAACAATGAACGATTTATTGATCGTTACATCCCTACTTATTCAAATACCATTTAGAAAATTTTTTTAGTGCTTTGTACCTATGGGATAATTCATTTTTATTATTCATTTGAGCAAATGTTTTTTTTGATTTATTTGGAATGAATATAGGATCATATCCCCAACCTTTTCCTTTTTGGGATTTAGAAATTTCTCCATTTAGTTTACCAACAAAAGACTCTAAAAATTTTTTATCACAATAAGTAATAATAGATACAAACTTTGCAGTCCGATTATTTTTTAAAAGATTTAGGATTCCTTTGTTGCCAATAGTTTTGAAAACATATGATGAGTACGGACCTGGAAAGCCTGCAATAGAATCAATGAATAAACCATCATCTTCAATTAAGATAGGTTTTTTGAATTTAGAAAATGCATCTCTTGCTTTGGCAATTGCAATATCATGAAGTACGTTTGATTGAATTTCTTTTAGATCAGATTTTAAAAAACCAAGATTAATTCCAAATAAATCTAAAATGTTCTTTGCCTCATGGTATTTGTGACTGTTTGAAGAAACAAAAAATAGATCAAACGACTTGTGCATATCTACCACGACTTTCAATCTCTGAAACTAATTTAGTTATTTTGGCATAGTAGGCTTGACCAACTATGGATTTGTATCCATTTAGAAAATTTTTCCATGAAGAAAGCATGATTTTGGCATGAGCACTGTTGAGAATTTCTTTAATTAATCTCAAATCAACTGCATGATCCTCAGGCTTTATTGTGATTTGAGATAATCCAAAATCAATTACGTAAACAGTTTTTTGAAATAAAATGAAATTTGAAGTTGTTAGATCACCATGCATTATACCATTTTTGTGTAAAGTTCCAACTAGTTTTCCTATATCTTTTGATAATTCAATAATTTTTGATTCTGACAAATCATGAACAGGTTTTCCAGGAATTTCTTGCATGATAATAGAAGTTTTATCTAAATTTACAAAATAAACAAGTGGTGCAGGAATTCCATATGATTTTACAAGTGATAATGTTTGAGATTCTTTAATTGTTCTTTGTTTACGAATTTTTGAATCAAGTGAAGAATTTCTATATTTTTTGATTTTTCTAATTTTTAGTATAGCACTAGAATTTTGCCATTTAGTTTGATACAGGTCTGCTTCAGCTCCTTTTTTGACGAGTTTCATTAACATTATATCCAGAAGAATTCAATAAAAATTAATCATGGATGAGGGAGAGAAGAGAATCAAACAAGAAGATTGCAGCGAAGATAAACTTGGTCCAGGAATTCTTACATTAACAAATAGGAGATTAGCATTTGATAAAACAAATTCAAGAATAATGGATTTTTCAAAACGTTTTGGTGATACAGTTTTGGATATTTCGTTAGATAAAGTAACAAAAACATGGAAAGAGGGATTACTAATGAAAAAAGTGTGTTTTACAGCAAAAACAGATCAAGGAGAACAAACTTTCAAGTTTGGAGTTTTCAACACTAAAGGTTGGGTTAAAAGTATTGATCAGGCAATTGATGAAAACAAGAATCAATAATGTACTTTAACAGAATCTAATCTCCAAGATTGAGTAACAAATGTGTCTTTTAATGCAGCACCTTGCTTAACTTGAGATTCTAAGAGTCCAGTCCAACATATTTGACTCCCACAATCTCCTGCATATTGTAATGGCACTACAAAGAATTTACATCCATGTCTTTTGCACACATCCTTTAGCATTTCAGATAATCGTCTATTAGCTGCAACTCCACCTACAATCATTAGTTCTTTTTTTCTTGTAAATGATAAAGCACGTTCTACTGCCTCGCTAATCATCGCAAAGGCGGTTTCTTGAAGAGAATAACAAGCATCTTCTTTGTTTTTTGATGCAACCGATTTAGTTGCAGACAACAATCCAGAAAAAGATACATCATTTCCTTTCACTGAATATGGTAATGTTACATAGTTTGAAGAAGCATTTGCTAACTCTTCAATATTTTTCCCGCACGGAGATGCAAATCCAATTGATCGTCCAAACTGATCAAGTAGTTGTCCTAGAGTAATATCCAAAGTTTCACCAAACACTCTCCATTGTTTATTTAGAAATGCCAAAAGCATAGTATGACCTCCTGAAACCAAAAGTACAAGAGGATTTGTTGCTCCAGTCAATAATTTTCCTAATTCAATGTGTCCAATTGCATGGTTAACAGGGTATATTGGAATTTTGTAAAATGATGACAAAGAACGTGCGACTACTGCACCTACGCGTAAACATGGACCTAATCCTGGACCTGCGGCATATGAAACAATGTCTAAATCTTTGATGGAGATATTTGCTTCTTTAAGGCAATCAGACAAAACCAGTGAACTATTTTCAATATGATGACGAGATGCCTCACGAGGATGAATCCCTTCTCCTTCATCTGGACGGTAAATTTTCCTGACATCAGATAGAATTTTTCCTTTCTTCCCAGTTTTCTCAATTACAGCACAAGAAAATGTATGGGCAGTACTTTCAATTCCGAGACCTAACATGCTATCCACGACTTAATGTTGAAACAATTTTGATAACATCACCATTTTTAAGTTTTTGATCACCACTTATCCTTTGTTTTGTTTTACAATCTATTGCGTGTAGGAATCCTTTTGCGATATCTGCATGAATTAATCCTGCTAAATCTTTTGCAGTTGAATCTTGAGGAACCAACTTTGTATCAGGCAGTATAACACCGTCTTTGTTGGTGAGTTTTGTCTCATCCTCAACTGGATAAACTACGATAAACTTTAGTGAGTCAAAGACTGCAGTGTTTAGAATTTTTTGAATCCCAGTTGTTTGAATTTTTGAAAAAACTGATTTTACTAGATCTAGTGCTTTTTGTTGGGGTAGAGGTATTTCTTTTCCTTCAACTATTGTAAAGTTCTCATCACCAGATGAATAATTTATAATTCCAGCTTTTGATGCCTTTCGTAAAAGTAATTCAGTTTCAGCACTGCAAGGGATAACAGTATCAGTGATTTTTTTAATTATTTCAAGATCATGGCAGAGATCTGCTTTGTTTGCTGCGATAATCATGGGTTTTGTACTTTTTCTTAATTCTTTGACAAAAGTTTCAATGTCAGCGTCTTCCCATTCTTTTGGATTTTTAGCCATGAACCCTAGTTTTTGAAGAACTTCTTGAACTTGAAAATCCTTAATTCCTAATCCTGAAAATCTTTTTGCAATGCCATCAGTAAGTTTTGATCGTTTTTGATCTATTTCACGAGTTATCTTATCCCATTCTCTTTTCAAAATATCTGCAAACCATTGATCAAATTCATCTTGAACAAAAGCAACATCTTCTAACGGGTCATGGGTTCCAGCGGGAACAGGTTGACCTTGGATATCAGTAGTTCCTGCAATATCAACAACATGGATTAAAACTTCAGCTTGTCTTGCATCATCAAGAAATTGATTGCCTAATCCTTTGCCTTCATGTGCACCAGGAACCAATCCTGCAACATCAATTAGTTTGACGGGAATAAATCGAGTTCCATTTACACATAGTTCATTGTCATGTTTAATTTTGAAATGCTTACATGCACAATCAGCTTTTACATATGCCACTCCAATATTTGGTTCAATAGTTGTAAAGGGGAAATTCCCAGATGCCACAGGAGTTTCAGTTGCTGCTGAAAAGAAGGTAGATTTTCCTACATTTGCCTTTCCTAGTAAACCAATTTGCAATATTGTGCAAAACTCAATTCTACTTATTAGTATTGCAGAAATTGTTTAATCTATGAATCAGGTTTTCAAAACATGTCAATTGTAATCACAGGAAATCCAGGAGTTGGAAAACATACGATCACACAAGAAATTGCTGAAAAAATGAGATTATCTATAATAGATATTAACACTGTTGCAAAAGAGTCAGGTCTATTTGAAAAAAATGGGGATACAAATGACATTGATGTTGAAGAATTAGAAGAAATTCTAAAACAAAAGATTTCTGAAAAAAATATCATTGTTGGGCATTTGGCACCTTATGTTTTAAGAAAAAATCAGATCAAAATCATGATTGTTTTAAGAAGAAGCCCCTATGATTTAATTTCAGTTTACAAAGATAGAGAGTACTCTGATGAGAAATGTAAAGAAAATGCTGGCAGTGAGATTCTAGGAATTATAGCTCACGATGCAATTAACAAATTTCAAGAAAAAGTATTTGAGATAAATGTCACTGAAAAAACTATTTCAGAGGTGGTAGAGCAGGCAATCCAGGTAATTTCACAAAAAGACAAAAGTGACCAAGTCGATTGGCTGGAATTGGTCAGGAAAAATAAGGATTTAGGAAAATTTTTTGTTGATTGATTAAATAACGCCTTTAGATTTGTGTAATTACTTGTTTGAAATTTCTAAAACGGATCTAGCTGGAAGAATAGGTACTCTGTATACCAATCATGGAAAAATCGAGACCCCGGCATATGTTCCAGTAATTCATCCAGTAAAACAAACAATTCCATCTAAAAAAATTCGAGAAATAGGTTTTGATTTAGTAATTACTAATGCATACATTACAAAAAATAATTATGGCGATGAAGCAATTCAAAAAGGAATTCACAAGATAATTGATTTTGATGGTGGAATCATGACAGATTCTGGAGGATATCAAGTTCTGGAATATGGAGATGTAGATGTATTGCCACCAGATATGGCAAATTTTGAAAAAGGAATCTTAACTGATTTTGCAATTCCACTTGATAAACCAACAGGATATGGAATGCCAATTAAAAAAGCAGAAGCCTACGTCAAACACACTCTAAAAGTTTCAAAGGAAACACTTGATGGCAGAGCAGACAATGGTCAGATTTGGATTGGTCCAATTCAAGGGGGCGAACACTTTGATCTGGTTGGCAAATCTACAAAGAGTTTAGTAGAAATGGGTTTTCAGATGCTTGCTTTGGGCAGTCCAGTTGAATTTATGGAGTCATATGAATATAGATTACTGGCACAGATGATAGTGGCTGCAAAAAAAAATATGCCACAATCAATTCCATTGCATCTTTTTGGTGCAGGGCATCCTCTAACAATACCATTTGCCATAGCTTTGGGATGCGATACGTTTGATTCAGCATCATACATGCTTTATGCTAAGCAATTAAGATACATCACAGATGATGGTACACGCTATTTGTCAGATATTGTGGTATTTCCATGCAACTGTGAAATATGTTCAAAATACACTCCTGAGGAATTGCGTCAATTAGAGACGACTGAAAAGATCAATCAATTGGCAATTCATAACTTGCATGCAATTAAACTTGAAGTTGACAAAGTAAAACAAGCGATTCATGAGGGAAGATTATGGGAATATGTAATCAAAAAGGCAAGAGCCCATCCTAAACTATTTGAAATGATTGAAGTGATGACCGAAAATTATGAATTTCTGGGTTTAGGAACTCCAAAATTCAAAGAAAAGGCAATTTTCTTATTCAGTAAAGAGGATCAATACAGACCAGAGGTTCAATCTTTCCAGAAAATTGTTAGAAAATTCAAATCAAAGAAAAAGAAAATAATTATAACTAAAGAATCCAATACAAAGCCAGGATATCTATCTCATCAATATACGGGGCTAAAAAAGAAACTCAAAGATTTTGAATCATTTCAAGTATGCCAATATAATCCAGTGTTAGGATTAATCCCGATTGAAATATCAGATATTTTTCCAGCAGCACATCATGAAACGTCTAGAATTAATTTTGAACCAAAAGAATTTCCTACATTTGAAAAAACATGGAATGATTTCTTTGCAAATAATAAATTTTTAGAAATTCATTATGAAAAAGAAGATGCATTCCTAAAACATTTTGTAAAAACATTACCAAAAGAGATCAAGAAAAAATCTTTTGAATAATTAAAAATAAGAAAAAAGAATGTGCTAAAAGATGCTGCTTATAGAGCGGCGTCTTCTGCCCAACCTTTGATGAAGATACCGTTTTTGTGAAGAGGTACTGGTTGTCCAGCTGTGTAATTCATTGGTCTCATCCAAAAGATTGATTTTGTTGGACATACACCTATGCATGCACCATCAGAAATACATCTTTCTGGGTAGAAAACAAATGCTTTACCTCTCTTCCAGCCTTCAACAGGTTTTACTCTAAGGACATCAGGACCAAGAGTTGTACAGATTTCTACACATAGTGCACATCCGATACATCTTTGTTCATCAATGTCTGGAAGTATTGCTATTGGCATTACAAATTAAAGATTGATTGGTGACTATTTAAACCATGATTGAAATTCATAACCCTGTTATGAAAATGATCGAGTCAAAATACGTGCGCAGAATCTAGATTAAAGAATTTAAAAAACAAAAAGATAACGTGTTTTACACGTTTATTTTCTCATTGCATCTATTTGACCAGAAGTAACCCAGTCAAGTAGTTCTGCTGAAGATGGATTAAGGTCTGCTTTCTGATTCATCAGATTGTTAACCCAAATCCAGTTAATTTGGTTTAGGAGTGGTTTGTTTGCTTCGTCACCTGCACGTGTTTTAGCGACGACGGCTTGATCTTGTTGTCCTAACCATTCTTGGAAGCTTCTTCCCATGAGGATCGAATCTTAGCTTACACTAATTAAAGCTTTTGTAGATTCCATGATAGGCACAATGATCGGATCGCCTCTAAGAAGGTTTTAACATAGATTAAATGTCATTTTAATTCTTGAAGGTCAAAGTTTTAGGTGCTGCAAACGAAGTAGGCAGATCTGGATTTTTAGTAGATTGTAATGGTACTAAATTGCTGTTAGATTATGGAGTAATGTTTGGTCGAAGAGGCAGTCCACCACAATATCCAATACATGTGAAACCAAAAGATTTGGATGCAATTATCATAACTCATGCCCACTTGGATCATTCAGGTAATGTTCCATCTCTATTTGTAAGTGGGAATACTGATGTCTATGCAACTCCACCTACATTTGATCTTTCAAAATTATTGATTGAAGATATGCTAAAAATTGAAAAAAATTCCCATCCATTTGACCTGCCAGAGGTGAACAATATGATGAGAAACGCAAAAGAGATTGGATTCAAACAAAAAATTACTAAAGGAAATGCAACTTTTGAACTAAGAGAATCAGGACATGTGATTGGAGGAAGCACTGTGATAGTAGAATCAGAGAAAAAGCGTCTTTTCTATACAGGTGACATTAAAACCCACGGTTCTAGAATGCTCAGAGAAATGGATTTGGACATTGGAGAAATTGATTTACTAATTACTGAGAGCACATATGCCAAGACTGAACAGAAGCCAAGAAAAGAGTCAGAAGCAGAATTGATAGAATTTGCAAATGAAGTTATGGACAGAAAAGGAATATTGTTTATTCCTTCATTTTCAGTTGAACGCTCTCAGGAGATTGCTTGCATCTTGAGAAGTTCAAATTTCAAACACAAGATCATTATGGATGGAATGGCACTAAAAGTAAATGAGATAATGTTCAAGCATCCAGATTACCTAAGAGACCCACAAGTATTTTCAGATGCAATAAAGCATGCAACATCTATCAGAGAACATTCTGAAAGAAAACGTGCCATGGAAGAACCATGTGTCGTAATCTCTCCAGCTGGAATGCTAGTTGGAGGAAATGCAGTGTATTATTTACAACAATTATCTTTTGATAGTAAGAACGGAATAGCTCTAGTTTCTTACCAAGGTGAGGGAACACCTGGAAGAAAATTACTTGACACAGGAATGGTCTCAACCAGAGGTAAAGATCTTGCTGTCAAAGCAGAAGTAAAACAATTTGAGTTTTCTGGGCACGCAGATAGAAAAGAATTGTTTGATATGATTAAACAAATCAAAGGAAACCCAAAAGTGTGTACAGTTCATGGTGATGCTGAATCATGCGATATGTTTGCCAAGGAAATTCATGAGCAATTTGGTCTAGAAACATTTTCTCCAGCAGTCAATGAAGAAATCACTGTTTAAGATGCAGAATCGTGTCATAAATGTAGATAGTTCAATAAATAGTGGCCAGGTATTTCTTTGGAAAAAAAATAATGCAAATTGGTACGGTGTAAACGGTCAGGACATTCTAAAAATAACTAATTCAGGGAGCATTAAATCATATCAGAACAGCAAGACAGATTTTTTTCGAAAAAAAGACAATATTGAAAAAATTATTAAATCAATTTCAAAAGATGATGTCACAAAAAAAGCTATAAAGCAATACCCAGGGTTGAGAATATTTGAACAGGATCCCTTTCAGTGTTTAATTTCATTTATTGTGTCATCAAACTCTAATATTCAAAAAATTAAAAACAGTTTAGAAAAGATGTCAAAAAGATTTGGTGTTAAAGCAGAATTTGACAATCAAGAATTTTTTTTATTTCCCAAACCAGAAAAACTTGCAAGGGCATCAATAAATGAAATAAAAAGTTGCGGGGTAGGATATCGTGCTAATTTTATCAAAGAAGCAGCAAACAGAGCAGCGTTGAAGAAAATTGATTTTGAGTACTTGAAAAAATGCAGCTACCAAGAAGCTAAAAAAGAGATTTGCCAAATTCCAGGAGTGGGAAACAAAGTTGCAGATTGCATCATGTTATTTTCATTAAACAAATTAGAATCATTTCCACTAGATAGATGGATGATCAGAATTCTAGAGAAATATTATTCAGATAAATTTCAACTTGAAACTAAAACAATTACAGAAAAACAATATGAAATTCTTCATGAAAAAATTGTTAATCACTTTGGTCCCTTTGCAGGATATGCACAACAATTTCTCTTTAAGATGGAAAGAGAAAACTACCAAAAAAAGTGGCTGTAAACCCTTAAAATGGTAATTAATTGCTAGATTTTTGGGCCCATAGCTCAGCATGGATAGAGTGCCGGACTTCTAATCCGATGGTCAAGGGATCGAAGCCCTTTGGGCCCGCTTAACAAAGCTATTATTCAGATTTAGAAGCAAAGGGATCATGAAAGATTTGGAATTTGAATTGAATTCAACAGATATTCATCCAGATTCAGAAATCAGAGGAACAATTTCGGTTTCATATCCTGGAAGATATGATGGAGTTGTGATTAACACACAAATTTCAGATTCAAATGAGCACATTATTTACAAGTCATACAATGGAAAGAAGATTTCTCAGAATGTTTCAAGATTGTTTATCAATAAAGATGTCATGCCAGAGCATAAAGCTGAATTTACAGCAGTGATAAATTTTGAGCCAAAGCAAGAACATGAAATAAAATTTAGAGTGTCAATTATTGAGCAACATAAAGAAATCGAAAGTAAAATAATTTTTGCAAAGTATTCAGTCTAGAATCTACTCTTCTCTACTTTAATTGAGCCAGTCATCCATGGATGAGGCTGGCAGTGATAGTGTACTTCTTGAGGTTCAGTAAACAAAAAATCATACACATCACCAGGTTTTAGAACTCCAGAAGAGCCAAAGTCTCCACTGTAAGCATCCGCATGGCGGTGATCTGGGGAAACAGTATGGGCAGTATCATCATTATTTATCCATCTCACATTATTTGTATATTCTAATAATACAGTCGGCTTGTTTGGAACATAGTTGTCATTGCCCTCAATAACGGCACCACGAACAATTTCAATAATGAAAAATTCTTCTTCTGGATTTAAAATATGATCAGATACTGAAGGTTTTGCCAAAGATTCAGGAAGATAAAATGAAGTATAAAATACGACAGTTGCAGACATGCCAATAATTAGTGCAATCATCCCAATACCGTATGCATGACTTGATGTAGGGGCGCTCATAATTTTTTCACTCCATCAAGATCGTTAGAGCCAACATTTGAATTGTTACTTGCACCAACACCTAAATCTGCTTGAGTTTTTGGCACAGATACTTCAGGTGCCAATTCTTTTGGGGCAGGATTTGCATCAGATGCTGTTTTTCCATCTGGGGATTTAGTTGATTCCACAGGTGCTGGTTCTGCAAGTTTTGGTTTTTCCTCAACCACAGGTACAGGAGCTGGTGGAGGGGCATTCTTTTGTTGACTCATTGCATATCTGTACACATGGAAGAATGCTGCAAACACTAGCAGTATAATTCCGATAAAGAACAATGAAACATTCTTCATTCCTGTCAAGGCTGCATTGTATGCTGCAATGTTTAAGAATACTTGGAATGCCAAAAGTGCAACAAGTAACCAGTTAATCCATTTTTCAGAGAGATTGATGGTTGCAACTTTTTGTGGACCGCTACTTTTTGCAAGTTTTGATTTTCTTTCTGCCTCATTTGCTAGCTTGATCATCATGTACGTAAATCCAAATCCTAGCGGTACCAACAAGATCATTGTAGAATAGAAGAATATTGGATCAATTACCAAACGTTCTACTAATGGAATCGAGATATCCGGTGAGATGTAGAATCCCCAGTATGTAGTAACCATAATTTGGGCAAGGCTTGTTATTCCAAATGCAGTAATAATTGGTCTATCTCTCCATGAGAATTTCTTGTATCTGTCTATAAACGGAATCAATACAAACGATATAATGAACAATAATGGCCACAGCAAGCCTGTAACAAATTTGTCATATTGTGTCCTCATGAATGCATAGATTCCTGTAAGATACCATTCAGGAACAGTTACGCCTGGTGGAACTGTGGGTTCAAACTTGAATCCCATATCAATTGGGAATACCCCTCCAGTAATCAAAATCGCACCGCCAATTGCCATAACCATTGGTACATCAAAGACAAGGAATCTTGGGAAGTGTACTGCCATTAATCCAAGCATCACAATAGGCAACAGGAAAACGTGTTGTGCATAGAATCGTAAAACAAAGTCAGAGAAACCACTACCTAACGCCGCATCACGAATAGTCGGCCCAGCTATTGGAATGGATGTTGTCAATGACGCCGCAATACTAATTGCAAGTTCTGCTCTTTCACTGAAAATTACGTCGTATCCAGTAAATGCTTCAAGAATAGTTACAGTACCTAAGATAACACCAGTCATCCATAAAACTTCATTTCTGATTTTATATCTTCCACTAAAGTATTGATAATACATGTGAAGAACTGCTAAAAGAACCATAGCGTTTGAACCATGGTAGTGAATATTTCTAATGTGAAAACCAAATGGAACTTCATCATTGATAAATTGAACACTATCCCATGCCCTATCAAGAATTGGTTGATAGTAAAACATCAACAGAGCTCCCGTAACTCCAAGAATAATGAATACAATAAAAGTAAGCATTCCTAAAAATCCAAACGGACTTACGAATCTTGCAGGAAATGAAAATTTAATTGCAGTAAAGATAGTTCTGTCTACTCCATCCCAGAGCCAATAAAGGAATGCTACAACCCCAGTTCTTCTTTCAAGCGAAACGGCCATATCCTATTACTCCATTTTCATTTGCATTAAACTTTGGTGGCATGATAAATACAAGACCATCTGAATCAATTTCTAAAGTTAGTTTAGGCAATGTATTTGATGGTGCAGCTTGAACAGATGCAGGGCCGACAAATGCAGTTCCAGTCATTGGATCATACATACTGCCATGACATGGACACTCACCTCTTTTTCTGCCCTCATCAGGCCAATATTTCCACAAACACCAAAGATGTAAACAAATCATACTAAAAGCTCGTAGAGAAGACGTATCTTTTTTTTCACCACCCAATTCCTTAGGAAGTCTAATGAATTGCCATTTACGAAATGCTTCTGCATCAAGTGCAGCATCTCCAGTTGCAGGATAAGTGATAACTTCAGCGTGATTAACGGGATAATTATTGATGTTAGCTTGTGTGCCATCAGGCAAAATTACTGGTACTCTTTCAAGGGAGGCCTGATTTGGATTTGGCATAAAGTTACCAAACGGCACAAAAGGTGCAAAAGCTAATCCTGTGCCTGCTGCCCCCATTAATTTCAGAAAGTCTCTTCGGGATAATCCGCCAGACTTTTTTGTCCCCAGTTCTGACATTCAGCTCTCGTACTCGGCAAATTGCTTATAAACCTTGTTCAGTTATTTAGGAGGTTTTTGTCTAAGGATAAAAATTACAACAATTCCGATCGCAATTCCAATAATTATTCCAATTCCAATACCAAGACTGAATGTAGGTTCAGTGATTGCATTTTCTGTTTCTTTAGACGGAGTGATTGTTTTAGGTTTTATTTCTGAACTGTTATCTGAATTACTTGGAATAAATTCAGTTTCTACAGATTGTTCATTCTGCAATATCATTTCAGGTGAAATGTTTGAAAATTTAGCTGCAAGTGTAATCGGTTCAGTAGTTGATGAACCGCCAAACAAAGTTGAATGTGTCAAAAGTGTGTATGTCCCTGTTTGATTGATTGGAACATAGAGAACTGTTGATGTATCATCTTTGTTTTTTACTGGAAAAAATCCACCACCTTGACTAAAGATAGAATTACCAAGCCAATCAAGTGAAGCCCATCCGAGAAAATGTCCAAAGACGCCAGAGGGAACATTTGTTTGAACTATTTTTCCAGAAGGATCCATTACAAATACAGATAGATTTGTATCATTACTTGTCCAAGAAAGTTCTATAGCAGCAGAATTGATGGATTCATTTTGAATATCAAAATAATACTGTCTCCAATCACCAGCCATGTAACGATTGACCATATCAAATGCTCCTTTAGTGTATCCGTTTCCATAAAGTACATCATCACTTTGAATACCTTTAATCAAGATCATAGAATCATTTTCTATTACAGGTTGTTTGATTACAAAGGATACAGGAGCATTTACGATATGCCTATCACTTTGAAAAGTTAAAAATCCTTGATACACACCTGTTTTGAAATCATTTGGGGTAACTAATGTCACATCAACTGTAGATGATGTTTTTGGAGGAATTGAAATTGTTTCAGATTCGAGCCAAAGTAAAGACCATCTTTCTTTTTCATAATGGCTAGCAGATATGGTATAATCCATCGAGGTAGAATTTTGTTTCGTATCACCGAGCCAGTAAGAATATCTTGTTGGCACAGGGTAAACTCCGACTAGAGGTATGCCTTCAAATTTTTCATCAGGTTCTGAAACTCTAAGTTCTTGAACAGTTCCCCAAGAACCAGCTCTATTAATCATAGATAATTCATTGCTAGTAATTTTTGTATCATTGTTGTTATCAATCCAATCATAAAGATAGAGAGATGCAATTTTAAGATCATCGGCATAAACATCTGAAGTATTATTCATAAAATCATCGAATCGGAAATTTGCATTCAATATCATTAATGATGATTCATCAGGAATTGGATCATCCTCGTCAAAAAACGTTACAAGTTCGGTAGAATTACCAAATTCAGACAGTTTGATATAGTTTGGAGCAAAAGTGTCAGTCTTGTTTAAAATTGAATCTTGTTGTTGTACAATTGTTGCTCCATTAAGATGTGTTTTTGACATTAATGACAAAGTTTGAGGCTTTATGCTAATTGTAAGATAATCATCAGTCGGATTCTCAACAGTAAAAGTAGTTGTGCTTCTTTCTCCTGGAAGTAATTGTCCTGCAAACCAACTTGTCATAGGAAATGAGTGTGAAGGTAGTTGAAACTTTTCAAATCCAATTGATGTTGAATTAATCTTTTTAATTGCAGGTTCAAGAACTTTTTTGATGTTATCATATGAATCAGTATTGTAAACTATGAAAACTCCATTTTCACCATTAACATAATCTAAAGCGGATTCGGTATTTACCAATCCAGATCCCTGAGTCATAGGATCATTTTGCAGATCAGTTGCAGTAGACATGAGAATATTTTTGATCAGAAAGGAATCATAGTCTTTTGATTGTTTTTTCATTTCTTCAATTAGAATTGCCGCACTTCCAGATACAAGTGGAGCAGCCATGCTAGTACCGCCAAACAATGAGAAAGATTCATCTTTGGAATCCTTGTTAACTTTTAAAACATTTGATGGTACAAATCCATGAGCACCGATACTCATAACATCAGGTTTGGGATCACCAATTGAGCTAGGACCTCTGCTTGAAAAATCAACAATATGGTTAGAATGAATATCTGTATTTCCAAATCTAGGTTGATCCTTGAAAGGACCATACCCAACAAAGACATTGTTTGTCGTTGCTCCTACTGTAATTCCAAATGGTGAGGCATTTGGCAAACCTATAGTTCCATAACCATGACCGGAATTTCCTGCACTTGAAATTATTGTTACTCCTGGATAATCATCATCTAAAGAATTTGGTGTCGCCAATATGCTCAAAATCAATGATAGAACATCCATTCCAGGTGATGTATTGAAACTAGGAAAGTTTGACACACCCCAACTGTTTGAAATAATATCAACTCGAGGCTTTCCTGAAAATTTCCAATTATGATCTTTATTTTCAAATCCTGCAGACCATAACCAACCATATACAGTATCACCAAACCACAATGCCTTTACTGGCACAATCTTTGCATCAGGGGCCACACCGGTTATGGAATATTTTTTGGAGTCATTGTAAATATCATAAGTTTCTTGACCTCTAGAAGTAATTGATGCGGCACTAGAGGTTCCATGTCCCATAAAATCAGTCATCAAACCAAAAAATTCGCCATCAGAATCCAAAGCAGGCAAAAGAGTTCCATTGATTGCTTTTAGATTATCAACAATATCAGTAGAATTTTTTTCAATCACGCCATAAACGTCAAGAACTTGCGCACCAAATGTTCCTGCACTGTAATCATTTTTCCCGTCTCCATTTGAATCATAAACGAGGAATTCTTTTCCACTTCCCAATACAATTGGTTTTTCATCAGTAAAATCAAAATCATAATTTGGCTTTTTCCCAGATTCTAAATCAAATCTCGTATAATCCTCCCAAGAAGTACTTAGATCAGGAATAATTGTATCATATACACCAGCAGTGAAAGAATCAACAACCAGAACTGGCACCACCTGAATTTGGGCTAATGGTCCACTTAATCCTCCTTGATATATCACACCAAGATGGTAAACTCCACTTTTTGATTTGATGTAATTTCTATTGTCATCGCCAATTTTCATATCATTTGATAGTGTACCATTAAAAATAACAGAGTTTCCTATCTGTGGAAAAAATGAATTGTATATCGGTATGTCACTGCCCTTACCTCCCTGAGATACATCAAGGAATACTCCATCACGCGTAACATATGCAGATGAGGTCATGTGAGATGGAATCGGCTTACTATAATTTCGGATAATTTCATTTTTGTCAATATATGCAAAAAAGGTTGCATTTGTCAATACAATTCCTTGTCCATCAGGATCTAGCATTATTGGATGATTAAGTTCATCTCTTGCAAGTGAATGTTGGATGTCTGGATTTGAGAAATCAACCCCAGTATCCACAATAGCAATTACAGTTCCATTTCCTGTTGAACCATATTTTGTTTTAGCTAAATTTGATCCTGTAATTTCGCCAATCCTTGATGCATCTTTAATTTGTCCATTTGAAGAATGAAAATCCAGTTTGAAATCCTCAACAACATAGTATCCTTGTGAAACCAGATTAGATACCGAAGCTTCAGAAAGAAGCGCAACAGAAAAGAATCCACTATCGGATTGAATTCCATAAACTGAATTGGATTTTAAAAAATCATTTTGTTCTTGATTGTTTCCAAAAATCAAATATCTTTTAAAATCATTTTCAACGAAAAAATCTGGATTAATTTGTACAATATCTGAATCGAAAATTAGTTTGTTTTCAAAAGTTGTATTGTCTAGATCACCAGAAACAAATGCATGTGAGTTTGTGATCATGGGAGAAAAAAGCAATACGAAAAAGAAGATAGCCGCTTTGGGCATTGATTAATTTTTTATTCTTATCTTATTATAACTATCTTCTTCTAGCAAGAATTGCAATTTGCAATGCGACAATTAATCCTATTGATGCAATGATTGGCAGTAACAATGCATTGAGTTGGGCAGAAGATTCACTGATGGATTTTGCAGATAGTGCAAAGGTGCCTATGTTTTCATCGATTTGACTACTTGCATATTTCAGAGTTGTGTCAAATCCTTTAATTTGAGATTTTAGAATTTCTAGTTGGCTTGATGTTTCATCTAAAACTGAATTTAGATTGACTATTTGATCTGAGATCCCTCCAAGATCTTGGCTTAGAACATTTGTAGCGGCTGAACCATGAGATGTTGTTCCTTGACTAAATGCAACTACATGAAATACATGTGTCCCCTCCTCTATCGGAGTGTAATCAACATAGTACAACCCTTGATGTAGTGTCTTAAATGAATTAGTTAGGGTCACAGATATTCCAGAAGGAAGATGAACATGGGTTGTGCCTAATAATTCACGAGGTTCGTTTCCTACCAAAAGTCCATCACTAGTAGTTTGAACAAATACTCTGATTGGCTGATTAATTGCTGCAGTCTCTGGAGCAAAAACCAAAGTATTGACATTTCTCTCTACTGGCACATCAAGCAGTTCTGTTGTAGATGAAAATTTTATATCAATTTTTTTAGATATTCCATTTTGTTCTGTACTGATTGCCTCAACAGTGTATGTACCATATGGGAAATTAGTTGATGGTTCAGGCCAGGTTAGTAATCCATAATTAAAAGAACCATCGGTATTAGTTGTTATTTGATCAAATTTTGCAATTGATTCATCTGGTGCAAAAATTCGAAGGATTAGATTTTCTTCAGGCAATCCTTTTCCGTAAACTTGCAGAGTGTGTTCAGGAGAGTATACTTTGCTGTTTGTAGATAGTTCAAGTTCTGCAAATGAATTTGGTACAGTCATTAGTATGATTACAAAAAAAAGAGAAAGTAAAATTTGTAATTTCAATTTAATTAATTCTCAATCTACTCCTAGATATTACTTGTGAAAAAATTGTGCATAACTTTCGTTAAGAAGGATTCAAAAAAAAGAAAAAAAGGGTAATTAGAACTAGTTATCTTACTTTACAGTGATTGTAGTACTGACTGGTGGTGATAATGCCGTTGGATTATCTACTGATTCCCATACAAATGCAGTTGCTGTGTAAGTTCCTGCTTGTGTTGGAATCCATGATAATGCCGGGCTGAATGATTGACCAGCAGATAGTGAACCTGTAATCCATGCTAGTGAGACTGTAACACCGTTACCATCCTGGATCTGTACCAAGTATGCGAATGCTTGCTCTCTATCCTGACCATTTGCTAAGTCAGCGCTGATTTGTACCTGTTGGTCAACGGAAACAGTATCTAAACTGTTGCCGAATGCATCAACGGTTCTCAAGTTAGCAGCTGGTGCTCTCTCGAGAGGTGGTACGACAGTGCCGATTAGTGAAGTGGCAGTAATATCGAGTTCATCTGCAGTTGTGTACGGATCTGGTAGTGTATTGTCCTCATATTCTGCGGTGACAGTGTCACCTTCTGCGACTCTGAGTCTGTGACCTGAAGATTCGTCGTCAACTGTAAAGAATACAGTGCCTTCGTAAATTCCGGTTGCCTCATTAGTCTCAGTTACAGTAAGGTCAATACCTCCGGCATCGGAGTCAGACCACACATCGACATCGAAGTTGTCGACTGCTTCTGGGTTTAAGTTCATGTCTGGGTCAATTACTCTTACAACACCTGTTCCGCTTGCTGGATAGCTTGCTTCAAGCCACTGAACTTCTCCAATATTCCATCTGATAAGTGCTGAACCTACAATTGTTTCATCCTCTGAGAATTCAAAGGAGACAGTAAGTCCGTCATCATCATCAGCTGGCAATAGTCCATCAGTTGGACCACTACCGGTTGCTGGAAGGGATTGTACATCATTACCTTGATCATCACCAGTTGTACTGTCACCATCAGCATTGTGTGTGAAACCAGTAAGGATAACCTCACCAGTGAAAATGCCTGTGTCAGTACCAGTTTCGACTAGTTTGTAATTGTCAAGATCAGCACTTCTGGTTGCGACCTTTAGAGGGTCGAGATCAGTGTTACCGATTTCATCAATTAAGTCACCGTCGAAGTTGTGATCTGGTGCTACTACAGTAATGTATACTTTATCAGTCCATGTGTAAACTTTTTGGTCAAGCTCTACAGTTGCGCCGAAGTTAGAAGTGTAGATTGTCAAGTTGACATCCTCATCTTCATCTCCAACGTAGTCAGATCCGGATGGACCCCAGTCTGTATACTCTAAGATAATTTCTTCGCCTCTTTCAAGGTTGTCATTATCTAACTCTTGAGGAATCTCAATGACTATCTGGAAGATACCAGTAGAGTCACCTGTTTCTCTAAAGTTGAGTGGTTCTGGATCAAATGCTCCTGCGTCACCGCCAGCATCACCCATGGTGAGCGTTGCGGCATCAGAGTCCCATTCGATTAAGTCCAAGTCATATGTCTCAGCCTGGTCATTGTCCAAATCGAAGTCTGGTTCAATGAGGGTCAAGATCATGTCGGATCCAATAATATACACAGATTTGTCAGATTGCAATACACCGTTTCTTAGGTCAAATGTAGCAGAGTCAGTAACAGT
>DATDAD010000005.1:0-47270 GCA_036525555.1 Candidatus Nitrosopumilus sp.
AAACCCATTTTAAAGCCAAATCCTGCCACAAACATTCCTACTGAAAGTAGAGCAAGTGGAAGGAGTGAAGGATCAAGTGTAGAATATCCTTGTATTACTTCTCCAATGTTAGTAGAGCCAGTTATTCCATATGTTATTGAAATACCGTAAACGATTATTGCAGATGAGAGGGCACCAAACAAAAAGTACTTTAATGCAGCTTCATTTGACTGAGGATTTTTCTTGATAAAACCAACAAGAGCATATGTTGGAATGCTCATTAATTCCCATGCAACAAATAGCATAATCAAATCTGTAGAATATGCAACTAGTACCATACCTATAGTTGAAAGTAAAATTAGTGAATAGTAAATTGCAGGATAGTTTTGTTTTCGCATGTAGTTGAAGGAGCCGACTGTTGTGAAAATTGCAACAATTAGCATTGCAATTGCAAAGAAGCCACCAAATGCATCGTCTACTATTACGTCTTCAGAGAAAAGTGCTGATGGAAGGACATTATCATTTATGAATTGATAGCCAACATAAGCTATTGAAATGATTAAAGCGGCAAATGCAATAACTGCGTAAAATGAATTTGAGCCCTTCTCTTTTCTTATTACATTAATTACAGGTAAAATAACTCCGGCGACACCTAGGACTGCTATTATGATTAATGGGGTTGAAGTAATTTCTATCATACCATATTTCTCCTATATCAGCAAAATCAGAATTACGAATAGTAATCCAGCTCCAAAAACGAATAGATATGACTGAGCTACACCTGTCTGAGTTCCTTGCACTACTTTGGCTCCCCATCCAACAGCTTTTTGGAATCCATCATTCATTCCATAGTCAATAGCTGTTTTCTCAAAGTAACGAAATACACCTCTTGCAAGCCAGAGTGGAGCTACAACAAAGCACCAGTAAATAATTGCATTAAGGTACCATCTGTTTAGAATAACTTTGTGAATAGCATAAAAGAAAATGTTTGAATTTACAAATTTTGTAGCATCGACCCAACGTCCAATGTAAAATACATAGCCTAAACCTATTCCTATTGAAAATGCAACCAAGGATGAACCTAATGCAATTGGATTAAGTCCTGCTAACGGACCTGGAAGGAAAGATTCTGCAGTCTCATGTTCAACCGTATGAATGCCAAATGAATGGTCTAGATATTCAGTGAACAAATGATGTATTCCACCTTCTGCAGAAAATCCTATTATTCCAATGCCTATAGTTAGAACTGCGAGGATTCCATATGGGACCCACATAGATAGAGATGCTTCATGAATGTGATGACCCTCTTCTTCCATCTTTTCAATGTGTTTACTCTTCTTTCCAAAGAATACCAAGCCGATCATTCTTGTAGTGTAAAATGTGGTAATCACTGCGGTCAATACAGCAATAGCATAAAGAGGCAAGGCCCATTCGCTTCCTGACTCGTACACTGCAGCAAATATTGCATCCTTACTCCAGAAACCTGTTGTGATAAATGGAGCACCCATCAAACCAAGACCTGCAGCCCACATGAATGCATAAGTTTTCTTCATCTGTTTTCTCAAACCTCCCATATCAGTCATAAATCTAGAACCAACAATATGTAGCAAAGAACCAGCTGCCATGAATAGTGAAGCTTTGAACATTGCATGAGAAATGAGATGGAAGAATCCTGCAGTGTAACCATCAACATATTGATGAGATAGTCCTGCAACACCTAAGGCCATCATCATGTAACCAATTTGAGAGCCGGTAGAATATGCAAGAACCTTCTTAATTTCAGGATTAACCATACCTTGTGTTGCAAGCAGTAATGCAGTAATGGCACCAACCCAGGCTACAATTTCAAAGAATTGATCAGCCATTATTCCTGCAGCACCTAATGCAAATACAAGTGGGCCAATTCTTGCTACCAAGAAGACTCCTGCTTTGACCATTGTTGCTGCGTGAATCAGTGCAGATACTGCAGTAGGACCAGTCATCGCTTCTAGTAACCATTCGTTTAGTGGGAATTGTGCAGACTTTCCTACTGCACCACCAAATAGTAAAACAAATGCAGGGACTAGTAATCCCTGAGCAGCCATTGCAGTTGCCCAATCAGTATCGCCCATCAATTCTTTAAATCCAAATGTACCTGCAAACAAAAATATCAAGAGCATTCCAGCAATCATCATTACATCACCAACTTTGGTCATGATGAATGCCTTCATTCCTGCATGTGTTGGAGCGTAGTAATCTAGCATTCCAAGGACTGTACGACCCTCAACACCAACATGATCTTTCTTTTTATCACGATACCAAAAGCTGATCAAAGCATATGATGCAAGTCCTACTCCTTCCCATCCAAAGAAGACTTGAAGTAAGTTATCAGATAATACAATTAATTGCATTGAACCAATAAAGAACATCATCCAAAACCAGAATCGGGTAATATCCTTGTCACCTTTCATGTAACCAGTACTGTAAATCATAATCAAAAATGAAATCCAGCCAACTACATTTGCCATAATAATTGAAAGTGGATCAGCTAAGACACCGGCTTTAAGACCTAATGCTTCTATCCACATAATTTGATGATGTATTTCATGTGCTTCAAGAGCTAGAGGAATCATTGTTGCTGCAGATAATGCACTCATTAAAGCAAATGCAACTGCAACATATCCAGTTGCGTGTTTTGATAATTTTCCAACACCAGGAATAATCATTGCTGCAACAAAGGGCAGAATCCAAACTAACCAAGCACTAAGAGATCCAACTTCAAAGGGTAATCCAAAAGCTTCTGTTGCCATAGCCTAAACTCCCAATACTCCATTCATGTATGGAATGATAGTCTTAAAGAAAATATCTGGATAAATACCAATTACTATTGAGAATCCTGCCAATACCATCATTGGTGCTGTCATATACCAACTTCCCTCTTTCACATTTTCTAGATGTTCAGGAGTCTTTCCAAAGAATACACGTTTTAACATCCATAACATATATGACATCGTAAGTGCAGTTGCTACAAGACCTAAGCCAAATGTAACAGCCCTTAGTGTTGAGCCTTCTTCAATGGCAGTCTCTAATGCACCGTAAAAGAGAATCCATTCTCCCATGAAACCACTTGTTGGTGGAACCCCCATAATTGTGAGTGCACCAATAACTGCACAGACTGCAGTGATAGGCATTTTTCCTGCCAGTCCACCCAATTTTGAAATGCTTCTAGTTCCTACTTTAACAATAATAATTCCTGCCATCATAAAGAGAATACCTTTTCCAATTCCGTGTGTTACATACATCATCTCTGCACCTGAAAGACCAAGTGCCGACATCGAGCCAATTCCAAATAAAAGATAGCCCATTTGACTGATACTAGAATATGCTAAGAGACGTTTGAGATCATCTTGCATCAATGCCATTGCTCCACCATAAATCATTGTAACAAGACCCCATATGTGGAACCAAATTGAAAGCTCAGCATATGTTAACGGTAAAAATTCTACAATTAATCTGAAAAGACCATAAGCTCCAATTCCGATCATTGCAGGAGACAACAAAGCACTGATTGGTGTTGGTGCTGAACCGTGCACATATGGAAGCCAAACATGGAACATAAACACAGCAAGTTTAACACCAAGGCCTATTGAAATCGCAACAGCAGAATACATTGCAATATCTGCAGGGATTTCAGATTCTTTGATATCTGCAAAGTCAAAGCTACCTAGAGTCAGACCAATCATCAAGAATCCCAATAGTAAAACTACTGCACCAGCATGAGTCCAAAACAAGAACATTAAACCAATCTTTCTTCTAGGACCATCACCCCAAAGAGCAACCAAAAAGAAACCAGGGATTAACATTACTTCAAAGAAGATGTAAAATTCAATGAGATTCGTTGATAGAACTGTTCCAAGCATACCCATTGCAAATACAAGGTATAATGCAAAGTAAAGTCCAGATTTTGCATTTACATACTCAGATAAAGAAGAAGATTCTACAATTGAAGTTTGACTAGAAGATATGTTAAGATTTTTTTCTTCCTCAAATTGTTCATGAAATTTGTGGATCATGTAAGGTTTAGAATACAGTGCCAAGATTGTAGATAACACATAGATGATTATTGCAAATGGGGATGCCAATCCATCTAACAAGAAACCAAATTCACCAAACTGCTCAGTCCATGGATAGTGCTCTTCTACAGTTCCAGATAATGCTGCATTGACAACAAGAATTGTTGTATACAACAGGATTGCAAATGTAAACCACATTGCAGGTGTTGGTCCTACTTTTCTTCCAATAATGTAGGCTACTGGGGATAATAGTAGGGGCAAGAAGACTGCCTGAAGTAATGCGTATTCCATTATCCCTTCAGGCTCCTAAAGTCTGCAATATCGACATTCTGATACATACGATAAGCTACAATGATTAAGGATAGTCCAACTGCAACTTCTGCTGCAGCAATTGCAATTGAAAATAATGCCATAGTTTGACCACCACTGTGAGGTAGAAATCTACCAAAAGCAACAATATTCAAGTTTGCTGCATTAATAATAATTTCAACTGCAAATAGCATTCGGATAAAATTACGTTTAACTGCAAGGCCGTAGATTCCTATACCAAGGAGAGCCACAGATATGAGAGTGAAATCAACTAGCTCGCTGGTCATTCTCCACATCCTCACGTTTGGCTAAAACTAGTGCGCCAGTAACAGAACCTGCCAGTAATAATCCCATCAGAATTAATGCAGGCCAATAATATGTTACAAAGTCAATTCCTATATCTCTAAAGTCAGTTGCAGGTTCATCTGTAGTTATTGTTTTAATTCCAGAATCCAAGAACACTGCTCCTAATGACACCATAATTACAAGCATCAAACCAATTCCTGCAAATTTTCTTCTTTTGTCTTCAATTTTTTTGAAGATTAATTCTCTTTTTACTAACATTACAGTAAACAAAATTAAAACAGCGATGGAACCTACGTAAACTGCTAATTGGAATAATGCAACAAAAGGTGCATCGAGTAAGAAAAAGAATCCTGCAATACCACCTAAAGTTCCCATCAAGGCAATAGAACCATAAATCAATGATCTTAATTCAAGTGCAGCAATTGCTGAACCAATTGTAATTACTGCCAATGCAAGAAATGTAGCATCAGCCATGTGTTGCACCTCTATCAGATATTTGTATTTCACTATCCTGTGCAACATATGGTTTTACCTGAAGTTGTGCAGGAGTGTAAATCAAGCCTTCTTTTGAAAAGGAGGATAGTTCATAATCATTAGTCATGTAAAGTGCATAGAAAGGACATGCATCAACACAGAGACCACAGAAAACACATTTTCCATAATCAATTTGGGGCATAATTGATTTTTTATTTTGTTTTTGCTCTTCTGGAACTTTTACCATTGCAATGGCTTCTGCAACGCCCTCACAGGCAATTGAACATAATTGACATCCAGTACAGTGATCATGGAACAACATATGTCGCCCTTTTAATCCGGCAATTCCAACACCCGTAGATGGATCAAACTGATATCCATCACCTACGAATTTTAGTTTCTCTTCAGGATAACGAAGTGTGAATCGTTTTGTTGCAATATGTTTAATTCCTGAATTTAGTGCGCGAATAATACCAGTTGCAGTTCCCATTATTGTAATCCTCCTGGCCCTAGCACTCCAGCGTAAAGCAAGCCCAGTGCAATAAAGATGTTAACGAAAGCTAGTCCAATTAATTTAGTCCATCCAAGACTTAACAGCATATCGACTCTAATTCTTGGGAAAACACCTCTTGGTAATAATATGAAAAATATTACAGCCACTGTTTTTAGGACAAACCAAAGTGTGCCATTGAGCATTGCTTGATCGAATAATGGCAGACCAGGAAATTTTGCTACGATAGGACCAATTTCAATTCCTTTTTCAAGAATTTCTGCTGGAAATGGTGGTACAACCATTGGACCATTCCATCCACCTAAGAATATAACAACAAACAATGCTGCAAAAGCATATAGTTTAAGATATGTTCCTAATTGAACAAGTCCATACATCATTCCAGATAATTCAGTTAACCAACCAGCGACAATTTCACTTTCTGCTTCTGGCAAGTCAAATGGAATTCTTTCCAATTCTGCAAGCATTGTGATGAAGAATACAATTGCACCAACTGGTAAAAATACAATCCATGGGAAACTGGATTGACTTGCAGCAATTTCTGATAGATTAAGAGAGCCTGTTAGCATAACAACTCCTAACAAAGACAAAATTAATGGAATTTCAAATGAGACCATTTGGAATAATGCTCTGATGCCGCCAATGAATGGGAATTTACTGTTTGCAGACCATGCTGAAAGAATTGTAATGATTGGGAAAAATCCAATTACTGCAAATACTCCAAGTAATCCCATCTCCACATCTGCAACTACCCAACCAGGTGCAACAGGAATGAATGCAACAAATGCTGCGGCAGCTGCAACAAAGAGTACTGGGGCTGCCCAGAAAATAGGTTTGTCAGCTTTTGCAGGAATGATAATTTCTTTTGAGATTAATTTTAGACCGTCACCCATTAATTGCAAAATACCTTCAAATTTTCCACAATAAAATGGACCAACTCTAAGCTGTAATTTTGCAAGCATCTTTCTTTCAATAAAAATAGTACCTGCTGCTAGTAATGCTGCAAATCCAAATCCAGGAAATACCATTACTCTAAAAATATCAGTTGCCATGAATGCTTTAACAATTGGAAGGATTCTAGACGGATCCGCAATCCATGTTAATGCAAGAAATGGTGTGAGTAGTTCTCCATCTATAACAGGCATTTCAATTACAAATAGAATCATCATAATTGCAGGAAGGCCAATTAGAACTACAATAAATATAATCCAAAATACATTATCAAGTAGTGATTTGATAAATTCACTTAATTTGAAATTTGGTGCAATGACTGACATTTATCGGTCTGCCTCCACGGGCCAATAATTAAGACTCCAATAAACTGATGGCATATTGCCAAGTTTTTCACCTCTTAGAAGATTTGGTAAAGCAATTAGATTTCTAAATGAAGGAACACTCAACTTTACTCTATAAGGCTCTGTTTTAGCATCAGACACAATATAGCAACCTAGTGATCCTCTGCCTGATTCTACACGTTTGTAAACTGATTCAAGTCCCTTTGTTTTTGGATTTGGTTTTAGTTTTACTCTAACGGAGCCTGACTTGGGCATTTTTTGCAATGCTTGTCGGATAATGTTACAGCTTTCCATCATGTCAAGCCATGGAATTCTGGATCTTGCGTATGAATCTCCTTCTTTCATTACATTTGTATGAACATCTAATTCATCATAGACATCATATGGTTCTTTTACTCGAAGATCATAATCAACACCACTAGCACGAAGTACAGAACCGGTTGTTCCATATCGGATTGCATCTTGTCTTGATAGTACTCCAGTATCTCTAGTTCTTGAAATTAGAATAGGATTGTCATAAAAAACTGCAGCATATTCTTTGATACGTTTTTCAAAATAGTTAACTTGACGTAGACATACATCTTCAAAGTTTGGTGGTAAATCATTTCTGACTCCACCCGGAACAAAGTGTGCATGTGTTACTCTAGCACCGGTCATTTTTTCCATCAAATCAATTAACAATTCACGATCACCTGCAGGCCACATGAACATTGTAGAGTGTCCCAAAAAGATTCCATAAATTGCAAGCCAATACATGATGTAAATACAGCGGTTTAATTCAGATGCAATTACTCTAACATATTTTGCACGTTCTGGAACCTCAATTCCAAGAAGTTCTTCTGCACCCAAAACATATGGATATAACACATTACAAGAATCATGAATTACTGGTCTTTCTAAGTGAGGAATATTTGTAATATAATTTCTATACTCTGCCATTTTTTCTTCTCCGCGATGGACATATCCAGGATCAGGATCACATGCAACAATGTAATCACCATCAATTTGTACAATAATTCTCATATGGCCAGAACCAGGATGCTGCGGCCCAACATTCAGTGTCATTATTCTCTCATCAACTTTTTGGAGTGCTAATCCAGGAGGTAATTCTGCAGTCATCCCTATCTACCCTTTATTGCAAAGTCCTTTCTAAGTGGAGGTAAATCTGCCCAATCTTCTGGCAAAAGTAATCGTCTATTATCAGGATGGCCTTCAAAGAAGACTCCAAACATTTCAAAAACTTCTCTTTCATGAAATTCAACACTGTAAAACACATCTCTAAGGGTCGGAAGTCTTGTTGCATCATTTCCTGGAATAGGATTTGTTTCTCTTGGGGCCCTTGTGGCTAAAACTAGAATTTGTCTTGCTAATGATAAATCAGTGTAAGATCCTATATGATAAACAACTTCAATTTCATTATCTTGAGGATAATCTACGCCCGAAACAGATTCCACATGATCATAATTTAGCCCATCCCTAATGAATTCAGCAACGTCGTGAACATGTTCTCGTCCAACATTAATTCTAACTCTATCTTCTTTTACAAATCCAACTTCTACTTTGTCACCAAATTTTTCAACAATTTTATCAGAAATACTCTTTTCAAATGCAGGTAATTCTATAGGTGCAGTTTCAGGTTTCTTTGGGGCAGGTTTAGGTGGAGGTGTTTGTGCTTCAGGTTTTGCATCTGCAGTAGAGTTTTCAGTTTCAGTACTCATTATACAAACTTCCTAGCCTTCATTCTCTTAATTTTTTCTTGTAATAACATACATCCTTGGATGAGAGTTTCAGGTCTAGGTGGGCAACCTGGAACGTATACATCAACTGGAATAACTCCGTCAATTCCTGGAAGTACATTGTATGAATCAAAATACAAACCCCCAGTAATTGCACAAGCCCCCATAGCAATAACATATTTTGGCTCTGGCATTTGATCATAAACTAATCTGAGACGTGGTGCCATTTTTCTTGTAATAGTTCCTTGAACAACAACAAGATCACATTGTCTTAATGATCCAAATGCTTCAATGATACCAAATCTTTCAACATCATATCTAGGACTTGATGCTGCACCAAATTCAACACTGCAACAAGCTGTTTCAATGTGAACAGGCCAGAGTGACCAAATTCTACCCCAATTAATGGCATAGCCCAATGGTTTATCAATTGCTTTTTCTAAAATGTCCCCTAACTTTCCGATGAAGACATTTGCATTTTCTGGTGTTACTAAATCTTTAAGCAATCTTATCCCCTACCCTCGTAAATACAATTTATATAAAAAACTACCATATTCTTCTTCTCCCTGATTGATACAATGCAAATGCCATAGCGCCAAACATGATTGCTAAAAATCCCATCATTGGTAAAGTTGCAATTTTTGGAATTTCTAAAAGTGCACTCCCCCATGCATACAAGAAAATTGCCATCACATCAAATACTACAAACATCAAAATGTACGGATAATACTGCATCATGAAATGAGTTCTTCCTTCTCCAGAAGGGACTTGACCACATTCCATTGGCAAAAATTTTACTGGATTACTTCTTTTTCGAGGAGAGATCATTCTAGAAATAACCAAAGCTGGAGCCATTGCTACTATACCAAACGCAAACATCAATACAACGGTACTATAATTGCCCGCTAATTCCCCGACCAATTTAGCTTTTCACTCCAATTTTTGTATAAAAAGGTATGTTTCATTTTTGGGATCAAATTTGAAAAAAATAACTTTTGTAAAGAACTTAATAGGATAACGTCAAATTGCGATCATGACATTAAATGTAGGAGATATTGCTCCCAGTTTTGAACTAGCAGACACAGAGTTGAAAATGAGGACTTTGGATGAATTTAAGGGTGGAAAAATTGTCTTGTCATTTATTGTAGCTGCAAGTTCACCTGTTTGTGAAGTAGAACTTTGTACATTTAGAGACTCTTGGAAAGAAATTTCAGATACGGGTGCCAAAGTTATAGCAATCAGCAATGATGGTCCATTCGCAAACAAAGCATTTGCTGAAAAACACAACTTTAATTTTCCATTATTAGCTGACTATACAAGTAAAACAATTAGAGATTATGATGTTCTGATGCCAGATCTATTACATATCAAAGATTACAATGCAGCAAAACGTTCTGTTTTCATAATTAACGAAGATGGAAAAATTGGTTACAAATGGGTATCAGAGGATCCACTAAAAGAACCAAACTATGAAGAAATTAAAAATTTCCTAAAATAGTAAAAATTTATTTCTTTATTCTATATCTGCTATTACATCGCCTTTGGCAACAGTTGCAGTTTCTTTAATTTTAATAGATTTTACGACACCATCTTTGTGTGCTTTGACAGATACTTGCATCTTCATTGATTCTAAAGTACAAATAACATCTCCTTTCTTTACAGTATCTCCTTCTGAAATTGCAATAGATACAACCTTACCTGGAATTTGACTTTTTAATGCTAGTTGTGCATTACCTGTGCCTGCGCCACCGGAGTGTTTGTAGACTACTTTATCAAAGTGAGTGTGTCGGTTAATTACAACTGGAACATTGTCAATTACAACATTCATTTCGCTAGTTGATTGCTCCAAATATTTTGCCTTGTGATATTTTTGATCTAAAAGAAATTCGATTCCAGACGAATTCATATTAATAATTTTTAATTTGTGCTCATCATCATTTATTTTAATTACATAGTCATTGTTACCAAGATTTTCAACGATCTTTCCTTCAAATGATTTTTCAATGTCTGTAATTTTATAATCCATTTATCATCAATCCAGTTTGTATTTCCAATTTGAATTAGAAGATGAGCTATTTTGAATTCTACTGTTAAGGTATTCAGAATGAACTATTGCTGCAGCAATTGCGGCTTCACTCTTATCAACTTTTTCTTTCTTTAGATCTTCAGTTAGCTTATCAATCATACCATAACGTTTCAAAAAGTCAGTAGATAGATCACCTTTTTTGTATTCTTCTGAATTTAGAATTGTTTTGTAAAGGGGAATTGATGTTTCTACTCCTTGGATGTAAAAATCATTTAGAGCTGTAAGCATACGAGTTCTAGATTCATCAAAGGTTTGGCCCCATGTGCAGAGTTTAGCCATCAAAGAGTCATAAAATGGCGATACTGTGCATCCAGGATACAAGTAAGTATCACATCTAACGTTAGGGCCTGATGGGATTGCTACGTCCGGTACTGGTCCTGTAGAAGGAGCAAAGTCTAGGAATGTATCTTCTGCATTAATTCTACATTCAATTGCATAACCATTCATTTTAAGATCTTTTTGCTTGAAAGGCAAGGGTTCACCATTTGCAATATCTATTTGAAGTTTAACAAAGTCCAGTCCAGAGACCATCTCAGATATTGGATGTTCTACTTGCAATCTAGCATTAATTTCAATAAAGTAAAATTCTCCATTATCTGCTCTTAAAAATTCAGCAGTTCCCAAGTTAGTGTAATCAACTGCTTCTGATGCTCTAACAACTAATTCACCTACTCTATCCCGTGTTTCCTGATCAACTACAGGAGAAGGTGTTTGCTCGATAAGTTTTTGATTTCTTCTTTGGATTGAACACTCTCTTTCAAAAATATGAACTGCATTACCATGTTTGTCTCTACACATTTGGTATTCAATATGTCTTGTTTTTTCAAGGAATTTTTCAACAATGATTGCAGATTTTCCTACTGCAGAGATAGATTCGCTTGTAACAGTTTCAAAGCCTTCACGTAATTCTTTGTCATTTGTAACAATTCTAATTCCACGGCCTCCACCACCATAAACTGATTTTAACATTACAGGATATTCAATATCATTTGCAATTTTTAATGCCTCTTCTACATCTTTTACAAGTCCAGGGCTTCCTGGAACAGTTGGTACTTTGGCTTTAAGCATAGCAGCTTTACATTGCATTTTATCACCACAAAGATCCATGGATTTTCCTGTTGGTCCAATAAAGTTAATGTTATTTTTTTCACAACTGGTTGCAAAATCAGAATTTTCAGAAAGAAATCCATAACCAGGGTGAATTGCATCAGAACCTGAAGACAAAATAACTTCAAGAATTTTATCTTGATTCAGATAAGATTTTGCAGGAGCTGCTTCTCCAATATAATAAGCCTCAGTAGCTTGTTTTACATGTAAAGAATCATAGTCTTCATCTGAATAAACTGCAACAGTTTTGATTCCTAATCTCTTACATGTTCTTATTACACGTAAAGCGATTTCTCCTCTGTTTGCAATCAGTACTTTTTCAATCATTTTTAATCACAGATTGATGTTTCCATGTTTTCTTGGAAGTTGTTTTTCTCTTTTGTTTGCAAGCATTTGAAGTGCTTTGATAAGCATAGGTCTAGTTTCAGCTGGATCAATAACATTGTCTACAGTACCATGTGATGCTGCAACATACGGATTTTCAAATTTTTCAGCAAATTCATCGATTAATTGTTTTTTTAGTGCCTCAGGATCATCGGCTTCACTAAGATCTTTTCTATACATAATTTTGACTGCAGCTTCTCCACCCAGTACTGCACATCTAGCAGTTGGCCATGCATAATTAATATCAGTTCTAAGATTTTTACTTCCCATTGCAATATATGCTCCACCATATGCTTTTCCAATAACCAATGTAATTCTTGGAACAGTTGCTTCACAATATGCATACAACAATTTACTTCCATGTCTAATGATACCATTGTGTTCTTGATTAGAACCGGGCATGTATCCTGGAGTATCAACTAGTGTAATGAGAGGAATGTTAAACGAATCACAAAATCTAATGAACCTTGCAGCTTTATTTGATGAATCAATATCTAGTGCACCTGCAAGATGAATCGGTTGGTTTGCAACAATTCCTACTACTTGTCCATTCATTCTACCATAACCGACAACAACATTTGGTGCAAACAATTCATGAACTTCAAAGAATTCATGATTGTCTACAATAGAATTAATGATTTCTTTCATATCATATGGCTGTAAAGGATTTTCGGGAATAATGTTAATTAGATTGTGATCTAAACGATTTGGATCATCATCAGTAGTAAGTTTTGGAGGTTCTTCAGTATTATTTTGAGGCAGATATGAAATTAATTTTTTGATGTAATCCATACATTCGTATTCATTTTGTGCAACAAAATGGGCAACCCCACTCTTTGAACCATGAGTCATTGCTCCACCAAGATCATCAAATGAAATTTCTTCTCCTAGCACAGTCTTTACCACATCAGGTCCTGTAACAAACATGGTTCCAACTTTTTCAACCATAATAACAAAATCAGTCATTGCAGGGGAGTATACAGAACCGCCTGCAGACGGACCAATACTTGCAGTGATTTGTGGAATTACACCTGAAGCTAATTGATTGTGATAAAATATATCTGCAAATCCATCCAGACTCATAATACCTTCTTGAATTCTGGCACCTCCAGAATCCATTATACCGATAATTGGGCAGCCAGTTCTAATAGCATGATCCATTAATTTTGTAATTTTTTTAGCTCCCATCTGACTAAGGGTTCCACCAAGTACGGTAAAATCATATGCAAAAACAAAGATTTGCCTTCCATTTACATTTCCGTATCCACCGACTACACCATCAGTGAAAAATTTCTTTTTCTGCATATCATATTCATGATAATGATGTGTAGTCAATGGATCAATTTCAGTAAAAGTGCCCTCATCGAGTAGAAGATCAATTCTTTCGCGAGCAGTTAATTTTCCCTTATCGTGTTGAGCCTGAATTCGATCTTGGCCACCACCTTGTAATGCTGTATTATTCTTTTTAGTATATCCTTCAATCTTTTCAGAATGCACGGTATTCTACAAAAATATGGTTTCCTATATTAATTTAGTTTGAGGATTACTAGAATACGAAATATTTACAAAAACTCAACGATCGTTGTTTTTTTTAGAATATCAAGTGTTAAGAATTGGAAATTTCTTATTAACAGATTTTTGATACAAACTAAAAGTATCCTTTTCATCGCTACATTTCTTACAAATACAGAGTTGTGAGACATTTGGAATATCACAATTTTCCTGAAATTCACACTGAAGACAACCGGCCGGGCCCCCACATACAACACATTGTAATTCATTTGTTTGGGCACACTTTTCATGCTTCACACCAAGTCCTTTTGCCCAAAGACCAATCTCATTTACAGGTATTTTTTCATTACAAACAATACATGTTCCAGGAAATTTCATAGGGATTTTTCTCCAACTCATGATATTAGCTCAATCTCCTTTTCAATAATATCGCCAAAATTTTCTTCCAATTCCAATTCGAGAGTTTTATTTTTTATACATAGTAAAACAAAGGGCAAACATAGTGTTACAAAAGAACTAGAAGATAGATGAAGTTTTTTTGCCATGATAGATGACAATGATTTAATTTTTGCGCCATCCCATCTGATTCGATTTAACAAAGGCCAGGATAAATTATACTGAGAATATCTAACTCTATCATCATTTTGATATAATTTTATTAAAATGTCATTTAGGTATCGAAGTAATCTCCAATTTTGAGTTTTCATAATTTTTCCAAAAAGCATGTCAGCTTCAGATATGATTTCTAAATATTTTGCAAGTATAGAGTGATCTAATTCGCTTGTAATAATACTAGAATAAAATGCATTAATTTTTTCTCTAGGATCAATTTGCATAGAATACAGAACAATTCTGGCCTCTTCAATAGAATTTGCTTTAAAGAAAGCATTTACTCCATCTTCAACGTTAATCTTTTCAAAAGTAGTTTCAGTTTGAGGATTAAATCCGGTAACTAAAGATTGTGTAAGATTGATCATCGAACGAATATCACCTTTAGATTTATCAATTACTTTGATAATTGAACCAGGGCTTAGTTTTGCACTCTGTCTTTTCAAAATGTTTTCAAGGTACACTCGCAATAATCTTGGTGGAATTTTTTTGAATTGAATTGTTTTTACTACTTTTTTGATACTTTTCATTTTGTCAGATGTATCATTATTTGCAGCAAGAACAATTGGAACAGTAGGCTCCTTTAGAATATCAACTAATGCAGATGCGCCACCATAATCACCACGGCCATGAATTCCATCAACTTCATCTACAAAAATCATAGGAGTCCCCATGACACTTACATTTGCTAAAACAGGCGTAAGAATTTCATTTATTCTAGATTTACTTCTAACATCGCTGGCGTTTAATCCAATCATATCATAACCAAATTGTTTGGCAACAAGATATGCAATAGTAGTTTTTCCAATTCCAGGAGGACCAACTAAAAGTAATGGCTTTGTACCTTTTTTCCATTTGACAAACCATTCAGTAATTGCTGCGCGTGCTTCTTCATTTCCGACCATATCAGAAATTATCTTAGGTCGGTATTTTTCTGACCACATCAAGGCAATCACTTGGGAAGTTGAGATTGATACTCTGACCATTTATTGGCTCTTTGTAATTTATTGTACCAATATTGATTGTAATGCTCTACAGTTAAAAATAAAAATTCCAAAAATTCTTTGTGTGAGAAATCATCAGGTAACAATTCAAGTGTAAGTCTTGCATCCTGCAAATACAAATTACTTTTTTCTAGAGTAACATCAAATCCTTTTTTTACATCATTTGCTAATAGTGAATAGTACAGTGGCCATGAAGGTATTTTTACAAATCCATTTTTAATCGAGTCTTCAATTTCATTTCCACATCCAACTCCTTCAGCAGCTCTTGCCATACCCAAATAGAAGATTTCTCCTAATGGTCGTTCTGCTAAAGCCATATTTCTTCCAGCAGTTCCCATTACTGCACGATATTTTTTGTAAGATAAAGTCATTTCTTCTTCAGTAATTTCTGTTGGTTTTGATTTTAATTTTTCATCTAAATATTGTCCAACTCTTGCATCTTCAAATCCTGCTTCAAATTCTTTTAGAACTTGTTCACCACCTTTAGAAATTTTATCTCTAGCTAATTTCAAAATATATGGATTCATCAGTTTGTAATCATCAAGGAACTCCAAATCTTCATCCCTATCTACAATTCTATCCATGGGCTCACTTAGATCAATTGCTAGAATATGTCCTTCAACTATATCCTGTTTTAATTGAGAATCATCTCTCCCAGAATATTCTGCTGCTGCATCAAATAATCCATTAAAAACAGGAAAGGTCATTTTAACAAAATTTGAATTTAAAATTCGATTTACTCTATCTTGCATTACCTCAAGACTATCTAATTTTAATTTTATAGGCTCAATTTCAGATGCATTTAGTATAATTTCAGTAGAACCCACTTCATTACCAAAAGCTTGTTGAGTAGCATTTGGATTTGTATCAGATTTTATTTCATCTAATAATCCCTTTGCAAATCTTTCTGCAAAATTTGGAAATTGGTTTTCTGTTTCTTCTTTATACTTGTTAAATAATTTGTAACCTTTAGATTTGAACAATGCTTGTTTTATAATCTGCTTTCCAGGTTTTGTACTCATCAAAGCTTCCTTACTAATTACAGATTGATCTTTTCCACTCACAAACGTAAGCTTCTTTATTGTTATTTATGCTTTCAAACCAAATATTTTCTTCACTTAAATTACGAACGGCTAATTTTACAACATGCAAGTAATAGAAATTCTTCGTGAAGCTTCAAAAAGGATTTATGAAAATGTAAAAGATCTTGCTGGAACAGTTGATGCTGCAGGAGATTTTGGTGTCGGAGCTGGGGGAGACATTTCAAGAAACATAGACATTATCGCAGAAAAAACAGTTTTGGATTATCTCAAGGAATTAAATTTTGAGTGCACAGTATTAGGCGAAGAATGTGGACGCGTTGAATTATCAGAAAACCCAAAGGGCTTTGTTATAATGGATGCAATTGATGGTTCTGCAAATGCAGTTAGAGGAGTTCCTTTTTTCTGTAGCTCATTAGCGTTTGCAACTGGAAATAAACTCAGTTCAGTTACAGATGGAGTAATTACAAATCTTTCAAATGGAGAAATGTATTGGGCATCAGAAAATAAAGGGGCATTTTTTAATAATAAACAAATCAAAGTTCACAAAAAGGATCCAATTTACAAGATTGTTGGAATTAACACATCAGGTGCATCAATTGATTTAATGACAAGATTAAATCCAATATATGAAAATTATGAACATACACGACATTTTGGAGCAAATGCACTTGAAATGGCAATGTTTGCAAAAGGTTTGATCGATATTTTTATTGATTTAAGGAAAAAAATCAGAATTCAAGATATTGCTGCAGGTTATGTGATTGTTAAAGAGGCTGGAGGTATCCTATTAGATGAAAATTTGAATCAACTTGATGCGAATCTAAGTTATGAGACACGGATTTCTTTCATTGCAGCTGCAAATCAAGGAATTCTTGATGAAATAATGTCAAAAATCAATAAATGAATTTTTAGAATTTAAAATTGAAAAATTGATAATAGTTTGATAATTTATTTGAGATTCTTCAGTTTTTGATAGATCTTCCACCTAAGAAGATAAGAGAAATATATTTAACCAAAGTCGGGAAAAAGCTTCTTGTATGGTTACTGAGATGAAAGCAAAAGTCATCTATAGCGAGTTGCTCAAAGAGGATCTAGTAATCATTAGATTACTTCCAGAGAATGGAATGCCAGAATATAAGACTGGTCAATTTTTGACAATAGGACTGCCAATTCCTGCAGAAAAAAAAATTGTTAGAAGAGCATACTCTATTGCATCACATCCAGAAAATAGAGATTATTTTGAATTTGTAATTAGGTGGGTAAGAAAACCACTGCCAGGTCGTGTAACTACTGAATTATTTTATCTAAATGTAGGAGATGAGGTTTCTCTAGGTGATCCAACGGGGGCTGCACTGCAAATCAGTGACAGATTGCCTAACGGACAAAAAGATAATAGAAGAGTGATTTGTGTAGGTGGAGGTACAGGAATAGCACCATTTATTGCATTTGCAAAACATTTTCACGATAGTAATGATAAAAGAGAAGTTATTGTTCTTCATGGTGCAAGTTATGTTGATGAATTAAGTTACAAGAGGCTATTAACAGATTTAGAAATGGAAAGTGAAAAAAGAGGAAGAGATCAATGGAATTTCAGGTATAGGGCCGCAATCAGCAGACCAAAGGAATTTTTCAATAGATCTTGGAATGGTCATGTAGGCAGAGTTGAATCATTTTTTCAGCCTGATAAAAAAACAGGGTTATCACCTGTAGAAGAAATGGTAGGAGAAGAACTAACTCCGGAGAATTCCATCATCTACATTTGTGGTTATCAAGGAACAATTGATGGAGTAATTGAACATCTAGGTCCAAAAGGATTTGTTACCGAACATGAGAAAAAACCTGATGGAAGTTTCGGTATCAAGTTTGAATCATATGGATAGAAAAATTCCTAAAATTATCAGATAAATTTCATATTGGGCACATTATGAAAATAAGTTTTCTCAAGTTGACAAATACCTGTGGATTTTTATATTGATTATTTTTCATCAAAGTATGGCAATACTGAAGTGCAATGATTATGGATTTGAGTGTGATTTTATTACTGAGGGAGAGATGGATACAGTAATTGATGAATTTAGAAAACACACAGATGAAGAACATGGAATAGATTATTCAAAAGAAGCCATCATGCAATTTCTCTTAAGAAAACAAGGATTATAGAAAATTTAAGCGTCTAGCCTTTTCATCCTAGCAGATAAAACTGGAAGTTCTTTCTCAATAATTTTCTCCACTGCCGGAACAATTCCAACTCTAGCTTTTACGCTTTCTTCAAAAATTTCTGCAATCTGATCTCTGAATAATAATTTAATTCCAGGAAGTGCAGTAATTCCTTCATCAACAGTTCTAGGATCAGACAAATCTACAACTAATGTACCTTTTTTCTTTTCTTCCATTATTAATCTAATTCTTTCATATGTGATCAAGAAGTAATCGGAGGTTGTTGCAACAAAAATAATATCATATTTATCAAATCCGGCTAATACATCATTGAAATCTACAGGATTTCCACCAAGAATTGCTGAAAAACCAGTGGCACGTTCTAAACTTCTACTTGTAACATCAAAGACAATTCCTCTTTTGCTCAAAGTTTTTGCAAGCATAGCAGCAGGCTCACCAGTACCAATTACCAACACTTTCTTTTTAGAATCAAGACCTGCTTTTTCATCAACCACTTTTACTGCGACGTCCCCTAAAGAGACAACGTCTTTACCAATACCTGTTGTATCTCTCATTCGAGAAGCCAATCTAATTACGTTATCAAATAATTTATTGAGAATATTACCGGATGTACCTGCACTCTTTGCATAACCTACACATTTAACAATATCATCAAAGACACTTTGCCATCCAACAACTAAAGAATCCAATCCAGATGCCAATCTTAAAAGATTTAAGTAGACAGCATCTCCTTTGTAAACTTCAAGAGTTTGATCAAAGTGATCAATATCAATTTGTTCTAGCGATGATAGAGATATCCAAGTATCCTTAATTTGATTTAACACCAATGCTTTACCTTCTGGTCTTCTCGCATCTGGAGAATCAGTAGTTTCAACATTGCTAACAGTAAAGATTTCAACTCTAGTTGCAGTTTGAATAATAAGGCATTCCTCAACACCAGGTATTTTTTTAAATTCTGCACACGCTGCAGGAACATCTTTGAAAGCAAATTTTGATAATGTATAGATAGGAACATTTTTGAAAGTTACTCTCGTATTCATCACATCAAAAGATATCTGACTCAAACCATTCACCTATTATGCTTTAATTTTATCCCGTCCACCTCTAGCTGTTCTAAAAACATTCATACCGATATAGAAATTTTCATGCAATGATTCCAAGTAAATAATTTCATTTTCTGTATCCTTAATTTCTTTTTCAGTTGCCTCAGGATTATTTTTTAACTGTTCAAGTTTCTGTTTAGTTTCTTCTAAAAAGGAGTCAATTCCACGTTCATAATTTGAAACGCCTGCGTATTCGGGACTAAGAACATGTTGAGGAACATATGCAGGAGTCTGATCATGAAACATCTCTGCCTTTCTGGTAAGGGATTCCTGCTCATCTGCAGAAAGAATTGGTCGTGTAAAACGGTCTTTTTTATCTAACCAAAATTCTGGCTCACCCATTTCGCGTCTGAAAATTTCTTCCCCTTGTCTCTTAAAGGTATAATCAGTTTTGCCGGCAGCATCTGCTTTTACTTCAGCAGCAATTGCTTTGTATTCTTCTTCTGCTGCTGCTTCTGCTTCTGCTTTAGCTGCTTCTGCTTTTGCAAGAGCTTCTTTGACTGCAAGTTCTGCCTCTTCAACAGCTTTTGCTGCTGCTTCTGCTTTTGCAATTGCCTCTTCAGATGTTTTTGATTCTTCAGCTGCTTTTGCAGTTTCATCTGAAGATGTTTTATCAGATATAGAATCATCAATAGATTTTGTGTCTATTTCAGATTCTTTTTTCTCTTCAGACAACAAATTTCACTCAAATTCCCTGAATTTTAATATTCTTGTGAGATTTATCTTGGAATCTATCTTTATTCAACAATATCATCTGGAAATTTAATTCTGATCGGTTGTGAAACGATTTTTCATTTATCAAATAGAAATAATGGCGCCCTCGGCGGGATTTGAACACGCGTCTCAGCCGTGACAGGGCCGAATTCTAGACCGGGCTATACTACAAGGGCACAAATTCTTTGAATCAAATTGCCAGATTAAAAGTTTCTGCCAGAACAAAATATTTTGTAAAAGACTAAATTATACAGTTAAGGCATTTTTTACGAGGGTCTATGGCGCAGCCAGGTAGCGCACCGGACTTTTAATCCGGTTGTCAAGGGTCCGAATCCCTTTAGACCCGCTCTCTTTTACTTTATTCATTTAATTATTGCATTGATCTGTTTTGTCAATTCATCAATTGATGAGCTAATTCTATTTTCTCTTTTGGATACATCAATTCTATACTGATTAATTTTCTGAATTCTATCAGATATCATTCGTTTTTGTTCATCATATCCTGATGAACCAAAAGAAGTTCTATCCTTTAATGAAGAAACAACAGTGGTAGAGGAAATAATGTCTGAAACAACTTTAGGATCAACTTTAGTGCCTTCTACAGATTTTCTAATTTCTGACAAAGTCAGTTTTGACATAGGTTTTTTTGTGATATGGGCCAAGTGTACCAAACTTCCTGAAATTTTATGAGTTACCCTAAATGGAATTCCTTTTTGAACTAATTTCTCAGCAATATCTAAGGCAATAAGATTACTTGATTCAGTTACTTTTTTCATTTGCTTTTCATTTACTTTTAAAGTTAGTAGAATGGATTTTAAAATTAATAATGTACTGATGGATATTTTTGATGTTGACCAAATAGAAGATTTTATTTGTTGTAAATCACGTCCATATCCAGATGCTAATCCTTTGATAGTAGTTAGAATCGCAGTCAGATTACCAATTATTTCTGCAGTTTTACCTCTTGTCAATTCTAAAATATCAGGGTTCTTTTTTTGAGGCATTACACTTGAAGGTGACGTGAATTCATCTGAGAGTTCAATGAAAGAAAATTCGGACGTAGACCAAATAACAAAGTCTTCAGATATTTTGCTGAGATTAGTCATCATGATAGAAATCATTGCCACATATTCTGCTACAAAATCACGTGTGCTTGTCGCATCTATAGAATTTTCAACAAGACCATCAAAACCTAACATCTTTGCTGTACTATGTCGATCAATTGGAATACTTGTTCCACCAACAGGTCCAGCTCCAAGTGGACTTTGATTAATTCGTTCAAATGTTCCATACAGTCTTTCAAAATCGCGAGTTAAAACATCAGCATGTGCCAAAAGATAATGTGAAAAAAGACCTGCCTGAGCTTGTTGAAGATGAGTATAGAGCGGCATGATGGTTTTTTGGTGGTTTTTAGCCACAGATACTAGAGCTTCAATAGTATCTAAAAGACAATTACATACGATATTGATATCATCTCTAATTTTCATTCTGATATCTAAAACTACTTGATCATTTCGAGATCTTGCAGTGTGCATTTTTCCACCACTTGCCATTCCGGCTTTCTTAATCACTAATGTCTCAATCAATTCATGAATATCTTCGGCCCCAGAAGATGAATCAAATTTTGCATTTTTCAAATTCTCTAATGCAGATAAGATTTTTTTTGCGTCATTTTTTGTGATAATATTCTTTTGAAACAACATCAAAGCATGTGCTTGACTTCCAAGAATATCATAAAGGGCAATTTCAGAATCATCTTTTATAGATGAAACATAGTCTAAAGTAATATCACTCAAATCAGTACCAAGACGAGAACGATACATTATCTAAGGTTCTATAATGGTTATATATAGCAACGATGGTTTTTACGACATGAGCCAAGATATCAAACAGATGCGAGTAAAAATATTCGACGAATTATCAAAGATTGTGGATCCGGAAATTAACACATCAATTGTAGAACTGGAATTAATTGATGAAGTTGATATCAACAACAGCAATGTCAAAGTGGATTTGCATCTTACAAGTCCATTCTGTCCGGCAGTGTTCGGTTTTAAGATTTGTCAAGATGTTCATGATAATCTGCTAAAAGTGGATGGTGTAGATGATGTTAAAGTCAATGTTTCAAACCACTTTATGGCTGAACAGATTAACAATCAGGTAAATAATAGTCCAAAACCAAAAAAATTAGGTTAGCTTCTAAAACCTAGCATATATCCTCGAAGAAGTTGAATCCCCATTGCAGGATCAACTCCTTTTGGACATACTTGACTACAAGAGCCAGCAAAATGACACCTCCAGATTCCATGGGAGTCATCTATTATTTTTAATCTAGAATCCTTTCCTTTATCTCTGCTATCAGCAACATAACGATATGCTTGTGCTAATGCTTGAGGGCCAACAAATGAAGAATCAGTAGCCATTGTAGGACACGCAGAATTACATAAACCACATTTGATACAGTTTGCAAATTGGATGTATTGCTCTACTTCTTCAGGAGATTGTAGGAATTCTTTTTGATCAGATTCTAATTCAGTGTCATCACGAATTAGATATGGTTTAATTTTCTGATGAGTGTCAAATAATCTTTCAAATTTTACAGCCAAATCACGAATAATTGGGAAATTGTTCATTGGTTCAACAGTAACCACGTCAGAATTTAATTCACTAATTTTTGTAAAACATGCTAATCTAGGTTTTCCATTAATTATCATTCCACATGAACCACATGTAGCTTGTCTACAAGAATATCGTACTGCAACTGAATGATCAAAGTGTTTTTTCACCTCCAAAATTGCTTCAAGCACAGTTGTCCATTTTTCAACAGGAACTGAAAACTCCATAAATCCACTTGACTTATCATGTTTAGGATTAAATCGAGAAATTCTAAGTGTAATTAATTTTGATGTTGGTGATGTTTGCTTGTTTGAAATACTAGAAACTTGTGCCATTTCTATATCATCCCCATGTTAGTCATAATAATTGTTCTTGAGCCATATGCTATTAATCCAATCATTGCTGCAAGGCAACCATAAGATACACCTTTTTCATATATTCTTCCTTGCTTTAATTCAAGTAGGATCACTCTTAGACCATTAAATCCGTGAACAGAAAGTAAAATCAGAATCAATTCCAACATTATAGCATATGGAACAAATTTGTAATTTGCCAGTACATTCTCATATTCTAGAGATTCGGCGTAGTTCATTGTGAGACGCATTAAAATATGAACTGCGACTAAAGCCACAGACGCCAAAGCAGTCCCATAATGGATTTTCATTATTGTGCTTTCTCTCATTTTATTCACCAAACATTACCGCTAAACCATACATCATTGCAACTGCTGCAAGAACCATTGCAGAATAAATTCCTATTTTATGTCTATAATTTTGTGATGCTGGATCATATGGATAATCAGGTCTTGCAGGTTTTCCTACACCGACTCCTCCATGTCCCAGCATAACTCTAATACCATTTACAGTATGAAATACACACATTGCAATTACAATTGACATAATGATATGCCCTTCGGTGGTAGATATCATTTCCATGAAATCATCCCAACCGACTTGTCCTCTTAGAATATTACTTGTTTCATAAATATGTCCAATAAAATATGCCAATAAACCCAGTCCGCTTAATCGCATTAACAAATATGCTACACGTTCAATTCCATATCTACGAGGATTGATCATTCCTCCAATGCCTTCTTTGTGTTCATCTTTAGACATCTAGTATTTCCTCTCCACAGGTTGGTATTTAGTAATTGTAACGGGATGGGTTTTCATAATGGGTTCATTTGGATCATAGTAAGCAAGAGTATGGTGTAAAAAGTTTGCATCATCACGTTTTGGGAAATCAGTTCTTGCATGTGCGCCACGAGATTCTTTTCTATTTATTGCACCAAGCAATACAATCTCTGCTACTCTAAACATAGAATCAAGCTCCATTACATTTGAGAAATTGGTATTGTACTCTTTGGCTTTATCATCAACGTGTTTCCAAGTTTGTTGTTTTAATTCACGAACTTTCTTTAGGCCTTCAATAAGATTTTTCTCATTTTTGTAAACATATGCTTTTTCATTCATTGTATCAGTAAGTTCCTGTCTAATTTCATATGGGTTAACATCACCATTTCCTCTAAAGATTCCATCATAGATCCTCTTCTCTTCTGCTGCCACTAAATGATGTGGCCAAGGGTTTGTTGATTCATTCTTTTTAATATAGTCAATTGCCAATTCGCCTGTGATTTTGCCCCAAACGATACACTCCGAAGTGGAGTTTGCTCCTAAACGATTAGAACCATGAACACTGTTACATGCAGCCTCACCAGCAGCCCAAACCCCTTGAATTTCAGTAGCGCCATCAATATCCGTATGAAGACCTCCCATCATGTAATGACAGACAGGTCTGATGTCAAGCAAATCCTGGGCAGGATCTTGGCCTGAAAATTTTATCGATATTTCCCTAATTCCACCTAATTTTTCTTTAATTTTTTCATCTCCTAGATGTCGCAAATCTAGTTTCATACAGTCAACACCAGTTTCGTGTTTGAATCCACGTCCTTCTTGAATTTCTGTCATAATTGATCTTGATACAATATCTCGTGGGGCTAATTCCATTTTACCAGCAGCATATGTTTTCATAAATCTCTCGCCCTTATTGTTGAGAAGATAACCTCCTTCTCCTCTTGCACCTTCAGTAATTAAAATTCCAGAAGGCAGAATTCCTGTTGGATGAAATTGAACAAACTCCATATCTTTTAGTGCCATGCCAGCACGCAATCCCATGTCTAATCCGTCAGGCGTTGAAGAAAGGGCATAAGTTGAAAAGCTGTATAATCTTCCAGCACCGCCAGTTGCAATGATCAGGGCTTTTCCTTTAATTGTGTAAAATGTGCCAGAGCCTAATTCAATTGCAGTGACTCCCATGAATCGCTTTCCATCATGAATAATTGATGTTACAAACCATTCGTTAAGATATTCGATATTTTCAAATTTTTGGCATGTATCATACAAAGTTTGCATTTCAAAGAAACCAACTTTATCTGAGGCATAGGTTGCTCTGGGGAAACTGTAACCACCAAAATTTCTTTGATCAATTCTACCATCGTCTCTTCTAGACCAGGGCATACCCCAATGATCTAATTGATGAATTTCTTTTGGCATTTCGACGCAGAGCCTTTCTGCAACATCTTGGTCAGCAAGAAAATCACTTCCTTTGACAGTGTCATAAACATGGGATTCAATTGTGTCACCTTCATCTTCAAAAAGAACTGCTGCGGTTCCACCTTCTGCAGAAACAGAATGGGAACGCATTACTTGAACTTTAGAAACAATTCCAATTTTGAGATTAGGTCCTTTTTTGGCTGCAGCAATTGCAGCTCTTAGGCCTGCAAGGCCAGAACCACAAATAATTAAATCAAATTCAAGCGAATCTACCATTTTTCAGTCAAACTTGCTTTGGGCAGGATAAATATGTAGTAATTGCTAGCCTAGAATCCAAAATATTAAAATATATCACTAGTGATATCACTAGTGATGATATCTGAGTGGTTTCAAAGAGTAGGAAGCTCAGTCCCTAGAGGATTTTCGAGATATTTCATTTTGGAATTATTGAAAAAAACACCTCATACTGGAAAAGAAATAATTGATTATGCAGTAGAACAAAGTAACGGTATTTGGAAGCCATCACCTGGATTGATCTATCCTTTGCTAGGAAGATTACTAGATGAAGGACTCATTGAGGAAACTAAGGATGGAAAATACCAACTAACAAAAAAAGGAAAAGACACTGCAGATGATGTGGATAAGGTAAATGACATCGTTAAGAAACAACTAGAAGTGTTATTCAGACTAGGTAATGTAGGAAGATTTGTCGCAATTGATCTATTAGAGAAAATTTCTGCCATGGGATCTATTCTTAGTTCTAATTTTGCCAATATGACTGACGAGGAGACAAAAAAATACAAGCAATTTTTGGAATCAGAATTAAAAAAAGTCCAAGAAAAAGACGTAAAGAAAAAAGGAAAAGAGATCAAGATCGAATAATAAAAAAAATACCACCATAGAAAATACTGCCGATTAAAATCATAAATAATTCATCCAAAGAATAAATTTATGAAGAAATTGAAAAACATGTTAAAATCAAAAAAACCACTTGTTATTCCAGGTGTTTATGACGCATTGGGTGCAAAAATTGCTCAAAAAGTGGGATTTGATGCTATGTTTCAAACAGGGTATGGTACATCCGCAACATTGTTTGGAATGCCAGATTATGGATTTATCGGAGCTGCTGAAACTGTAGATAATGCAAGAAGAATTTGCAGAGCTGTTTCAGTCCCAGTTATTGTTGATTCAGATACAGGATACGGTAATGCACTAAGCGTATGGAAACTAGTAAAAGAGTTGGAATCATCAGGTGCATCAGGTATTTTTCTAGAGGATCAAAAATGGCCTAAACGATGTGGACATATGCAGGGAAAAGATGTTGTATCTCAGGAAGAATATACAGAAAAACTGTCAGCTGCCATTGATGCAAGAGAAAGTAAAGATTTCATCATTGTTGCAAGAACAGACGCACGAGCAACAAAAGGATTAGATGAAGCAATCCAACGAGGAAAGCAAAATAAGAAGACAGGTGCAGATGCGGTTTTTGTTGAAGCCCCAAGATCAATAGAGGAGATGAAAAAAATTGGTAAAGAGATCAATGCACCATTAGTTGCAAACATGATTGAAGGTGGAGCTACACCGTTAAGCTCTTCTGAAGCATTAAGCAAAATGGGATTCAATATTATTTTGTATCCATTGTCAGTTTTGTATGCAAATACATTTGCAACAATGAATATTTTACAAGAATTAAAGAATACAGGAAATACATCAAAGTGTAGACAAAAAGTTGTAAATTTTGATCAGTTTAATGACTTGGTTGAACTTCCAAAGTTTAGAAAGATGGAAAAAAAATACAAAAATTAAAGAAATAATAAAATAAAAAATTTCAAGTAAAGTACAGTTAATTTGTATTTCTCTTTACTTCAATTTCTATTGTTGAAACGTTTCTTGTTCTACCGTCTTGTGACTCCAATGATTCTGAGCCAATTTTTATTTCTCCGATAGAGTAGCCTGCATTTTCTGTTTTTCTTGCAATGATTTGAGCTACATCGACAGCACGTCCAATGCTGAGTCCTCTAGCTTTGATGTTGACGGATGGTAAGTTTGCCAATTGAATTAGCGTTGATGTCACATATGCCATCAATGGTTTCTTACCAATGAATACGGTATCTCTTGTTTCATTTGACATGCAAATTTTGGTATTTAAGGATAATTTAAAGCTAAAAGGATATTTTCTAATAAAATTAAAAATATTTGAAAAATTTTAACCATTATTAACTAGAAATAGGAATTTGGAACCAACTTGGAAAATATTTCAAAAGTTTTAGAATCAGGAAGTAGTAAAGAAAAAATCAAAATATTGCAGACTTTAGACGATGTTGATAATCCAGATATTTTAGAAAAAATAATTTCGAAATTAGGTGATGATGATCTAGAAGTTAGAGGTGAAGCGTTTAGTTCGCTTCTATTAAATAAAAATAAAATTTCAAAATTTTTAATTAATAGTTTGAATGCTGCAAATAAAAACATCAGAGGTTTTGCATCACTAGTATTAGCAAATAGAAATGAAAAATCAGCTATTCCTGAAATAATCAAGTTAGCAAAAGATGAACGCTCAATGGTCAGATCATGTGCACTTGGAGCATTAGGATATCTGAAAGCTAGAGAAGCTAAAGATGTTTTCATAGATGCATTATCAGATTCTAACATGGAAGTAAAGAAAAGTGCATTACAAGCGATTATTGATTTAGAAATTGCAATTTCAGAAGAAAAAATTAATGAGTGTTTTAAACAAAAAGATTCTGAAATTGAAAAAATGATTTTATTAATAAAAAGATAAGTGGACCGGAAGGGATTTGAACCCTCGATCCGATGCATGCCATGCACCTATCCTACCGGACTAGACGACCGGCCCAATTAATCAGAATTCTGATTGAATTACATTTTTAAAATTGGTTATTAACGTTTAGCGGTCTAGAATATAATCGAGTTGTGAAATTAACACAATATATTTAAAGTCTCAAATTATGATTGAATCGTTATGGTAGTAGATAACAAAGCAACTGTCACTTTTGTCCAATTATTGAAAGAAGATCTTGTAATCATAAGATTAGTTCCAAAAGAAGGTCCTGTTCCAGAATACAAAGCAGGTCAATTCATCACGTTGGGATTACCAAATCCTGTAGAAAACGGAAAAATTGTTAGACGAGCATATTCAATAGCATCACACCCAGAAAATAGGGATTACATTGAGCTAGTAATCAGATGGGTAAGAAAACCACTACCAGGAAGATTAACTACACAAATTTTCAATATCAAAGAAGGAGATGAAATTCTTTGGTTAAAACCAACAGGTAGAGCTTTACTGATTAATGAAGAATTCACAAATGGTGAAAAAGATAACAGACGAATTGTCTGTATTGGTGGAGGAACCGGTTTAGCACCATTTGTAAGCTTTGCACAACATCTTCATGATACAGGAGATAAACGAGAGATTGTAGTTTTGCACGGAGCAAGTTATGTTGATGAATTAAGTTACAAAGATTTGCTAACTAATCTTGAAAATGAGAGTATTGCAAAAGGTAAAGATCAATGGAATTTCAGATATAGAGCTGCAATCAGCAGACCACAAGAATGGTTTAACAGATCATGGGCAGGCCAAGTAGGAAGAGTTGAAACATTCCTAAGACCAAGAGACGGAGGGCTTTCCCCATTAGAAGAATTGGTTGGCGATAAGATTACCAAAGAAAACACAATCTTCTATGTTTGTGGATGGCAAGGAACTATTGATGGCGTAATGGACTTTTTGAATCCCAAAGGATTTGTTACAGAACATAATAAGCGTGAAGATGGAAGCTTTGAAGTCAAATACGAATCATACGGATAGAATTTTTTAAAAATCAATCATTGAAATATGAGAATTATCTAGGTGATGTAATTGATTACAGCACTTTATCTTGCACATCTAAATCCAGTGACAAATGCGCATGTTGAAATAATCACAGAATTAAAAAAACAAGCAGATGTAGTCAAAGTCATGCCAGTTGTTTTCAAGGATGGCAAAAGAGAAATCAACAGTAAAAGCTTCCCATTTAATTTTGAATCTAGAAAGAAAATGCTAAAGACGATTTTTGGAGATTCAATCAAAATTACTGATGATTATGCATTTCAAGCACCTTTCAAAAAATACTTGCCACCATTAGTAAGAAGAAAATCATGGAAATTAAGAAAACAGATACTTGACGGAGTTGAGGGAGACTATTTTTCATATACAGGTGATAGGGCTGAAGGATATATGTTGAAAATGTATAGGTTGAGGCCAAAAATTGGTGAAAGGAAATCACTTTCTGCAACATCTGTAAAAGAAAAATTGTATGATGCAGCTCTTGGAAAAAAATCATCATGGAAAGAGGATGTTCCAGAGGGAATTATCAAAATAATTGAGGATGAATGGGAGACAGTTGAAAAATTTGCAAGGGAGGATGATCAAACGACAAGAATTGTGGGTATGAAATTTCCTAAAGAAGGTTATTCAAAATAAAGAAATTCAAAATAGATTAATACACATCCAATAAAAGTTTCCTATGAAACTTCCATTATCAAAATATGTCTGGTTTGATGGAAAGTATGTTCCTACAGAAAAAGCTCAAGTTCCAATAACAACCCACGCAATTCATTATGGGACATCAATCTTTGAAGGGATTAGAGCATATTGGAATGGAGAAAATCTTAATGTGTTTAGACTAGATGAACATGTAAAACGATTTAGGAGATCAGGTCAATTTTATAACATTTCACTTAATTTCTCAGATCAAGTAATTACTGATGCAATTACTGGTATTTGTAAAAAAAACAAAATAAAGGAATCTTGTTACATTAGACCATTTTATTTTGTAGGCGATTATGGAATTAATCTCTATGTTACTGAAAAAGCACCAACGTCTGTGGCTATCTTTACATTTCCTTTCGGAGATCTGTTTAACAAAAATGGAATTACTGCAGGGGTAGTATCTTGGAGAAAATTCTCAGACATGTCAACACCCCCACAAGCAAAAATGGGAGGGAATTATCTAAATTCCATTATTGCCACACAAGAAGCAAAACGAAATGGATTCGATGAAGCAATTTTGCTTGATCATAATGGGAATGTAAGTGAAGCGCCAGGAGAAAATATCTTCATAGTTAGAGAAGGTCAATTAATCACACCATCACTTGCATCATCTGCATTAGAAGGAATTACTCGTGATGCCATAATCAAAATTGGGAGGGATTTGGATTTGGATGTAATTGAACGAGATATTACAAGAAGTGAATTAATAATATCTGAAGAAATTTTCTTGACAGGTACAGCAGCAGAGATCACACCTATCATAAAGATGGATTCAAAACAAATTGGAAATGGAAGACCAGGAGATATTACAAAAAAGATGATGTACGAGTATACAGAGATAGTAATGAACAAAAATAATGATTATTCTCATTGGTTGACTGAGGTATATTAGATGAAAATTATTCAGATTGGAACAGGAGGATGGGGTAAAAATCATACTAGGATTTTATCACAATTAGGAGTACTAGTAGCTGTATGTGATGCAGATGCTCAAAAAAGTAAAGAATATGGCGAAAAGTATTCAGTTAATCACTATGGTTCATTAGATGAATTACTAAAGGTGGAAGAATTTGATGGTGCTTTTGTAGTCACACCAACATCAACTCACACAGATATTGCTAAGAAATTACTTGAGGCAAAGAAACATGTATTTGTAGAAAAACCAATGACTTACAAATCAGAAGAGGGTCAGGAACTTGCAAAACTTGCAGAAAAAAACAAAGTAATTCTTACTTGTGGGTATATTGAAAGATTCAATCCTGCAGTAGATCTTGTTAAAAAAATGGTTAAAGATAAAAAATATGGAGATTTAGTAATGCTTGAATTTCATAGAGAAAACAGAATGCCTCTACATATCAAAGATGTGGGAATTATTTATGACACATCAGTCCATGATATTGATACTGCTAATTGGTTGTTTGATGATATGCCACAAGTGGTATTTGCAAAAGCAGGAAAAATAAAACATGAACATGAAGATTTTGCAAGTATTATGCTAGGATATAAAAATGATAAAGTTGCAATTATTTCATCAAATTGGATTACACCAAAAAAATTAAGAAAATTCAATGCAGTGTGTACTGATGCGATTATTTCATCAGATTTTATCACTCAGGAGATTATTATAGAAAAAGATGAAGAGTCAGAAGTCATTACAAATGAAAAGCAAGAGCCATTATTACTTGAAATTCAAAATTTTCTAGGAGCTATCGAGGGAAATAATGAGCAGGTAGTAAAATCACAGGAGGCAGTAAATGTTACAAAGATTGCAGAAGCTGCACTTTTATCTAGTCAAAAAGGAATCCCCATCTATCTGGATCTAAAATGAACAAAACAATGATGAATATTTTGGCGTGTCCAATTGACAAAAGTCATCCTTTAGAATTATTTGAAATAAAGGAAAAAGAGGATATCATTACAGAAGGCGCAATATTTTGCCCAAAATGTTCTAGATTCTTTCCAATAATTGAAGAAATTCCAATAATGCTTCCTGATGAACTAAGGGATAAAAAGCAAGAAATGGAATTCCTGAAAAAGTTCAAAGATCAGTTGCCTGAAAAAATTATTACGAAGGCAAACCCATGGCACTTGTGAGATAATGGTCACTAATTTTATTTCAGAAAAAGCAAAAATTGGTGAAAATGTTCAGATTTGGCATTTTTCATATGTTGGCGATGGTGTTGAAATAGGAGATAACGTCAAGATTGGTTCTCTTGCACATATTGATTATGATGTAAAAATTGGTGAAAATACAAAGATTGAAGGTCAAGCATACATTCCGCCCCTTTCTAGAATTGGAAAAAATGTTTTCATTGGTCCAGCTGCAGTATTGACAAATGATCCTTATCCAATGTGTGATAAAATGATAGGAGTTACGATTGAGGATAATGCGATCATAGGTGCACGTGCAGTAATCAAAGCAGGTGTAACTATAGGAAGAAACAGTGTAGTTGCAATGGGTGCAATTGTGACAAGGGATGTACCTGAAAATTCTGTTGTGATGGGATCTCCGGCTTCAATTAGATATACAAGAGAAGAATATAACAAAAAACAAAGGCAGTGGAAGGAAAGCTAGAGTTTAATTTCTTTTTTGAACATCCAGTTTTTTATTTTGGATAAAATTAAAATCCAAATTACAACTAGTATCAGTGCAATTATAGCTTTAATCACAGATGAAATAAACCAATCAAGTTCTCCAAATCCAGATATTGAAATTGGTCCAAGAAATAATACAACTATTCCGCCTCCAACAATGATCAAACACCACATTGCAAACAAAAATCCAAAAAGTCCTGACTTCAAAGTGATACTCCCATCATTAATGCGGTTATCACTGCCAAAATTCCTGAAAATATTGCGAGTTTGAAAATTGCAAATCCTACTTGCTTTTCAGACATGGGACCTCCTGCAAGAATTAGTCTCACCAGAGTCACAGGTGCTTTATTGTCATCAGTTGCCTTTAATTTGAAATCTTCAGTATGTTCTACAGGTTTTACCTTGATTTGCCTGTGTTCTACAACTCGTTTAACGCTTGATAGGAACAAAAAGGAGTTAATTACTGCAGGTAGCAAAGCAACTGCTGCGATAATTTCTACACCGCCAACAATTGCAATAGCGCCATACATTGCACCCAAAGTTAGAGCTCCTGAATCTCCAGGAAAAATCTTGCTTGGAAGTTTATGATATTTGTAAAAAGCCAACGAAGCAAATCCAAGGGGTAAACTTACAATCGCAATTTCATAGTTTTGTACAATAAACAAGCAAAGAGATAATGAGAAGCTAGCGATTACCATAAACCCACTTGCAACTCCATTCAAAACATCAATGGAGTTTATGGTGTTCCCAGTTATAGGGATCATAAAAATAATTAATGCAATATACAATACAGGAATTTGCACTGTTCCAAATAATGGAAATGTAAGATTACTATCATATGTGCCCAATGCGATGATTGGAATTGCAGCTATTCCAAGTGCAACAGGTTTGAACCATCCACCCATTACTTTTCTATCATCAACATATCCAATTATAAACGCGACAGATGTTGTAATTAGTATAGCAAGAATTTCATTCATTTGTAAAAATGCATAAAGAATAATTTCAGATATAATAATTCCTGCAATAATAGCAGGGCCACCAGGTCTTACTACCATCACATCTTCTTTTTTGTTCATGTCTTTTACTGCAAAATTTCTTTGTTCTAAAAATTTGATTAAAGGAGGAGTCATCACAAATACTACAACAAATGCTACAATGCATGAAACTATACCCGGAATCAGTAAATCAATCAATTATCTAACCTTTCGTAACTCAGCCTTTATGTTATCCGCAATGGTTGAACCAATTTTATCAATTTCTGCTAATTTATTTACAGGAATTTTCCTCAAATCATCCAGGTTTTTGATGTCATTTTTGAAAAGAATTCTAGCTCTTACTCTTCCAATGCCCTTAACTCTCACCAAATCAAGTAACTCCTCTTTTATGCCATAAACCACTCTATTTCTTAAATCACCCAATTCTTGTAGTAAATCAACCCTCTCTACGTGCTTAGAAATCTCTCTCAAACAATAAGATAGCCAATTGGCATTTTCAGCCATTCTGTGCATGTCCCCAGATTCGATTCCAAGGCTATCAGATAGCGATAATTCAGTGGATTCAGTAATCCAGTATTGTAAAGCCAGTAGACTGCGTGAACAGTCATATTCTGAGATAGGCTCTAGTAATTCTGACGAATTATTCTCAATCATTAAACTGGCAGTCTCATAATCTTTTTGTCGAAGGGCAAATTTTGGGAAAAATTCTTCACAGTTTGTGATTAGATGTAAAAATCCAAAAGTATGTTTTCTTTCTTGGGAAACATTTTCAATTGAATCTCTAAAGTATGTGGCAGTTAAAGGATCGATGTACAACATTGATGTTTTTTTCCCAAATTCAGTTGCAGCATATCTCTCACCTTTTTTAATTATCAGAAATTTGCTAGAAAGAAAACGTAATGAAATGTCAATTGCAAATTTCAATGTAGGTTTTCTTGATTGTAATCCTCCTAATGTTTGTAAAAAGAATTGCAGAATCTCTTCTTTTTTAATTCCAGGATGTGTAACTATTACACTCAAAATATGAGTACGCAAAGATTTGTCATCAGTGATTTTTGATTCAATTGGTTCAGGCTCTCCATTAATGTAATATTCAATTAGATCATCAGTGTTACCATTTCCAACAATAATTGATTCCCCATAATCATCATATTGTGGCCTTCCAGCTCTTCCACAAAGCTGTTTATATTCTAAAATACTAATTGGTCTGTTTGCTCCAACTTTTGCATTGTATCTATTTACATTTGAAATAACAACTCTTCTTGCAGGAAGATTAACACCTGCAGCTAGTGTAGGAGTTGATGATAATAGTTTAATTGTTCCTTTACGAAATTCTGTCTCTATTGTTTCTCTGCATTTTTGATTTAATCCTGCATGATGAAACGCAACCCCCTTTTTTACAAGCAAAGCCAAAGTTTTCACTAGTTCAGTATGCTCATTTTCAGCTAGAAGTTTTTTTGATGTTTTTTCAAGTTCTAAAATTTCTTTTTTTTCAAGAATTTGTGAGATCGCATCAGCCGCTTTTGTTGCAAGAGATTTTGAGCGAGTTCTGGTCTCGGCGAAAACCAGTGATTGACCTCCTTGTTGTACTGATTGTACGCCTAGATCAATGGGAGTTCCCCTCAAACTACGCTCGACTTCAAAGGTTTTACCATCATTCATTATAACCTCACCTGCATTACATACTCCTTCTGATAATGGAACAGGTCTCCAGTCATTTTTGACTAGTTTGCATTCAAGCCAATCTGCAATCTCATTTGAATTAGTTATCGTTGCGCTAAGACCAACAATTTGTGGTTTTGTATCCAATAGTTTTAGTTGTGTCAGAATCATCTCAAGTGTAGGACCTCTGCTTTCATCTCCTATCAAATGTACTTCATCAGAAATTACTAATCCAATATCGTCAACCCATTCAGTACCATGTCGAATGATAGAATCCATTTTTTCATTTGTTAAAATCAACACATTGCTTTTCTCTAGATTTTTTTCAATGTTTTCAAAATCACCTGTTGATATTGCTACCTTTATTTTATTTCCTAAAGCAATTTTTTCTAATTTTTTAAATTCTGTAAACTTTTCAGCAGCTAGTGCTCGCAATGGGCTGAGATAAATTATCTTTCCTTTATTTTTAGACAGATAACTCAAGATTGCAAGCATTGCTATCAAAGTTTTTCCACTTGCAGTAGGAGCTGAAACTAGAATACTTTTTCCATCTAATAGTCCAGATTTTACACTATCAGCTTGTGGCGGATATAATTTTTCAAAACCTTGTGATTTTAAAAATTCAATTGCAGATTCAGGAAGTTTTAGTTTCTCTATGTTCATACTCGGTTATAATGACCGGGTTTTGATTCATAAATAGATGCTTCTCTAAGCATTCTTCGGATATAGTTTCTTGCCTCCTCTTCTGTAAATTTCTCACTTTTTTCTAGTTCTTTAACAAAGATTCTCTCCTCTACTGGAACTTTGTTGTCCCCTTCTAAGCCTTTTAGCACATCCATAAACAATTGCATCTTTGAAACCTCACTTCTTGGTTTTCCTTGTAATACTCCAAGATCTACTTTACCAGTATTGACATCAACTCCTGCATCTTGAAGCATACTTTGAATTAGGAATATTGCACGCTCGGCATCTTCCTCCTCCACCTTGTCTTTCATGAGTAATCTTGCCCTTGCAGTAGAGAGTCGAATAATTCCTTCCAATTGTCTAGGAGTAACGGTAATCATTTCTTCAGATTCTACATTTCTCATCTGTAGATAATAATCCAGTATTTTCGCTTCTGCCTCCTGTGTTAATTCGGGTTCACCACGTTTTGCATATGATAGATATTTTGTTAACAAATCAACTTCAATGACTGATTTTTTATCAGTCCCTTGTGTTGTGTTTCTTCGAATAATGTGTTTTGCAATTTGCATATCTCTTTCTTTAGTTGGAATATCTCTTACAACAAATATCAAGTCAAATCTTGTAAGAAGTGGAATTGGAAGATTTACATTTTCTGTAATATTTTTGAAAGGATCATATTTTCCATACATGGGGTTTGCTGCAGCTAAAATTGAAGTTCTTGCATTTAGTGTAGCTACAATACCTCCTTTTGCAATACTCGCAGATTGTTGTTCCATAACTTCGTGTAATGCACTTCTGTCTTCTGGTTTCATCTTGTCAAATTCGTCTATACTTACAAGACCTTGATCACCTAATACAACAGCACCTGCTTCTAACATCATAATTCCTGTTTTGTCTCGAACTACAGCAGCTGTAAGTCCTGCAGCTGTAGAACCTCTACCAGACGTATACAAACCTCTTGGTGCAATTCTTGCACAAAATTTTAACATTTCAGATTTTGCAGTACCAGGATCTCCTACAAGAAATACGTTAATGTCACCTCTAATCTTGCTTCCATCACCAAGTAGCCTCTGGTTAGAACCAACAATTAGTAACAAAATAGCTTCTTTGATTAATGATTGACCTTGGATATGGGGAGCAAACGAATCTATCAATCTTTGATAAACATCAGAGCTTTGACTAAGAGATTTGATTAGTTTCTCTTCTTCAGGAGAAATTTCTTCTCTGCCAATTTTTCTGTCAGTTTTAGAACCACGTCCACTTAAAAATTCAATATTGTTACCTTCAATTCTTAATCGATATAATCCACTATGCCCTCTTTGAACTCCAGCAACGGATTCCTGCTCAACTCTCACCACACCAGTAAGAATAATTCGATCTCCCGGCCTTGAATTATCAACTAAATCCTGCCTGGTTGTGACGTCGATATAATGAGGTAGTTGTCCTGGAGGCAAATCTTCAGGAAGTTCTTGCAATCTTAGAATTTGAAAATCAATAAACTTGCTTGCTTCTGGTTTTAACTCAAAATCTCGATGTTTACAAGAGGGATTATCACAGACTATTGGCATTTTAACATCCATTCCCTTTAGTTGAATTACTTTTGTTTGGTGCTCATCAGGACATACAAAGACTAGTTCCTTTGCAAGTGGTTTTACTTCAGATGCACGAACCACCATTCCAGAAACACTAGTAATTTTTCCAATTGTTTCAGCATTGATTTGTCTTAGACTACGCTCTAATGGGAAATTGATTAGTCTTACACGAACTTCATCTTTGATTTTTTCTGCATATTCAGGAAATCTTGTTTGTAATGCCTCTTTGATTGCTCTTGAAAAAGCATCAAATATTCTATCAGGATTTTGTGAGAAGATTGCTTCAATTTGTGGCTCTATCACCAAATCATTGTAATCAACGATGATATACTTTGCATTCTTTGGCATCATCTCATCGATGGCATCTACATACTTGTAATTGCCATTTCTATCTTTGAATCGAGTTAAAAATTCCTTTACCTTGTCAGATAATGCAGAATCAGTAAATGTGCTAGCTTGAGCTGTGCTCATTTCTTTCTCCTCTTATTTGTTTTTCAAATTCTACACTGTTATCATGAATCGTTTTGTAGAAGACATTCTCCTCAACAGTTAGTTTGTTGTATAATTCTGAGTTCAGTTTGATAGAGTCTGCAATTTTCACTAGTTTGCCTCTTCTCATTCTAAACAATTCCAACATCATGCTTTCAACTTTATCAAAATCATCTCGATTCAATTCTTTCATAGATTCTTTTAGTTTAATGTAAAAGTGGGGATCAAGTGTAGAGATTTGATATTCACCAACCATCTTTTCTTTAGATAGTGCTTGTTTTAGTTGAGTGATCATGTCTGGAGAATCTAATGTGGCAATTTTGTTATCTGTAAGAATTTTTCCTATCCACTGAGGCATATTGTTTGTATCACCTTGTGTACCTTCAATTTTCATTCCAGCCACATTATACTTGAAATCTCTATTTATGGTAACCTTAGCATCCTTTAGGCGGTATCCAATCGAATGAACTTTTTCTATTTTATCTATTTCCATTTGAGATCACTTAATCTGATTTAGATCCACAAGTACAGGATCGATCAATTCTGTTAACAATTTAGTGAGATCAATTGATCCTAATTAATCACAGGCTGATCGGACATTTATGTATGATTTTCATTTTAAGATATAGTATATCACAATAACCAATTCGGATTTATTAATGGGATTTAGTCATTGGTACACATGATTGCAACTGGAATGTGGGTAGAAAAGTATCGACCAATGAAACTTTCTGAAGTTGTCAATCAAACTGAGATTATTGGAAGTCTGGAAGCTTTAATCAAGGATCCAACAGATATGCCGCATTTGATGTTTTCAGGTTCTGCAGGAGTTGGAAAGACTACAGTCGCATTATGCATTTCAAGACAGATTTTAGGAGACTATGCTAAGGACTACACACTTGAGCTAAATGCATCTGATGAGAGAGGCATAGGAATGGTCAGAGAAAAAGTAAAGAAATTCTCCAGATTTGCAGGGATGGGAGAGGTTCCCTTCAAGATAATCATCTTAGATGAAGCAGACGAGATGACTGCAGATGCTCAAACAGCATTAAGACGAATTATAGAAGATACTGCAAAAATTTGTAGATTTATTTTCATTGCTAATAATATTTCAAAAATTATCGATCCAATTCAAAGTCGATGTGCCACATTCAAGTTCACATCAATTCCAGAAGAAGACCTCATTGCAAGACTAGAAGAAATTGCCAAAAATGAGAAGGTAAAAACGGACAAAAAGGGACTCAAAGCAATATATGATTATTCAGAAGGAGACCTAAGACATGCAATCAATCTTTTGCAGGCAACTGCCAGTCTTGGTGCAATTACAGAAGAGCATGTAAAGTCTTCAGCAGGATTGACAAAAACTTCGGATGTTGATGAAGTTCTAAAAATTGCACTTTCTGGAAAAGTACCCGAAGCTAGAGAAAAGATGATTGAATTAATCAAAGTTTATGGAATGTCAGAATCAGACTTTTTAAAATATCTAAACTCTGCAGTGTTCAAATCAAAGCATGACAAACTTGCAGATATTCTTGAAATAATTGCAAAGTATGATTATAGAGTTCTAGTTGGGGCAAATTCTGAAATTCAATTATCTGCAATGTTAGCAGAATTAGCTAAAGTAGAAAATTAAAAACGCAGAGAGAGGGATTTGAACCCCCGTATGCTTGCGCACACAGGCTCTCAAGGCCCGCGCCCTACCGAGCTAGGCGACCTCTGCAAAAATTCTTGGATAATAGCGGTTAAAATCTGTTGAGGTAAAATAGAAAAATAAGAAAAAAGAAAAAAATTCTTTTTAATCGTGTGCGTGTGGGTTTTCAGAACCAGATTTCATAAGTACATATGTTCCGGCTGCTTTCTCGTGCCACTCTTGGTTAGCAGATTCGATACGAATTGCTCCTTCAGGACAGATTTCTTGACAAGCCATACAAACAGTACAATCATGTTCTCGGATTGGCATTGATTTGTCTGTATAATCTAATCTCTCATCTTGTTCTGTCAAGCCAGTACCATCAAAAGTTTCTCCCAAGCATTTTTCAGCTGGAATATCTTTTTCAGTTCTGTACCATTCGAATGTTTGGACTGGACATACACTCATGCATGCTCCAGCTGCTACACAAGAATCCCAATCGACTGCAACAGTAGTACCATGAATTCCAAGAGGAACTTGTTTTTCTCCTCTTGCTTCATAGGCTGCTTTTACATCTTCGTTTGAGAATGCTGCACCATCAGTTCTTCCCTCACCCCAAATCCAGTGGAAGTTCTCACCATCAGAGTGGCTTGTTTTTCCTTTTGGTTTTACATCATTGTGACAAAAGTCTTCAGGTATTTGTAGATCTACCATGAAGAATAATATTTTGAAATAATATTTAAATCTAGACAAAATTAGTGTGGACTAAATTTGAAAAATAATAGAAAAATCAAAAATTTCTAGGTGTAGGATTGTAAAACTTACAGAGTTTTTGCAGCACTTTCGTGTTTTTCTACATTTGACTGATCAACTTTGATAGCTGCTGGAGGACATACTGAAACACATGCCATACACCAGATACAATCATGTTCTCTGATCGGATCTGCTTTATCAGTAAGATCTTTGCGTTCATCTTTTACATCACTACCAGTTCCTGCAAAGGTTTGACCAACAACATCTTTTGCTGGAATATCTTTTTCGGTTCTATACCACTGAAAAACTTGTACTGGACAAGCTTCAATGCAAGCACCATCTGCAACACAAGAATCCCAATCTACTGCAACCATTGTTCCGCTTACACCAAGAGGAACTTGTTCTTCCCCTCTTGCGGCATATGCTGCAACAACATCTGCGTCTGCTAATGTTTCAGCTTGTGAACCATCAGTGTTTTTGGTTTTACCTGGACCCCACATGATATGGAAATTTCCATCATCGAGGCTAATTTTTCCAAGTGGCTTTAGGCCTTCAGGGAAATTTTCTGCTATTGGCATGATACAATTTTCTTGGAGTTATTATTTAAAGCTAGATAGAGATACAATTTGCCGATAAGTGAATAATCGATCAATTACGAAGGGAAATTTCCTTACGTTCATAACGATCAAAGATCAATTCTCTGGATATGGATATTATCAAGTTTGATGTGTATAGAGGACCTAACCTTGGAGTGTACATCAGTGTTAACAATAGTATTGGGTTAGTTCCAATGGGATTTGCTAAAACCAAAGCTGACAAACTTGCAAAATATCTAGATATTGAAATTCATCACACTGCAATTGCAAATACAAGATTAATTGGAGCATTGTCAGTAATGAACAATAAAGGAATTTTACTACCAACCACAGCTTACCAAAATGAATTTGATTACTTGAAAGCAGAAACTGATTTAGAAGTTGGAGTACTAGATACAAAATTTAATGCACTTGGAAATGTAATCTGTGCAAATGACAAGGGGGCAGTTGTATCCCCATGGTTATCAAAACAGGATTGTCAAACAATCTCAGATATTTTGGGAGTAGAAGTAATTCAGAAAAAAATTGCAGGATTTAATCAGACAGGAGTTGTTCTTGTTGCAAATAATTCAGGTGCTGCTATCCATCCAGAAGCAAATGAGGAAGACATGAAGACGATAGCAAATGTACTAGGCGTAAAAATAGAACAATGTTCAATTAATAATGGTATTCCGTATGTATCATCAGGCATATTGGTAAATGATCACTGTCTAGTTGTGGGTTCTTTGACTAGCGGGCCTGAGATTATGATGTTGACTAGAGCTTTTCTAAATTAAGAATAGATTTTGGATCTTCAGTTAGTTTTTCTAACGAGATAGTTCCCTCGGTTCCATTTATCATATCTTTGAGAACAACATTTCCGTTTTCTAATTCTTGTGGTCCTACAATTATTGCAAACTTTGCATTTGTTGCAATATCCATTTGTTTTTTCATGCTACGTCCTGCCAAATCAATGTCAGTTGGAATATTGTTGAGTCGTAACAATGATGTAATGGAATGTGCAACTTTTTGCATCTCTTCATTGATGTATAATACTGCAACTCTACTTTGTTTTAATTCAGGGATTATTTTTTGCTCTTGCATTGTTAACATTATTCTTTCAACGCCACCTGCAACTCCTGTTGCACCAATATCTTCTCTACCAAATGCTTTAGTTAGTGTATCATATCTTCCTCCACCAGCTAATGCACCAAGTTTTGAATTTTTATCAAATACCTCAAAGACAATTCCTGAATAGTAATCTAATCCTCTCACAATTCCAAAATTAATTCTAATGTTTGAAACTCCCCTGTTCTCTAGTGAATCAATTAATGCTTTGAGTTCATCCCAAGATTCTATTTGAGAAACATTAAATGCTTTCTCTACTTCCTGTATAGTTCCTTTGATTTGTGAAAACTCTAGAATTTTTTCTAGTTTTTTAGTTTCATATCCTTTTTCTTGGAATTCTGTCAGAATTTGCTCTTTTGATTTTTTTGCAATCTTGTCAACTGCACGCAAAATATCTGCAACTAATTCTGGATCCTTTGAATCAAATACTTTGTTAATGTAAGATTCTACAAGATTACGATGGTTGATATCGATTGTGATGTCTTTGAGTAACAGAGAATCAAATAATCTAGATGTAATTTCTATGATTTCAGCTTCTGATTCAAGGCTGGGTTTGCCATAAATTTCAATATCCCACTGGTGAAAGTATCTGTATCTTCCCTTTTGTGGTTCGTCGTATCGAAATACTCCACCAAATGCCGAGATTTTTGCTGGAAGCTTCATTGATTTCTGGGATGATGCATATCTTGTCAGTCCCATCGTAAAGTCAAAACGTAATGCTACTTCTCTGTCCCCCTTATCTTTGAAGTAGTAAATCTCATCACGAATTCCAGGACCAGATTTTGTCTCCAATGTAGAAAGTAATTCGATTGGAGAGGGATCCATAAATGAAAATCCGTACAAATTTGATAACTTCTTGAAATGTGACCTAATGTGTTCAATGTTTGCATTTTCTTCACCCTCAAAGTCTTTCATTCCACGTGGTAGTTCCAAGATGATTAGATGTTAGAGAGTAGTGATTTAGATATTTCTGTGATAATAGGCAATAGGCTTAATTGAACACAAAGAATTTGGAGAATATCAACATGAGGATAACTGTAAAAAAAGGATGGAGTGAGAAAAGCAAGACGGCAGTTTTTGCCATTATTGGAAGCTTAGTTGCAATTATTGCTGTTGTAATATTAGATTAGCTTCTTTTTAGAGAGAATGCAGATAGCCAGTAGTGCATTATTTTTCTGTTCAACTCTACAAATGCATCTGCATTATCATTCCATGTTTTAGTAATATTTTTTGTATATTCAATATTTGAAATTACAAGTTTGTTGCATACTGTGCGATACTTTGTTGTTTCTTCACCCATTGTGTTTAGAATTTCTTTTGTTACCTTTGGTATTTTGTATCCTGAACTTGACAGAAATTCTGTGTATAGGGATGTGTTTGAATCCACTGTATGTCTCCAAAATTTGTAACATTCATTTTGTAAATCAAATAATGTTTGCTGAATATGAGGAACTGTGTGTTCAAGTTCTGTGAAATATTTTTTATTAATTTCTTCAAAAATGTTAGAGTCTTGATTTTCAGTCATGAGTTTTCTATAAAATTTAAGAATTTAAGATTATTGAATGGTCTCAAGGCTGATTTCATTTTGATTTAATCGATAATGGTCTTTGACCATACTTTATGAAAATCAAATTTGCACTTTCTAGAAGGGATTGAATATAAGGATAGTTTGAATTACCTATCAGATCATTTTTGATGATGTTTAGATAATGTCTTTTTTGTTTTACTTGACGTAGTTTTTTTGATTTTGATGCTTCATAGTTTTTTAAATCACTCAAGTTTGCCGAAATATCACATAGCTTGAGTAATTTTGCATTAAATGATATTTCTTTGAGTTGAATCACATATGCTTGCTCTCGTTTTTTTCTAGGCAAAGTCATATCTTTAGATAATGATGATACTATTACTGTAATTTCACTTTCAAATTGTTCATACAAGTCATCAAAAGTGGTATCAGTGTTATCTATTGTATCATGAAGCCATCCTGCACATAGTAGTTGCTTATCAATTACACCCAAACTTTTGAGTCTATTTACAACATCATCTAGATGCTTTGAATAAGGCGTTATACCATCTAGTTTAAACTGTCCTGAATGTTTGTTTTTTGCAAATAATTCAGCACTCTTTACTAGATCCAAAATAATATTCTACCATTACTAAGATTGTTTTCTTCAATATTAGCCAAGTAAACTATAATTTCAAAGAAAAACATCATCGAAACATGCCAATTGAGAAAACTGCTCTTACAGATGACCTTGAAATTTGTAGAATTCTTAATGGAATGTGGCAGGTTGCAGGAGGTCACGGTCAGATTGATTCAAAATCTGCAATAGAAGATATGGAAAAATATCAAGATGAAGGATTTACAACATGGGATTTGGCAGACATTTACGGTCCTGCAGAATCATTAATTGGAGAATTCAGAAGAAAGATTGGAGAAGAGAGAAAATTTCAAGCATTAACAAAATTCGTTCCAAATCCAGGACCAATGAGTTACAGCATAGTATCTCACTATATTGAGCAGTCATTGCAAAAAATGAATACAGACTGTATTGATTTGCTTCAGTTTCATTGGTGGGATTACAATAATCCAAGTTATCTTGATGCATTGAATAACTTGTCAAAATTACAAAATGAAAACAAAATCAGGCACATTGGACTTACAAACTTTGATACTGAGCGAGTGAAAATTATGAAAGAACAAGGATACCAAATTGTTTCAAACCAAGTTCAGTATTCCATTTTAGATCAAAGGCCAGATAAACTAATGGCTCCATTTTTTGCAAAGCATGGAATTAAGATTCTATCTTATGGTACATTACTTGGAGGATTTTTCTCTGAAAAATATCTAGGAGTGGATGAGCCACATAGAGGCGACCTGACCACATCTAGTCTTCAAAAATATAAAAACATGATAGATGTGTGGGGCGGATGGCAATTGTTCCAAGAGTTGTTATTTGTGCTAGACAATATTGCACAAAAACACAACTGTAGCATCGCAAACGTTGCAACACGATTTGTGTTAGACAGGCCACAAGTTGCAGGAGTAATCATTGGAGCAAGACTTGGAATTGCAGAACATAGAGATGATAATGCCAAAGTCTTTGATCTAAAACTAGACTCGCAAGACATCTCATCAATAGATGATATAAATGCCAAATCAAATGACTTGTTTGATGTAATTGGAGATTGTGGTGGAGAATACAGATAAAAATTTAGACATGGAAATTTATACGATAAAATGATTACCAGTATTACTTGACTGAGAAGGTTTTACCAAAGGAAGATTCTGATTTTAGTCTTCCAGGAAGAATGGATGAAAGTAACTTAGCATATTTCGAACCTGAAATAGAATCAAAATCAAAAAGCAAGGCACTTGCCATTTTTGGAATAGCCTTTGTACTAGTTGCTGCAGGAGTCTTTACATATTATTTTCTAAACCAAAGTGAGATTGATTCACAGATTTTAGATAATACTGCATTTAAGACTCTAGAGGAGAGGATGGTAGAGCACTATGGTGTTGGGCAGTTTGGAAGTGAACATGCGCATGCAGCATTGGCAGTATTTATCAACGGAGATAAAATTGATTTTTCACATCCTCAGTTTCAGATTCAAAGCAAATACATCCATTTTGAAAATGACAACTCATATTTGATTCACAAGCATGCAACTGATGTTCCATTGGATATGCTTTTTACATCATTTGGGCTAGAGATCACACCTGAATGCGTTTTTCTAAAGTATGAAGTAGACACAAGAGAGTACTGTACTGATTCAGAAAATGGCATCATATTTTTGGTAAACGGTAAATCTTTCCCAAACATAAATCTCTATGAGATAAGACATAACGATAGGATTTTGGTTTCGTTTGGTAATTCAGAATTAGTTTCAGAGCAGTTAAAATATTTAGAAGGACTTGAAATTCATGACATTCCAAAAAGTAGTAAGATAGTTTCTGGAAAAGATATCTCCGTTTGATTATACAAAGCAGTTCCAATGAATAGTGATCCTTTTAGGTAATAATTCAAAGAAAAATTATGTCCGATTGTGCTCACACTTGGAGAAAAAAACTTCGACTGCAAGAACTAATGGTTGTTGCAAAAAGAGAGATAGATGCAGGTGAAGAGATTGATTTGGTATATGAAAGATTAGAAGATGAAATGGAAGCCCGTTGGAGATTTGTCAGCAGCACAAAGCGGCAATATCTAGAAGACATAAAGAGAATTTTGGCAAACAAGTATGTTTTGACTGTATGAAATTAGTTTTTAAGATATGACGTACTATTGGATACATGGTACTCACATACATTGGAATCGCAATAGGAGTTTTAATAGTAGCGATCTTGATTGTAAAAATTGCAAAGACCAATCCACGCGATGTTGCAGGGATTGATGTGTATTGCAGAAAATGTGGCCTTGAGACAAGAGGGCTAAATTGTCCAAAATGTGAGAAAAAATCCAATTCATTTGGAGTCTAGTTCACATTGTGTAGTGATCCTTTAATGGAATAATTGTAAAATTTCCTCATGTCAGAATTAATTACAGAATATTTTACCTGCAAAATTTGTCATCAGGGCCATCCTATATCACATGAAGAGATAAAAGATGTGCCAACAATATGTAACAGCTGCTGGTTAAATATGGAGATTTGGCAAAGATATAATGATCCTGACTTAAACGGTAAAGATTAATTATTTTTAAGATTGTTTGGAATTTGTATTGTATTGGGTTTAATACTTGATTGTCAATGTTCAGAATGTAATTGTAAAGTAAACTTTGAAACTATAGAAGGTGAAGAACTACTCAACCTCATACAACATGGAAGATTAACCGAGGAGCAAACAGCATTTTTGAAAACAAGAGTAGGGAGTAAAATTTGCAAGCACTGTTTTATAGGCAAGCACAAGTGAGAATTTGCAACAAGCTAAAGTATTTGATTTGTTGTTTTTAATTATGAAAGATTCAACAAAAGGAGTAATAGTGATTATAATTTCAAATATTGCATTTTATCCCACCATGAGCATATTGTGGAGATTGTGAAAA
>DATDAD010000006.1:0-30253 GCA_036525555.1 Candidatus Nitrosopumilus sp.
TCAAGCATGTGGATGCGAAGCTGACAGCGGCGATCCAGATTACTCATGTGATTGTGCAATGCAAGGTCATTGCATATGCAGTTCTGATTGCAAATGTAATACAGACGTTTGTAAAGAAGCAACTAAAGATATGTAATTGGATCAGTTCCAATACTAACTTTTTATTTTTTGATTATTCGTCTTCATCATCAAAGCCCCATGATTTTACTAATTCTTTTTGGAACTTATCTGCCTGTTTCTGATCTAGTGCAAATCCACAGTTCTTGTGAGTAGGAACTACTGTCATACCATTTAGTTTGAATTCTACTTCAAACAAGTGTACTTTGGAACATTCACACATTTCTGGAATTCTTGTATTTGTGCCTCTATATTTGCTTATTTGAATAGATTTTTTTCTACTACTCCTACATTTTTCACATATTTGAAAAACGTTTAACTATCTGTTTTGTCAATTTTGTTCAGATTTGAAAGGATCATTATTGATATTTACTGTAATTTCTGCACTGCTCTTCGGTTCATTAGCAGCTCCATCTGCTTTTGCACAGTTTCAATCTGGAGGTGTCTCATCTGATTCAATTCCTGATGGCAGTTCTTGGTATGCTGGTGAAGGTCTCAAACAGGGTGATTTCTTTTCCTATTCAATGTGCCATGTTGATTACAAAGAGTGCATAAATTTTGAAATGGATGTATGGATTAAAGGTGACAAGCAAGTTGGAAGCGAGACTAAATGGCTAGCTGAAGTTGCAGTTTTTGATGGAAAAAAGATAATTGTTGGTGAGATGGAACTAGGAAAAATTGCACCAGAACCAACTGGCGGTAGTCCTGAATTGGGTCTTTATCGTGGGGCATTCAAATCTTCCATTGTATGGTTATCTGCGTTTGCAACATCTGATGACAGCTCGGGTGGAAAAGGTCCAAAACAATTTTCTGCAGCATCCTGGGGAAAGATTGGAAACATTGGTGGAGAACAAGTCGTTCCAATGAAGATTGAAACAGTTACCGTTCCTGCTGGAACTTGGGAAACTGTTCAAGTTGGATGGAAAACTGGTGGTGCTACAAGCAAAGTTTGGATTGTAGATGATTTCCCATTTCCGATAAAAGCAAAAACATTCACTCACGTCTCAGAGGGAATTCCTCCAACCGAATACGAATTTGCATTATTAGATTATAAAGAAAATGTACAAACCTCTCCAATTTCACAATACAAATCTTCTGCAGATCAATTTTTAGCTGCTGGATGTGAAATTGATATTGAAAAACAGGCTAGTATTAAAAAACCAACCAACAACTTTGATTATCAAATTCATGTTTTCTATGGACCTGAGGATCCAGTCAAAGGATGTGAAATGGAATGGTTGATCAAATTTATCAGTAAATACGATGACACTGAATTTCTGAATCAAGTCCAATTTGATTTTCTAGTAGTTGATGATAACTTAAAACCTCTAAGATCAATTGCACAGGAAGAGGGTAGAAACTATCTCTATTCTCCATCAGGACAATACATTCTTGATATGATTGTTAATGAGGAACCTGGTATCGTAAATTATGTGGTTTGGGTTTATGGATTGTCCCCTGAAGGTATCGTTCCAAATGTTACATCTGATTATCTGAAAATCCCTGTCAGGATTTATGCCTCTGATGACTCTATTCCTGAGCCTGTTAAAACACAAGAAATCCCATCATGGATTAAGAACAATGCTGGATGGTGGGCTGATGGCTCAATAGATGACAATTCATTCGTTCAAGGTATTCAATTCCTAATTAAAGAAGGAATTATGAAAATTCCTCCAACCACACAAGGCTCTGGTGGGAGTAACGAAATCCCATCATGGATTAAGAACAATGCTGGATGGTGGGCTGATGGCTCAATAGATGACAATTCATTCGTTCAAGGTATTCAATTCCTAATTAAAGAAGGAATCATGAGAATATCTTAGACTCATCTACATTCAAATTGTGATTATCTGTAAAAAATTCTGAAATATTTTGGTCGGCCTTTTCAAACATCCTAAACGACATCTCAAAAAACTACTACGAGACGGAGAGTACAATGAGGCCGTAGCATTTGGGACTAATCTAGAGTCTGATTATTCTGATGATCATGATTTTATGTTTATCATGGGTAGCGTATTTTTGATTGTAGATGACTTCAAAAGGGCATTACCTTATTTTCAAAAAGCTTTTGAATTAGATAATAATGATGTGGAGAATTTGACCCTGAAAACTAATGTTCATTTAGCTTTAGAACAAAAGGAAGAAGCCATTGATTGCTGTAGACGCATAATAAAACTTGAACCAAAAAACACAGAGGCCCAATCATTACTTGAAGAACTAGAAAGTCTTTAACTTTTTAAAAATTATTCTTTCTTTTTCATCTCATATGCATTTTCCATTAGCCAATTACAAAATGCTGTTACTTTCTCATTAAATTCAGTCCATATGTGAACTGAATGTGGTAAGATGTCAATTTTCCAATCCTTTGTGAATACTCTTACTCCTTCTTTATTCTCATACATGTAGGCATCTTCTGTTTTAACATCGCCTAAAATTTCTAATGCTTTTTGTTTGATGATTTCTCTATTTATGGGAAATCTCTTTCTGTCATAGTCAATAATTAAACTCAAATCCCTTTTCCCGTACATCTCAAATTCTTCTATCCTGCCTTGTTTTGGGAAATTTACAATTAATTTGATATTGTAAGTTTTTCCAACTTCTTTCCCAATATCTACAATCCGTGCATATGCCATTGCTGGATTTTTCTTTAAAAGGAATCTAATTTGTGCAAGGTCTTTTTTTAACGCCATTTCCAAGTCTGCAACTAATTCTGAAAATATCATAACTGCCTTTTGAAAAATTCCTATTATAACCATTAATTCTAGTCATGATTGGTTTTTTTAGAACTTCATCTAGATTAGAATATGGCAATGCCTATGGATTTTGATGGCATGAGAACCGATGATGCTTCACTGAGAACTGATAATGTTGATGACTACAGGCGAACATGCATTGATTTTATCGAAGATATTTCTCATGATTATGAAGCCTGGGTTGATTATTACAAATTGCCCGAAGATGAGGATAAACGAAGACGTGCTGGCATCCGTGCTACCATTACTAGAACAAATGAATGGATTGCAAAAGTTGCACAATCAATCAAAGCCGTGGATGTTGTGATGAATGATGGAATCCAAAAGATGGCAGAATCTACAGCTGGCAAGCCATTTGATATTGGAGTCTTCATAAATCATAAATCAAGCTATACTGAAACAAAACCTGGAATTATTGATGTTAACGTAAAGGCAATTGGAAGAGATGGAAGAAAAACAAAGCTTGGCTTCCACTTTAAGGATGACCGATTTAGAATCGAATCAACTTGCAATGCTTACTTAGACGAGTCTAATTTGCCTACTTCGGAATTTGATATGCTTGATCTCAACTTGAAACTTTATGCAGAAAATGCTAAACCTCGTGATGTGATTTCATTTACTGTGACAATCAGCGAAGTTGAAAATGATGTTGAAATTGATAGAAGAGGACACACAACAATAGTTCACTTGGTATAGTTTAACGCATTATTTCTTCATCTAGATATTCTATGAATTTTCCAGTATTTTCAAACTTGATTGTGTTTATCTCTTTTAATTCGTCAAATGAATTCATCTTTAGATAGTCATTTGATGCAGTATACAACACGTCATCGATGTAAAATGTTCTAGCATAATTCATTCCATAATATCGTGAACTGTCATCTGAATGAGTTACAGTTCCTTTGAGTTTGAATCCATCTGATTTGTCCAAATCAAATACATAAAACCCACTCCAGCGATTATATTCTGGTGCAAACATCTTGCCTGAATTCTCTTTCAGACTTTTGATATCTCCACTAACTGGAATTGATAACACTCCTCTTGGTTTGTCAAAGAAAAATGCCTTGTGGTTGTATAGTGCTTCAGACTGAGTCGAGCTATCGCCAATTATTATATCGTCTGCGACTTTTGGATTGTCTACATCTGCCACATTGAACAATGCTATTTTGATTCCTAACTGCTGAACCCTTCCATTATCGATTTCTTTAGTATCTCTACCTACTCCAATAACATGTTCCTCATCATATGGATGCAAATAGTTAGAAAATCCTGGAATCTTCAACTCTCCTAGAATTTTTGGAGTGTCGGATGACAAATCAATCACAAAGAATGGGTCAATTTGCTGGAAAGTCACCAAATATAGTCTGTCTCCCATGAATCTTGCAGAAAAGATACTTTCATCAGGAGCAATTTCTTCTAATTCACCTACGATCTCCAAATTTTCATTTAACACGTAGACTGCATTTGATCTAACTGTCCCTTCGTATTGAGTGTAAATTTCGCTAGTGGTTGCAACTCTAAACCTGTCTCCATTCTCATCCATGGAGAACTGGTTTAGTAATCTACCTGGAACTATGCCCTTTGCAACATATTCTATTTTATCCTCATCAATTGATATTTTGTGAATTATTGTTTTTCCAGTCTCTTCTTGAATTTTTCTATCATATTCGTTTAAGGCGTTTCTAATTTTTTCAAATAATGTTTCTTTGTCTTTTTTGTCCATTGCATTATATGATTTTTGCATTAGTTCTGATATTGCATTCCATTGTGCAGATGAATTCTCCCACTCTGCATTTTTAATATTTTTAATCTCATCTTGGATTTCTTTTGGCAATAGTGGTACAACTACATCAAAGAATCTATCTCTTGATGAATTTTCATAAAATCCATATGGCATGTTTTGCTGATAAGTCAGGTAAAAGTTATCTTTTGAAACATAAAATGCTCCAGTGTATCCCATAAGGAAAGTTTCTGAATTTATTGTGTCATCAAAAATGTTAATTGCAGTTAGTGTGTTAAAGTTTGAAAATTGTTCTGCATTATCAAAGTAGAATGCTTCTGGAGTCATGATTCTAATAGAATCTTCCATGATTATTGGCAGTCTTGGATATTGATAGTCTAGATTGCTGTTTGTCACAAAGTATGCATAGTCTCCAATCATTCTTGCATCTCTAAAGTGACCATCAATAGAATAGTCTTTGAGAATAATTGGTTTCTCTTTATCTGATACATCTACAATTAGTGCATGAGTGACAGAACTGTAAGAGCGTCTTGGAATAAAGTCAAACTGTGGTATAATCTCTTCATCGCTTTGTCCATTGTAAAATATAACTAATCTGTCCTCGTTGAGGAACATATTTTCTATGTGTTGGGATTCAATGTCAAGGGCAATTTTGAGAACTACTTTTGCAGATTCTGCAGGATATGCATCAATTATTGAAAGTTTGTTTTGTGATACAATGTATACATACTTTGAATCATTTTTGAGATAATCTGGTTCATCCACATTTGCAACTTGAACATTAGTTGTTGAGTAGTCTGTTCCTCCTGCTACTTTGTTAGATACCCCATCTGTAGGCATTGGTTCTACAGAAGGAACTGGCACTCCTGTCGACTCTGGAGTTGCAATCATAACTGCATCCTCCGCAAAACTTCTGAGTACTCTTGGGTCGAAACCCCCACCAAATGATGAGGATGCTTCCAAAATATTTTGTAGCTCTTGCTGTGATGATATCTTCTTTATTTCATTTGTTCCTTTGAAATATTCTGATATTGATTTATCTACATAGATAATTTCAGGTTCTGGAGTTTGCACAATCTGTGGTTGCTGCTCAAAACCTACTGTATACATTATTCCTGCTGTAAGTATTACTGAAATGATTACTGTGATTGGAATTATTGTTTTTGGGTTCATTTTCTCTCTTTTCTCTAATCGTTGAATTTAGGGATTACTATTACTTGATAGTTTGAGATAAAAGGATTAGTGAAATCTCAATTTTACCAAACAACTTACATAAACTGGATTTCTAATATCTTTTCTAATGGCTGATGAAAATGATGATAAATTTACTGAAAAAATAAAGATTCTTGCAACTGATGATGAAAAAATAAAGTCTTTTGGTGAATTATTTACAAACGATTCTAGTCGTGAAATCTTACAATTGTTGTTTAATGAAGAATTGACTGCAACACAAATTGCTCAAAAAACCGGTATTTCTCTACAGCTAGTAAAGTACCATTTGATCAAGCTTCAGGATTTAGGGATTGTTAAAATATCCAAAATTGAGAAAAACTCAAAATCCCAAGACATGAAAATTTACACTGCTACAAAATTTAGCATTGTGATTGTTCCACCCAAACTCTCAGAAAAAACTAAGGAAAGTAAATTACTTGTTCGTTCATTTCGTCATATTTACAAAGTTGTCGGATTGGGGTTTGCAACTGCTATTTCAGGATTATTCTCATTGTCTCAATTTCAAAACAAACCAATTCCTGATGATTCTTCAGGTGGAGAATTTCCTATTGAAGAATATGTCGATAGTGCGCAGTCTGCTCCGATTGAAGAATCTTTACGCTCACTACCTACATCGACACCTATGATTGCAGAATCCAAATCTCAAGAATTACCTCAACGTGGTCTAGATGTTGCAGAAACTATAGTTGATTCAGAAATATCTGTAAGTTCTGAACTGTTTTTACCTTTTTTGATTATTACTGTGATTTTGGGGGGACTAACCGTTTATTATTTCTGGAAATTTAGAAAATCTAGTTAGCTTGCAACGTGATTTCAATTGCAACCCTTTTTTCTTTAGCTCTCTCTTCTCCGGGATACTTTAGACTAGAAATTTCCTCGTTTAGTTTTTCATCTGTAACTAGTTTTGCATTTCCTATGAGCATGATGCCGTTGTATTGTATCTTCACTAGAGGATTTACCAATGCATTCTGAAACCAGTCGCCATCTGGCCTGTGTCTTGAAAAGTAAATTTTTCCGTTATGATTTACTGCTCTAAGCATAACTCTGTGCTCCCTGCCTGTTTTTCTACCCTTCGTGATAAGGATTGGACGAAATAATTTTTCTTTAATTTCCATGCGTGATTTTTTGCAGTCAAGTAATTTAACCCCATTGATAGAAATTTCTGATATTCGGTGTGATAAGCAAATCCTAGGATTCACACACATGTCAGTAAAATTAGAAGGAATGCCTACGAATATAGTCACCGCAGATACCTTTACTGGAAAAAAAGTAATCGATAGAGAGGGAATTGAATATGGTAAAGTCAAACACATTCACATTAACCAAGACACACTTACCGTATCAGGTGTAACCATCCACCAAGGATTCAACAAAGACTTTTTTCTGTCTAAAGATTACATCGACAAGTTTTCTGAGGAAACATTGCTTCTTAGCAGACCTCCAGTGAGAACTGGAATCCACGTGACTGATATTGATCGACATAAAATTGGTAAGGTGAAGCGATTACATAGAAATCCTGATACCAATGAATTAGAATCAATTGAAGTATCTGATGGTTTGATGCATTCTAAAATACTATCCAAATCTGAAATTTGGGGAGTTGGAGAAAAAGTCATTCTGAGAATGACTAAAGAAGAATTCAAATCCCTTGAATGATTCTTTAAACTTCTTTTTTCAAAATACTTTTGATTACTCTGCTTTCTTAGTACATACTTCGCAGACCGGAATTCCTTCTTGAATCATTACATCTACATTTGATGAGTGACATTTTTGGCATAATCCTTTCATGTCCTGATTTGTTAATTTGGTCTTTAAATTTTTTATGAAGATCGACTGAATCAATACTTAGCAATTTATAATTGAGAAGCGCGATCAATTTATTGTACTCCATAGAGACAAAATCCCTTACGAAATCATTCGGGGATGTAGTTGCAGTAAATGATATTTCATTTTCAGTTAAAAAAGGAGAAATATTTGGTTTCTTGGGACCTAATGGTGCTGGCAAAAGTACTACTATGATGATTTTAACGACTCTGCTAAAGCCTACTTCTGGCGAAGCTATAATTTCTGGATTTGACGTAACAAAAAATCCCAAAAAAGTTAGAGAAAATATTGGATATGTTCAACAAGAATCAACAGTTGATGAATATCTGACAGGTAGAGAAAATTTACTATTACAAGCAAAGCTAAATCATATTCCAAAAAATGAAATCAACAAAAGAATTGATGATGTTTTAGAATTAATTGAACTTGTTGACAAACAGGATCAAGCCGTAGTAACTTATTCTGGTGGTATGAGAAAAAGGTTAGATATTGCAGGAGGGCTACTGCATCGACCCAAAGTGTTGTTTCTTGATGAGCCTACCGTTGGATTAGACATTCAAACTCGTAGGAAGATTTGGGAATATATCAAAAAAATTCACATTGAATTTGATATGACTATTTTTGTCTCTACTCACTACATGGAGGAGGCAGACCAACTATGTGATAGAGTTGGAATTATTGATGGAGGTAAAATTCAGGTAATAGACTCTCCTGAAAATATGAAAAACGCAATGGGTAATGAGGTTATTTCAATTGTGATTGATGAGGACAAAAACCATGATTCTTTTTTATCTGAGATTAGAAAAATTGAATTTGTAAAGAAAATTAATGAGGATGGAACGAGACTCACTCTTTTTGCATCGCATGGAACTGAAGTAATCCCTAAAATTTTTCAAATCTCCTCTGAACTTCAAATCAAAATTAAATCTATCTCCTTAACACAACCCACACTTGATGATGTCTTCATTTCATACACCGGACATGAGATAAAAGATGATGATTCTGGATTTAACAGAAAACGTGAACATGCAAAAATGAAGAGGTTACGTGCATGAACACTTTGCTATATGATACATATACAATTTTTTGGAGAGAGTTAAAAAGATACAAAAAATCTCGTAGCGGTGTTCTAATTAGATTAATTCAACCTGCAATTTGGATTATAGTTATTGGAAATACTTTCTCTGGAACTCAACCTCTAATTCAATCCGTTGGTTTTGAGGGCGAATACATTGAATTTATGGCCCCTGGCGTCATTATTCTTACTGCAATTTTTACAAGTATCTTTGGTGGTGTGAATACTTTGTGGGATAGGAGATATGGCTTTATGAATAAGGCGCTGTCTTCACCAATCTCTCGTTCTGCAATTGCTTTGGGGAAAATGGCAGCAATATCCTTGATTGCTGCATTGCAAGCTAGTTTGATATTGGGAATTGCTCTAGCAATCGGCGTCAGTTTTCCTAATCCAATCATGATTGCACCAATTATGGCAATCGTTATCTTATTTTCATTAGGATTCTCTGGGATCTCTGTAATGATTGCAGCTACTGCAAAGTCTCAAGAGACTTTTTGGGGGATGATCAACTTTCTTGGAATGCCCCTATTCATGTTAAGTCCTGCGTTGTTCCCATTGGAGTTGCTCCCTGATTGGCTTGCTGTAATTGCTAAACTAAATCCAGTCACTTACACTGTTTTACTTGTTAGAGAATTAATGACCGGGGTCTCTGAAGGTGGCATCCCAATAATTTTGAGCCTCGGAATATTGATAGCCTTTGTCCTTGTAATGGTGGCATTAGCAAGCTATGTGTTCACACGTGAAGTGAACAAGCCGTTTTGATAAAAATTGACAATAACTGTAACATTAGCTAACTTTGGTTATGTTTCTCAAATTTTGTCATGATTGACTGTTGAAACTATCTTTTACAATTATCACAATTTCTGTAATCTTGTTATCTAGTTCATTTGCACAAGCATCATTTGGATCTGGAGATTATGATTTGTTGCACAAATGGGGCGAGCATGGTCCTACAGAGCCTAGTCATTTTGCCCATCCCCAATTTGTTGCAGTAGGTGATGATGGAAGTATCTACGTTACTGATTTTGGCAACAAGAGAATTCAAAAATTTTCGAGCACTGGTGAATATTTGGCTCACTGGGGAAATAGCGGAAAACAATTAGGTGATTTTTACAATCCTTCTGGAATTGCAGTAAATTCTGATTCTATTTTTGTTGCAGACAGAGATCTTAACCGTGTTCAAAAATTTTCCTTGGATGGAGAGTTCATTCAAACTTGGGGTAAAAAAGGAACTGCCGAGGGCCAATTTTTCTATCCTAATGGAATTACTGTAAATAATGAACTTGTATATGTGGTAGATACAGGCAACCAAAGAATTCAAATATTTTCTACTGATGGCGAATTTGTTTCATCATTTGGTTCTAGCGGTTTAGGTCCTGGACAGTTTCTAAATGTTATTGGAATTGATTCTGATGAAAGCGGAAATATCTATCTCACTGATAAAGGAAATAATAAAATTGAAAAATTCAGCGCTGATGGCAAGTTTATACAATCATTTCCTTTCTATTCTTCAAACTATGTCTTTTCTCCTGATGCAATAGCTGTTGATCCTTTAGGTGATCTATTTGTTGTAAACTCTGCCAATGATAGGATTTTGCATTTGTCTCAAAATTCTAGTTTAAAATTAAGTCTATCTGATCAAAATGGACCTTATCCTGATTCGTTTGAGAATATTTCTGGTATTGCAATCGGAATTAATGGCGAACTACTGGTGGTAGATTCCCCAACACATTCGATTCAATCATTTGAAACAGAATTTTTTGAGCAACCTGTAGAATCATACTATATTGCACCTGCAGAAGTAAGACCTTTGCCTGAAGATCAAACAAAACCTGTGATTATTGCTCCTGACTCAATTGTTGTAGAGGCTGAAGACTTCCTAACGTCTGTATTTACTGGAGATGCCACGGCTACTGATGAAAGTGGAATTAAAATCATAATTAACAATGCTCCTGATGCATTCAAACCTGGGATATCAAATCTTGTTTGGATAGCTTTTGACAATGCTGGACATAGTTCAACTGCGAATCAACGAATTACTGTAAATACATGCGGACACAATTATTCTGATTATAATCTCATAGAGGGAACTTCTGCTGATGATGTTATTTCCGGCACTGATGGTGATGACTTGATTTTTGGCTTGGGAGGGAATGATCTTATTTCTGGAGGATTGGGAGATGACTGCATTTTTGGCGGGACTGGCGATGATATTATCTCTGGCGGTGAAGGCAATGATACCATAAAGGGCAATTCTGGCAATGATATTCTCAAAGGACAATTAGGAATGGATGTATTATATGCTAATTCTGGCTCTGATGTACTTGATGGTGGGGAAAATTCTGATATCTGCCATGCTGATTCAGAAAAAGGTCTCCTGTTAAACTGTGAAGAGTAGTTTATTCCTATATAGAGTCAGTAGTACTATCTAAAAACATATTTCATAAGTAGATAACCATGTCATAGCTTATAGCCCAAAAATTTATTTTGAATTTTAATGACTTACATGAGCGCAAAAAACATTGTAACATTTAGCGTTGTTGTATTAATTACACTGATATCTTTTGGAATCACAAATGTGTCTGCTGAAGAAAATGCTGGATATAATATGATTGGAGACATTACACCCGTTCTAACATTTACATTCAGGGATGGGGTTGAAACATACGAGTTTCCTGTATTTGAAATGGGTGAAAACTTTGCAGATAACTCTGGAACATCGTTTTCCGTAGAAGGGGCTGTTACCAATTCTCCATTATTACATAAAGCAATGGATGAAGCATACAAGTACAGATCTTCTAATGATGCTTATGACTATCAGCTCAAACTTTTTGATGTCGATGTAGATTTTGTAAAAAATGATGAATCCATACTGTCTCTGGATTATAACACTTGCAGAGTTGATAACTACCAAGTTGAGACTCTTGACTCAAATGATTATGAGAGCTATTTTCAAAAAGTCGGATTTGCTATTGTAGATAAGATAGACTTTGTATGCAGTGGATTAAATTCAAACAATGAACTTGAAATGACTAAAAATAGTCCTTTTACTGATTTTGGTGAATCTGGATTTACATTTGCCAATAATATGAAAACATCAGTAACATTGATGTTTGAAAATGGTGCAGAAAAAATTGAATTCCCTGTATTCAATCTGCTTTCAGGCTATGAGGAATCAAATGATAATGTTGTAGCTGAATTTCAAGTAGAGGGTGTTTTGGAGTATTATCCGTTATTGTACAAGGCAATTGATAAATCACGACAAGTGTCTGGACTTTCAACTGCATCAAACGTTGATTTTGACGCACTAGTAGAATTTACGAATGGAACATCTGTCCAAAGAGGATTTGATTTTACTAGTTGTCGCATATCTGATGCTCAAATCACAACTCAAACAGACAAGGAAGAAGGATTTACTGGAAAAAGCGGTTTTGTTTTAGTTCATCAATTAACTTTTACATGTTCTGGAATGAGTGGGGTAAATCCAAACTTTGACGCACTAAGAGGTGATCTTCCTGTATGGAAAGCACTTTCAATCTCAAATGAATATGCAGAACCTATTCAAAACACAGACAAAGGCTTGAATGCAATTGCAACATTTACCACAGATTTGGGTGTTGAAAAAATTGAATTCTCCATGTTCAAACAAAGCCCTGTTCTAACCTCCACTGAAGATACTGGAGATGAAACAATTACTGATAAGGCTACTTATCCTACACTAGAGTTGCGTGGAATTGTTGGAGACTATCCAATGCTATACAATTTTGTAGATGAAAATCGTAAAATTCAAGGTATCGCTGGAACTTCAAACAAAAACTTGGCTGATATTGACATCAGTATAACTTTTGGTGATGAAGTAATTCGTGGTTTTAACTTTGTAAATTGTAGAGCGATTGATTATACTGTTGCCACAAATGCAAATACTGAGGAGAGCTATGTCAAAAACAAATTTGCACTAGAAAATATTTTTGACTTTGAATGTCAAGGGTATCATCCTAACAATCCTGCATATGATGCAATGTTTAGTGTAGAAAAATCAAATACCGAAAGTAGTTCTGATCTCCGAAACACTGACCAATGGGGCGCAGGTTTTACAGTTCAGAAATAACTTTTTTCTTATTTTATTATCTCTATAATGCGATCAATTTATGATCTGCTTAATCATCTTGTCACTATATAGAACAATAGGTTCTATGTTCATTGACCTTATCTCCCAACTTTCATCCAATCAATTATGGGACAATGGTTATCTTGGATAAAATCCAATGAAAAGGCACTCTTAAAAATTTTAGATGATTTAGCAAAAAAAGCAGTTGAAACCTCTGAGGCTGTAGTGGTATTATTCGATGATCTTAGCAATCATGAACAAGCAAACAAGATTCATGAACTTGAAACTGAAGCGGATGTTTTAACTCGTGATATTTTCTCTGAACTCAATAAGACATTCATCACGCCTTTAGATCGTGAGGATATGCAAAGAATTGCATCCAAAATTGACGATGTGATTGATTTCATGGATGGGATTGCAGCAAGGGTTTACAGCTACAAAATTACAACTCCCCCACCATATACTGTGGAAATGGCTAACGAACTAGTAAAGGCTACAAAAGAAGTAGAGTATATGATTTCAAAATTACAGAAAATTAACAATCCAAAAGATATGATTGAGCACTGTCGAAATACTAGTGACATTGAGCACACTGTTGATGATTTGTATAGGGAAGCAATCAAAGAACTCTTTGAGACTAATGATGCAATCAAAATCATCAAACTAAAAGATATCTATGAAACAATGGAAACTGCATCTGACAGATGTGTTGATGTTGCAGATGTCATTGAAGATATCGTTTTAAAATATACATGAGATGATATAATGTTAGAAATAGCAATAGGTGCAATTATTATTGCATTAATCTTTGATTTTGTAAATGGATTCAATGACTCTGCAAATTCTGTTGCTACTGTAATTGGAACACGCGTCTTAAAACCCCTTCATGCGGTAGGTCTATCTGCAGCAATGAATTTCATTGGGCCCTTTGTTTTTGGCGTTGCTGTTGCAACTACAATTGCAAAAGGAATAGTCAGTCCTGATGATATTACAGTATACATGATTGTTGGTGGATTGGCAGGAGCAATCGGATGGAGTACTCTTTGTACTTATTTTGGATTACCAATTTCAAACAGTCATTCTTTGATTGGAGGAATAATGGGTGCAGGTATTGCAGGATTAGGATTTGAAAAATTAGTTTATGGTGGATTGACCAAAGTCTTAGCAGGAATTGTAATTGCACCTGTCGGTGGAATCATCTTTGGTTTGTTGTTGACCACCTTGATAATTACAGTTTTTGCAAGTCGTCGACCTGGACCTGTAAACAAAACATTTGGTAGATTACAAATAATTTCTTCAGCCTGGTTTGCTCTGACTCACGGGGCAAATGATGGACAAAAAACAATGGGTATTATAGTTTTAATTCTATTTTCAGCAGGAATGATTCCTGAGCTTGAGATGCCTTTCTGGGTAATTCTAGCAGCTGCTAGCGCTATGGGTTTGGGTACTTTCTTTGGAGGATACAAAGTCATCAAGACACTTGGTGTAAAAATCACAAAACTTCGTCCATACCAAGGATTTGCAGCAGAAACTGGTGGTGGCTTAATGCTTGCAATATTTGCAGTATTTGGAATTCCTGCCAGTACTACACACGCAATCACAGGTACCATCATGGGTTCAGGTGCCGCCAGAAGAAAACGTGCAGTAAGGTGGAAAGTTAGTAGACAAATTGTGTTTTCTTGGATTATCACTATTCCTGGTGCTGCAATAATGGGAATTGGATTTACTTTCTTAATTGATCTGTTTGTTCGAATAATGCCTTAGTTTTTATTTCAGCGAAAATTTTTTGAAATATTCAAATGGATATTTTACAATTAATCTCATCAAATTTACTTACTCCGATAATTCTGTTTTTTCTCTTTGGGATTATTGCTGCTAGAATAAAATCTGATTTGAAAATTCCTGAAGCAATCTCTGAATTTTTACCAATCTATCTTCTTGCAGCAATTGGTCTTCATGGAGGAATCGAGATGAGAAATACTGGATTTGAAAACATGTTGATTCCGATGTTTGTTGCCATTGGTTTGTCACTATTATTTACATTGAATCATTATCAGATTTTACGAAGACTGGGAAAGTTCAATCTTTTTGATTCATATGCACTAGCATCAACATACGGTGCTGTAGGTGCAGTTCATTTTTCTGTGGGTTTATCCTTTTTGAAAAATCAAGGAGTTACTTCTGAAGGATACATTGCAGCAATTCTTGCAGTGTTAGAACCACTTGCTTTCATTTTAGCTATTTTTATGACCAATATGGCAGTATCAAAACAGATCAAAACAAAGAAGCAATCTTTTTCAGATGATATCTCTTCAGATATTGATGCTGGAGTAAATCAAACCAAAACAAAAATCTCCAAAGTATTACGTGAATCTATTACTGGGAAAGCAATTGTGATTCTTCTTGGCAGTATTGTAATTGGTTACATTATTGGTGAGGATGGTTTTGAATCCATCAAAATTGTATTTGATGATATGTTTACTGGGGCAATAGTGATTTTCATGATTGAAATGGGCATAATTGCTGGCCAAAGACTAGACGATATCAAAAAAGTAGGCCTTTTCCTTACTGCATTTGCCATACTAATACCTCTATTCAATGGAATTATCGGCGTCCTAGTTTCAACCGTATTGGGATTAAGCATAGGTGGTGCAGTCATGTTTGGATTGCTGATGGCAAGTGCTTCATTCATTGCAGCTCCTGCAGTTTTACGTCATGCAATTCCTCAAGCAAAACCAAGTCTATACATAACATCTGCTTTGGGAATCACTTTCCCATTCAATATTATTGTCACATTGCCAATTTTGTTTGCAATATCCACACTTGTTCATACTGGAGAAGGAACGATAGATTTATTCAATTACATTGCTAGAGGATTCTTGTGAAACTATACAACATTAAACTATTAACTATCACTTGTGAAATTCTAGCTCAAGAAAATATCATTGAAATTCTAAAAAAACATGAAATCTCTGGATATACAACTTACGAAGTTGATGGTAACGGCGCACGTGGTATTCGTGGACAGGGATTCAAAAATGAAAAAAACGTCAAAGTTGAAGTGATAATGCATGAAGAAAAGTTACAAGATGTCGTAGAGGAGATATCTAGAACGCTGTTTGCTAATTTTGCTATTGTCTTGTATGTTAGTGATATTGGTGTATTAAGACCTGAAAAATTTTAGCAACAGTTGTCTTCTGAACACAACACTGGAATCTTCTTACTTGTTTTGGTCACAACTGAAATTAATTCAGATAATTGGTTGTTTGTTATTGTATATATTGCCCTTTTACCCTCTTCGCGTGATTTGACAATTCCACATTTTTTTAATGTCTTTAGATGATGTGATACTAGGGGTTGATCTTTTTCTAATCTTTCTACAAAATCATTTACGCAAAGCTCTTTGTTTTTTTGTAATAATTCTAAAATTTCAAAACGTGTCTCATCGCAAATACATTTTAAGAGACTGACCCCATTCATATCAATTTAAATTTATATAAACTAATATTTATGTGATAATGAAGAATGCCTGAAAATATTCTGTTTGTGTGCGTAGAAAACGCTGGTAGAAGTCAAATGGCTGAGGCTTTTTTTAGAAAATTTGCTTCAAACAGATTTAATGTTTCAAGTGCTGGTACAACTCCGTCATCACAGCTAAATCCTGTAGTGATTCAAGTTATGAAAGAAATTGGCATTGACATGGAAAGCCAAAAACCAAAATTGTTGTCTGATAATATGATTAATGATTCTTTTAAGACTATTAACATGGGGTGCATGGACCGAGAGTCGTGTCCTTCTTTGTTTGTAAAAGATATACTGGATTGGAATATTTCTGATCCAAAAGAAAAATCTCTTGATGAAGTTCGAGAAATTCGTGACAAAATAAAATCTGAAGTGATAAATCTTATCCAGTCTCTTGAGGAAAAAGGCTAATGGTATATTCTAACTTGCAGATTTTTACCGTAGAACTAGTTGGAACTTTTATTCTTGTAATATTTGCAACAGGTTCTATTGTTTATGATGCTGAATTCTTTGATGGTTCATTGGGAATTCCGTTTGCAGCAGTAGCGCCATTCATTGCCTTGCTAATTGGTGTCTACTCTTTTGGAAAAATATCTCTGGCTCATTTTAACCCTGCAGTAACTGTGGGTTACTACATTACAGGTCACATATCAAAAATCCAAGTTGTATATTATTTTACAGCAGAAATCATTGGTGCTCTGTTGGGATCCCTTTTTGTTTTAACATTCATTGGAGACAAAGCGAATCTTGGAGCAAATGCACCCAACTATGACTTTTCAATATTTGTTGTTTTTCCAGTTGAAGTTTTAGCTTCTGCAATGTTGATGGGGGTTATCTTTTACGTTGTGTATACAAAAGGTCTTAGAGGATTTAGTGGTGTTGCTATTGGAGGAATTGTTGGACTGGATATATTATTTCTAGCATTTATCTCTGGGGCATCGATGAATCCTGCTAGAGCATTAGCTCCTGCATTACTATCTGGAACATTTGAAAATTTGTGGCTCTATTGGACTGCTCCTTATGTAGGGACTATGATTGTCGCATTTCTGTTCAGAAAGAAATTCCAAGCACAAAGAGCAGCAAATTACGAATAATAATGACCAAAAATAACCCCTGAATGGTGTCTGAATCTAAAAAATTATTCAATATTGCTAAAAAAGTGATTCCTTCAGGTGTTAACAGCCCTGTGAGATATTTTGAGCCATATCCGTTTTTTACAAAAAAAGCAAATGGTGCATACATTTGGGATGCTGACAATAAACGATACATTGATTTTTGTAATGGCTATGGTGCATTGTTACTAGGGCATAGAAGAAAAGAAATTATCAAATCTGTTTCTGATCAATTGGCAAAAGGGACTCTCTATTGCACGCCAACAGAATCTGAAATTGAACTTTCAAAATTAATCATTGAAAATTTTCCATCTGTTGACAAAGTAAGGCTGATGAATACTGGTGGCGAAGCTACAATGACTGCAATTAGATTAGCCCGTGGATTTACAAAAAAGAAAAAAATAATCAAATTCGAAGGATGTTATCATGGCGCACATGATTCTGTTTTGGTAAAAGCAGGTTCTGGTTCTGCACATAATGGAATTTCTGTTTCTGATGGTGGATTGGATGAAGTCTCAAAAAACACTCTGGTTGTAGAGTATAACAATATTGAAGATTTGCAAAAGACCATTCAAAAAAACAAAGACATTGCTGGAGTAATTGTTGAACCGATACTTGCAAACATGGGGTTGATTCTGCCTGAAAAGAATTTTCTGTATGATTTGAGAAAAATTACTAAAGAAAACAACATTCCTTTAATCTTTGATGAAGTAGTTACTGGTTTTAGAGTTGCACCTGGTGGGGCTCAAGAACATTTTGGAATAAAACCTGACCTTACTACTATGGCAAAAGCACTGAGTAATGGATTTACAATCTCTGCTGTTGGTGGGAAAAAAGAGATCATGGATTTACTTTCTCCTGGAGGTAAAGTCTACCAGGCAAGCACTTTTGCAGGAAACCCCATTTCTGTTAGTGCTGCTATTAGTTCAATTAAGACCCTTAACAAAATAAAAAATAAACTATACTCAAAACTTGAAAGATTCAATCTGTTATTTTCTACTGCACTAGATGATATGGCAACTGATATGAAAATTCCACACCAGATCAATTTTACCGCCTCAATGCTACAAATTTTCTTTACAAACAAACCTGTTGTTGATTATGAAACATCAAAGAATTCAGATGCAAAGAAGTTTAAAAAAATGTTCCAGGTTTTATTAAAAAATGGTGTTTTCATTGCGCCATCTCAGTTTGAAGTGGTTTTTCTTTCTGATGCTCATACTGAAGCTGATCTAAACAAAACACTTGATGCATATCATTTGGCATTAAAATCGGTGAAAAATTGAAGTACATAGTAGGAGCTAGAGGAAGTCAGTTATCTGTTGCACAGACAAATTGGGTAATTTCTGAATTAAAAAAAGTAAATCCTGATTGCGAGTATGAAATTAAAACAATTACTACAAAAGGTGATACTGATGCTAGGCCGCTATTCACAATAGATCAAAAAGGAATTTTTGAAAAAGAGATTGATAGAGCAGTTGCAAACAAGGAGATAGATTTTGCTGTCCATAGTCTGAAGGATGTTCCATCTGAACTTGATGAAAATTTAGTGCTTGCTTCTATTCCAAAACGTGAAGCAGTAAATGATGTATTCATTTCTTCAGATGGTTCTACATTAGATACTATCAAAGAGGGAGCAGTAATTGGGACTAGCTCATTGCGAAGAGCAGTTCAGGTATTAAGAAAAAGATCTGATATAATTGTAAAACCAATTCGTGGAAACATTGAAACTAGAATTAAAAAAGTGTCTGGCGAAAACTACGATGGAATTGTTCTGGCACAAGCTGGAATATCTAGGTTGGGCGTTGATGTAAAATATACTCCTCTCTCAATTGATGATTTTTCTCCCTCTCCCGGACAGGGTGCTATCGCAATTGTTGCAAGAGAAGATGATTCTAAAACAATTTCAATGTTAAAAAAAATTGAAGATTCTAATTCTCGTTTAGAAATAGAGGCTGAACGCGCACTTTCTGATTATGTCGATTCTGGATGTCGATTTCCATTAGGGGCATATGCAAGATCAAATGGTTCTGAGATGACTTTGACTGTATCTGCATTCTCTGTAGACGGAAAACAATCTTTACATGTAACCAAAATTGGAAAGAGAGACGATCCTAAATCTTTGGGAAAAAGTGCAGGAGAAGAACTACGTGCAAAAGGAGTTAATGATCTTGCATTAAATTGGAGAGAAAAAGTAGAGGAATGGAATAAATCATGACTGGAAAAGTGTATCTTGTTGGCGCAGGGCCTGGAGATAGTAAACTAATCACATTACGTGCAGTTGAATTGCTTGAAAAAGCAGATGTTGTTTTGTATGATAGATTGGTAAGCAAAAAAATCATTTCGATGATTCCAAAAAAGGCAGAAAAAGTCTATGTTGGACGGGCAGTAGGTGATGACACAACACATCAAAATACAACTAATGATTTGATGGTTCAATATGCACAATCAAAGAAAAATGTAGTTAGACTAAAGGGTGGTGATCCTATAATATTTGGACGCGGTGGAGAAGAAGCAGAATTTCTCAAAGAAAACAAAATAAAATATGAAATTGTTCCCGGAATTACTTCTGGAATTGGCTCTGCAACATATGCCGGTATCCCCCTAACTCATAGAAAACACGCATCATCTGTGGTCTTTGTTACAGGACATGAAGATCCGGAAAAGAAAAAAGAGATTGTTAAATGGAAGAATCTAGCAAAATCCGTTGATACAATAGTGATAATGATGGGATTGTCTAGAATTGATGTAATATGTAAGCAATTGATTGCAGGTGGAATGGATAAAAAAACACCTGTGGCTGTTATTCAAAATGGAACTACTCCTAAACAAAAAATGATCAAAGGAACTGTTACTGATATTGCAAAAAAAGTTAAAGAAAACAAAATTACCCCTCCTACAAACATCATAATCGGAAAAGTTGTTGACTTGTCCGATACTATTGGGTGGAAATAATGCTTGATGGAAAGACCATTGCAATAACGCGTTCAAAAGATGATGCCACAGAATTCATCTCCCTTGCTGAACAAAGCAAAGCAACACCAGTCCCATTACCCACTATAGAACTTGTTAGCAAGGGTGAGAAAATTGTTGATGACTTCTTAGAATCTGTCGAACAATACAATCCGGACTATTCTGTTTTCATGAGTTCAAAAGCTGTTAAACTATTATTTGACACTGCAAAGAATGCTGGAAAATTAGAGAAATTGCAACTATCTGTTGCTAACACTATGGTGATGTCTGTAGGGCCTAAAACCACCATTGCACTTGAATCTGAAGGAATCAAAGTAAACTATCAACCAACAACTTTTTCTTCTGTTGGGGTAGGTGAGGAGTTTACAAAAATTAATGCAGTTGGTAAAAAAGTAATTGTCCCACGCAGTGGTGCATCTACTCCGTTTTTGAAAGAATTACTAAACAAAATCGGAATTGATGTATTGGAGATTCATTTGTATGATGTTTGTGCATTCAGAGATACCACTCAGTGGAATACATTTCGTGAATTGTTTTCACAAAATAAAGTAGATGGCATTGTCTTTACTAGTGCCTCCTCTGTTAGAGGCTTCTTTGAGATCATGTCAAAAGATTATGGCGTGGATACTTTACTTGACAATCTTGAAAAACTATCTGTTGTGTCTATTGGTCCTTTTACTTCAGATGAATTAAAAAAATTTAAAGTCAAAAATACTGTTGCTGAAGTACATACAGTTGCTGGTGCTTTTGATGAGATGAAAAAGTCATTTTCAATCTAAAGTGTCCCTTTCAAATTAATTGCTAAAACAATTTGATTATCTATGTCATTTTGAATTTTTTGTTATTATCAAATTTGACATTTATCCAATGTGTATTTACTTGTTTTTTTTATAATTGATGTGTGGCATCTGAATTCGGAATTGTTGATTTTGAAATAGTATTAAAATTATTAATTGCTGTTGGATTAGGTGCTATCATTGGATTTGAAAGGGAATTAAAACATAGGCCTGCAGGATTACGAACACACATGCTTGTAAGTCTCGGCGCTACGATTTTTACTATTAGTTCACTTTCCTTTGATGTTGAACCTGCCCGTATTGCTGCAGGAATTGTAGCTGGAATAGGATTTCTTGGTGCAGGTAATATCATTGCACATAAGGGGCATGTTCAAGGAATTACCAGTGCTGCAACATTATGGGTAGTTGCAGGAATTGGTCTAAGTGTTGGTATTGGAGAATACTTTATTGCAATAGTTAGCTCCGTCCTCATTTTTGCAATTTTACAGTTAGGCAGATTTGAAAAGAAATCTCATATGGAGTAACTCATTTTCATTTCTGACTGATTTTGAGTTTTTTACTAAGATTTAGCTGAAGCTATTTAGCTGTGCCTATTTTTCCTCATGTATTTATAATATAACGGGGTTATGAGGGACATGACTTCTGAAAATTTAGACATGGATTATTCAAAATATGACTTTAAAGACTCTACAGAAATGTATGTTCACCTTAGCAAGAAAGGCCTGTCTAAGGAAACTGTAATTAGTATTAGTAAAATGAAAAATGAGCCACAATGGATGCTTGATTTTAGATTACGTTCTTATGAAATTTTTATGAAAAAACCAATGCCAACTTGGGGCGGAGATCTCAGTGTAATTGATTTTCAAAATATTTACTATTATGCAAAAGCTTCTGACAAGGTAGAAAAGAATTGGGATGACGTTCCAGAAAATGTCAAAAATACCTTTGATAAACTAGGAATTCCAGAGGCTGAAAAGAAATTCTTAGCAGGTGTTGGTGCACAGTATGAGTCTGAAGTTGTATACCATAGTTTAAGAGAAGACTTGGCAAAACAAGGTGTTCTCTTTTTAGATACTGATGCAGCTCTTCATGAACACCCAGAGTTGTTTAAAAAATATTTTGGAAAAATTATCCCTCCAGAAGATAACAAATTTGCAGCATTGAACAGTGCAGTTTGGAGTGGCGGTTCCTTCATCTATGTCCCACCTGGTGTTAAAGTAGACATGCCTCTACAAGCATACTTTAGGATTAACGCAGAAAACATTGGCCAATTTGAAAGAACATTGATCATTGTAGATGAAGGTGCAGAAGTACATTACATTGAAGGATGTACTGCTCCTGTATATTCTTCAGAATCATTACACTCTGCAGTTGTAGAATTAGTCGCACTCAAAGATGCAAAACTAAGATACACTACAATCCAAAATTGGAGTGCTGATGTGTACAATCTTGTAACAAAACGTGCTTATGCATATGAAGGTGCAACAGTAGAATGGATTGATGGAAATATTGGTAGTAAACTAACTATGAAGTATCCTGGAGTTTATCTGATGGGTGAGAGAGCCTATGGTGAAACACTCTCTATTGCTTTTGCTGGTAAAGGACAACATCAAGATACCGGAGCAAAAATGGTTCATCTTGCACCAAATACTACTTCCAAAGTTACATCAAAGTCAGTCAGTAGACTAGATGGACGTTCCACTTACAGAGGAATGCTCAACGTAGCAAAGGGTGCCACTGGTGTAAAATCTACTGTCAGATGTGATGCATTACTCTTAGACGATACATCAAAGACTGATACCTATCCTTACATGGAAATTAATCAAGAAGATGCAACAATTACTCACGAAGCAACTGTTGGAAAAATTGGTGATGAACAAATCTTCTACCTGATGACTAGAGGATTTAGTGAAGAAGATGCGTTATCTTTAATTGTCAACGGTTTCATGGAGCCATTCACAAAAGAATTACCAATGGAGTATGCTGTTGAACTAAACAGACTCATCAAACTAGAGATGGATGACTCTGTGGGATAAAATCCCAATATCCAATTTTGATTAACCATGTCTCAAGCACTTTTATCCAAACTCAACACGACCACCATAGATGAGATCTCCTCATCAAGAAATGAGCCTGATTGGCTAAAAGATTACAGAAGGAATTCACTATCTATCTATGATACATTACCAATTGAAACATCTCCCCTTTACAACAAGTACACTGATGCAAAAAAGATGGATCCTGAAAAAGTAACTCTCTCTACTACTACTGCAGAAACAATTCCTGGATTTTTAACAAAAAGATTAGGTGAATTAGAAAATGAAATTTGTATTATTCAAATTGGAACAAATATTCACAAAATCAATCTTCCTGAAGATTTAAAATCCAAAGGATTGGTAATTTCTTCTATTTCTGATGCAATACAAAATAATCCTGAATTGGTGAAAAAAGCACTAGAAGCCTCAAAATCTGGAGAAGATAAATTTACAGCATTAAACAATGCTGCCTTTAATTCAGGTGTATTTATTCACATTCCACGTAATCTTGTAATTGAAAAGCCAATTCATTTTATGATTTGTCTTTCTGAAGATGGCCATTCTACAATTTCTAGAAATGTTGTCTTTGCAGATGAAAGCAGCAAAGCAACAATCGTACAGGAATTATACTCTCCAAATATCCAAAATCAACAAGCATATCTTGAATTAATGAATACCACTCTTGGTGCAAACGCACAACTTGATGTTACAACACTGCAAATGATTGATCAACATGCTGTAGTCTTTTCTACAAGAAGAACCGACTTGGCTCAAGATGCTAAAGTAAATTGGTATTCTGGACTGTTTGGTTCAATGCTGTCTCGATACAAGATAGAATATTTCCTAAATGGAACTGGTGCATCATGTAATGATTCTGAAGTAATTTTTGGAAACAATGAACAGTCATTTGATATTCAAACTAATGTTAATCATCAAAGTCCTGCAACTGAAGGTAGAGTTGTTGAAAAATCAATTTTGCGAAATAAATCAAAATCTCTTTTCAAAGGAATGATTAGAATCAAGGAAAATGCTGCAAAATCAAACTCCTTTTTGTCTGGTCGTTCTATTTTGTTAGATAAAGATGCAAAATCAGATGCAATTCCTGGATTGGAGATTTTTACAAATGATGTAAAGGCTACTCACTCTGCATCTGTTGCACAAATTGACGAAGAACAAATCTTCTATTTGAAAACTAGGTGTCTTAGTCAAGAAGAGGCTGAAAGGACAATCGTTGAAGGATTCTTAGAACCCCTTTCAAGAAAAATGTCTTTTCAAGTTAGAGCATGGATTGCGTATCTAATAGAATCCAAATGGGATAACAAAGAACTTACAATTAACACTGATGAAGAATTAGCTAAATTTGTTGAAATTGAAGAGACTCGTTATAACGAAGACTCTGAAATGGAGCAACACTACAAGTATCGGTGATATTTTGTCTGAATGGATTAAGGCTTGCAATGTGGAGCAGGTAAAAGAAGGTCAGCTTTTAGGATTTGTTTATGAGGATAAAAAACTCTTGATAGCAAATCTCAAGGGAAAAATTCATGCAACTGATTTGATATGCACTCATGCTGATGCTGATCTGTCTACTGGATTTCTAAGTGATGAAGGAGTTAGGTGTCCATTACATCTTTCTGTTTTTAATTTAGTAACTGGTGAACCTCAAAATTTACCTGCTGAAACTCCTCTCAAAGTATATAATGTTAAAATAGACGCCAATGAAATTTACGTGGAGATTTAAAATATGCAAAGTACAGAATCTCTTTTTGAAAATTTAAGAAATGATTTCCCAATTTTAAAAAGAACTGTTAGAGATAACAAACCGCTGGTTTACCTTGATAATGCATCTACTACACAAAAACCAAATCAAGTAATTGATGCTATCACCGATTACTATCAAAATCATAATGCAAATATTCATAGAGCCGTTTATGCATTAGCAGAAGAAGCTACAGAAGCTTATGAGGCAGCAAGAGATAAAATTGCAAATTTTGTTAACATAAAAAATCGACAAGAAATTATTTTTGTTAGGGGAACTACTGAAGCAATTAATTTAGTTGCATATGCATGGGGTAGACCTCATATCAAAGAAGGTGATATTATTGTCACTACCGAATATGAGCATCATAGTAACATTGTACCATGGCAACTTCTAACTCAAGAAAAACATGCCAAATTAGAATACATTGGAATGGATGATGATGGTGAACTAATTCTCGATGATCTTGACAAAATTTTGGCAACAGGAAAAGTCAAGCTTGTAACTTTTAGCTTGATGTCGAACGTTCTTGGAACCATCACTGATGCTGAAAAAATTATTGAGAAGTGTAAAGCTGCAGGTGTTCTAACACTAATTGACGGTGCACAGGCAGTACCTCACATGAAAGTTGATCTTGAAAAATTGGGGTGTGACTTTTTTGCATTTTCTGGCCATAAAATGCTAGGACCTACTGGAATTGGAGTTTTATGGGTTAGAAAATCAGTACTTGAAACAATGAGTCCATTTCATGGTGGTGGTGATATGATTAGAGAAGTTCACAAATATGAAACTACATGGAATGATTTGCCTTACAAATTTGAAGCAGGCACTCCAAACATTGCAGATGTTGTTGGCCTGGGTGCTGCAATTGACTATCTGAATAAAATTGGAATGGATAATGTCAGAGAGCATGAAGTTGAATTAACAAAATATGCTATTGAAAAATTATCCGAAGTTAAAGGACTTCATATCTATGGAACAAAAGATATTTCAAAACGCGGTGGTGTTATTTCATTTAATTTTGCAGATGTTCACCCCCATGATGTTGCTCAAATTATTGATGAAGAAGGAATTGCAGTTAGATCCGGTCATCACTGTGCACAAGTGTTGATGGAACGACTAAATGTCGCTGCAACATCTAGGGCCAGCTTTTACATTTACAATACTAAACACGACATTGATATTCTGGTAAATTCATTAAATATTGTGGCAAAGGTGTTCAAATTATGAGTAGTAATGCAGACATATACCATGAAATGATCGTAGACTATTCAAGAAATCCAATTAACTATGGAGAAATTGAAAATCATGATGTAACATTTCATGACTCAAATCCGTTATGTGGTGATAGTATTGACATTGACATGAAAATTGACGAGAACAAAGTCACTGATATTAAATTCCATGGAAAAGGCTGTGCAATTTGCATGGCTTGCTCTTCAGTATTAACTGAAATCACAAAAGGCAAAACTATTGACGAAGCAAGAGCAATTGAAAAAAATGACGTTCTAAGTGAATTAGGTCTTGAGCATTTACAAGCTGTTAGAATAAAATGTGCGCTGCTTTCTTTGAAAGTACTCAAATCTGCGCTTTACACCTACATTGGCAAAAATCTAAAAGATAATGAGGATGTAGACAAACTAAAAGAAGAGGCAGCAAATCTGTACTAACATGAGTGGTTTTACGCCTACTGTTCCAATCGCACTTCAAATCAGAAAAATTATCTTTGAAAAATTCAATAATGTTGATACAAATTTTACAAACGATGACGTTTTTGAGATGTTAAAAATAAATGGTGACTTGGATCCTTCTTGGATAATTGATGATACTGAATCTCTTTTCAGCGATCTATGTAATTCTGGATTAGCAAGAAATATTGCGCAGAACTTTACCACCATATATTTGAAATTATTTGATCTTATGGAAAAATTACACTGTGATGCATGTGACAATGATGTCTACTTGGGAACTTCTGAAGAAAGAATTTGTCCTAACACTGATTGCAGATCATCTATTTAGATTTGTATTTTATTGCAGCATCTTCGAGCGCTCTAATCATAGGTAGTTTTTCTCCTGTAAGATAAAGTACCAATGCTCCTCCAGCTGTACTAATATGATTAATTTTATCTGCCAAACCTTGCTGCTTTAATGCGGTGGTAAGATGTCCACCACTAACAATTGTTGTTGCCATAGAGTTCGCAACTGCATTAAGTAATGCTTTTGTTCCGTAACTGAAATTTTCTTTTTCAAAAAATCCTGCAGGTCCACTAATAAACACAGTTCCTGCACCTGCAATTAATTTTGAATAATATTCTACAGTCTTTGGCCCTAAATCAAATATTTTATCACCCTTGCCCATTTCTCTTACATCCATCTCAACTCTTGAACCATCTTTATCAATTGCAATATCTACTGGTGTTGCAAAGACATCTGGATATTCTCCAATAAGTGAGTGAGCTTTTGCAACAACCTCATCTTCTCGTTTAATTCCTAAAGGTGATTTTATTCTAGCTTGTGCCCGCATGAATACATTCCCAATTAATCCTGTTAATAGAACATGGTCTGCCCTACCGTTCTGAATCAGTAATTTTATTGCCTCTAGTCTATCTGGAATTTTTGAGCCTCCTAAAACAACAACGTGAGGTGCTTTTGCAACTGTCATTATTTCATCAAGATTTTTCACCTCTCTTTCAACAATTCTCCCCGCACAAGCAGGAAGAACTTGTGGGAATCCTACTATTGAGGGATGTGATCTATGTGCACTAGGAAATGAATCCAAAACGCAAAGATCAAATAATTTTGATAAACGGGAAACCATGATTGTTTTAGCTGCATTTTCTGGAGTAAACTCATAGTTTTCTTCAGCACACAATCTTAGATTATCTAGAAGCAAAATTTCACCATTTTCTAAATTCTTAATTGCATTTTGTGCAGCTTCGCCGATAGTGTCTTCCACATATTTTATTTCTCTACCTATTACTTTTTCAAGAACCTTGGCATGCTTGTCCATTCCTATATACTCATAATTCCCAACTCTTCCCTGATGTGATCCTATGACCACTTTAGATTCTTTTAATGAGTCTAGAGTTTCTGCTGCCTCTTCAATTCTTCTAATGCCTGAAATCTCAAGCGTCTCGGGGTCAATTGGACAATTCATGTCGACTCTCAAAAAAACGGTCTTACCTTTTAGGTCAAAATCATCTAATGTGAGTACCTTCACGACTTGTCTATTGTCCCCTTGGTTAAATTCTTTAAGCCGATCAGAAATCTTACCCCTAACTTCATTTCAAAACTTATCTATTGACAAAAATTAAAAGACATGTGCTTGAGGTTTAATTAATTGCAAAATTGGCTTTTTGACATCAGGTCTCGTTCATTTGTTTTACTCACCGTTTTATTTCTGATTCTTACTGCACTTGTGTATTTTGGAATTACAGAAAGTTTTGATCAAAATGTAATTTTGTTTTTTTCTGAACACGTTGGAAATCCAACAATTGATCTCATTATGCAATCTATCACAGAAAGCGGTGAGGCTTTGTGGATGCTTGGCTTTGCAATTCTTGTATTAATAATTCCAAAAACTCGTCGTGTTGGAGTTACTTTGATGATTTTGATTGTGATTTCCACATTGCTCACTGGATATGTCAAATGTGGTGTTGATAGAGACAGGCCTGATTTTGATTACGATGCAGTCCAATTCCCTGTGCCTGTTAGCAAAGATACCTTTGCCTTGTTCTGTGAGGGTGGGTACGATGCATCATACCCGTCTGGTCATGCTGCAAGATCTATGATATTTGCAATTATTTTGGGATATGCTCTGTCTGAAAGATTTCCTCGTGGAGCGTATCTGATGTTCTTATATCCTGTTTTGATTTCATTGAGCAGGCTCTATGTTCTAGAGCATTATCCAATGGATGTGATTGGTGGAAGTATAATTGGGATTATGCTATCTGGAGTGATGGCAAAGAGAACAAAACTTTACAAAATTTTTGTTAAATCAAAATTCTAAATCTGGTACATTATCCCTATGAATCAAAACTATTGCATAATGATCATCATCGTGATGGTATGTCCAATATTTGATATCCCTATCTTCATTTTTCTGCCTGAGTCCAGTCGTAATACCCGTTGTTACAGAATAACCGATTCTTTTTGCAATTTTTGATTCTTTAGGCATTAAGACTCTGTAGCCCTCCTTTTTTCCTTTAAATCCAAGTTTAACCATGTCTTCAACTGCAATACTTGCATCTTTTTCATTTTTTAGATCATATGTTTTAGATATCGGTAAATCTTTTGGGTGAAATTCCATGATAATGATAATTTCTTTTAACTAATATTTTTTAAAAAATCATTTTTAGCGATCAAATTAAGTCAATTTTCTTTACATGAAAGTCAAATCATGATTATGTCCACCACTTAACCGACCCATTTATCATGATTCTATCATTGGCATCATTAGAAAACCTAGTAACTCAATTACGTCAAAAGAAGCAAGAAGCAACAAGACTTCGCAAAAAAGCTGAAAACCAACTCAAGGAATTTCGCTCTGCTGAAAAACGTTCTTCATCCGGTTTAGATTCCCTTGACAAAAAAATAGAATCAGAAAAAGAAGAATCCACTGATGTCTCAAATGTTCTGCTCCGAAAAAATTCTCAATTGGAAAGTATTGGCAGATTGGTAGCTGCTGCCGAAGAAAGGTTGACCCAAGAAAAAGAGGCAATTGAACTGGCTGAGCAAGAAATTGAATTCACAGAAAATCCTATTGAAAAACAAAATGCCGAGGCTAGATTACACTCGTTAAAAGATCGTGTAAATGAATTAATCGAGGAAATTAAAAACAGACAAAAAACTGCAAAAAAGATTTCCGACGATATATCTAATTTCTCTGATATTAAATCAAAAATTACGTCAAAAATACAAAAACAAACTAAATCAAAACCATCTTTACGTGAGACAAAGACTGCAAGTCACAAGGCATCACAAAAGTTTCTTAAAGAAATACAAAAACAAACTAAAAAAGAAGAATCTATACAGAAATCATTAGATAAAGCATTTTCAAAATTAAAAGAATCTTTGACCAAGAAAAAGACTGCAGCTAAAAAGAAACCAGCAATGAAAAAGACTGCAGCTAAAAAGAAACCAGCAATGAAAAAGACTGCAGCTAAAAAGAAACCAGCAATGAAAAAGACTGCAGCTAAAAAGA
>DATDAD010000007.1:0-21337 GCA_036525555.1 Candidatus Nitrosopumilus sp.
TTGGTGAATCTTACTTCGATCTTCTCTTTGGGATAAATTTTTACTTCTTGTAAACATTTTTGGTCTCTAAATGCAATTGTAACTTCTCTCTTGATGATGTTTCCTTCTTTTGAAATATTCCTAACTTCTTTGGTGCCTTTCCAAAACTTTGGCTCATTATCTATGTCTGAAACAATGTCCCATACTTTGTCTATTGTTGCATCGATTTCTACGTCAACTTGGATTATAGCCATGGGATGAAATTAATTCTTCCGCATTAAATATATTAGATTCCTATGATGTTTCAAATAGACTGTGATCGGTAACATGCCTAAAATCCGGAACATTAACTCCAGTTCCAATGGCGTTTGCCATTCTTCGGTCACAGTCCCTTAAAATTTGAAATAAAATGAAACCAACAAAATACATGCCAAAAATTGAAACCTTAGACGGTGCTGGTTTTTGGAAAAATGCCTATGCACATCAACGTGGGAAATTGCTAAAAAAAGTTAATGTTCCTGAAGATCAAATTATTGAATTAGTTAACAAAAAGTATATGGAAATTCCAGCTGCTCTAAGATATGAAATTGAAACCAGTGGGATTAACAAAAAAGATTTACAATGATATTCGAAATTCATTTTAACGGGAATGATTAGGAGTTAACATGTCTACGGTATCTTATGATGATTTTGCAAAATTAGATCTTAGAGTCGCAAAAATTATTGCAACTGAAACTATTGAAGGTAAATCAAGAATCATCAAAGGTACAATTGATTTAGGTGGTAGTGATCAACGTGATGTAATTATTGGTGGTGCACAATATTTTCAACCTGAAGATATTGTGGGCAAAACTGTAATTGTTCTAGCAAATCTTGAACCTAAAAAAATGGCAGGTGTAGAATCCAACGCAATGTTGTTGGCAGCAGATGTTGATGATAAACCATTTTGGTTGACTGTTACTGAAGATGTTCCACTAGGTAGCCCAATAAAATAATCTTTTTAATTAAATTAAAAATTTATGAAAATAGGTTTTGACTTATGATTTTAATCATAAATCATCAATTTTTTTTCTTCTAGTAATGCGTGTAAGTTATTTACAGAACGATACACGTCTGGTTCTTGTTTGGCCCCTGTACATACTAGCTTTCCTGATGAGAAAAGCAAAATCACTGTCTTTGGGTCTAACATTCTATGAATGAGTCCTGGAAATTGTTCTGGCTCATACATACTTCGTGGTAATGTTCTTGCAGCTTGCTCTAAATGGATTTTACCACCTAAATTGATGGATGCAACAATATTTTGAATTGTCACTACTGCATCTTTTTTGACTTTGATTCCCCCTTTACGGAGTTTTTGTACAACTGTTTTTACTGCCTTCCTGGCCATTTCTTCAGATTTTGAACCAGTGCATACCATTTTACCTGAAGTGAAAATCAACGTTGCAGTTTTTGGAGTCTTTAATCTGAACACAAGCCCAGGAAATTGATCCGGATGATATTCTACATCTGGAAATGTTCTTGTGATCTCATTCAAATCCATTTTTTGCATTACGTCTGCTGAAGCTACAACATTTTCTACACTTACGATAGGTTTTGTTTGTGGCATATTCGCCTTTTTTTGTATTTTTACTATAATAAAAGCACTCGCCATTACTCAGCCTCGAAAACACCTCTTCCCTATTCCCACATTTGATCTGATCTTTGAAATTGGGACGAATGCTTTAATTTGGTTCTTAGAATTGTTGATCCTAGTGAATTTTACAAATTTTGATTTTGATCAGTTGTTTTCGATGAGTGATGACACAAATCCTTTGATGATGCTCGTTTGGATTCTTCCGATAATTCTTTTTGTATTTTATGGACAACAAATACAGCTTTTTGTTACATCAAGAGAAATTAAAAAAGGAATTTCAAAATTAGATAGTTTTAGAGAAGAATCTCGAACTGAACTAATCAATTATGTTAAAAATAATCTCAAAGTAAAAGATGATCCTTTTAAAAAAATTGATAAATTTTTAGATTATTTTACTATCATGCCAGTTGACATGGATCCTAATGGTATTGTCGACAAAGTACAACATACAGTTAGATCTAGAGAGGATTACACTAGAGCCCATGTAAAATCAATGTCTCCTGAAATGAGTGACATTGAATTAACCAAAGTTCAAACATTACTTGAAATTGCATCTTCCTTACAAATGATATACAAAATTATTAATCACATGTTCTTGACTGCCAAAAAACAAAACAATTACCCTTTGATTTTGCCCTTGCAAATGATTCTGCCTTTTATAATGGAACAAGCAGAGGCAATGAAGGATGCAATTCCTGCATTCAAATCTGGTCAGCCTGTAGGTGATGGAATTGGCCCCATGGTTGTTGGAAAAATGATGCTAGAACATCAAAAAGAAAATATTGCATTCCAAACATCCCTCGCACAAATTAATTTTGAAGGTAGAAAATTATTCCTTTTGAAAGCTGAAGGTCCTGGCTCTACAGTTGGAAGACCTGCAGACGCCCTAGAAACAATTACTGTGAAAAATAAAATTGATGTAATAATCATGATTGATGCTGCATTAAAAATGGAAGGTGAAGATTCTGCAACCACTGCTCAAGGATTTGGTGCAGCCATTGGGGGTATTGGAACTGAAAGATTTCAAATTGAGGCAATTGCCACAAGTAAAAAGATTCCAATTTTCTCTATTGTGATAAAGCAATCTGTCAAAGAAGCAATTACTTTGATGACAAAAGAAATTGCTGATACTGCTGAAGATGTACGTGCACAGGTCTTTGAAATGATTCATGAGAATACTAGTCAGGGACAATCTGTGTTAATCATAGGTGTTGGCAATACTGCGGGAGTCCCACAATGATTTTTTCAAAGAAAAAAATCACCACTGCATATACTGTAGAGAAATGCACAAAGTGTGGTACATTGACAAAAAGAAAATTCCATGATGGTGATGTTTTATTTACAGAGTCTACAAAATGCAATTCTTGTGATGGGTTGACTCGAATTGAAAAAATCTTTGGCGAAACTATTGAGCAGTAAATTTTAGATTATTTTGTTTTGTATTTTACATTGCATGTAGGACAAAACCATGATGCATCCTCTCCATGCTCTTTGAACATCAACCCTCCACATTTTGGACATGGTCTAATTTCTTCACTCACGTTTTTCTACACCTCTTGATGTTTATTCTGCACGAGTAGTTACTATCACTCCATTCTCATTTGGAATGAAAGTATGTTCTGCTTGAGCAACTCTTTGCTCGTTTATTTCAATTAGTATTGGGTATGCTTGAACAGATTTTTTCTTTACTAGGAAATCTAACAATTCTCGTGCTTTTTTCTCTTCCCATTCATTTGTTAACCATCTTAGTGCAAATGGCAACATGTTACAATGATCCCAAATAAAATCAAGCATTCTATCTGCCTCATCATTTTTTGTTTTCTTTCGTGAATTCAACGCGAAAATATTTTTTATTTGTCCGTTTCTCACAAATCCTCCCCCTTGCTCCGTTGTTACAAATGGCTCACATGCATATGCAGAATTTTCTGAAAGTGAAAATCCTCCAATTGACCAAATGTTGGGGATTGATTTTCCTGCATGGATTGTATATTGATCTAATGAATGACCGCTAAGATTTGCAATTGGTTTGAATCCCATTTTTTTAATTGTTGTTTCAATAGTTCGTCCTATGTCGCTAGCTTTGACTCCTGTTTTTATCATTGACATTGCATTTGCTAATGCTTCTTCTGCAGCTTGAACCAGTCCATCAAATTGTGCATCATAACACACAGTTACTGCTGTGTCTGCAATATATCCATCAATCTGTGCCCCAAGATCAATTTTTACTAAATCCGTATCTTTGATTGTAATTGGATCATTTGGTTCTGCGGTATAGTGCGCTGCAATTTCATTAATACTTGCATTTACTGGAAATGCACATTTTGCACCTCTTTTTTTAATCTCTCCTTCTACCTCTTCACAAATTTCAAAAACTGATTTACCTATCCAGTCTTTTACTCTGACCATCTCTCTTACTTCTGAAGCGATTTTGCCTGCTTTGATATATTGTTCTGTTTGCACGATTTCGATCCTAGGTTTGCCTTTAAAATGATTATCTGTGAAGCTTAAATTGGGCGATTTTCTGGATTTGTTGGGATTGTGGTCTAGCTTGGTATGATTCTGCGTTTGGGACGCAGAGGTCGGGAATTCAAATTTCCCCAATCCCACCATCACCATCTTATTATCAAATCATTTTCTAATCTAATCGCCGAGCAATGAGGAAGAGTTAGAGTAATGACTTTGAAATGAAGTAAACTAATTGAGTCTGAGCTCCGGCATCTTTTTATGAATAACTTAATTCCTTGGGATTATTGAAATTTGAAAGGCGCGACATTATTTTGATTGTAGGTATTTTTCTTGTCGTTCTTGGAATAACACAGTATGTCCCATTCCACTATTCTGCTTTAATTGGAATATCCATATTCTTTCTAATCAAACTGTATGTGGAAAAGAGACGACAATCCATTTCAAATGCTGTTGGTGATGGAATTTGCATGGAATGCGGTTCTAGGATTATTGATAAAAAATGCCTAAAATGTGACTATTTTCAAGAATAACTCATACGCATGCCTTAATACTGAAAAATCCAATCAATCTTTGATGTTTTTAAGATATCTGACTTTAACAACTAGCTCAACTTTTCCTCAATTCCATTCTAAAATGAGTCTATTAGGCAATCAAATCAGGAATTAACAATGAATCGTAATGTACCTATAGTATTTTCTATACTCCTTTTTGTAGGAATTTTAGCTCCTGCATATGCTCAAACTGCTGATCATGTTGTAATTAACGAGGTCGACATTAATCCCCCTGGTGATGATTCCCAATCCATTTCTGAATGGATTGAACTGCACAATCCAACTGATTCTAGTATTGACTTGAGTGGATGGAGTGTTGCCTCTACGACCATCCTTAAAAAAACAATGACCATTCCATCTGGGACTGTAATCAAACCGGGACAATTTCTAACATATTCTTACCAAAATGTTTGGTTTACTGATGTTAGTGAATCCGTTGAACTCAGAGATCAAAACAATATGGTAATTGACAAGACTCCTGCAATTTCTGATATCAAAAATGATTTTACTTCTTGGCAAAGAATCTATGATGGATTTGATTCTGATAGCTCCAGTGATTGGAAGTTTGTATCTTCAACTGCTGGATCTTCTAATGGTAAATTAGTTCAAACACAAACTACTGATGGTGTAAGTGTAACCACTTCATCTGACAAACCCTTCTATGTATTTGGAGAGGTAGCAACAATTTCTGGAAGCGTTTCTAAAGAAGTATTTGCTATAAAACCTACCTTTAAACCTGAACAAATCATAGTTACTATTTCTGGACCTAATTTTGATAAAACTGTATATCTTTACCCTGATCTTGATCTGAATTACAAGACCACTCTTAGCATACATCAAGTCTTGGGAATTAATCAAGGAAATTATGATGTATCTGTAAGTTATGGTGGTGCAACTGATACCACAAGTTTTTCTGTAGGGTATGAAATAATTCAAAAAGATATCAAACAAGATGGAGAACTAAGTATTGTTACTGATAAATCGCAATATATTCCAGGACAGACAGTTTACATCACCGGCTTTGCGGATGAGATTATTCCTTTTGAGGGAATGAAATTCACTGTAACTGATTTTAATGGAAAACTGATCTATAATGGAAATCTCTTTCCAACAAACGGTAAATTCATGACTAATGTATTCATAACTACTGTAAATCCTGGTTATGGTTCATACGATATTGTTGCAGAGTATTTTGACAAATCTGCATTTGCATCGTTTGAGGTTGTAGAAGATATCAAAGAAGACGTTCCTATTTCTTTATGGTCAGATAAAAAAGCATATGCTTTGGGAGATTTAGTAAAAATTTCTGGTAGATTAAACAAAGTCTTTGTCAGTACATTGGATTTGGAAATTGTTCAGACAAAACAAACTTCCCTTTTGAGTTCATCATCAGGCAGTACATCTGGATTTAAAATTCAAGATGGCCTAACTGTCAAAGGTGACGGTTCATTTGATTATTCCTTTACCATTCCAAATAATTCTCTCAGATTGGGTGATTACAAAATTTCTGTATCTAAAGAAATCGGATCTGCAAAAATTATAATTCCTGTTGTATCTGATCCTGAAAATTATGTTGCTTCTGATACGCCTTTGACAGTTGAGATGGATAAGACTGTCTATGAATTCGGTGATACTATGATGATTAGTGGTTTTGTAAAGGATCCATATAGTAATACCAGCTATACTACTGGTGCCGCAATAAAGGTCTCCATTTCTCATGAGGATGGAACTCCTTTGACTATTGAATCCTTGTCAAAAAAGGACCCTGATGATATAGGCTATTCTTTTACTGCCATCCCTGAAACTTCTGGTAGATATTCTTTACAAGTTGATGTGAGTAAAAACATCTTCAAAACAGGAAACTATATTGTAAAATCCGAATATTCTGGCCACACTGCTATTAACATATTCTCCATTGAGGATTCGCTTGATTTGAAGGGTGGACCTGCCATTACCCTTGATAAGGAAGTATACGGATTAGGAGAGACTGTTTATCTCAATGGTATTGCACCATTAACAGGTGTTAATTCAGTTGAGATTTCACTTACAAAACCTGATGGAAGTGTTCGCAATTCTGGTACATTAATTGACAACCAACGTTTCTCATGGTCATGGGTTACTCCAATAAGTGAGAAACCTGCAATCTTAAAAGTTGATGCAGATGAAAGGGATGTAGAAAAATCTAATTTTGGAGTATACAAAATTAGGGTTTCAATTGGATCCACTAACGTAGATCTCTTCTTCAAAGTTTCTGCAGATCCTGAAAATGACTCATTATCCAAAACACCCCTCTTTGTATCTACAGAAAAATCATTGTACAAGGCTGGTGAAAAATTAAAAGTTATTGGAAATGTAATTAAACGTCAACAAGGAACTGAGGGTCTTGTAGTTCCTGATCGAGTTACAATCCAAGTATTTGATGGCGAATTTCCTTTCAAACAAATCCATGAGTCTTCTGTTTACCCAAATCAGGGTGGTGACTTTTCAAGTCTCTTTGAATTACCTTCTACAATATTTAGTGAAGGTCTCTATTCTGTAAAAGCATCTTATTCTGGTGTTTCTGCCAAGTCTGAATTCAGCGTGACAAATGATTTCGTTTTTGGCATTGATGCTGATTTGACTCTTTTAGTGGATACGGACAAATCTGAATATTATCCTGGTGATGTTGTTTCAATTAGTGGAAAACCAAACAAGCTAATTTATCTTGAAGGATTTGATGTGAGTATAATCCAGAAATCTGAAATTGAAATTACTTGTGGCTCATTTATTTGTGGACAAAATACAGGGGATGTGACCTTTATTCGTCCTAGCCCTTCCGGTTCTTTCACACATCAATTTGTAATTCCTGATAAAGCAACATCCATTGGAACATACGAGGTAACAGTTGATGCTGATTTTGAGAAAAAATCCGTCAAATTCAACGTTGCTGAAAAACCAATTGTTGAAAAATCAAACACTGTAATTGAGAAAGAAAACAGAATATCCGAGAAGATGATCTCAATTACTGCTAAAGATAAAATTTCTGAAGATGTAGTTATTTCACCTAGAGTAATTTCAGGCTCCTTGATTACTCCTGTGAGAGGGGATGAATCTAATGTGAACCTCAAAGTATCAACAGAATTTGGCACGTGTATTATAGGATCTGATGATGAATGTTTGGTAAAAGAATCTACCAGAAAACCAGGCCAAATCTATGATATTGTAGATGTAGATGGAGTAAGTCTTAAGGTAAGATATAGTGGTCCTGACGTACGACTGGAAAAGTTCAGCATTTTACCTGAATCTGAAAATACATTTTTGCCTGATGCCAATTGGAATGTTGAGGTAATCAAGGATGAGCAAGTTTCAAGATTTTATTATAAAATCACATACAAAACATTAGAGTAAATTCAAAATACTCTGAATCTTATTCTTCGTTGGCATGAAATTACAAGTTTTGATGTTTTACCAAGATGATCCTAAAAAATGCACGGCTGCTAAAATAGTAAAATTTGGCCTCGCTCAAAATATCAAAAAAATTGGTTCAAAAGGATTGGTTTTAGATCCTTTTTCTGAAAAAACTTTACTTCCTAAAGACAAATCTACAATTCATTCCATTATAGGAATTGATTGTTCTTGGAATCTAGCAGATCAGGCATTTTCTAAAAAATTTGATGGTATCAAAAGAAAACTTCCTCCATTACTTGCTGGCAATCCTGTAAACTATTCCAAATTGAATAAGTTAACTACTGTTGAAGCATTAGCCGCATCATTATTTATTTTGGGTTCTAAAGAACAAGCTCTAGAACTACTTGATAAATTCAAATGGGGTCATACATTTTATGAACTCAATCAAAATCTTCTAGAGGAATATTCTAAACTTGAAAATGAATCTCAGATAGAATTAATTTTAAAAGATTATGGTTTGATTTAGTTTCTTCTTTTAACATATACTGCAATTCCTAGAATAACAATAATTGGTACAATCCAAATCCAATACGTTGATTCGTTTTCAGAAAATTCTATATTTTCGTAACTACTAATCGGTAATTCAATAATACCGTCTGTGACAATGAAACTTGATTCATAAAAATCAGGCTTTAACACTGAATTTGAAATTGCAAATATTTTGATGTTGCTTGATCCTATGCCTAATTTACTAGATTCTTCTGATGGTATTTTGATGACTGTGTTTGATTCTTTAACATTTTGTGTCTTTGAAATAATTTTTTCTCCTTGATTATTTGTTAAAAAATATAATATTGCATCTGAATTTTTTGTCTCAATAGTTAGCGTAATCTCTTCTCCACGCTGAATTGATTTTTTCATATCTATTTTTTCAATTATTGGAAATTCTGTGTTTTCAAATCTTTCCCACTCTCCTTTTTTGAATGGATATGAATCATCATCAAATGCAGATACTTTGATAGTTCTTGATTCTGGTGAATATGATTCTAAATAAAATGGACCATTACTTATTACAGCATGATGCTTATTTTGAATCCAACTTATTGAAGAATCATATCTGTTCTGATAATATTCTGAATCTAGGCTGTTACCTTTTAATGCCTCGGGGATGTATTTTTTTTCTTTGAATTCTTGCAAATAACTCTTGATGGTATTTGCATCATTGGGAATGATCAATGATAACCAGTTTACATTTTTACTAGTTGCACCTGATCTTGAGAATGACACTTTTCCATCTAATACGGCATTTTCCATTGCAGAGGTGATTTCCCAAGGCACAGAGCTCCACAAAACTGCCCAATCTGCAATCTCTCCTTCATCAAAATGCCAATAATCTACATACACTTCAATCGTATCCCCATCAATTTGGTTTATTCCTTTGATTGTCTGTATGCTTTGAGCAGCTCTTGGTGTAAATTCGGTATCAAATGATTTATCATTTTCATCTGTCTGAGTTCCCCATTCTATTGTAAAATACAATGAATGCAAAATATCATTCATATCCATCTTTTCGCCATTATGCCAATTACTGAATTTAAAATCAAATGTAACTCTACTAGTAGCCTGTGCATCTTCATCTACATTTTCCCATTTTTGTAATGCGGGACTCCAAATTTTTGCTTCTTGTGGAATGCTAATTTTTTCATTAGGTCCCTCCGTTTTGACTTCCCATGTTGCCCTCACTGGAAACGTTTCACCTGTAAAGGGATGTTTGAATGCAGCAGGATCTGAAACTATTCCCCAAATATGCCTGCTGTAGCTATCTGTTAATCCCATAATTGGATTCCATGCTCCTTGATAAATTTGCTTGACACCTATAACTAACTCATCATGATCACCTTTGGTGTTAATCGGAGTGAATCTGCTTGGAACGCCTGCTCCAAAATCATTTACAACTCCACTGATTTTTTCATTGGCAACATATTGATCTATTTTACTTGCCAAAAAAATTCTGACTGACTCGTTTACTCCTTCAACAACAGCCTCTTGAATTAATTCTGCTCTTTGTTCTTCTGTTTCAAAATCACCAGTGTATATTTTTTGAGTGAGAGTATCTAATTTGTCATTTTTGTAATTCCAGTATGCTGGATCATTAAATCCTGGCATATTTGAAAACCACGGTGAATACATCTGACCCAGTCCTACTGAATCATATCTTACAAATGCAGAACGCCCCCATCCTTCTGTGTATAAATTCCATTTTACATCTGAAGGATTAGAGCCATAAACTACAACAAATGCTTTATTCAAATCCCCAAAATCTTTTTTTATTGAAAATCCCATTGTTTCCAATTCCACTGATAGTATTTCTCCTATGGATTTTCTTACTGGATCATCACTTCTGATAAAAATTGTGATCTCTATTGGAATCCCTTTCATTTCCCATTTTCCATTATTTTTGATTGCTCCTTTCTCTTCTAGTGCTCTTGAGATGATTTTTTCTGCAAGTGTAGGATTATACTTGAAATTAAATGCCTCCAGTTGTTCCACAACTGTTAGATATTCCGGATCTGATGGGCTATAATATGAAATGATTGGGGCGCCATACCCACCCATTAGTTCATTTACAATTAGTTTTCTGTCCACCAGATAATTTAATGCAAATCTAATATCCTGGTTTGAAAACGGATTGAATTTTTCTGATTCTGCAGGATTCATTAGAATACTGTAGGAGCCTCCCGTAGAATCAAAAACCTGCAATCCTTCAACGTTTTGCTTGTTTTCTAATCTATCAGGTGATATTGTATAGTAGTACAAATCAAGATTTCCATTACGCACTTCTTCTAATGCTGTATTTTCATCCAAATATTGTATGAATTTCACAGAATCAAAAAATGTATTTTTTTCTGCAAATGATTCATTATACATTATCGACGATGCTAGAAAAGCTAGCATGATAACTAGCATAATTTTCATGTCATCACTTTCAACACCATGTAATAAAACCTATATCATTATACCCTCATGTTATTAGCTCCTAAAACCTATATTTCTAAAATGACTCAAAAATTATAATTGAAAATTCATCCTAAAATGATAGTTGGATTGCAGGGAATTATTCCTGGAGGTGTGTCTGTTAAAGATTTTTCCGCTGTTACAAAAATCAATTCAAATGATTCTAAAATGATTTTGGATGAATTTCTTAAAAATAATATTGGAACAAAACAAGATGATTTCTATTATTTTGAAGTTGGCGATAAATTAAAAATTGCAGTGTCTTTACTTGAACATGGTTCCCCAATTGATGAAATTTCTATCGCATTAGATTGGAGAGATTTTGAAGGATTGACTGCTGAAATATTATCTGAAAAAAATTTTGCAGTATTAAAAAATATGATGTTGGCAAAACCTAGGATGGAAATAGATGTGGTAGGAATTAGACTTGGGATTGCAATTTTAATTGACTGCAAACACTGGAAACGATATAGCCCATCTGCATTATCTACTGCTGTTAAAAAACAAATTGAAAGGACAAAGCAATATGTCTCAAAGACTCCTGGCGCCATTGCCGTGCCTGTAATTGTGACATTATATCAGGACAAAATTAATTTTATAGAAAATGTGCCTGTCGTTCCTATTTTCCAATTTGCGTCATTTGTTGATGAATTTTACGGAAATATTGATCAAATGAAGACTATAGGAACAGACTAGTTACAAAAAATATCACTCCACCAATCACAAACCCTTTGGTGATTTTTAGAGAATTGTCTAGGGCTTTGGAGTAATCTTCATAAATTCCTTGACCCATTACTTTGACATCTGTTTCATTTTCTAAAATTTCAAATTTTGCTTTTTTGATATCTTCTTCGGCTTTTTGTGCAATTTCAAAAAACCATTTTGCTAGTTTGTCTGCACTTGTAATCAATCCTAATTGGTAGTAACCATTCCTGTTTCTAGCTTTGACTGGAGCGTAATGTGTATCTGATGTACAAATTTCAAGTAGCTGATAATCTTTTTTTGCAAAAATATCTATGATTTTCTCCCTAACGCCATTTTCCATGTTGTTAGAATCTGCCCATCCAAGAAAATATTTTTTCTCGTTTAGTTTAAAACAAATAATTCCCAATCCGCCCATTCCCAAATCTTCTGTCCAGACATCCATTCCATCAGTATTAGCATAGCCATACTCTATTGGGAAACTATCTTTTGTAATCAAAGAGTCCAAACATGATTTAGCTGCTTTTAACATATCTTCGCCATCCTCTTTTGAAATTTCTTCTCCCATAGCATTATGACAGTCTACTATCAGCGTTCTTGTGTAATTTCGATTTTTTGCATATTGGACAATTTCCGTCATTATGTAACTGGGAAGATCCTCCATTCCGTGTGGGGACAATGATAAAAACAATAATGGATTATTTTCAAAAAGTAACCCTGTTACTCTGGCTTTGTTAATTTGAACTGTTACTGGCTCTGTACATTTCATACCCTCTTCATTGACTTTGCTTTTTTCTAAATTTATCAGATATCTTTCAACTTCATTTCTTGATGGAAGATTCAATGCGTGATCTGAAATGCTGTGCATGATCATTGCCTCTGAGGATAGATTCTTGTAAATCAGATAGGGGATGTTGCTTCCTCCTACAGGATGGAATGGGCCTGGATGAATTCCTGGCAGTACTATTCTGAATTCTTTTTGGTCATCATATGTTGAAAATTTTATTTGTGATGTGGATACTTTGGTTTCACTTGAGCGTTGCTCCATTAACTCTTCTGCATCTGCAAAATCATTTCCTTGAGATGCAAGATATGCTTGAATTGTTTTATGTGTGCTCTCCATACCTGGTCTTCCTGCTCTATCTGTTAAAACTGACCATACACTTGCAATAATCATAAATGAAATTCCATATCCTAATCCAATTGGCTCGCTAAGAATTGAAATCCACATATCTTGAGGAATTAATACAAAATACATTGCTAATGGCTGAATTAGACAAATCATCCATGCTTTTTTGAGACTTGCACCTAATGTTGTAGTGTAAATTCCAATTCTGAAACTTGCAAAAAGCAATACTCCAAAAGTTATGAAAAATAGTTGCATATCCTTTGATAAAACAATACTTGCAAGTATTCCCATCAAAAGCGTAACTGTCCATAACATGTTTCCAAAAAGAGATGAATGCAATGACTTTGAATATTCCTTTTTCTTTGAGAATCGTGTATCAAGTAATTGTGTTAAAACTAGTACTCCCAAAACAATTGGTAACCTATACCAATTTTCTTCAAACCCTAAATTACCTAAATATCCAAAATATATTGCCAAAACTGAAACTGAAGCTACCACAAGTGAAACGACTAGTGAGAAATAGTGTGATGATGGATTGACTAGAGTAAGGGAGAACCTATTGTGTATGTTTGAAACATCGTCTGAAGCTTTTTCCATTGTTTATTCACGGAGCTAGAAATAAATCGATTATCCATGAAATTGCTATTAAACTGATTGGAATTGATACTACAATTTTTGGATCTATTTTGAATCCTTTTGTCTCATCTTCGAAGAATCTCATGAGACCTCCACTTGATGCTGGAAGTGGTGCTGATTTCTTATCTGCCATTACAATTCGTCCTCGCGGATTTTAACATAAAAACTTTATTCTATGCCTGAAATTTAACCCTAAGTCTAATTTCTATCTGGACGTAGGAAAGATCTATGATCTAATGATGGTGGTCAGAACCCTCATTGGATTTAGATATGTCCCTTAGGAGTTTAGAGAACTGAACTAATTTTCAGACTCTCGAGGAAACTAAGCAAGTTACTTCAATGACCAAATTGAGTTTATTCCAAATCAAATCAACTATACCTTGTCTTAATAAGCAGGAAACGACGTATTATAACGGATAAAAAATATTACATGTCACTTGATATCAATGAATTAACTGGAATTTTAAATGAAGTTAGAAACGAACTTGCCAATCAGATATCGTTGACTAATAGTGAAAATGAAAAAATTGACATAAAAAAACTCTCTCAAAAAGCCCATGAATTGGATAGGATAATTACTGCTTCTAGGATTTCTGATAAAGACAAACTAATGTTACAAAAATTTTCTGCAACTCTATTACAAGATAATACAACTGTCAAAAGCCTAAGGTATCTGAAACAAGACCTTGAAAGGATATTTTCCAACCTGGAGGACTTGATACAATGAATACAATACAATCGTACGGTCAAAAAATTTGTTCAGACTGTAAGAGAATGCATTGTCAAAATGGATGTAACTGTGATTGCCATTGGGACAAAAACAGGTAAATTTATTGTCAAATCATTTAGTAACTCAAGACACCTGTTCACATAATGCCAAAGTCAAGATGTCAGGATACAAGGACCTGTACGAATGTACACGATGCCACAAATTCATTACAATCAGCATGCCTAAAGAGATTGATCATGGCGCTCCACAATATTTAGAAAATAGCTGGGAAGATGATGATTGAATTAATTATTAATTCAAATGTATTGGATAGCAAGATCCCTATTTTCAGATAACTTAAATTCTATTTTTGTTCCTCTCGAATGTCTTTTTTTAATTTATCAAGAGTTTCCGCATATTCCTTTTTAGATAAATTTTCAGGTTTTGTTTTGTTGTTTTTGTTAATTTGTAGATGTTTTGTTTGTTTTTTCATAATGATGTACTTTATGGAGAGGTCCCTTTAGTAGTTAAGGAGCAGTATAGTTGTGTCTATTCGATAGCAAATCAACTACATCTCGTTTTAATAAGTAGATTCAACATATGCAATCATGTTAAAAAGACTATTTTCAAAAATTAAACGAATACAAGATAAAACATCAAAAGATGTTAATTCATTCAAAAAAGCCAAAGATGGATTAAAGGACTCAACAAAATGAGATATAATTGCAGAGAGTGCAGTTACAAATGGGATGGAAATTCAGATACTTTTTCTAATGTGTTGATACATGAAAAGACTCATTTGAAAATCGACAAAATTGTTTCAACTGAAGTGGCAACATAATGATAGGGCTAAACGATTTGAAAGCATGTGAAAATTGTGGTAACATATTCTCAAAAAAGATATTGTCTAAAATTGTAAATCGATGTCCTGCATGTAATGTATGGAAGAAAGTTGTTGTATAATCCTGATGCTCTTAAATGAAAATTTATGATTCTACTATTTTTTCTTTAATTTTTCCATTGTCTCTAATAGGGAATTGATCGTTTTGAGAATATTTTGTTGTTTTTCATGATCTTTTTCATTTTCTAATTCTTTTGTAAGACTATCCATCTTTTTCTCCAATATTTTTCCAATTGATGATGATGTCTCTTCTGTTTGACTTTGTTTTGGTATCTCTTTTTTTTCTGGTTGACGGCCACAACTAATGCATAATGCATGCCCTTGTTTCATCACTCTTACCCCCTTACAATATGGACATGGTTCGCTGAGCAGTGTTGCTCCTTTTAGTAGCATTTCTGCAGCTTTTTTTGTAAGATCTTCTGTCACGATATCTCATTAATTTTCTGTTTAAAAAATACGATTGTTTTTCATTTTTCAATCCTATTCAAACAAGGCTTAATAGTGTGAATAATTGAAATTATTTCGAACGAATGGCGGTAATTTGTAATACTTGTGGTCTTCCAGAAGATTTGTGTGCATGTGGTGAACTTGCCAAAGACAGTACTAAGATAATTATTCGATTAGAAACTAGGCGTTTTAAGAAAAAGGGTACTATGATTGAAGGATTGGACCCAAAGTTAAACAATTTAGAGACTGTTGCAAAAGAACTCAAAAACAAATATGCCTGTGGAGGAACTGCAAAAGAAGGTTATATTTTCTTACAAGGTGATCATCGAGACACAATCAAAGACACTTTGATAAATTTGGGATTTGCAGAAGATACTATCGAACTACATTAGAGTGAATTGCAAAATTCAAACAAATTTCTCCAATTAATTGGAATTCCTTTTACGGCATTACTTTCAGTTGTTTTTGGCTTACTTCTTGTATCTTTCCCAATTGGTATCTTTGTAGTTTTTGAAAGTGACATTGGCGGTGACATCAATTATGAATATCCTTTTACACACTTGGATCTCTTTGTTGGCACTGAATTTTATCAAGCCCCACTAGATATCAGCATTGGTGATGTGTTTGTCGTTTTATGGACTTTGTACTTGGTTATTTTTGTAATTGCAGTTCTGGGACCAAAACAAAATTTCTTCAAAACACTTTCTCCAATTATCTCATTTGGGCGATATAATACTAGGCTAAACTATATGATTGGTATAACAAAATGGTTTTCAATATTAATTTTAATTTCGGCATTGATAAATTTTGTACAAGAAGGATTTGGTATTGAAATTGTACCCCCTCTTGATGACAATAATCTCATTCAATTTTTTTATGTCAGTCTTGCTCCTTTAATTGAAGAATTCGTATTTCGCATTCTTTTGATTGGGGTTCCTTTGTTTGCTCTTTACTCTCACAAATCTTCAATGAAATACTTTGGCAGTTGTTTATGGAATCCGAACTTTTTGCATATTTACAACTCGAAAAAAGCTATATTTTTGATAGTTTTTGTAGGCGTTCTTTTTGGTTTCATGCATGTTGCTTTTGGAGATTCATGGAGTGAAGGTAAATTTGCACAAGCGACTGCAAGTGGAATCATCATTGGCTGGGTGTATCTTAGGTATGGATTTGTCGCATCTCTTTTGATTCATTGGGCTACAAATTATTTTGTATTTTCATATGTAAATTTCATTTCTCAGATAAATGTGATCTCAATTGATGATGCCTTTTCTCACTCACTGATGTCTACTCTGGAAATATTACTCTTGGTCTCTGGTGCATTCTCACTATGCATTTTATTTGTAAATAGATTTTATTCTAAAAAAGAATCTGACTTAGAGATTTAATGCTACTTTCAAACCTTTGTATCTATTCCTAATTGTCACTTCAGTCACTCCTGCAGCTTCTGCTACGTCTCTCTGAGTTTTATTTTCACCGTTGGTTACACATGCTACATAAAGTGCAGCTGCAGCCAATCCCATAGGATCTTTACCTGCTGAAATTTTTTGCTCTTCTGCAGTTTGTAATATCTTCGTTGCTTTTCTTTTTGTTTTCTCTGACAACCCTGCTTTACTTGCTATTCTTGAAATACATTTGACTGGATCTACTACTGGCATTTTCAAATTTAATTCTCTTAACAGTAAACGATAACATCTTGCAATATCTTTGCGCTTGATATTACTTGCTTGACCGATGTCTTTTAGCGTTCTTGGCGTTTCTGTATCTCTACATGCAGCATAAAGCGCAGATGCGATTAAAGCTGAAATTGAGCGACCTCTAACTAGACCTTTTTCTAATGCTTTTCTGTAAATGTAAGCTGCTTTCTCAATTACAGAATCTCCTACTGCAAGTTTGTCTTTTAATCTGTCTAATTCACTAAATGCTTGCCTGAAATTTCTGTCTACTGGTTCATGAACTTGACTTCTGCTATCCCAAGTTCTTAGTCTCTCAATGGTGCTCTTCATTGCTGCAGTTAGAGGCTTACCTGTTGCATCTCTATTTTGCGGATTGATTACAGTTGCAAGACCCATGTCATGCATGGCAAGTGATGTTGGAACTCCTGCCCTGCTTTTGTTCTCACCTTCATTTGAAAATGACCTCCATTCGGGGCCTGATTCTTCTACTTTATCCGTAATAACAAATCCACATTTCCCACAAAAATTCTCTCCAGTATTAGCATCAGTAACTAGGGTGCCTTTACCACATCTGGGACACTTGTCTTTTGGATTAGTTGTTTTAACCATTTATTCTCTCAAAACCTTTTATGATGATATATAAAATTTTCCAATTCATTACTTATAACTTTGTTGTTGATTTCCTCATGAATTTGGCATTTACTATCTTTGTATGCTTTTTAATTTGATTCTAATATTTTTTTGATTTTTTCTGAAATCATTGGCTTTTCATTTTGTTCTAGTAGAAATTTCAAATCTTCTTTATTGTCTACGTCCCACATTATTCTTTTCACAAATACCATTGCAACATTGAGTGTGTGCTCTTTAGCAGTGTTCATATGGATTTTGTAACTGTCTTCATCATAGTGTGTCTTCATCAAATCTACTGGCATTCTTGCTAGTGCATTCGTTCCATCAAATCTTCTGGATGGGACAATGATTGCAAAATTTGGGTGCATCTTGTAATTTAACATGAAATCGATGTCTTGGGTTTTCATAAATGGGATGTCTTGTGGAAATACGATAGATGCATCAAAGTTATTCTCTAAAAGGTATTTGTCTGCTAATGCAACGGCACTATTGACACTCTCTTCGTTCTCATCTCTGATTGTAATTGTATTGTATTTTTTTCCAATCTCTACTGCTTTTTCTTCTTTTGTTATCATGATTGTTTTTTCAATTTGAGGTGATATTGACAATGTATGCAAAATTTCATCTAGCATCACTTTGCATAACTCCTCTACTTGTTGTGGAGATAAATCTAAACGTGATTTCGCTTTAGAGAAAGTCTTTACAGGAATTATTGCTGCTATTTTCAAATTACACGTGTACTTGTTTTAAAATGAAATTTGCTAATGCATCTTCTGCCAATTTATTTTTCATAGTGATTTTTGTTTCAAATACTTTCATGTCTAAACTTTGAATTTTCTTTGTTAGCATTTTATCTTTGGTATCTATTATGATGTTTGAACATACATCTGAATACATTTTTGCCAATCCGTAAGCATTTGATTCAATTCCTGCGGCTTGCATATATTTTGCTGCAGGACCACTAATTGCATTATCTCCTATTAGTGGACTTATGGCAACTACTTTTTTCTTTATCTTTGATAATTCTTTTCTAATTCCTTTAATCTGAAGCATAGGTCCAATTGATGTTAATGGGTTTCCCGGTGCTAAAATTACCATGTCTGCATCATGAATTGCATTTATTGCTTCAGGATTTGGACGAGCCTTGTCTGCCCCAATATACTGAATTCCTTCCACTGGATCTTTTCCTCTATGTTTAACCCAGTATTCTTGTAAATGCAATTCTCCTTTGTCTGTGGTAATTCGTGTTTCAATACTGTTATCGGTAACTGGTATGATGTTTGCACTTACTGCAAATTTCTCACACATCCATTTTGTGATGTCACTTAGATTTTTTCCATTTTTCAACATGTTTGTTCTGATCAAATGTGTTGCAGCATCTCTATCTCCCACTCTGAACCAAGTCTCTTCACCAAAAACTTCCATTTGACGTAAAAAGTTGAATGTATCTTTTTTCATTCCCCATCCTCTTTCTTGGTCAAGTAGATCTGCCAATCCGTATATGATAGTGTCAATATCTGGGCAAACATATAGTCCGTATAACCAATAATTGTCTCCAACGTTACTGATGACATTAACTTTGGATTCTTGAGCCACTAGTCCTCTGACTAGTTTTACCGACCCTGTCCCTCCTGCTAAAACTGTAATCATATCATATTCCTCTAAAACTGAATTTATGATGATTGTCACTCAATATTACTTTTTCAAAAACTACCGATCTGGCTAATTGGGATAAGTTTATTAGCTTATTTTCATGAATTTTACTCGTGTCTCGGGCTGTAATTATGTCTGTTTTGCTAGCAACTCTTATTGTTGTTGGTACCAGTACTCCAGTTTGGGCAGCACAGTTAGATGCTAGAATTAATCCTAATACTGAAACATCTCCCTTTAAGATGAATTATCAAAAAACTGTTTTTATTGAATATCCAAATGGTGGAAATCTTTTTGATGAATTACAAGGAAAAGAATGGACTATTTCTGGAACTGCTGATTCTTCAAATCCTGGGGTTGAGGCTTTAATGCATGAACTCAATCGTGGTATTGCCAATGATGGAAGTCAAGCACAAATTAGTGACTTGAATGTATCTTATGATTTTCACCTTAAAGCAAGAAACATCAATACATCAATTGACTATCGTGTTATTTTAGAGGGAAGTTTAAGTGATTATGTAATTACAAAAGATTCTCAAAGAACCTTAGTTGATTTGGGTTGGAGAGGAATGACCACTGATAAAGAGGTCTTTATTGACGGCATTGAAATTAACATCCCAATTAATATTTTAAGAGATCATGAACCTGAAGTTTATACTTATTTTGCAGGTACTGAGGCAGAAGATGTTTTAGGAAAACATCTCATTGATGCCGATTTTATTTTAGAGCAACCATTAACTAACTGGCACTTTTTGTTCGACCCTACCGGAATTAATGTTGATGCTGGAACCTTTGGTCTTAATGAAGAAATTGCAGGATTTGTTGTATCCTCATGGACTATGGGTGAAAGTAGTATTAGAGAAGGACGACAAGTCGAACGAGTTTTTGAAGCCGAAGTAATGGTTGATAAACCATATGTTGTTAGAAGTGTCCAATCTTCTGATCAAGGTAACTTGGCTGCAATTGGATTTGGAGCTTTGGATATTTTGGATGGTGTTGAAATTGCAGGTGTTACTCCAACTCCTCCTGAGGATTACATGACTACTTCTACAGGTGACTTTCCAGTGATGATAGTTTATGGAATGGCAGGATTAGCTGCTGTTGCAGGTATCGCATTCTTCTTTGTTAGTAGCAGATCACTCAAAAATGAGAAACAGGGTCAACAAGGTATTGATCCAAGTAGATTAGTTGGTTATCAAACAAGTTCCTCTGCTGGTGGATATCAAACCAATAGAGGTGAGGCTCAATTAAGAGATGACTCTGATTATCAAAAAACACGTAATGTTTATGATCAACAATCACAACAGAGTCCTCCTCCTCAAGCAATTCCTTCCACTCAAGAAGAAGCCGCCTGTGGATGTGCAGCATCTGCTGAAATAGGTTCTGAATGTGATTGTGCAATGCAAGGAGCTTGTCTATGTGATGGTACATGTCAATGTGGTGCTGATATTTGCAAAGAACATGTTAGTTCTATGAGTTAAAACAATCTTTTCAAATTTTACATAAATTCCTTTTTCGCTAGAAATATTTTTCTCAATTGTTTAATTGGTTGATTTATGGATTGTTCTTACATGTCTATCTAAATGGGCAAAGCCTGCAAGATCTTTTTTAGAATATGGGTATTGAATCCCCCTCCAACATTCATAATTATTATCAATTTCATATGCTTATCGAGACGTGAATTGAAAAAGTATGTGTGCTGGGAGTAACCCTCCTTCTGTTTTCACGATATTTCGCTTTGCAGCCTACCTGAACCTAGTACAGGAACTTTAAGTTCTGTTTGGCTTTGCTCCATGTGGGTCGTCTTTTTCATTCCTTTTATGGAA
>DATDAD010000008.1:0-35424 GCA_036525555.1 Candidatus Nitrosopumilus sp.
CTAACCGATTCTACCTTTTAGAATCACTTTCTCACTAGTTCCAGACGGTGTACTGGTATCGATGTATCTTATCTCATATGTGTCACCGATGTGGATTGTTTTGCCATCTATCTCCCTAGGAATTTTAATCATCACTTCAAACGTGCTTGTATTGGGTCCTGTTTCTACAAGGTATCCTCTGTTTGCATCAAATTTTGGATTGGCAAGCGTAGTTCTAATTCCACCTTCACCACGAAACTCTAATTTGCCTAGTGATATTTTATCCTCATTTTTTGAATCCCTGTTTGCATCTGGCTCGTAAATTCTCACGGTAAACTCGTGGCCTATTCTGGAACCGCCTCCTGATGATTCAATATTTGCAAATGTTCTAGTCAATGGTATTGATTTTACTAGTACTCTTTTTTCTCCTGAATAGTCAGATGCATCCAAATATTTTATCATGACAATATCGTCCTGACTTAGCGGTCTTCCATTGACTACATCTGGCAATTCCAATTTAATGTAAAACTGTCCCGTATCAGGTCCTGTCTCAATCATACTGCTGGGTCCGTCAATTGGAATTCCATTGATTGTAAACTCAAACAACCCTTGAGTTGATACAACCTCTATCCCACTATGTGCCACATTCAAGTCTTGGTCTGTTATGTAGAAATTTACAATTGACATATTGGATGCTGGAACTGTCTGCATCTCTGTCTCAGATGCTGGAACTGTCTTGATCTCTTTTTGCAGATCTGAAAACATTATTGGAATAAACAACATTCCTGCTTTTTCCATTCTGTCTGCAGTCTCTGGTTTTACACATGCCGCATTACCATTTGTTCTGATAACTAACTCTAATCCCTCTCTACACAAAACATTCTCTGCCGCTACCCCCATCTTCATCTGTTTTCTTGGAGAGTCAACATCACCACTTGCTGGAAAACCCACTGCTAAAATCATAATTGAAAAAATAATCATCATAGTAATATTTTTGAGATTACTGTTCATCCATTTTGTTTGAAATTATTTTGTTAAAAACATTGAGAATAATTCCTTATGATAATCATCAGTGAGAATCTCCAATTTTATTATATTTACTAAAAAATGATTTCTAATACTTGATTCGTATTATTGTGATATTGTTTTTGTTGTCAAGTGTTCCTTCGTCTAGCTTGGCCTTTGCTGAGCATATCTTTAATCCTGATGCATATGCAGAGTATCTTGATATCTCTCAGCTAGAGGCTGAAAAATTTGTATTTGAATTTAATGGGACTTCGTATTCAATTTACTATGGTTATCATGGGAGTCTGGATGATACAAAGACCGACTCTTTGAGAGATCCAACTGTGAAAGAAATGATCATCAACCAGGAAAGAAAATCAATTGAAGTAACTTTTGAAGAAGTTCCTAAAACTACTGACTTTTGGGTTAGAATACCTTTTGATATACTAACTGCCGACAAGGAACAATATCAACTATTGATTGACGGGGAGGATGCAGGATCTGATATCATGAAAATGCCTGATGGATATGTTGTTGGAATGATAATAACTGAGGATACAAAACATGTGGAAATCATCGGCACCAAGGTAATTCCCGAGTTTGGAGGATTTGCCATTTTGATCCTTGGACTTTCTGTTTTAGCTTTGATTTTATTTGCACGCAAATCTGCGATTCCTTCTACTTGGTCTAGAATTAATTAAGTGAAATATTCTCAATCTGATATTATTTTTGAAAATCTAAGATTAATTTATTTATGAAAGCATCTGACTCATTTCAATTTGGTTAGTCAAGGAATTCTAATAGGAGTTGCAGTGGGATTATTTTTTGCAGGTTTGGGAATAGGATACGCTGCTTTACAATCAACAACTCCAACAACTATGATGAATCCTCAACAGATGCAAGAAATGCATGATATGATGATGTCTAATCCTGAACACATGAATCAGATGATGTCTAATCCTGAACACATGAATCAGATGATGGGCCCAATGATGGATACAATGATGAATAATCCAGAGATGCGACAAGAGATGATGTCTCTTATGATGAATCATCAAGGGATGATGGATTACATGATGACTAATCAAGATATGATGAACATGATGGGAAATAACATGATGGGAAATAACATGATGGGAGACCACATGATGGGTTCTGGAATGATGGACCAAGGAGTGATGACCTCTCAATCTTTACAAACAATCCCTACAGATGAAGAACCCCAAACTAGAACATTTCAAATCAGCATGGAAGAAGTAGAATTTTATGCTGAAGTTGAAAATGAAGGTGGCCAAGAAGCAATTGCATATGTCGAATTACATGTATGGGAACCAAATACGATAATTGTTAATCAAGGCGATACTGTAGTTCTTGAAATTACTAATCCAAGAAAACATGCACACACATTGACCATTCCTGCATTTAATGTAAATTCAGAAATGCTTGAACCTAGAGTTGGAACTGATACTGTGACCTTTGTTGCAGATACCCCTGGAGTTTTCACATTCTATTGTGGCCTTCCTTACGATCCTGAGAAACTCTACTGTGATCCTGATCATAAGATGATGACAGGAACTTTGATTGTTCTAGAGTAGCTTCAATTTTTAGTCCATTCTGCTCATAATTTGGAAAATAATTCCTGAAATTCTTAGATTAATTAAGTGATAAAACTCTGGCAACTTGGTATGGTAGATTATGACCCAGACGGTCGTCTTTTGATTTGTAGGGCAAAGCAGCTAGACGAAGTACCTTCCAGATGCTACAACTGTGACAGTGATGATCTACAGCAGATAATGGAACACATTGATGGAGGCAGCTGGATTTGTATGAATTGCAATTTTCTAAATTCGTATGAACCATCTCTGAGATTGACAAAGAATATGTCTTTTACAATGATAAATTTGGGTGCAGATGAAATTGCTTTTGTTGATGGTTGGGATTTTGAATGAAGACTGAGAAAAAATCAAAGAAAAAAGATGGGAGAAAACAGAAAGGAGAAAAGGCGTCTGAATTAAAGCAGCGCATCAAAAAATACAAAAAGGAACAACAAAGAAAGAAAAAAGTAAAAACTAAAAAATATTAGAACTACTCAAACTCTACTGGGATGTTTAATTTTCCAAAGTCTTCATTGATCCTAAAGTGATAAGTCAATGAAGGATCATACAAGAATTGTGATCCGCCATATCCAATATTTGGACCAAACAAGAAATTGAATTCTCTAGTATCTCCAGGGTTTATGACAATTTGTCCACTGGTAAAGTCCATTCCAGAATATTTGAATGCCTTTGAACCATCCCACACATCATATGCACAAATCTGTGGACTGGTACAATTTAGTGCAACTTTGTCAGAACTGGTATTCTCAGCAAGCATTCTAAATGAAAGTATGGCCTGGCCTGTTGGAGAGATTTCAAACTCACTTCCTTCAGTTCCTACTCCTTGCCAATAGTAAACAATAGGACCCACTTCAAATTTTTGGGCAGTTGCTTTGTACTCATATAGTTGGATTGCTTTTTTGATTGGTTTCTCACAGTCTAATCTTTGATATTCCTTTGTAAACTTTGAACACTCTTCAATCTCTGTTTGCAATGCTGCCAATTCTGGAACAGAACTCTTCTCCTCTACAGATTCTGTCGATGCAACAGAAATCAATCCAAGTGACATCAAATGCTGAATTGCATTGATAAATTCATCATCTGTAGTAATTCCCTCTGCCCACCAACCTGCATTGTTCTTTACCCATGTAGGAACTCCTTTGGAGGATTCTCCGGAGACAGTTGTGGGAGGAACTTGAATAATTCCATCCTTGATTAGAAACTCAATTCCCTTTAGGAAATCAGATTGAGAAATAGAGCCGTCTGCCCACCAACCTGCATTGTTCTTTACCCAATCAGGAACTTTATTCTCAGAGGCAGGTCTCATCTTGGGGTCGATTTTATCTAAAATCTCATCCATATTCTGACCTGAAATTTTTACAACTGCTGCAGAAATAATCTCAGAGCTTCCACCTGTTGGAAGGGTGAAATCAATGTATTTTGCATACAGCATGTCTCCAGGTAGAGCAATCAATCTATTTTTTGTCATTTCACCAGAATCTGCAACATACACACTTCCTTTGAAAATTCCACTATACACACCGGTCTCGAGAACTAGAATTTCTAAAGGATCAGGGGATGAATCAGACCAGACAGTAATGGTGAATTTATCAGCAAAATTAGGATATTCTTTTTTATTCATATCATTATCTTTTACATAAATTTCAGCAAAAGAATTGCTGGAAACAACATCTTGTTTCCAGTAGATTGTTCCAACATTTGATGACTCGGCAAATGCAAAAGGAGTTATAAAAAACAGCAAGGGCAAAAGCATCAAAAGTTTTTTCATAGAAAAATTATCAATTGGCATTATTTAAAGCAAATATTTTTTTGATGCTAGTGGTAAAAATAAAAATAGTGCTAAAAATTGCTTGAGACAAAAATATTGCTAGTCTATCTCCTCTATTTACCTAGATTTAGGCAAACTTCTACAAATAATGCCTCATGATTTTAGATTAATTAAGTGAACTTTTCTAGAATAATTACTTGAAACGAATTGGTCTGCTAGGATGTGGTGCTATGGGAACTCAAATTGCACTTGCAATTGATTCAGGTCAAATCCCTGCAACCCTTACACATGTCTTTGATGAGTCAAAAGAGAAATCTGCATTGCTGGTTGAAAAACTAACTAACAAACCTGAAATTGTTGAAAATTCTCATTTACTGTCTTCAAACCCTATAGACATTGTTGTTGAAGCTGCATCTCAGGATGCTGTAATGGATGTATCTTTGAGTGTTTTACAAAACAAAAAGGATCTAATGATAATGAGTGTCGGTGCATTACTTGATGAATCCATTTATGATATTTTATCTGATGCATGCAAAGATTTCAAAAAAACAATCTACCTCCCATCCGGTGCAATTGCAGGCCTTGATGGAATAAAATCTGTAAAGGATGAACTTGAATCTTTATCAATTACTACCACAAAACATCCTCGTTCATTAAAGGGCGCAAAGTTTTTTGAAACATCTGAAATCAATCTGGATGAAATCAAGTCATCCACTGTAATTTTCGAAGGTACTGCAAAAGAAGCAGTTACACTGTTTCCAGCAAACATCAATGTAGCTGCATTGCTATCACTAACTGGACTAGGTAGTGAAAAAACCGGCGTTAGAATAGTTGCAGACCCTGACACTGACAAAAATACACATCATATTGTTGCTGAAGGAAAATTTGGGAAGATGACTTTTACTATTGAGAATTATCCTGATGAAAATAACCCCAAAACAAGTAGATTGGCAATATTATCCGCAATTGAAACACTGAAAAAATACTGCCTAAATGATATTCAGATTGGTACGTAATGTGGCAATTATTGCCACATTTGCTTGTTTTTTAGAGAATTCAGGACTACTTCCCATTCTTTAAATCCCTACCAATTCCAAATTGAACTGTTTATGCTTGTACAACAATCCTCCGCACTCAAAGATGAGATTCTGAGACTAAAGAAAGAAAAAGATGTGGTCATTTTGGCACACAACTATCAAATTCCTGACGTACAGGATGTGGCTGATTTTACTGGTGACTCTTTAGGATTATCAAGACAAGCAGCCAAAGTCCCACAAAAAACAATTCTCTTTTGCGGTGTAAACTTTATGGCAGAAACTGCCGCAATTATTAGTCCTCACAAAAGGGTGCTGCTTCCTGACTTGGAAGCTGGTTGCTCATTATCTGATTCAATCACTGTAGATGAATTAAGAGACTGGAAAAAACAGCATCCAGATGCTATTACAGTAGGATATGTCAATACGACTGCTGAAATTAAAGCAGAACTTGATTATTGCTGCACTTCATCAAATGCTGTAAATGTTGTCAAAGCAATTCCAGAAGATAAAGAAATTTTATTTTTACCTGACATGTTCTTAGGATCATATGTCGCAAAAGTGACTGGACGAAAAAATATGCGTATCTGGGCCGGTGAATGCCATGTGCATGCAGGAATCACTCCTGAGGATGTCACAAAAAAATTAGAATCAATGCAAGATGCTGAATTTGTCATTCATCCTGAATGTAGCTGCACCACCCCAATGATATATGACGTAGCCAATGGAAGTTATGATAATAAAAAAGTGTCAATTCTTTCCACTGAAGGAATGCTAAATCACGTGAAAGAATCAAAAGCAAAAAACTTTGTTGTTGCAACTGAAACAGGAATCTTATACAGGATGAGACAGCAAAATCCTGGCAAAACATTTGTTCCTGCATCCGAAAAGGCTGAATGCCAGTACATGAAGATGATCACTCTTGAAAAAGTGTATGATGCACTAGTAAATGAAAAAAATGTCATTACTGTTCCAAAAGAGATTGCTGATAAAGCTCGTTTAGCCATAGATAGAATGCTTGCAATAAGTTAAACTGCGTGTGACTAGTTTGGTTGGATTATTCAGTAGAGCCCCAAAAGATCCCAATCAAAAAAAGAATAATGAAAAATTCAAGGAATTTAAAAAACTTGCAAAACAAAAAAAATATGATGCAGCTATAAAATCAGGCACAGAATATATCCAAAAAGTCCCAAACAATCACGATGTATTATTTACGATGGGTGGAATTTTTTATCTGAAGAAAAAATACAAAACTGCGATTTCATATTTTGACAAATCCCTTGAGATTGCTGAGTACGATGTTGATGCTTTATTGTTAAAGGCCTATTCTCATCAGAAACTCGGTGAAAACAAACGAGCAATGCAGTGCTGCCAAAAAATTCAAGAGGTCGATCCTAAAAACAAATCTGTATCTGAATTACTAGACCAACTAAATTCTTAGATCTCTAGACTCATATCAATTCCCTTAACTGAATTTGTAATGCTTCCCACTGAAATAATGTCTACTCCAGTTTGACCATAACTTGCAATATTTTTGGAATTGATTCCACCTGATGCTTCAAGCATTACCTTGTTTCGTAATTTTTGATTTTTAAGAACTTGAATTGTTTTTTTAATTTGTTTTGGTGTGAAATTATCTAGCATGATTATGGTAGCTCCCTCACTTGCAGCTAAAACAGCATCTGATGTGTTTTCAACCTCCACCTCAAAATTTTTGTGTTTTTTCTTTGCTTTTTTAATCAAAGACAACAATGAATTCTCAATTGCAATATGATTGTCTTTAATCATTACCATCTCATCTAATCGAAGTCTGTGCTTTTTGCCTCCTCCAATTTCAACTGCTTCCTTGTCAAAATATCTCAGCCCTGGAGCCGTTTTTCTTGTAGCATACAATTTTGTCTTCTTTGGAATTTTTTTCACCAAAGCATTTGTTTGAGTTGCGATTCCACTCATTCTCGTTAGTAAATTTAGTGCAGTTCTCTCACATGTCAGGACATTTCCTGCATTTCCAGTGACTGTCATTATGGTCTGATTTGGTTTTATTTTAGAGCCATCTTTTTTTAGAATTTGTGCATTACATCCTTTTAATCTAAAAATTTCTTTTGCATATGCGGTTCCTGCAACAATTGCGTTCTCTCTAGAAATAATTTTCACTGAAATTTTTTTCTTTGGCAGTAAATTACTCGTAATGTCTCCCTTGCCAATATCTTCAGATAAGAATTGAGATAATTGTTTTTTTGAATTAAATGCCAATATAATGATGAAATGTTATTATGATTTTAAAGATTTTATGTTACTTTGATTGCATATTTGCCTTTAGTAGTAATACCTAAAGTTTTTGAAATTTCTGAATTTGTTGGGTCAACTACTAGCACCACTCCATTCCAATCTGGTGTCAAGTCTGATGATTTACAATTTGGACATACTTTTAGAGTTGTTACATGTTTACATTTACGGCATGCCATCTCTCGTGCCATTTTAACTAGCCTCTATTTTTTCTTCCTTTGCTGGCTCTTCTTTGCCACCGCCGGCTTTCTTAATCTCTTCTGCAATCCATTCGTCTGCACCAAGGAATGGTTGTCTACATGTAATTCCGATTTTACCCATTGCAGCTGCTTTTCCTAATGATACTGCAGTGATTCTTGCACGTAGTGTAGAACCTACTTTGAGTGTTCTACCACTTTGATTTGCTAAAATCATTCCAGATTTTACATCACTCTTTAGATAATCATCCATCACTTGTGACAAGTGAAGTAATGCATCTGTTGGACCAATTCTTACAAATGCACCAAAGTCTGTAATGTCTACAATTTCACCTTGAACAATTTCTTGGAGTTTTGGGTAAAATGTTAAAGCTTCAAATTCAACTTTGTGAAATGTTCCACCGTCTCCGGCAATCATCTTTCCCATTTCATCAACTTTGGCATCTAAAATCATAATGATATATCCTAAATCTGCATTAATCATACTCTCGTACTTTTCTTTGAGAATGTTTAGTGCTGCTTTTTTGAGGGTTGTTCCAAATAAGCTTGGAGGAATCCTGACAACATCAACTAGGGTGGATATAGAAAACAAATGTACACTTTTTCTCGAATTTCAATTTATGAATGTTTAGGTATTTTTAGGCTCAAATTCCCAAAGATTTTTGGAATTTTTGAAATTATTGATAATTTCTTTTGATGTCTGACTTATGTTTAAATAATGTAGACTGACTTTTTACCGCAATGGTTGGAATCGATCAAGTTCTTGAAAAACTCAGCACCGTAATTGATCCTGATTTGAAAAAAGATATTGTCTCCATGGGAATGATTAAAGATTTAGAACTTAATGATGGCAATCTCAAATTTACTTTAGAATTAACAACTCCTGCATGTCCGTTTAATGTCGAAATTGAAGATGATGTTAGAAAGGCAATAGCTGAACTTTCTGACTTGAAAGATTTTGATATGAAAGTTACTGCCAAAGTGATGGAAGGTCGTTCATTAGAAGACGATACTGGAATGAAGACTGTCAAAAACATTATTGGCGTTGCAAGTGGAAAGGGTGGAGTTGGTAAATCAACTGTTTCGTTAAACTTGGCATTAGCATTATCAGAATCAGGTGCTAAAGTTGGTTTGTTAGATGCTGACATCTATGGCCCTAGCATTCCACTGATGCTTGGAATGAAAAATGGATTCATGGAAGTTGAAGATAATAAATTACAGCCAGCAGATTCACACGGACTAAAAGTTGTTTCATTTGGTTTCTTTGCTGATCAATCAAACCAAGCCGCAATTTATCGTGGACCAATTATTTCTGGAATTTTAAAACAATTTCTTGTAGATACTAATTGGTCAGAATTAGATTACTTGATTGTAGATCTTCCTCCAGGCACTGGTGATATTCCATTAACACTTGCACAAACTATTCCAATTACGGGAATTCTTGTGGTGACAACTCCGCAAGATGTTGCAAGTGATGTTGCAGTAAAAGCAGTTTCAATGTTTGAAAAACTAAATGTTCCAATTATCGGCGTTGTTGAAAACATGAGTCACTTTATTTGCCCAAATTGTAATGACAAACATTACATCTTTGGTGAAGGCGGTGCAAAGAAAATCAGTGAGAGATTTAACATGCCTTTCTTAGGTGAAATTCCATTAAATTCTGGAATTATGTCCGGTTCTGATTTAGGCAAACCCATAATGATCACAAATCCTGATTCTCCAAGTGCAGTAGCATTTAGGAAAAGCGCAAAAAACATTGCAGCACAATGTAGTATTATTGCAGCTAAACTTCAAGAAGAGATGGCATCTGAAAACAACAACGAGGATCCTACACCTGAAGCAAGTACAAACCAATCCTGATTTCTGTGAAGTTACCTGATTCTCTTAGAGAGCAAATGAAAATTCCTTTGGGAATACTGATACCTGAAAACCAAACAAGCAAAAATGAGATTCAAAAACATCTATCAGAAAATTCCTACATCATTACAGTTGGTGACCGAACCACTGAAAAAATGATTGATTTTAACTTGATTCCTTCACTGCAAATTGTAGATGGACAAGAGAAACGAGAAAAAAGAATTCCACCAAAACTAAAAAATGCAACTGAACTAACTGTTGACAACCCTGCAGCAGAAATTACTTCTCAGAGTATCTCAGTAATCAAAAAGGCTCTTACTATGAAATCTCCTGTAAGGATTTTTGTAAATGGTGAAGAGGATCTTCTGGTTCTTCCAGTATGTGTTCATGCGCCTGAAAATGCCGTTGTTTTGTATGGTCAACCCCATGAAGGACTAGTAGTAGTAAGGATTACTCCCGAAATTAGAAATAAAGTACAAACACTACTTGATTTAATGGAATAATCGGGGTGTGATGAGACGGTGGCTGTATGATTTGTGATTACTCTACTAAAACCTCTGACCCTATTAATTCATAATTTACAGAATCAAAATACACCAAATTTCATACAACAATTGACATTTCAAGATAAACACAGATTTCATGATAGAAAACTGTGAAACTTGATCCTGATCTTACATTACAGATTTTAGAAAAAGTTGGCATTTACTCAAATCGATTCTCCATATCTGAACCTCAAATTCTTTTAACAACTAAAGAGGTGCTTGATGCCCCAAAAGAAATGACCGAAGGTAGGCGCACATCTGCTTACAAGTATTATGGAGTTTCATATCTTCAGCACAATCTTGTTTTTATCAACGTAAGAAAGATCCCAGATGAAAAAACTCTTGAGAATACTATTGTTCATGAGTTGATCCATATGCGATTCCCATACCTTGCTCATGGGAAACGGTTCAACAAATTGGTAAGGCAAGGACTTAGAGGAAAAACATTTCCTCCTTATCGAAAACGAAGTAAGATCTCTATTTGATTTATATTTACTAGGATTTGGCAAGCGAGTATAGCATGGAAATAGCTGAAATTCTTCCATTTATCGCAGGTATTGCATCATTTTTGGTTGCAGGTGGGTTGGTTGCATGGATAGTCAAACAACCAGCAGGAACAAAAGAAATGATGGATATTTCCAACGCCGTCAAAGAAGGGGCTTCTGCATTTCTAAAAAGAGAGATGAAAATTATTGTTCCAGTTGCTATTGCATTATCTTTAATCATTGGTATCTTCTTGACTCCATCAAACGGAATTGCATTTGCCGTAGGTGCAGCACTTTCTGCAGTTGCAGGAATTATCTCATTAAAAATTACAGTAAAGGCAGCAGTTAGAGCTGCAAATCTTAGTGGTAGTGGTCTTGGAAAGACCTTTGTCATGGCTTTTAGAGGTGGAGCAACAGTAGGCTTGGCAGTTCCAGCAATGGCGCTATTGGCAATTACTGGACTCTATTTGATTTACCCTGATCCAATTACAATAGCAGGTGTTGGAATTGGTGCTAGTCTTATTGCATTATTCATTAGAATTGGTGGCGGTATTTTCACAAAGGCAGCTGATATGGGTGCTGACTTGGTAGGAAAGGTTGAGGCAAATATTCCTGAAGATGATCCTAGAAATCCTGCAACTATTGCAGACAATGTAGGAGATAACGTTGGTGATGCTGCGGGAATGGGCTCTGATGTTTATGAATCCTATATTGTTACAATTCTTGCAGCATTATTAATTGCAGCATTAATTGGTGCACCAAACTTTTTCCTTTATCCAATCTTAATTGGTTCATCTGGAATGATTGCATCAATTATTGGTGTTGTAATTGTTGGCTCTAAGAATATCACAGATGTTATGAAGCCTCTTAATCGTTCATTCTATGTTTCAGCTTCAATAGCAATTGGATTAAACTATGTATTCATTACTCAATTTATTGGAGATTCTGCCGCATCATATGCTCTATTTGGTTCTACAGTAATTGGTGTCATTCTTGTTCCAGTAATTCAAAAAATCACTGATTACTACACAAGTTACAAGCAAAAACCAGTCCAAGACATTGCAGACTCTGCAAAATGGGGATATGCATCATTAACTTTAATGGGAATTATCAAAGGCATGCAATCTACAGGACCATTTATGATTGCATTAGTTGTTGCAATTATCATTTCATACAGCATTGCATCTGCTGCAGCACCTGAGGGTGCAGACCCAGTACTTTATGGAATATTTGGTACTGCTTTAACTGCAATGGCAATGCTAAGTCTTGCCGGAATTGTTCTTAGCATCGACGCATTTGGTCCAATTGCAGATAATGCAGGTGGAATTGTTGAGATGACTGGAATGGGAGAAGAAAATCGCAGAGTAACTGATGAAATTGATGCTGTTGGAAATACAACAAAGGCTGTCACCAAGGGATTTGCAATTGCAAGTGCTGCTTTGGCTGCATTAGCAATGATTCAAGCATTCCAATTTGAGGCTGCTCATGTTTTCGCTGGTGTTTTAGTTTTAGATTATAGTTTGACTAATCCTGCAATCGTTGTCGGATTATTAATTGGCGGTTTGATTCCATTTATCATTACAGGCCAACTCATTAATGGTGTTTCAAGGGCTGCAGGAAAAATGGTCGATGAAGTTAGACGTCAATTCAAAGCAGACTCTGGAATTCTTGCTGGTACATCGAAACCTGATTATGCCAAATGTGTAGATATTGCCACTGTTGCATCAATTAAAGAATTGTACAAGCCAGCTCTTGTAGCAATCCTTGCTCCAATCATTTTAGGAATTCTCTTAGGTCCTACAGCAGTTGCTGGATTATTAATGGGTGCAGTTGTAACTGGAATTTTACTAGCATACCACTTGGCAAATACCGGTGGTGCATGGGATAATGCAAAGAAATTAGTCGAAATGAAAGGTGAAAAAGGCTCCGAAGTCCACAAGGTAGCAGTTGTAGGAGATATTATTGGTGATCCTTACAAAGATACTGCCGGTCCTGCATTAAACACTGTAATCAAACTGCTAAACACAATTGCAATTGTTTTCGTATCTGCATTTGTAGCAATCATTGCTATCTAATGAATTAGAATAGATGCTTGTACCCATTGGGTTTTGTCTGATTAGATAAACATTCAGCACTCTTTCTTTGATGTTCGTTAGAAACTTCATTAATTTCATTGAGGGAATTACTAATGATTTAATCCTCAACAATTATCGTCATGTCCAATTCATCAATTTGAGCTTGAATTGCTTTTTTTAGACTAACATTGTGTGTATCGCAGAATTTGAAATAATTATCAGTTGTTTGGAAGCACCCGCAAATCCATTTTGTTTTCTTGTCTCCTTCGACAGTCCATTTTGAGTATTTGTTTTCAGACATGCTTTGAATATGTTGTTTAATCTAAAAAATATATTCTATAGTAAAAAGGAAAAAAATGTTTAAGGACAGCCTTCCATCTTTTGGATAAAGTAGCCTTTTTCCTTAATTGCCTGTTCAACAGGCTCTGGTGCTCCCTGTGAATGGCAGAACTGACACTCATTTGTAGTCATTTCTGCCTCTCCTTCACCTATGGATGCTAACCACTCTTTTCCATATGTAATGGCTTTATCGTGATCTTTTTCACCAGTAATTACATCAAAGTGCATGGTGTGACCATCTGCGGCTTTGACATAAGTGTCGTATACGTGAATTTCCATGAATTTGATTAAAAAAAGGGATATTTAATTCAAAATGATCCGTACGAAAATGTTCCGACTTTAGATTTGGATACATCTCTTAAAAGATGTGAATATCAGAGTAAATCTAAGAAGTTTTTATATATACATCGTCATCGCGCTCAAAGAATAATTCTTTTGATGGATAAAATATTACGTTTAGCATCAAATTCTATTAAAAAAGAAGAGAGTTTGAAAATTAGAAAACATGCTCTGCATGAGACAAAAATTTCCCAAGAATGTCGGCCTACTTGAAAAAAATAATTGACTGATTTTAAACTATGTAAGAAAATAAATTAAAAAATATTTTATGTTTTAATTCGCTAAAAATATTTATTATTTTTTCTTTTTATCCAAGTATGTCACTTCCAACTCATGTTTGATTAGTATGATAAAACCTGATTTGGTTTTGAACTTAATTAAATTATAAACAATCACTTGATTTCATTTAGAATGAACTCAAATCTGTTCTGGTTTATTAAGTAATATTAGAATGTGGCTACATGAGTAAAACCTCAAACAAAGCAAAAAAACAACAAAAAAAAGTAGAGCAGTCTAAAACTAAATAACCATCTAATTTTATTCTGCGTTTTATTTTATATTATTGAAATCAGTAAGAATATCTCATAATGTTTTGTATCTGATATGGGTGTTTAAATTTGAATTATTGTCCCAAGTTTACAATAATTGGTTGTCAGTTTTTTATCCTTATGGAATCTTGATTTTTTACTTTGATCTTTACAGATGATAAGAGTTCGGAAATCATTCTTGATGCCAAATGTGATGTGTTATCCTGAATGTCAAATGCAGGACAAACTTCCATAATGTCCATTCCCAATATTCCGCAATGTGTGGTGATGTTTTTTAGGAGTATGGATGCTGTAATTGGATTTAGTCCCATTGGTACAGGAACTGAAACTCCAGGTGCAAAAGAAGGATCTATACAGTCCATGTCAAATGATATGTAGATGTTTCTTCCTAATTTTGAAAGAATGCTGTCGATTATTTGCTTAAACCCATAAAATTGGATATCTTCTGGTGAAAAAACCGATATTCCATATTTTTTTATGTTTACAATTTCTTCTAACTCTGGACTACGAATTCCAATCATTACACTTGATTTTGGATTTATGTATGGAAGAGAGTCATAAATTACAGAGCCATAAAAATTCCTAGTAGAAGAGAGAAAATCTGGATGGGCATCAAAATATACAAGAGAAATAGGTCCATGCTTCTTTCCTAACTCTTTGATAATTTCTGTAGTCAAGGAATGATCCCCTCCCATCGTTATTGGAATTTTCCCTGAGTTGAAGATGCGTTCATAGACGAATGGTATATTTTTTCTCGAAATGTTCCCTAAATCAAAAATCTTTGATTGCGGTTTCCCTGAATTTGTATATGCCAATGATTCGATATTATTTTCAATGTATGTGTCTCGTTCCTTGGAAATTCTCCTTATCCTGTCAGGTGCACTTGAAGTTCCTTTACGTAGTGAATGAGATTGGGACTCATCATCAAGTCCGACAATCACATACTCTGATTCTCGGTATGATTTGCAATTTGCCCAACACAGTGTTTCCATTATCCGCTCACCAAAATCATGCCTGATGTGGCACAGCTATAATGAAATTTGATTGGAGTAACCAATTTGCATTTTGTACATATGTGCTGAATAGTTGCTAAGCAATATTGACATTTAGACCATGGCTTTATTTCAAAACCACAATTGCGACAAGATTCATCGGGCATTTTAAGTGAGTTTTATTTCAAATATAGCCATTTTAACAATTATAAAATTGAGAATGTCTAATGTAAAATCAATCGGTTGATTTAATTCTGAATTAAATCAATTCATCATTTAATATAAAAATAAAATTCTAGAAATACTTCATAATCATAATAATATCCACAAATCTAATAGTTACATGGAATATGTTTTGATGATTGGAGTCGCACTAAGTGGTAAAACAACCTATGTCGAATCTAATTTTAGTCATCATAGAATCGCCCTGTCTCATTTTGACAATGATAGAAAAGAGGAACTTGAGTATATTGAGCAATGTCTCAAAAAAAATATGGATGTAGTAATTGATGACACTAATCTAACAGAGGCAATACGAAAACAACACATCGATCTTGGAAAAAAATACCATGCAAAAATAAGAGGAATATTCATGAATACCTCACAGGTAATTCTTGAAAAAAGACAAAGAGGTAGGAGGAATCCATTCCCGTTGTCGGCAATCTACAAACAACTCAAAATCTTGGAAACTCCTGTATCTGCAGAAGGATTTGATGAATTGGTTGTGAAAAAAGATTACGAACGACCAAGAGAAACATGATTTGATATTCTATACGATATCGTTTTAATTTCATGTGCTATTGGGTGCTCTATTGTTTTACACTTCTTTAATTCAAAATACTCTAAATTGTCCCCTTTTTGGTTTGCTTACCTGTTTTTGGCAAATGCGCCCTGATGATCTGTCAAGCAGCAGCCACACTCTTTTGTATAACATTCATCCACTTCTTCATGTCCACAAGAACCACACTGACAAGAATTAGGCATCATAATCAATACTCCTATTGATAGTTAAATCTCTCTGATGTTCTCATATGTGAAAATACGTGATTTCTTTTTAACATTAAAAAAGAAAAATCAATATGAATAAAGTAGAACTGGTGGTTTAGAATGAAAATTTGTAAAAAATGTGACGTAGAAATGGATATCAAAAAAACTTCATCTAAAAGACGTGGAAGTAAACAGAAAAACATCCCTCTTGAGTACTATTGCCCAAAATGTGATCATTCAGAATATGTCGAATCAAATTAAAAATTAGATAGAATCTAATTCGTAATGGTTTTCTAATCCTAATTTTATAGATGTCTATGAAGTATTCAGTAATTATAAAAATTACAAATTCATCAAACATTCTTTTAGAATTAGACGATTCCAATTCCCCAAAAACCGTAAATGACTTTATCAAAAAATTACCCTTTACTGTTGATCTTAATGTTTGGGGTGATGAAATCTACACTTCAAAATCTCCAGTTTCTCAACCCGAAGAAAATGCAAAGACTCCTGTGGAACTTTATGACGTTGCATACTGGCCGACTGGAAAAGCAATTTGCTTGTTTTATGGCCAGACTCCAATAGGAAACCCTGGAGAAATTACTCCTGCATCTCCTGTTAACATCATTGGAAAGATCACCTCTCCAGATAAAACAATTCTAAATAATGTTGATGGCCAACGAGCAACATTTAGCTTGGAATCTTAAGTTATTCTTCCACTGAAATTTCTATTATCTCTGAGTCTAGAAAATACGCTCTGAAGTTTTTATTGATTCCTGAATAAATCACCCATGCAACTGGATTAATTTGCATAAATTTTTTGTCTGTATTTGACGGATATGCTTCTGAGTCTGGGTGTGAGTGAAATATGCCTATGACATCCATCTTTTTTTCCTCTGCCATTTTGTATCCCTCGATTAATTGTTTGTTTGAAATTGTAAAGTTTACAGGTGATCTTTCAATATTTTTAGTCAAAAAAAGATCCAGGACTGTATCGTCTTTACCAAATAATAAAGCACATGATTCGTTAGGTTTTTGATTCTCTGAAAATTCTGCAAGAATTTTTTTATTTGATTCTGATAGATTGATTTTCTGCAAATCTATTCTACGTTAACAGTTCCTACCATCCATGGATGGAACGTACAGAAATAATCAAAAGTTCCTGCATCTGTAAATGTATATTCAAAAATATCTCCTGACATCATCATTTCCGAATCAAAGATACCGTCTGCTTCTGGTGCCATTCCTGATGTCACTGAATGCACTGTGGTGTCTGCATTGGTCCATTCAACTGTAGTTCCAACAGTTATGTCAAGTATTTCTGGATCATAGTATATTTGGCCGTCTGCAGGCATTGCTGCTCCTTCAGGCATTGTAACTTTGGTTGGCTCTTTTGCAGCTTCAATCACTAAAGTTGCAACCATCCAAGGATGAACTATGCACAAATATTCGTATTCGCCAACTTCTAACTCATTTGTATCTAGTGTGTATACTTCTCCTGCATTAATCAAACCGGAATCAAATGTTTCTCCAAAATCTGCTGCACTTGTTACAGTATGAGCAACAGTATCTACATTGGTCCATTCAACAACATATCCTTGTTGCACCACTGCTCTATCTGGTTCATAATCTGGATTTCCTTCTTGAACTGAATCTGCAAGAATCTCGATTGCAAATATTGGTCCTGACGGTGTCAAATCTTCTTCTGGTTCTTCAACTCCTGCTTGTTGTGGAATCATGTATGTGTCAGGAGCTGCGAAGATGCCAAATGCCACCCACATGATAATGCCTGTTGCAGCTGCCATTGATACAATTGCACCAATTGGTTTTACAACTGTAGGGTGTTTCATTGCAAGATATGCGATAATAATTGCGGGGAATGCAATTGCCATTAAAATTCCTGCAATGGTTACTGTATAGTTTGATGTGTTAAGGACCATGGAATACATTCCAAATCCTAATGCTATTGACAAAATTACCAAAGTTGTTGCTTTGGCTCTATTACTGGTTGAAATTCCTCCGTCTAAGATGCCTGCTCCGAGGAAAATTAGTCCTACAAACATGGTAAGGCCAGTTAAAGCATGCATGCCGTCGATGAATGTATGAGCAATACCTGCATATGACAATGTAAGACCAGCTAATCCTATAGCTGTAAGTCCCATTCCTGGCATCATGAGGTCCCAATTACTCATTTAAGATAGCTGGTAGGGCTGAGATACTTATTCCTTGCGCAATTTGGGAGATCTTATAGACGAAGAAATTAAATGGCTTTGGAATAGAATAGATTGAATTGGGATTTAATGAAATACTGGAGATATCAAAACCCAGAATTGTTGTTCTTTTAGTAATAACTGCAGTCACATCTATGTATGCTGCAAGTAAACTAGTTCCAGGTGTTCCTGAACTTGACTATTGGGCATATTTGCACATAATTATTGCAGGAGCATTGGCATCAGCTGGCTCTAGTGCACTAAATCACTATTATGATAAAGACATAGATCCTAAAATGACCAGAACTAGCACTAGACCAATTCCTTCTGGTAGGATGGCAGCATCCCATGTTTTGATTTATGGATTGTTGGTCAGCTGCATATCTGTAATCTATGGATATTTTGCATTAAACGCTGTTTCTGCATTTTTTATCGCAGTTGGAATTTTCTCATATGTGATCATCTATACTGTTTGGCTCAAAAGAAAAAATACTTCGAACATTGTAATTGGTGGTATTGCAGGTAGTGCTGCAGCTTGGGCTGGATGGGCGGCAGCTACTGGCAGTATGGATTTGTTGGGATTCCTAGTTGGCTTCCTTGTTTTTGTTTGGACTCCTTCTCACTTTTGGTGTCTTGCAATGAAAATTAAAGATGAATATGCACAAGCTAACGTACCTATGCTTCCAGTTGTAATTGGAATGCAGAAAACATCGAAATTCATCTTGGGTAATACTTTGATTTTAATTCCGTATTCTTTGATACTTTCATTTATTCCAGATGGTATGGGACTTGTTTACACTGTTATTGCAATAGTTTCTGGTGGGTTAATGCTTGTATATCATTACAAACTAACAAAGACTCCTACATCTGAATTTGCTTGGAAGGCATACAAAGTAACTGCTCCATATCTTACAATAATTTTTGTAGCCGTTGCATTAGATGCAGCATTCCATATTCCTTTGTTTTAAAAATTATTTATCTACACCTGGGAAACTAGCTTCGTAATCACTTTCCATAGTTTCCTTTACTTGCTCTTCAATTTCATCAATTTCTTGTTCAACAGCAACTACCTCTATTCTGCGTTCATCTTTAGTAATCCATGAAACTGTAATGAGTCCCAAAATTTCTAAATCCAAAAGAATTTTGTTGAATCTGTCTTCTGCAATCACATGACCGTCTTTTACTAAACTCTTGAAAAGCTCTACATCCGTGAGGCGATTTGATTCTTTTATCTTGTCAAATACTGTGTTTCTTATTGGTATTGCCATATTTTATCCGTAGAATGATTTATCCCCTGACTTTGGTACCACGTTAGATATACTTTCCTTTATTGTGTTGTACCATTGGTCTACTTCTTTAGTAATGGATGGTCTAACTTGTTTCAAACTATTTGCAAAGTCATGACTTGAAATCTTTGTTGAATTATTTCTCATAGCTTCCACTGCTGCTTCTCTACATAATGCTGCCAAATCTGCTCCTGTATAGTTTTGAGTAGCTACTGCAATCTCTTGCAATTTCACATCGTTTGCTAACGGCATCTTTTGTGTTAAAATTTTGATTATTTCCAATCTTCCTTTTTCATCTGGTGGTGGCACATAAAGAACTAAATCCAGTCTGCCTGTTCTGAGTAAAGAATTATCTAAAATATCTGGCCTGTTTGTTATTCCAATTACTACGACTCGTGATGAAATCCCTTCTTCTATCTCTGTTAGTAGTTGACTGAGAATTGTTTCATTTGCTCCGCCTTCACCTGTTTTGTTACGTGCTATGGAATCTAATTCATCAAAAATTACAACACATGGTGATGATGATTTTGCTTTTCTGAATATCTCTCGTACAGCTTTTTCAGATTCTCCTAACCACTTTGAAAGGATTTCTGGGCCTCTAACTAAAATCATGTTTGCCCCAGTTTCAGTAGCTAGTGCTCTGCCAAGTAAAGTCTTGCCACATCCTGGTGGTCCATATATCAAAGCCCCTTTTGGTGGTTTTATTCCCATTTTTGTAAACCTGCTTGGTTCTTTCATTGCCATTATGAGATTATCTGCAAGTGATTTCTTGACTTCGTCTAATCCACCTACATCATGCCACCATACTTTTGGTCTTTCAACATAAAATTCCCTCATTGCTGTAGGAACTACCTCATGCATTGCATCGTAAAAGTCAATTAACTTGATCTGCATTGATTGAAGAACTTCGGAAGGAATTTTTTCAGTCTCAAGATCAATTTCAGGAAGATATCTTCTAATTGATTTTAATGCTGCCTCTCTGCATAGCGATTTGATATCTGCTCCTGTATATCCGTGCAACTCTGATGATAGATCTTTAAGATCAATATCATCTGCGATTGGCATTCCTCTTGTATGAATTTCAAGAATTTCTAATCTTCCATCTTCATTTGGAACTGAAATCTCAAACTCTCTGTCGAATCTTCCTGGCCTTCTTAGTGCAGGATCAACACTGTCTGGCCTGTTTGTAGCTCCGAGAACTATTACATTTCCTCTATCATTTAGACCATCCATCAATGCTAATAATTGCGCAACAACTCTTTTTTCCACATCACCATATGCCTCTTCCCTTTTTGGTGCAATTGCATCAATTTCATCTATGAAGATAATACTTGGAGAGTTGTCTTTTGCTTCTTTGAAAATATCTCTTAACTTTGCTTCTGTTTCACCATAATACTTGTTCATTATTTCTGGACCGTTAATTGGAAACATGTTGGCTTCTGATTCACTTGCCATAACTTTTGCAAGTAGTGTCTTACCACATCCTGGTGGTCCGTAAAGTAAAATGCCACTATGTGGCTCAATTCCCAATCTTGCAAATAACTCTGGATGTTTTAATGGTAATTCCACAATCTCTCTCATTGCTTTAACTTCTTTTCTTAATCCTCCAACTTCTTCGTATGTTACTCGAACTTTCCTGTCAACTGATGTCTCTGTTGAGATGCTAAGATTTGTGGTTCTATCTATTTTTACTACTCCTTTTGGAGATGTTTTTGTAATTTTAAAGTCCATTGAATTTCCTAAAATCATTACTGATATTTCATCACCATGGGTAATTGGCAATCCTTTCAATCTATTTTTGACAAAGTCTGTAAATTCTTTGTCTACTGTAACTGCATCATTTACTGGAGTTAAAGAAACTGTTTTTGCAAATTTTGATGTTACTTTTCTAATTTTTACAAAGTCATTTAGTGATGCACCAACATTTTTTCTTGTTTGCCCGTCTACTCTTATGATGTCTGGCAATTTTTCGTCTTCATCCACTGGCCAAACCACTGCACAGCTAGTTCTTGAGCCCATAACTTCAATAATATCTCCCGGTGTAACTTTGAGAAAATCCATGGCGTCTGGACCAATTCGTGCACGTTTTTTACCTACGTCACGTTGTTTTGCTTCACCAATTCTCATTTGCAAAGGTTCCTCTTTGCGTACCAAAAAATCACCTATTTCATGTCTACTGACATTCTACTCATGTTGAGAACTTCAAACTCACTTACACCGTCAGTTGCTCTTATTGCATTCTCTAAAGCATCACTTTGACCTTCTTTATCTTCTAAAATAAATTCTGCTTTGATGCATTCTAAACCAAATGCTAAAGGTTCCTTTGCATGTCTTTTCATTGACATTCCTTCTGGCAATGTGGTTTTAATGCTCTCAGCTAGTTTATCTAAATCTACTTCCATTCCATTTGGAAGAATTTTTGTGACAAATAGTAATTGGGTCATTTTCTAAGGTCCCTGAAAGTTACATGAAGAACAAGTATAGTTTCTTGCTGCCTCTCTGCAACTTTGACATCTCCAAATTAAATCTGTGCCGCAATTAGGGCAATTGAATTTTACACATTTATCATTAGGCATAATGTGTCTATGACAGCAACTACATGTTGGTAATGAGATAGTAGAAGACATACCCCGATCTTCTGCAAACATCATTTATATCTTGCTTAGAAATTAAGCGTGTTTTAACTAAGTAATTTTTTAATTTCTCCGCCGATAAGAGTCTGAGCAGTTTTAATCGAACCCCGCAATCCTAATAATTTAATGATTGATCCAGTATGAAAATCAAAATCATCTTTTTCTGAAATCTCATTAATAATCTCAGGTGTTATTGTTTCAAATAATTTATTGATTGTATTGTTGTCAATCCGTTCCAAAATTTTTCTTGCCAAGACTTGTTTTTCAAACTCCTTTCCAAATCTAGCCGTCCATTTTTTTTGATACTCTTCAAGATCCTCACTATCATTCGTTTTCAAAAATTCTGAGATTGCTTGACCTGCATAAATTCCTCCCATCCCACTGGTAAATATCCCTCCGGCGGTAGTTGGTTTTGCTTGACCTGCTGCATCTCCAATGATTACTGTTTTACCATCTACAAAATTTTTGATGGGACCTTTAATCCAAATTGGCGCAAAAATCTTCCTTATTGTTGAAAATTCTCCTTTGTCTTTAAGGAATCTATCTAAAGTTTCTGTAACTTTGATTCCTTTTCCTGCAACGCCCACTTTGCCTTTGCCTTCTCCTGATGGAATGACCCATGCAAAAAACCCTGGATATTTTTCTTGATCAAAAATTACTTTTACTTTGCCTTTTTCTATCCAATCTGCGTATATTTCATATTGTGCAGATGACAAAATCCCTGTTCTGTCTTTATGAATCAAAGATGAAACTCCTCTTGCATCTACAAATATTTTGCAATCAATTTCTTCCTCATTAGTTCTGATTCCCTTGTCTGTAAGTTCTTGAAAACTAGTTCTTACTTTGATTACTGCTCCGTTTTTTTGAGCTTGAAATGCTACTTGTTTATCTAACTCTCTCCTACTAATTTCAGTAACTTTTTGCTTTTTTGAATTAATTGTGAAACTGTTTCCATTAGGTGATGTAATTTCTGCTGATTCTATCATGTGCTCAAATGTTTTTTTAAATGGTATTACTCCAAGTTCTTCTAATCCTGCCAAACTTACTAACCCTCCACAGTGTTCTGGTGTGCCAATCTCATAATCTTCCTCAATCACAAGAACTGAAAATCCTCTTGAAGAAATTTCTCTGGCACATAGCAAACCTGCAATACTGCCTCCGGCAATCACTACGTCAAAGCTCACAGTTTTTGTTTCTTTGTCAATTATTTAATTCAAAAGTTTTTCATTAAGCCTACTTTTGATAATAATATGGGCGATATCAAGCAAGTGATAGTTGTTAGAACTGATCTTGATATGGGTAAAGGCAAGATTGCAGCTCAAGTAGGCCACGCTTGTGTACTTGGGGCAGAACATGTACGAAAATCCCATCCTGAATGGTATAACGAATGGTGGGGAGGACAAGAAAAAGTGGTCGTTAAAGTTTCTGGAATTAAAGAATTACAAGAAGTAAAAAGAGGTGCAATAGAATTGAATCTGCCTTGGTCTGAAGTTTCTGATGCAGGTCATACTCAACTAGCTCCGGGAACCACCACCTGTATTTCAATTGGTCCTGCTCCTGAAAATTTGATTGACAAAATTACTGGGGATCTAAAATTACTATAACCAGTTCTTTCTTGGAATGAGATATTAACAGCGCAATGGGAGAAAATTTGTGAAAAAGCAGACTAAAGGACTTTTAGCATTTATTTTCTTAGGTGGGATTATGGTTACTTCTGGTGTTGTAATTGCATTTCCTGGAATAGATCCTGGAACTAATCCTGAAATGACAGTTACTGGAACTCCTGCAGATAATTTTCCAGATGAACAACGAGCTCAGTTTTGTGGTTCAAGTGTTGCAAAGTCTACTGATTATGTTCGAGAATTTTCAATTCCAACTTTATGCACAAATCCGTTAGCAATTGTCACTGATTATGACGGCAATGTTTGGTTTGCTGAAACCAATACTGGCAATATAGCTAAATTTGATCCTACTACAGAAACATTTACTGAATATGATAATTCGTTGTGGCCTCCAGGTGGCCGCTCAATGATGTGGGGGATTGATTACGCTCCTGATGGTTCTCTTTGGTATACTGATGAATCTTTTGACTCTGTATGGAAATTTTCAACTCTTGATGAGACCTATGATAGATTGGCATATCCTTCTGAAGGAAATTCATTACCGCAAAAATTGCGAATCGATGGCTCACAAATAATAATAAATGATTTTACTGGAAACAAACTTACTTTCTTAGATCCAAATCAGTCAGGTGACGAAGTAAATTATCTTAGCATTCCTTCACCTGTTGATGATTCTGTAACTGCTGATTTTGCAATTGATGCAGACGACAATGTTTGGTTCACAAATTGGTTGTATCAACAAGGTGGTGTTTTGGTAAAATTCAATCAAAATGGATATCTTGAATCTGTTGCCAATTCTGATGAGAAATTCCTTCCACTCCTTGATTTCATCGTAGTCTACCAATTGCCTGTCGCATTACTTACTCCCAACGGTGCTGTATTTGGTGATGATGGAACACTTTGGATTGCAGATACTACTTCTTCATCTTTCTTTAGTTTTGATCCTGTCTCTGCAGAGTTTATACAATATGTGACTGCAGATCCTGTACAAAGTACATACGGCAATCAAACTGGTGTTGTTAAAACTCCGATATCAAGGCCTTACTGGATAGAGTCTGATGACCAAGGAAGAATAGTTTTCAATGAGCAAACTGCAAATAATATTTCTGTAATGGATCCAGTATCTCAAAGTCTTGTAGAGTACAATGTGCCTTCAAAGAATCCGTATTGGGCCGACTGTGATCCTGGAACTGGTACCGTGTTAGATGATTGTGGTGTTGCACAAATTTTTGATTTTACTGTTGATGGCAATAAAATATGGTTTACTGAATGGGTTGAAAATAATATCGGTGTAGTTGATACTTCTGTTCCTCTACCAATTGAAATTCAATTAGAATCAAATTCATTGATGATTACTCCTGGAAGTTCAAAAGAACTCGAATTTATTGTGGCTTCTCAGTCTAAAAAAGATCTTTCTGATGTCTCATTAATTTTGGCTTCAACTCATGACTTTTTGAATATTGTTTTACTTGATAATCATCCAGAATCCTTTGAACTTGAATCTGATGGCCAACACACAATTTCTACTATGATTGAAATTTCTGAGGATGCAATACCTGGAAAATACAAAGTTTTACTCGGTGCGCAATTATCAGACATCGCAATTAGCAAATATGTTACAGTGACAATAGAGTGATACCTGATATAGATTCCCAAATAGGTATTTCTGTATATAGTACAAAATTTCCTGGCATTGGTGGAAAAATTAGAGTTGAACCTGAAGATTTTCAGGTGACTGAATTAATTTCTGAAAAAATAAAAAATTCAATCAATGATGAAAATGGATATGCCGTATACAAATTAAAAAAGAAAAAAATTGACACGAATCATGCTTTATCTGGAATTTTTAGACAAAAAGGTATTCGTCTTAAATCGCTTGGATTAAAAGATTCATCAGCTGTCACAGAACAATTTGTATGCTCTGGAAACAAAGGAAAATCCATAGATAGTTTTTCCAGTGACAAATATTCACTTGAAAGGCTTGGCTTTGTAAAAAAGCCTTTATCAAAAAAAGATATGATTGGAAATCATTTCAAATTAAAAATCTCTGATTGCAAAAATGACTTGGAATCTTTTACAGAATTTGACAAAATTCTCAATTTTTATGGTTACCAGCGTTTTGGTTCAAAAAGACCCGTTACTCATCTTATTGGCAAGGCAATACTGCAAATGGATTTTGACCGTGCAGTAGACTTGATTTTATCATTTACTTCCTCGTATGACTCTAAAGAAAATAATGAAATTCGTGAAAAATTGTCTGATAGGGAAAACTATCAACAATATTTTGATCAAGTTCCAGTCCAGATGGATATTGAAAGAATAGTTCTAAAAGAGATGATTGAACATGGTGAGTCCGTACGTGCTGTCAGGGCAATCCCTGTTTCCTTACGACGTTTTTACATTCAGGCATACCAATCTTTTATTTTTAATCAATCATTAAGCGCAGCATTTTTGGACGGCGAAAATCTTTTTGAGGCACAATCTGGTGATGTCTGCTTTGATCATAATGGAATCATTGGAAAATATGTCAAAGGAATGGATCAAAATTTAGCATTGCCTTTTGTTGGTTACTCCTATTACAAAAAAACACGATTTGACTTTCAGATCTCTAAAATTTTGGAACAGGAAGAACTCTCTCCAAAAGATTTCTTCATAAAAGAAATGCAAGAAGCAAGCAGTGAAGGCGGTTTCAGGCAAGCTGCTATTCACTGTACAGATTATTCCGCTCACGGAAATGTGGTGGAATTTTCACTGTCTAGAGGATCTTTTGCAACAATTTTACTCCGAGAGATAATGAAACCTGATGATCCAATACTTGCTGGCTTTTGAGATCTATTTTACAAAGATTATTTCTTAGATGTCTTTATGTTGGTCTATTTTTAAGAAAGTATGATTTAATTGGAAAAGACATACATGCTAATTAGCTGTGAAGTTGGAGAAGAGCAGTCACTCTGTTCTGAACTGAAAGAAATTTCTGAAATTTCAAATTGCTTAATCACTTATGGAAGTTATGATCTCGTAGCTGAATTTGTTACTGATTCTCCGTCTCAAATTAATGAAATAATTAGATCTAAAATAAGAAAACTCAAAAAAATTCGAAGTACTATAACTCTACGTGTAACAAATTAATTTTTTTTGAAAATTATAATACCTGCACTCAAAACAACTATGCCTCCGAGAATCATTTGTATCCCATATGTTACCCAATCTGGATTTGAATACATAAATGATGATTCTGGTCCTACAATGGATTGTCCCTGAAGGTGGAAAATCAGGCCAAAAATAATTATCATGATTCCTATAATCGCTATTGCTTTACCGCCCTTCATGAAGTTTTTACCTTGTTCTAGTAAAAAAGGGTAAACAGAATTGATCATTTGAGCAAATGATTTTCGGATTTGGTTTTTAATTATTCTCTTATGATGAAATAAAATGTATAATTGGAGTGATTATAAGGAATCATCTAGTCATAATCATCTGGGCCTAATCTTATTTGCTGTTTCTGCCTCCCTTGCAATTATCTTATTTTTGATATTTCATCCTCAAATTGAGTCCATAAACAAAGAATCCCCAATCCTGATTAACATCATGTTTTTTCCTGCAATGGCCGTGGGATTTCTTTACGGTGTTAGGATAACTGAAAGAGCTGTAAAACCATCCGAAATACGTAGTCCAATTAAACGTTCAATTGTAAAAATTTTCTTGTTCTTTTTTGTAATTGGTGGCATGTTCAGTTCTGTTAACTTTGCAATCAATGGTGGAAGTATAATGCCTGAAATCACAATTTTGGGGGATGGTTTATTGCCTTGGCTAAATAATTTTGTCGTTGCAAACGGTGGTGCAACCTTTCTAATTATCACTAGTATTGGTTTGATGGCTGGTGCAACCAAACGAATTGTTGGAATGAATACTGGATTTTTAAATAGATTGATAACCTTTGTTGGAACATTTGTATTTTTTACAATGCTTGTGTTAAGTTTCACAAAATCAGATCCTACATCATCTGGGGTTTTTCTGTACACATTTTATCAGGCAGGAATTGTAGGAGGGGCATTCTTTGCAATGAACCGTCTTACTAAAAATCAAAACATGTTAGAAGATTTTTCTAATGGGTTCTAATCTATTTTTCAAGATCGACATAAATTCCTGATGCCTGGTTATTGATTCTGTCCCAATACTTTTCACAACCATCTGTTTTGAAATCATTCTTTTTACATTCATTGAAATGAGCAGTATTATCTCTTGACATGTTATCTGATAATAACACATCATCTGCAGTAAATAGTGCTATCAAACCTATTGCTGCCAAACTTCCAGCTACTAAAATCATCGAATATCCAACTTTGGCATAATTGTGAGGATCTTTCATTTATGGAAAATCAATTACTCTTGAATTTAATCTTTTCAAGTTGAATACATGCGATCAAATCACTGAAACTAGTGGATTTTTTTAGAAAAGATGAAAAGAAAGTACTCAAAATTAACTACAGTGAGCATTCAAATCCTTCAGTATGAGTTTCTTGGACCTATTCCTCTTGAAGAATGGGGACCTCCAATGGAGAAATTAGTATTTTTGATCCTCTCTAGGGAGAAAGAAAAATTCAATGTTCTTTATGTCGGTGAATGTGAAAAGACAGAAGACAAGTCATTTTTTGTTCAACATTCTAGTTACAAATGTTGGCATGATAATTCAGGCTCAGAAAAATCACTATATTTGGCAATATTGCCTTTGTTTGAATCAAGTATGGAGTACAGACAAAATGTTGTCAAAAAAATATTCTCTAGTTACAAGCCTACCTGCAACATTGCTAATATGCCTGAAAAAAAACCTGATTATGTTATAAGAAAATCTGAAAATACAAAACAGGATGCAGAAAAAATTTCCTGTCTTTGTTGTGGTGCTGAAATGAAACCTGAACAAACTCTTGAAAAGTCTACATTATTTCGATGCACGGGTTGCGGACTAAGTGACACTAGGATTCATTGATCTTATTTTGAACATCAAACAATTGTAGGGTTAACAAATCTAATGCTTTTTTCAAATGCTGAAATTCATTTATTGAATGCATTTGGCCTTCAACTAACGCTCTTTGAATCTTAATTGAATTTTTTTCAAATTCACTAGAGGCAACAATTTCCATGGCGTTAAGTTTTGATAACAAATTATCCAAATCTTTAATCATCTCATCTGATGGTTTGTGTTTGTCCATAAGTATCAGAAATGATTTTGATATATGAATCGTTACAAAAGATCTTCATCAATTTCTTGGATAGGATCTAAATATTGCTGACATGTGCAATTTGGAATTTGGCATTTTCCAGCCTTGATAATAGAGCCACTCTCTTGATTTGTAATGTGTATCTGGTCTGTATGGTGGCATCTTTTGCAATTCATAATATGATCCTAAAAATTAAGGAATTAAAACTCCTCTTGCTTCAATTTGTGAATCTTTCAGTTTTTTGAGTACTTCGTTTGCTTTTTCTAATGGAAATACTTGAGTGATGACCTCTAAATTGTTTTCATCACAAATTTTGATTACTTGTTCCATATCTTTTGTAGATCCAATTAACGTACCTCTGACTGTTTTTTCTTCAAATGCCATGAATGCTGGATTCTCCCCAACTGTTGCAATCACGATTAATCCTCCTTTCTTCACTGACTTTATTGCAGTATCAGTTACAATGTCTGCTGGTGCAAAAACAATTGCAGCATCTAGCATTCCATGTTTTTCTTTAATTTTGGATAAAAACTCTTCTTGTTTTTCAGAAAACACTATTGCATCTATTGCTCCTAATCTTTTTGCAACGTTGAGATGATTTTGTGTTCTTGAAAATGCAATGACATCACAGTTTTCAACTTTGGCAAATTGTATTGCCATATGTCCAACACCTCCAATTCCAAAAATCCCTATCTTTTTGTGAGTTTGCGGTTCAGCAGCTTTTACTGCCTTGTAAGCTGTAATTCCCGCACAAAACAATGGTGCTGCATATTCTGATTTCATGGACTCTGGAACTTTGGTTGCAAAATCTTCTATAACTGTCACGTATTCTGTATATCCTCCCTTGAGCGATTCTCCTAAAATTTCTGATGACTCACAAAGATACTCTTTTCCTTCTTTGCAGTATTGGCACTCTTTGCAAGCTTCTAACAGTGGAGTGATTCCTGCTCTGTCTCCAACTTTAAATTTTGTAACACTGTCTCCAATTTCTACTACTTTCCCAACTACTTCATGTCCTGGAACTGTTGGAAGTGATGGTGGAATGCCAATGTCTTGCCAATCTCCTTCAATTCCATGAAGTTGTGAGTGACATACTCCACACGCTTCAATTTTTAGTAAAATCTCATTTGGTCTTTTAATCTCATGCCTATCAATTTGGGTTAGTTTTAATGGATTAGTTTCAATCTTTGCACATTTTTCAAGCATCATGGCACGCATTTTTTCCATATTGTGAAAAATCAAGCAAGGAATTTTAAGATTCGCTCATTAGAAAAATAAAGGACCATTATCACATAATTCTATGACTGAAATTACTGCTGAGGATAAAGAAAGGGTAGAATTGTTACGATTAATTACAAGCTCTAAAAATGAATTCAAAAATCTCACACTGGATCAACTGAGTCGATTGCAAGAATTAGTGGAAAAAAAAGATTACAGCCATGACAAAAAAGCTCACAAATCTAAAGTGAAATTATTAGGAAGAATCAATGTCAGAATTTACGAATTGACTGAAGGTAAAGGAATCTGGGGCTAATCCAATTAGGTACAAATATTATAACAAATCTGACTATTCATGGTTGAAAATCATCTTGCTTCTGAAACAAGCCCATACCTACTTCAACATGTAAACAACCCTGTTGATTGGTATGGCTGGAATGACGAGTCACTAAAAAAAGCAAAAGATGAAAACAAACCAATATTTCTAAGTGTTGGATATAGTTCCTGTCATTGGTGCCATGTCATGGCACATGAATCATTTGAAAATGAAGATGTTGCAAAATTCATGAATGAAAATTTTGTAAACATCAAAGTTGACAGAGAAGAACGACCTGATATTGATGATATTTATCAAAAAGTTTGTCAGATAGCAACAGGTCAAGGTGGTTGGCCCCTGAGTGTTTTTCTTACTCCTGATCAAAAACCCTTCTATGTCGGAACTTATTTTCCCGTTTTGGATTCTTATGGACGTCCAGGATTTGGAAGTATCTGCAGGCAGCTCTCACAAGCTTGGAAGGAAAAACCAAAAGATATTGAAAATTCAGCTAAGCGATTTATTGATGGATTGACTAAGGCAGAAGCAATTCAAGTTCCTTCAAAATTAGAAAGAATACTTCTTGATGAAGCTGCTATGAATCTATTTCAACTGGGTGATGCAACTTATGGTGGATTTGGGTCTGCCCCAAAATTCCCAAATGCTGCAAACATTTCGTTTCTTTTCAGATATGCCAAACTTACTGGATTGACAAAATTCAATGAATTTGCGCTCAAAACTCTCAAAAAAATGGCAAACGGTGGAATATTTGATCAAATTGGAGGTGGTTTCTCTAGATACTCAACTGATGCAAAATGGTTGGTCCCTCATTTTGAAAAAATGCTCTATGACAATGCTCTAATTCCTGTAAACTATGCTGAAGCATTTCAAATCACAAAAGATCCTTTCTACCTTGAAGTTTTACAAAAAACTCTTGATTTTGTTTTACGTGAAATGACTTCGCCTGAAGGGGGATTCTATTCGGCATATGATGCTGATTCTGAAGGTGTAGAAGGGAAATACTATGTTTGGAAGAAAAGTGAAATCAAGGAAATTCTTGGGGCTGATGCTGATTTATTTTGTCTTTACTATGATGTTACTGATGGCGGTAATTGGGAAGGAAATAACATACTGTGTAATAATCTGAACATATCTACAGTTGCATTTAATTTTGGAATTTCTGAAACTGATGCTAAAAAAATAATTAATACCTGCTCTGAAAAATTGTTAAAAGTTCGTTCTTCTCGTATTCCACCTGGATTAGACGATAAAATATTGGTCTCATGGAATTCTTTAATGATTACTGCATTAGCAAAGGGTTATCGTGTTACAGGTGATGTCAGGTATTTGAACGCTGCAAAAAATTGTATTTCTTTTATTGAAAACAATCTACTTGTTAATGATAAGTTACTACGAACATACAAAAATGGAACTGCAAAAATTGATGGGTATCTAGAAGATTACTCTTATTTTATCAATGCACTATTGGATGTGTTTGAAATCGAACCTGATGAAAAATATCTGAAACTATCTTTGAAATTAGCGCGTCATTTAGTCAATCATTTTTGGGATTCTGAAAATAACAGTTTCTTTATGACTTCTGATGATCATGAGAAATTAATTATTCGGCCCAAGAGCAACTATGATTTATCATTGCCTTCTGGAAATTCTGTATCTGCGTTTGCATTGCTTAGATTGTATCATCTATCCCATGACCCAACTTTTCTTAAAATTACTACAAAAATCATGGAATCTCAGGCACAAATGGCTGCTGAAAACCCCTTTGGATTTGGATATTTGCTAAATACAATTTCTATGTATATTCAAAAACCTGTCGAAATTACTATAATTAATACTGAAAATTCCAAAATATCTGAATCACTTCTTTTGGATTATTTGCCAAATTCTATTATGATAACAATTCGTGATGCTTCTCAATTAGAAAATCTTTTAGAATATCCTTTCTTTGCTGGAAAATCCTTTGAAGAGAAAACTACTGTCTTTGTTTGCAAGGATTTTGCTTGTTCTTTACCTCTTCATACTCTTGATGAAATTCATTCAAATCTTTAGATTTTTTTCAAATCTACTTCAATGATGCTTCCAACTTGCGGTCTTCCCATATTGTCATACCTTGATTTTGGCATTGCAATTGTAATCTGGGTTTGCTGATATGATTTGATATTTACTGTTGGCTGTGCCTGTAAAATTGCTTCCAACAAAGGCATTACCTGCTCTTTAGTTTCTGAATCTAGTTTTTTTGAAACATTTTCAATAATCATTTGTTTCTGGGAGATTGGTTCAGTTGAAATATTTTCAATCAAAGTTAATTGAACCATCTGACCGTTATCTACTATCTGTGTAATCTTAAATTCATTTGTGTCTGACATCTAAGGTGATTGTTTTTCTTGATGATTTATCTCTAACGAATTGAAAAATATAATGCAACTATTGCCGTAACTACTGCTGCAGACACCCCTAACCCAAAGATTATCTTACTGCCATCAACTTTCATAGTTTCTGTCAAATACAGTTAAAATTAAACTCTGCTAATTTTTAAAATTCGTTCACTGATAATTTCTACGTAAATGTTTTAATAGAAAATTTCCAATGTTTGTTATCGAATACTAACTGTATTCATGCACCTGCGATAATACCGGCAGTCAACAGGAGTCATAGAGTGCCCATTTGGGCCCTCTTTTTATTGAAAATTATTATCGGAACTCTGATTTTCAGGCTCGTATTTTTCTTCTTTCGTGGCTGTCTCTGGCTTTGGAGGATCAAGAATAGATTTTTTGATTAATGCTGCACGCTCTTTTATGATTTGATTGAACTCTCGCATGTCGTCTAATCCTGGTGTCTGTTGTTGATTCTGGTATGCCTGTAAAAATCCTGAATATACACATCCTGTAATTATTCCAAATGCTGTGTCTGGAACAGATTCTATTTCAGGAACAAAGTTTTCTGCTATCTGTTTGTAAGATTCCGATTCATTAATGTAATAATCGACTAAACTATCTATGAAATCCCTGTTTTCTTTTGATATTGTCATATACTTTTTCTTAATTTCCTAGTTTATTTAATTGTCTTTGATTAATCGTTTATTTATTCACATATTGTTTTCATGATGTTGTGGAAATTAGAATTTGATGAAGGTTTTTTTCGAATATATGACTCGAAAAAACTCATTGCTGGATATTTTGATCCTGACTATGGCGATGTTTTTTCAAAAGGTAATTCAGAAGATATTATTTTATCTATGATGAAAAATCATGACAAAATCTTAGGTGGTGTCATTATGGTCCCTCTTGTAAAATTTAGATTATTTGATACTGACTTGGATACATCTTTGACAAATGTTGAAGAGCAAGTATTGCGAGTGAATGAACATTTACAAAAATGGAAAAATTTCTTATCTGAAACCAATCTCATATCCCATTCAATTAGAATATCTCATACTGATCAGGACATGCTCACGATATCTTTCCCCCTTACTTTTTCTAAGCCTACTCCGCTTGAAAAAACATCATTGCGTGAAGAACTTTTAGAAACCTTGGAAATATTACAAAAATCCGGCTTGCTGTAATACTTGTTCATCTAAGGCAGATGATCTTTTTTCCATTTTTCAGCATCATTGAAGCAATTGAACCACTCAACTTCTATTTTATCTGAATCAAATTCATTCATTTCATTTTTAAATTCTATATCGCATTTGTTCTTCATGTTTTCTGAAATTTGAATCACTTTTTGTTTTAGAACATTATCTGGTGGGGAAAATTTATCATCTTCATTAAATTCAACAATTCCTGCTTTGGCCAACTGAAATTCTATTAATCCTAAATTGTCATACTCATAGGCTTCTTGAATTTGTGTATCTGATCTTACTTTTGCAGATTCATCCCCTGTCGAAATCCACCTGATATATTCAATATCGCTTTTTAATTGAGTCTCAGATGAGATCTTAAACAGTTCTACAGAGCTCTCAAATAATTTTGGTGTTGATAATTGATCATACCTGGAAATAATTTTTTCAAATTCTTCAACATGTTTTTCATAATATTTCAATAACTCTTCTTTTGTGATGTCCCCTTCATCCCATTTGATTTTTTCAGAATAAAATTTACTTTGTAATTCTGCAACATCTTGTTGAATTTGTGCCAGTTCGTTGCCAAATTGAAATCCCTTCTGTTTAGTCTGTTCTGCTGAATAGTTGTAGGCAACAATTGCAATAATGACTATGATGCCTATTGTAGCAATTGTGATATTTTGGATTTTATTTTTTTTCAAAGATAATCTATATAATTTCCATTTTCATCTAACTTTAATTCAATTTTGAATTCTGTCCCGGTGATAAAAGAATCGTTTCTGGTTGTTCTGACTCTTCCAATGACTAATTCATATGGCCAGATCTCTACGACTATGGAGCCCACTTTGGCAATAGGGGTCTCGGTAATCTCCATATCTTCACGTTTAACTCCGTGCCTTTCAAGCATGTGAATAGCATGATCTAATAATGGTTCAGGGTTATTGTAATTTAGTACCCAAACTTTTCCTTCATAATCAATTTTCTGCAATTTGAAACAATCCTGAATTTACTCATATAACAATTAATCGCCAATAGATTTTAATTTTAAATTTTATACAAAATCTCAAAAACCTTAAAGTTATTTTGGCGGTATTTTTGGTTCTAATCCACGGGGATTCACCCATCAAATTGGGGATGAAATAGACGAACAGGCATAAAATCATTGAACAAAAATTCGTATTTTGATTTTGTATTTTTCCTCATATGATAATTTCTCCATTTCATCTTTTATAACAATGAAACAATTCCTCTTCATGATAATCAAATATGATAATATTACAGATGAATA
>DATDAD010000009.1:0-15854 GCA_036525555.1 Candidatus Nitrosopumilus sp.
GTAGGAAAAGATGCTGCTACAATGATTGATTCCCAGTGGCAGACCCCTTTAGGAATGGTCAGTATAGATTCAGAGTCAGCAAAACAAGTGGCAGAAATATCAGAGTTTATTGAAATTGATGAATATTCTCATTCTCAAGATCACAGTCTAGAAGTACAGATCCCAATGCTACAGGAAATGCTTTCAAATGAATTTCAAATTCTCCCTATAATTTTGCGTGCACAAGATATGAAGACTGCAATGGATGTTGGAAATGCAGTATATGAAATTGCAAAAAGAAAAAATACAATAATCGTTGCCTCATCTGATTTTACACATTATGAAGAAAATTCTTTTGCATATCAACAAGACAAAGCATTGATAGAGCCAATCTTGGAGATGGACGTAGAAAGATTCTATCAAGTATTGTATGAAAGAAGAGTTACTGCATGTGGTTATGGAGCAATGGCATCAGCAATGATTGCATGTAAAAAGATGGGTGCCACAAAAGGAGAATTACTAAGCTATGCAACAAGTGGGGATGTGTCAGGAGATACAGAATCAGTGGTAGGTTATGGCGCAATAAAATTCGTTTAATAGAGATACAAAAACAATTATTTTTTTCCAAATTTTCCATGTAATGGAACAAAAACATATTTTGGTTGATTTTTAATCTCAACAATTCCTTTGTGTGTCTTTTGCAGAAGAACCAATGATTGTGATGAATCACCAACAGGTGCAATTATGAGTCCATTTTCTTTTAGTTGATTAAACAGTGGTAAAGGGATTTCAGAACATGCAGCAGTAATTATTATTCTATCATAAGGTGATTCGTTAGGATACCCAACACTACCATCACCTAAAATTACATGAACATTATCAATGTTTAATTTTTGCAGATTTTCTTGTGCAAATTTTACAAGTTCTGGATGTCGTTCGACAGAATAAACATCTCCCTTCCCTACCAAGTAAGCAAGAATTGCACTTTGCCAACCTGAACCGGTACCAATTTCTAAAATTTTTTGTCCATCTCTAACATCTAACCACTCTGTCATTCTTGTAACAACTCCAGGTTGGGAAATGGTTTGATTTTTCATGATCTGAAGAGGTTCATTGTTATATGCATAATCTAATTCGGAGTCTGGAACAAATTCATGCCTTGGAATATTTCTTAATGCAGATTCTACATTGGAATCAGTTAGAAATTTTGAACTTTTTAGATGAATAATTAAATCATTTATTGCGGTACGATATTTTTTTTCAATTTTTGACAATTATAGTTATTTATATTATTTACAATTAAAAACACTCGGTAATTTTTCAATTCAAACATTAGTTATCTGTTTGAGGGTTTTCATGTCTAGCAGAATTCATAAAATCCTTGTGTTCTAGCATTAACTCTATCATCTGTTCTCGCAAATCTGCATCATCCATTATAGCATTAAGCATAGGTTCCATCATTTGCTTTGACATCATAGCCATATGAGAAGGATCTTCAAGCATCATAGTATGGATATCTTTAGTCATATCAGAATTAATCCATGCATGGTGAATCATTTCCATCATTTTATCAGAATTATGCATCATCATTCCATGAGAGTTAATTGGATAGTGTTCATAATCAGAGCACCACATGCATCCTGATTGATGCATTCCTTGTCCCATTCCAGATTCCATTATAGGTTGATGAACTGAATTCATCCATGCAGAATGAGATTTTAGATGATTTCCCATTTGGCTATGATTCTTCATTGTGTAAATCATTTTTTCACGTAATTCAGAATCACTAGTCATTGGTCCTAACATGTTTTTTAGTAATTCAGGATTTCCTTTGATTTGAGACACCCAATCATTCATAGTTTGCATCATCATGGTAGGATTTTGCTGCATCATTATATGCCAGTGGTCCATAAGGTTCTGATTTGTTACCATAGTGTTCATCAAGTGATTCATCATTTCAGGATTTTTTTCTATTAGGGATTGATTATGTGAACCGTACCCCCTATCAACCAATTTCAAATATGTAGAAGGCATTACACATGCGGGATTGCCATTACTTTTTTGCAATAATAAATATCCAGATTTACAAGTCATCATATCAATATCAGCAAATTTTTTCCACTGTTGATGTGGATTCATTTGTTGGGCAAAAGAATTATCAAATAATGAGGGACTGATAATAAGGGTTAACAATAAAGATAAAAGAAATACAAAATAAGATTTCAATAAAAAAAGTTTGTGGTTTTCTCTTAAAAACTAATCGTGAAAAATGTAATTTATTAATTATCTATTTTGAAAACAAGTTAATTTTTCTGTCAACTAGTTTACCATGACCAAGTTTACCTGTCACTTCAAAGTTATCAGCAACAGTTTCTCCACGAACAATTGTTTTAACAGGCCAGCCTTTGAGATTTCTTCCTTCATATACAATATAATCAGAGAATCCACCAAAAAGATCAGAAGTCACTATTTTTTCTTTTTTCAAATCTAACATTACAATATCTGCATCAGAATTTTTCTCCAATGTTCCTTTTTGGGGATACATTCCAAAGATTTGGGCAGCGTTTTGACTAGTAAATCTTACAAACTGCTCTAAGGTAATTTTGTTTTGATTAACGCCATCATTGAGTAAAATTGGGATTACCGTACCTATTCCAGGAAAACCAGCAAGAGCACTCCAAACATCATCTCCACCTAGTTTGAGTTTGAGTTGGTTTGCAACATGGTCAGTACCTATCGTATCAATTTGGTTATTTACCAACGCACTCCATACAGCTTTACGATCATCTTCTGTTCTAATTGGCGGCATTACTTTTGCAAGATAACCAGATTGCTTCTCATAAGATAGTGTCAGATAATGAGGACATGTTTCTACAAAAATTTTTGTCCCAAGTTTTTTCTCTTCTTCAATTTGTTTTAATGCACGTTGAGAGCCAATATGAACAAAGTAAATTACACAATCATAGTCTCTGCCGAATTTTGATACTGTTTTGATTGCTTTAGCTTCAAACTCTGGAGAACGACTAGAAGACCATGCAGATAATCCATCTTGATGTTTTTCTTTTGCCGTTTTAATTCCACATCCACATGATTCATAGTCTTCAGCATGAACCAATACAGGACAACCAAGCTCAGCTGCAGTCTTTACTGTTTGCTCGACAATTTCATCAGTAACATCTACTTGTGCTGCAACAAGATTGTTAGAATTTGGTGGCATATCCATGTATACGTGTCCAACTTCACCACCTAGATTCATGTAAATTTTAAAAGAGGTTATTCCTTTTTCAACACATAGATTCATCTCGTTGATTTGCTGTGGTGTAAAAATTGAAGCATGTATTGTGTAATCAATGTAATGATTCTCAGATGCAGAATCAAGTTGAGGCTGTAAAGATCTAGAAAAAGGATCACCTAATCTAAGCATACGCATCATTGTAGTTATGCCACCTATTGCCGCAGCATGAGATTCAGTTTTTGCGGCTTCATTAATTGGAGAATAGACTCCATAATGAACATGAGTATCAATCGGTCCAGGAACTGAAACTAGTCCTGTGCCATTAATTTTATGATCACATGCAGGCATATCAGTTGTAAATCCAACAATTTTTCCCTCATCAATTATGATATTTTTGTCAACCATCCCTTGAGGAAGAATAACGTGTGAATCAGTAATTACAGTGTCATACGTCATCTGTAAATTTTATGAGATTGAGGCTATTATGCGTTGAGAAAATGAATAAAAGAACAAGTGAAAAGAGGTATTCTGAGGGCCGGTGGTTTAGGAGTATAATGCCTCGTTCGCAACGAGGATGTCGAGGGTGCGATTCCCTCCCGGTCCACTTTTCCAGAAACTATTATACATAAATAAAAAATATCATCATTATGGAAGTTTTTGACGGTAAAAAAGCTGCACAAGATTACATGTCAAAGCATACGCTAGCATTCTCTACACCGGAATTAACTCTAATGAGATTTGCATTTTGGTTAGGAGACTCGGTTCCAGATCCAAAAAATGAAGGAAAAGGAATTCCAAGAATGATGACATATTTAGTAGAGCAAGACTTTGAACCCGTCTTAATTGATGATGAAACATATGTACCATCTGGTGCAGTAAAGAGTTCAGCTATTGTTGGAAATGCATACAATGAGCAAATTTCAAGTGGAAAGTTTTGTTCTGAATGCGGTACTAGTCTTTCTGCGACTGCAAAATTCTGTCCTGAATGTGGAACGACACAAGAATAATTAAAAATATTTTTGATTACTAATTTTATGCTTTAGCGCCACACTTTGTGCAAAACTTTGCACCTGCTCTAAGTGTTGCACCACATGAAGAACACCCATTTCCACCTTGTGATTGCATTGATTGTCTTGGCATCAAAGCTGGATCAGGTGATGGCAGTGTTCCAACATCTCCAAAGGCTTCCTGTGCAGAAACAATTCCAGGTGGACCTCCACCTACGGGATTTTGTGCTGTTCCTGCTCTTGGTGGCTGTCCCATTCCACCGGCCATCATACCTGGTTGACCCATTCCCGGCATCAAACCTGGAGACTGTGTATTTCCAGAGCCAGTTCCTATAGATTTTTTTAATTCAAAGATTACTTTGATTGCTAGAAACTCTAATGCAGAGTATGCAACAGTATAATCACCTAATTTTTGGAAGAATTCTTTGTCACTGAGTTGGCCTTTTTTGTACATGTTATTTGTATCTAGAAATGATTCATAGTATCCTTGAGACTCATCAAACAAACTCTGTAGTTTGTCAAAGAGCATGTTCAGGGTATCTACTTCACCAAATGACATATTCTAACTCGATTTTTGGAATATTAATTACTTTAGGATCAAAAAAGTGGAAAAACGTGTGTTTGAAATTATGCGAGTGCTCTATCAATCATACCTTGATATGATTCTTTAGATGCAGCGCCTACTTGCTGGCTAACTATTTCACCTTTGTTTAATATGATTAAAGTTGGAATACTAAAGACATTGTATTTTGATGCCAATTCATTGGCCTCATCAACGTTAACCTTGACAAATTTTACTTTGCCTTCATAGTCAGCTGCCAGTTCTTCAACTACTGGACCTACCATTCTACATGGACCACACCATTGGGCCCAAAAGTCTACAAATACAGGAATGTCAGAATTTATCACATCTACTTCCCATGATTTTGCATCTGAAATTTGTGTTACAGCCATTCTATCATTATTTCATTGCACATCCCTAAAAACGTTCACCAGAATTAGCACCGTATTTTTTGTTGGAAAATTAATTTTCATATATACTTAAATGACGTTTTGCCAAATCTCAGATATGAGTTCAGAACTTAGACTTAAAAAATTACGAGGATCCGGGGGTTATGTTATGGCTACCGTTACAGATGAACAACAAATGAAAGGGAATCTAGGCGGTCCGGATCTATTTTTAGCACCAATTGGAAGATTAGATCCTGATAAAATTACTAAACATTTTTGCAATACGTGTGAGAAAGAATTTGAAGGTCCTCCAAAAATTGAATTTGAGAATCCAAATGAGGAAGTTGCAGAAAATTTAATTCTTGCAGAACGTGGTCAATACATTTGTAATTCATGTAATGCTTCAATTGCAGAATATAGAGACTTCAAAAAAGAAGATGAAGCAGGTGAAGTTGGGAGTGCAAAACCATTAGAACCACAAGTTCAAAGTGCACCACAATCTGAAATTACACCACAACAAGTAACACAACCTACAACAGTTACACAAGAATCAGTTACTAAACCAGGTCCTGCAACTTCAGTTACTTCAATTGAAGGGAAAATTGTGTTTGATGAGAATGCAAACAAAATAGGAACTGCAAAGCAAGTCGGAATTGATTCTACTCAATCAATGGTTCTTGTTATTACTAAAGAAGATGGTACAGAAAGCAGCGTGCCTTGGAGCAATATCAAAAAAATTGGCCAGGTGGTTCTTTTAGGAAATCCTCAAGAAGCTACTCAGCCAGGAAAATGCTCTAATTGTGGATTTGGAAACAAAGAAGGCTCCAAATTCTGCGAAGAATGTGGAACCAAGATCTGATAGTTAGTAAATTTAATCAATGGTGCTAAAGGCGATATTATAATTGGCAAAAAGATCAATACCTAAAGGGGTTATCAAAGATATCATAATTGTTGGTGTCGGAGTTTTAGTAATATGGATAGGCCTTCAAGTTGCATTTGGAACTCAAAATCCATTTTATGTTGTTGCAAGTGGAAGTATGATTCCAGTCTTACAAGTTTATGATGTTTTAATTGTTCAAGGTCATGAGCCTTTTGAAGATATAGAGGTGGGAGACATTATTGTTTTTAATCGGCCATCAGATCATAACAGAGTTATCGTGCATAGAGTTGCATCAATAATTCAAGAAGATCCTAAAACAATCAGAACACAAGGAGATGCAAATCCAGCATCAATTCCAGGAACAGATTTTCCAATTACAGAAAAAGAATACATAGGAAAAGTAGCATATACACTTCCACAAGTTGGATATGTTACACAATTACTAAAGCCCCCAATCAACTATGTCATAATTGTAATAGTTGTGGGAATCATGGTGGTCAAACAGGTAATAAAGAAGAAAAATGAAAAAGAACTTTCTTTTACAGATCCATTAAGTTCAGAAAATCCAGATATTATTGAAGAATTATCAGATATTGACAAGATTGAAAAGGATTCTCAATATTCAGAACACATTGAAAAAACAGAAGAGGTAGGAAAAGTAAATGATAACGAAGGACCTGAGGATTTAGCAAAAAAATCTGAGATTGAAGACAAATTGAAATACATTGAGGAAGCTATTGAGGGCGAACAAAATGACTCTAAAGAAAAAGATAAAAATCCAAAGAAGAAAGAATAAAAAAAATTTACCAATTTTCAGACAAACAGGTTCACATTATGCACATTTAACAAGTACAATAGATCGTCCTGTTTGTTTGATAGTATGATTACGTCAAAATTATTAAAAAAGGATCCTGATAAATTATTAGTTTCAATAGTAGTATCGTTTATGAAGTAGTAAAAAAGAAAATTCTTGATTGAAATATTTTCTTATTTTTTCAATATTTTTTTTGGTTGGATCTGCATACGCACAAACTCCATTTCGTGATACTGCAGGGTTGACACTAAATGGAATAGAATGGTGTGAAGAAAATTATCAATTGTATTATTTTATAGGCAATGATTTTTTTGAACATCACCGCCACTCTATTGAATCAAGATTGTGTGGAAATTTGTATAATGATGATTTATGGTTATATTCAGAGCCAGATAGATATCAGAAGTTAATTGAAGCTAGTAGAATGTATTATAGCTTAGAAATCCAAGAAAGTGCAGAGGAGGCAGAAGAAGGAAAAATTGATACAAAACCTGTCAACATCAAAGAAATCCCTCAAGAGATTGCACAGCAACAAAAAGAATCAGATAAATTAATTGCAGAAGAGGTAAAGGAAAACAATATCGAAATAAAAACGGTATGTGATGAAGGTGCAGAACTAATAGATGGGATGTGTTGGATTGTTGAGACTACTGAGGGCGGAGGTTGTCTCATTGCTACTGCAACATATGGTTCTGAAATGGCACCACAAGTTCAATTCCTCAGAGAAATTAGAGATAATCAGTTGGTGAATACACAATCAGGTTCATTATTTATGGCAGGATTCAACCAAGTTTACTATTCATTCTCACCATATGTGGCAGACATAGAAAGAGAAAGTCCACTATTCAAGGAATTTGTAAAAGTTGGAATTACACCACTGCTATCTACACTATCTGTAATGTCACATGCAGAATCAGAATCTCAAGTATTTGGTTACGGGATTGGTGTAATATTGATGAATGTGGGAATGTATTTTGCAATTCCAACTATGTTAATAGTGAAATTAAAAAGAGCTAAGTTTAGAAAATTGAAAATTATTTAACTTAAAGAACAGAATCTTTTGTTTTGAATACACGCTTAAAGTAATCAGATGGTTCATTTGGTTCTTCAATATCATTTTTAATTCCAGCCAAATTCTTTGCCAAGTTCTTTTTGTATCCAACTTGCATTTGTCTTTGGATTTGAATTCTTTGTGCCTGAGGCGAACCTGCACCGTGCATAGATTCTGTAAGATATCCAACTGCATTTCTTCCAAGTGTCATATTTTCAATTAATCTTAAAATTCTCATTCTGTTTTCAACATCAACACCTTTTCTTCCGGCAAGATATTTTTTGAGCAATGGTCCAGCTTCTGGATGTCTAAAGTCCTTTTCAGATGGCAGTGTAACTACTAGCCCACCAGCAATGTCTTGTGCTAATCTGCTAATTTCATATGGGAATCGAGTTACGTTATGCTTACAAACTTGAGCAAGCATATCATCATTTAGAAACACACCAGACTTCATCTTATATCCTTGATGTGATGATGCAATACCTGCAGCAAATATTGTTTCATTTAGATGAGTCATCTCAATAATTTTATCTTTAATGTGAGATACTTTGGGAACTCCATTATAATCTGCAATGGTTGCTGCTGCACCAATTAACACATCACCTAAACCAGTTTTGCAAACATAACTACGTCTATGATAACATGTGAATCTTTCTACAAGCATTGATGCAAATTCATATTCACCGTTCATGAATACTTTGTCCCATGGAATAAACACTTTATCTAAAATTATCAAGGCTTCTTGACCGCCAAATTTTGCGTTACCATCGTCAATGTCACCCTCTTCCATACTTCGCGTATCACAAGATTGTCTGCCGTAAATGTAGGTGACTCCCTTTGCATCTGCTGGAATTGCTCCAACAACAGCCCAGTCTTTATCAGCTTCTGTTAATCTGATTGTTGGCATCAAAAGAATCCAATGTGAATTGATACATCCAGTTTGGTGCGCTTTTGCACCTGAGACATAGATTCCTTTCTCATCAGTTTCAACAATTCTAGTAAACAAATCAGGATCATCTTGTTCTGAAGGACCCTTACTTCTGTCTCCTTTAGGATCAGTCATGGCACCACCAATTACAAGATTTTCTTTTTGTACCATCTTTACAAATTCTAAGAATCTTTTATGGTAATCAGTTCCATGTTTTTCATCAATTTCAAATGTAGTAGAGTGTAAAGAGTTCATTGCATCCATTCCAACACATCTTTGGAAACACGTTCCTGTGTTTTGCCCAAGCTTTCTCTGCATTTTATTTTGTAATACTAAATCTTCTGCACTTTCTGCAATGTGTAAAAATCTGTTAACTTTCAACCCAGTAATTGATGAATCAGCAGAAGCTAATCCTTCTTCACGAACTGCAAGATCATAAGTTTCTGCAACTGCATTGATGGAGGGTCTGATAATTGGATGATCCACGGGTTCTTTAATTAATTCTCCAAAGAGGTAAATTTTGAGATCTCGCCCTCTAAGACTTTCAATATAATCATCGCCTGTTCTAATTGTCTTCAAGACATTAGCCATGTAACATTATTCATCGTTATCTTGTATAAATATTCTAGAGTAGTGTAAAGTAAAATTTTAGGTATGAACTGCGATCAAAGTCCAATTCGGACATCAAGAATTCTACATCCTTTTCCTTTCTCCATTACTAAGACAGGATTCATGTCTAATTCTTTAATCTCTTTAAAGTCAGAAACTAGTTGAGATAATCTTTGAATACACTCAGATAGTTTTGTAATATCAGATGGTTTTTCACCTCTTACGCCTTGAAGCAATTTTTGAGTTTTAATTGAGGCTATCATATCATCAGCCTCTTTATCAGTTACAGGTGCAAGCTTGAATGTTACATCTTTAAGAACTTCAACATAGATTCCACCCATTCCAAGCATAATTACAGGACCAAATCCAGGTTCAAGTTTTGAACCAATGATGAGTTCTTTGCCACCTTTTACCATCTCTACAATCAAGACGCCTTTGATCTCTGCGTTTTTGTTGTATTTTTTGGCATTTTTGATAATGGTTTTGAATGCATCTTTGATTTCAGTATCATTGTTCAAGTTTACTTTAACACCGCCAGCATCAGACTTGTGGATAATTTGAGGCGATGCAATTTTCATTACAACAGGATAACCAATTTTTTTGGCAATTTTTATTGCCTCTGTTTCATTTTTTGCAAGTGCACTTTGAGGTAATGGTAAGCCATATGCTTTGAGGACTTCTTGTCCTTCTTCTTCTAACAGATTGGGTCTTTTTTCTTTTTTGACTTTATCAAAAATTTTCTTTGCTTTAGCTTTGTTTACTTTGAATTTTGTGATTTTTCCTTCTTTTGTATTTACCCAAATTGCAAACTTTATCATTGCAGCTAAAGTTCTAATTGCTCCTTCAGCGTATGTGTAATAAGGAACATCTCCTTTGGATAAAATTTCTCTATTTGTAATGCCTTCATCTAATCCCATCAAACTTGCAAGCATTGTTTTTTTGTATTTCTTTGACATTTCAACGACAACTTCAGCAAGTTTATCATAATTCAGAGTTCCAGAGGGCGTACACATAGTAATCACAGAGCCTACCTTTGGATGTTTCATTACACGATCTAATACGTTATGGAACCTGTTAAAATCAGCATCACCTACAATGTCAACTGGGTTTCTAGAGCTTCCCCAAGGAGGAATTACTTCATCAATCTTTGAACGAATACTATCAATCTTTGCCATTCTAATTCCAGCTTTAGAACATGCATCAGTAGAAATTATTGCAGGCCCTCCAGCATTTGATACAATTACTAAACCACCTGCTGTTGGAAGTGGTTGTTTTGAAAATGCTGTTGCATAATCAAATAATTCTTCCATAGTATCAACTCTAATTGCACCTGACTGTTTGAGAAGAGCATCATAGATTTCATCTGAACCCATCAAAGCTCCAGTGTGAGACATTGCAGCTTTTGCACCCTCTGGACTACGCCCAGATTTTAGTACAAGTACTGGCTTTTTGAGTTTTTTAGTAATATTTTTACAAACTTTGAGGAATTCTTGACCATTTCCCATGTCTTCAAGATACATCACAATAACTTTGGTTTGTTTATGATTTGCAAGAATTTTTAGGATGTCAACCTCACTCATTGCAGCTTTATTTCCAAGACTTACAACAGCAGAAAAACCAATTCCTTGAGCACTTGCATCTTCAACTAATGCTGCACATATTGCACCACTTTGAGATACCAGTGCAATTTTTCCAGACTTTGGTGTAACTTTAAGAAAAGTAGAATTCATCATTGTTTTTGGATCAAGATTCATGACACCAAGGCAATTAGGCCCAATGATTTGGATTTTGTATTTTTTAGCAATATCTTTTATTTCTTGTTCGCGTTTAGCCCCTTCTTCATCAACTTCTTTAAAGCCAGCTGTGATAATGATAACGCCTTTGACTTTTTTCTTTCCACACTCTTCTAACACTGGTGCAACTAACGTATTTTTAATGACAATCACTGCAAGATCAATTGATTTTGGAACATCTAAAACACTCTTGTATGCTTTTTTGTAAAAGACGGTATCCCTTGAGGGGCTAATTGGAAAAACAGTTCCTTTGAAACCGTTCATAATATTTGACGTAATTGTAGCTCCTACACTTCCTCTCTTGTCAGATGCACCAATTACTGCAATAGATTTTGGCGATAAAAAGACAGATTCTGCCATGTAAAAATGATCAAAGGATTTTGTATAATAAAGTTATTCATAGAAATTTCTGATCTCTAGTTTTAGCTTCCCAGCATTTTTCCAGCTAGATTCTCTTTCCTAGGAATCCACACGATAGACAAGTTAGAAAATTTTCCCATAAGTTCCCATGCTTCTCTAGCCAAATTTCTTAATTCTTCATTATTTATTGCAAATTCATGATTTAATTGATTTACAGTATTTTTGGAATCACTGTGAATAATAATTTCTTCATTTGAATCAACGTATTTGTTCAGTGCAGAAATTATTGCAAGATATTCTGCCTGATTGTTAGTAAGGCCAGGTTTTTTTTCATATGATGATTCTCCAGTTTCTTTAATAAAATATCCATATCCACTATTGGTTCCACCAGAACCGTCAACGTAAATATTAATTCCCATCTTTATACAATCTCGTTATCTTTACAGTTAGATTTAACACTATCATGTAAATAATTGTGGAGATTCCTTGGGATGCGATTGATGCTAAATATGGATCATAGTTTATTGTTAGAAAATAATATTGTAATGCCCATCTAGCTGCAGTGTATATGATTTCAGCAATGCCAAGCGATGTAATTAATTTTTTTAAATCATGTTTTAATTTTAAAATATCAGTTTTTCCAGATTCAAGTTGATACTTTTTTCTATTATCCACATAAAACAAGAAAGTAAAAACTGAAAAATAGATCACATAATCTGCAATCGTTGTGTATGTTGTGTTAAGATAATCAGTTTGATCAGATAATATTTGAGCAATTACTGCTGAAACTATTATTGATGCAGTAAATGCTATAAGCACATTTTTGTTTAGTTTTAGATATTCTTGAAACACATATTAGAACATTGTTTGCTACAAATAAACTAAGATTAATCCAAAGTTATTTTTAAAAATATGATCAACCCTGCAAGCTCAGCAATTCCTACACCTAACATGTATGGGAAAATTTCATGAGAAAAAATCTCTTCCATAGAAAAATAGGCAAATGCTCCAATTACATTATGTAAAAATAGCATTCCTGCAACAACTATCATACCCAACGGAAGTTCTGCTCTAGTCTTGGCATACATTTTTCCAAATATGGAGATTAGAATTCCAAGTATACCCATATTTGCAATTGAGACAATAGATAATACTAGAGAAGTAAATTCCATTTAGTCTAAAACACCTGCCAATCTTTTATTTACTTTTATCCAGTTTTTCTTCAATTTCTTCAAATGTCTTCATATTCACTTCAGGAAAAGTTGAGATAAAATAGTTCACATTGTATTTTTCTCCAACTTTGCTTACCATGTTATTTTTTTCTAGTACTCTAATATGATGTTGAATTGCCTTGTAATCAAGACTCAATTCCTTTGCTAATTGATTTGTGTTAAATTGATTTTGCTTTAATTTTGAAATTATTTTTAAGCGATTTAATCCTCCTCGTGAACCTGCAAATACAAACCAGAGTAGCCTTTTTGCATCAGGATCATTGACCATAATTTATGAAATTTCTTCTCATTTACTAGTAAAAGGTATTCTGGGAAGTAGAAAGTATAAAAAACAAATCAGACAAACTTGAATGAATTAGAAAATGATGTTAAATTATGATGCACCATTGTATAGACCGCCATCAGAAGCTAGATCACTTATCTTTCAAGTGACTCTTGGTTGTTCATTTAACGAATGTTCATTTTGTGACATGTATAGATCCAAAGAGTATTCTGAGAGACCATGGGATGATGTTAAATCAGAGATTGACATGATGGCAGGTTATCTACCTGAAACAAAACGTGTGTTTCTTGCAGATGGCGATGCGCTAAATATTGATTCAGAGTATATGATTAAAATTGTAAAATACATTAGAGAAAAATTTCAAAACATTGAAAGAATTTCATGTTATGCTATGCCTATGAATATTCTAAAGAAAACACCTGAAGAATTAAAGAAAATGAATGAGGCAGGTTTGGATATGTTCTATCTAGGAATTGAAAGTGGCTCAGACATTGTTCTGAAAAAAGTAACAAAAGGTGCAGTGGCAAAAACAATTATCAAGTCAGTTAACAAAGCAAAGGATGCAGGATATGTAATGTCTTGTATGGTAATTTTAGGACTAGGGGGGAAAAAATATTCAAAAGAGCACATCAGAGGAACTGCAGAGGTGATTAGTGCATGCTCACCAAATTATGTTGGAGCATTAACATTATATTTAGAAAATGGGATCAAGCAGGAATTCATCGACAAGTATCAAGGTGAATTTGTTAAAATAAATGATGATGAATCATTAGAAGAACTCTATGATTTAATAAATCAGATTGAAACCAAAGACGAAATTGTCTTTAGAGTAAATCATGGTTCGAATGCATATACAGTAAAAGGTACATTCCCTCAAGACAAGCAAGAAATGTTAGAGAAAGTAGAATGGATGAAGCAGCATCCAGAGATTGTACGCCCGGAAGGATTACGTGGGTTTTAAATTAGATTTTCTTGATTGATGTATACAACCTTGAAAATTTTGATCAGGTAATCTCCATCAAATATTTTATTGGTGACACCATTTTCAGAATTTAATACTCTGAATCTGTATTCATAGTCACCATCTTCCTCAACACTTGTTTGTGCAAAGTGAACTGCATCATTTTCTTTGAAAATTTGAATAATTACTGGATATCCTTCAACATGATTTGCGATATTCCCTTCAACAAATGCCCATGGCAATGAGTTTTCTTCAGGAGAGTGGAAAAAGATAGTTGACTTTTCAAGGGCGATATTTCCACCTAAAGAAATGACTTCAGTTTGAGGTTGATGGGTATGACCATTAATGAGGATTTGACCTGAATGTGGGTGTGCAGAAGCAGAACCAACAGAGAATACTAAAACAAAAGTCAAAGCTAAAATGCCTGAAAATAAAATCATTTTATTCATATCAAAATCATGCAGTATAGTAGTTTAAGAATTTTTCAAGCTATAGATTATCAATTATAGATTTGAGATGTTCTGGGAGATCTGGTAATTCAGTATGACTTTCATTATTTTGAAGGTTTTGAGGGCCAATTCGTCTAACCCTTTGAGTTCCAAGAAGAGTGTCAATGTTTCTTTGAATATCTTTTTCAGGTAATATTGCCTTTAATTTTTCAAAGATTATTTCTTCATTCTCGTATTTTTTAATTCCATATTGAACTAGAATTGTTTTTTCTTCAGAAGAGAATTCAGTCATATTTTAGTGGGAGTATTTACGACTAATAATCTTTCTTTACTCTAAAAAGAAAAAAGACGACAATATTTGTAAACGTAAGGTTTACTTCTTAAATATAAAGAATAGGTACATCGGATATGTCGATAGAGATATTTGCAAAAAAATCAATGGTATTAATTGTATTTTTTTTATTTTCGTTAATCTTTATCGGGATTATATTTTCTTTAGGGACAACTTTTGCAATTGAAGAAAAAGAGCAGACCACATTTCTTTCATGGGTAATGATTGCATATGTTGCAGGTTTGTCCATGATTGTTTTACCTTGTACTCTACCTTTGGTGTTCATTATTGTTCCATTGAGTATGGGGCAGGGTTACAAAAAAGGACTAACAATGGCTCTGCTTTTTGGTTTAGGTTTAACTTTGACTATTACAGCATATGGTATTGGAATTGCTACAATAGGACAAAGTGCATCATTAGATCAAGCTTCTACTATAATGTTTTTGATAGCAGGAATTGCAGCTTTTGTTTTTGGATTATCACAATTGAAAATAATTTCTTTGAGACTACCATCTTATTCAGGAACTCCTAAATTCATTCAAAAACGTGGAGAGTACACAAAATCATTTTTCATGGGATTATTATTGGGAAATGCAGGAGTAGGTTGCCCCAATCCTTTATTCTATTGGCTTTTAATTTACATTGCAGGAACTGGAAGTATTGAAGTCGGTGCATCATTGGGTGTCGTACATGGTGTAGGTAGAGCAATTCCTTTGATTTTGATGTCAGTACTTGCAGTTATAGGAATTAATGCAACAAAAAGTCTTACAGTCAAAAGAGAATCCATAGAAAAAGCATCAGGATGGATGTTAGTAGTCATCGGTTCCTTTTTGATAATCAATGGTTTTCCAGAGGGTCATGAATGGTATGAAGAAACATTCATCCATCAAGGATGGAATAATTTGATTGAAATGACTCCAATTCCTCCTGAATTTGAGATGGAAGAGCATGATCATGGACATGGAGATTCTGGAAAAGACTTTAAAATATT
>DATDAD010000010.1:0-28585 GCA_036525555.1 Candidatus Nitrosopumilus sp.
AGTAACTGGTTACACAGCATGTTCAAACCAATACTATGCAACAAGAACAAGACTGGCATACCATCCTGCTGATAAAACATTTGGAAGCTTTAGTGGAGTCAATATGAGCGTTGAAGGCGTTGCAGCACAAGCACAACAAACACAACAAGCGCCTCCTCCAGAATCACCAAAGCCTACAAAAGGCACACTTCCAAAAGGTATGGGACAAACATCACAACAACAGTCTGCATCTAGCAATGATGGAAAATCTAGACAAGAAAAACTGGCCGAATATGAAGCAGAATATTTACAAAGAATAGAACAACAAAGGTTAGATGAAAAAAAAGCCTTTGATGAAATGCTTGAGGCAGAAGCAAAAGATCGTTCCACTGCAAGTAGAGGTACTTTGCCAAAAGGTTTTGAACCAAAACCCGAACCTGAAGAACCTAAAGCATCTAGAGGCACACTACCAAAAGGTTTCTAATTCGAAAACCTTTCTTCATTTATTTTTATTTTAAATTTAGAAAATCTTCTAATACTTCCTTTGAATGCCCTGCAGGTTTTACTTTGGGGTATATTTTGAAAATCTTTCCTTTTTCGTTTACCAGAAAAGTGCTTCTCATAACTCCCATGTATTCTCTACCCATGAATTTTTTCTTACCCCAAACACCAAACATTTTTGAAACTTCTTTGTCGACATCTGCCAATAATGGATATTTGATTGCCATTTTATCACAGAATTTTTTATGAGACTCTACATCATCTGGACTAATTCCAATAATTTCAATTCCCTCCTTTTGAAATTTTTTATAATCTTTAGAAAATTCGTCAGCCTCTGTGGTACATCCTGGAGTGAAATCCTTTGGGTAAAAGTAGATGACATGTTTTTTGCCCTTAAAATCACTTGACTTTATCTTGTTGCCAGTCGCATCATTTATTGTAAATTTTGGAACAGTGTCTCCTTCAGAAATCATATGATCTCAAATGATTCTATCTATAATTAATTACTTTATGAGATCAACTGATCACAAAAAAGTCGAATCTTTTATATGGATATACACGAGGTTTTAGCTTAATGGTTAATCCAAGAGCATATCTTGCAGAAGCAATTGCAACTTATGGCTTAGTATTCTTTGGTCCACTTTCAGTAATTCTAGCAGTTTCTGCGTTTGGGGAAGAATTAACAACACAATCTGTATTGTTCATTTCTCTTGGACATGGTGGTGCCATTGCTTTGATGGTTTATGCATTCGGACACGTATCTGGTGCCCACATAAACCCTGCAGTTACTATTCCTATGATGATTACAAAAAAGATTGGAATCGCTGATGGGATTGGATATATAATTTCACAATTAATCGGTGCAGTTGCAGCCGCAGCTACACTTGCAGCAATATTGCCTGAACTTGGTGCAAAAGTAAACTTTGCAACACAAGGAGGACCAAGTGATTTAATCAATAACAGCATTGGTTCTGGATTTGCAATTGAAGCAATCTTGACATTCTTCTTAGTTACTGTAATCTTTATGACGGCCGTTCACAAGAAAGCATCTCCTGGATGGCATGGATTTACAATTGGTGGAATGGTTTTCCTTATTCACTTGATTGCAGTACCATTAACTGGTGCATCAGTAAACCCTGCAAGAACATTTGGTCCTGCATTAATCTCTGGATTCTGGGAATTCCATTGGTTGTATTGGGCAGCACCAATCTTGGGCGGAATTATTGCCGGTCTGATAATGAATTATGTCTATACAAAACCTGCAGAAAAAGAAGCATAATACTAACATTTTTAAAAATTTGAACTTTAATTTTCCTATATGATCTTTGCCGAAGATATTTCTAAAGTGTTTGATAGTGAATCAAAAAGTCTTGAAAGTTTGTTTGATATGGCAGACTCTAAAACTGATATGAACATTCATGAAATAGTAGAGGCATATTATCAAGTCATGAATGTCTCTTCTATGGCTACTATGCTAAAACAACAGACTGGCTCTGAGCCTAAATTGTTGGAGAAAATTGATGAGACTGAAAAATTCATCTCTCAAAGATTTGATTCTGTCATACATCCGAGAATAATGAAAAAGTTATCTGAATCTATTCAAGAATTGACAAAAAAATTACAATCTGAAAGTTCTGGTCAAAAATCAAAAGAGCAGACCGAGCTTGATACAACCCTCTTTGATGAATTGCGTCAAAATATGAGTACTAAAGAATTTGTCGAGCAATATGAGAATGGGCTTTCTCATGATTGATCAACTTGGAAAAAACTTAGTTGAACTAAAAAAAGAATTTGTTAGAGTCTATGATGGCAAAAGCCAGACACAAGAAGTTATTCCAAAATCAAAATCAGAATTGTTTCCAATCGATGAATTTCATTTAGAGTTGTTACACGAATTTGCAACAAAAAATCCAATCTATTACAATTCTTTTGAAAAACAAATTGGCTCTATCAATTGTATTGTGTATGAGGGTGACATTAACAAATACTGGCTAAATAGCATTCAACATGGTTTGAGCAAAGCACCTTTTTCCCCTACGTGGATGATGTCTGGGTATGTTAGTGCATTACTTGCAAAAGAATTGGGATATTCTGAGGTAATTGATATTGGGTCAGGTGATGGTCGCATTGCATTTTGTGCTAAACTTTTGGGTATGGAATCATACAGTATAGAAATTGATAACATGCTAGTTGATCTGCAAAATCTTCTTACAACCATTCTTGATTTTCATCCTTACTGCTCTGACGCAGTTGCATTTGATTACCAATCTTTGAATTTGAGTAAGCCCATATTTTTCATTGGAGGTCTAGCACAAATGGGTGGATCTTCTCTTGCATCTGGAGTTTTAAAATCAATTCAATCCATTTCAAATCTGGAGAAAAAAACTGGATGGGTATTTGCTGGAACCTTATCTCAAAAATATGCACCTGATCCAAAAAATGAGGCTGGTTGGGGAACTTTGATTGGAGATAATCATCTCAAATCTATTCGAAGAATTTCATTGCCGACTGCATGGACATTGCGTGAGATAGATGAAACACTATACATTTTTACAGAATCTAACTGATAGCAATCCAAATTAAGCGTAAATTTCCCAAACTTTTTGGACTCGTTGCATAGCTTGGATAGTGCGATTGCTTGCGGAGCAATAGGTCGCCGGTTCGAATCCGGTCGGGTCCGTATATAATCATGGTCGTAAAATAATCCTACTATCATGGGATGATGCATTGGAAATTAGAATGGATGCCATGAGAATATTCTTAATGGCGTTTTCAATCTGATGGTTTATTTTTTATTTTAATAAATAAGCAAATCCACTAACAAAAGAAGGTCCTCTTCTCTTCTTTATTCTAATGCGTTTGCCTTTTACATCGATACTGTGAGATTTAGACAAAAAACAACCCGTCTGTATTCCATCAACTGAAACAAGTATGTCGCTATCTCTTTGAGTGGTAGGGCCCAAAATTCGATATAATTTGGCCTTTTCCCCATGATAAACAGTTTGCCATGTTCCAGATTTTGCAAACCATTCTTGTTCAGATTCCATATCTTCTGAAGAGCCAGTATATGTTCCTGAAATCCAAGTGCTGGAAGAATTTTTTAGTTTAATTTTTTTCCCTGTTACTGTTCCATCTTTATAAAATTTAGTGACCTTGCCATCGTGATAAACAGTAATGTCTCCTGGACCTTTTATCTTGAATGATAATGGTGTATCTCCTTGATAAATTGAAGCACAACTGTCTATTTTTGAAGTCCATCTACCAATTTTAGGTTTCATGTTCTTGTAAATACATTTACGAACTTAAGCATATCTCTGATTATCAAAAGTGTTTGGAGAAATAGCATGGGTTTAAATTATTTTTGGGGAAAACTTAGCCGTCCGAGTCACACACATTAATATGAAAAATGAATATTGCTGTGTAGTAATTTTGACTGAACCTGAATGGCATGCAGATGTGAAGACTAGTTCAAAAATAACATTGGTAGTTGTAGATATGCAAAAATTATTCCTGACTGAAAAAAAATCTCCTTGGATGGATAAAAAACTACTATCTATAATTCCAAATATCAAAAAACTAATTGAAAATAGTAGAATACAAAATGTAATATTTACTCGCTTTACTCCTCCAAAAAATTGGCAAAAAGAACAGGATTCATGGCAAACATACTATAGAATAAATCAAAAAATCACTCCAGATGTAATTGGAACTGGCGCATATGATTTAATTGATGATTTTATTTCACACATTTCTAATTCAGATGTCGTCAGCAGAAAAAAATCGGCATCAATATTCATGACTGGTAATTTTCACTCAATAATAAAAAAGAAATCTACAAAAATCTTGATTTTTACAGGCATTGAAACCGACTACTGTGTTCTTTCAAGTGTGTTAGATGCCATTCATTTAGGATATTACGTAATAGTGGTAATGGATGCATGTGCAAGCAGTAAAAAACAAGGTCAAAAACATGCAAGAGGAATATTTGATAGATTTCCAGAACAGCTTTGGGTGATATCTACAAATGATTTGATAAATCGTCTTTAAAATAATTAAAAATATCTAAATTCTATGTATTGTTAGGATTTTTTCAGTCCAAAAATGATTGGTTCATCTAGGAATTAACATTAATTTACTGTATAAACAAAATCAAAACATGGCAAGTTATACCGTACAAGTGAACACGATTCACAAAAAATTCACAAATGCAATGAAAAAAGCAAAAACAAAACAAGCCCTAAACAAAGCATACAGCACACACAAAAAAGATCATGAAAGTTTGCTCAAAAAACATTTAGCTGAAGAAGTAAGAGAGATAAAAAAAGCTAAAGCAAAACTAGACTAAAAAGATCTTTCTCTATTTTCATATTTTTTATTCTTAAAATAACTGACTAGTTCTCGTGGATTAAAATAATAGATGATTGACCAATATTTTAAATGATTTTAGAATTACTACATAAAATTCAAGCCTGCAAAAACGTATATCTTTACAGGTTTCTTGAAGATGTTTAATCATTATATTTTCTAATATTTATTCATACAGAATGATGATTTTCATGAGTGGTAATTGTATGGAGTTTTTTATAACTCTCTGATTTTGGAATATCGTGAAACATGCAAAAGATTATCTAAATAATCCTAGAACCATTAAACTTGACTCTACTCTAGCAGATGTTTTAAAAAAAATAATTGATGAGAAAAAAAGCCGACTCCTAGTCACTGAAAATGACAAAATTACGGGCCTTGTAACTGAAAAAGACTTAGGGCTTTTTCTATTAACTGACAACACAGAAAGAAAACTAGATGAAATCCCATTATCTGAAATTGTAGTAAAAATAATTTCTGTTGATGAAAATATTGGACTAGACGAATGTGCCACAATTATGTTGAAAAATGGAATTGGATCATTGGTGGTCACCTCACATGGAAACATTTCTGGAATCTTGACTAAAACCGATCTTGTTAGATATTTTACAAAATCACATCCTAATGAAAAAATTGTTGGAGAGTACATGTCTCCCTATTATGCTTGGATGTATTCTGATACTCCTCTTTACAAGGTAGTCCTAAAGATGATTGAACAAAAAATTTCTAGAGTGATATTGCGAAATCATGATGAGATTCCTGTTGGGATTGTTACCTTTAGGGATTTGTTCCAACTTGCACTTGACTTAGGTAGACACGAAGACGTACTTGATAATGCTGATCCTACCATCTCTGTAATCTTTCCAAGGAAAGGGTTCATCTCTGAATCTGGATTTGGGGGCAGCACAAAGATTGAAGAAATAATGAGTAAGGATATTGTTTCTGTAGATTATGATGATGATTTGGCAAAAACAGGAAAAATATTGCTAGATAAAAATATCAACGGTGCTGGAGTTTTATCTGGTCATGGAAACATTATTGGAATAATCAGTAAAACTGACATTGTGAAAGCACTGGCTTTTCTGAAATAGTCCCATCTTACTATATGAGTAAAATTTTGTTAATCTCTCTAAAACTCTAATAATTCAGTAAATCTAATAGGATCAATGGATTATAAAAAATTCTGCTCTCAAATTTTGGCTGTAGATCCCAAAATTAGATTTGCCACAGTGTATGATGAATGGTCAGTCAAAGTTGGTGGTGGAATGAGAGAAGGTGTAAAGAGCTTACTTTCAGAGCGTGCATCAAAAGAACTTGTCAATCTTGCAACCCTTGATTGGAAATCTAGAAAAGATATGGCTAAATGGCTCGGCAAAACAAAATACACCTTGGCAGAATATGATGCGATTAAACGCTTTTCATTCTATCTTGGTGATGATTATTTACTTCTTGTAAGTGCCGAAAAAGATTGTGACACCAATTTAGTAGTTGATCAAGTGATCAAACTCTATTATGAAAATCAATAATAATGATTTTTCAATACTAATTAATTTTTATTGAATGCCCGGTGATTTTCTTTGGGATTCTTATTTCCAGTCTGCCTTTTTGGAATTTTGCTGTTGCTTTTTTGATATCTATTTTTGCAGGTAAAGAAATAGATTTTTTAAAATATTCAAATTTTGTAATCTTTCCTAATTTTTCTTCCAAGTATTTTTGTTTGAGTTTTGCCTCTATGCTGATAGTATTTCCATCAAAACTTACTTTGATGTCTTTTTTTTCTACCATTGGAAGATCAAACTCCATCGTCCAATGACTGTCAAATTCCTTTAAACATGAAAGGGGTGATAATATTTTGTGTTCAATATCATCAAACAGTGAATTAATTATAGGTGTTATAACTCGAAATTCTAAATTATCCTCTATCATATTCTTACCTGTAAATTTGTGGAGCCCTGGTATCCTTTCCTTGCTGTTGCTCTAATGCTCTAAGTGTTTCTTCCATCAACTTTCTATGTTGAATTCGAAGTTTTTCAATTCTATTTTGAATGTCCTTTGTGTCTACTTTAATATCTAAAATTTTTGCAAGTGTAACTATGGCTACAATTGATGCTTCAGGATCTGGAAAAAATGGATGGCATTCTGTATACAAAGCCAGGGCTGGAATTGTTGTTTTTCTAAATACTGACATTAATGCAGCATCTGTTCCAAAAATAGAACCATCTAAAAATTTTGAAATTTGATTATTGTAAAGTACATTGTCCAACATTGAATGTGTGACTAATCCGTAAATTTGTGGAGATTCTTTTTGTTGGTTTACTGTCTCCATTCCGCTAACCATCATCACTTTCTTAATTGCATTTTTTTTGCAAAACTCAAAAATTGCAACTACAAATTCTTCTGCTAAATATTGATTAAATGGAACATCTGAAATTATGATGAAGATATTATTTTTATTATATGCTCTAATTGGTGCAAGAATTTCACCTCCCTCCACAAATAGTCTTAAAGGTAGATCTGGAACTTCAATCTCTCCAATTTGTTTCATTTTGAGATGATGAATAAGATATGATATGGAAAATGTCCCTACAAGACCATTGCTCGGAAAACCTACGAGCAATGTATTTTCCTCTGTGTCTGGTTTTACTATTTTCAAGTTATTGTTTTTGACAAAGATCAGGATTAAAAGAAAAGCTCGATTATCAAAATTGAATATTGTAAATTCTTCACGTGCCTAACACTGATATTTTATAATGCCTGATTTACACAAAACAATACGCTTAATTTTAGATCATTTTTACAATCAATATGATTAATCCCGAATTAATGGAATTACTTGAAAAAAATGATGTTTTAGATATTATGGTAGATTCTGTTGTCTATCAACTGCAAAAAATTGACAATGTTGAGAAAACAGATGAGGGGCGTAATTGGTATCGGGAATTACCTCAAATGATAAAAGAGAAAATCGATAATTATAAAACTGATTATGAAAATCTGTCCCGCATCTTGACCTTGGATCATGAACAAATGAAAAATGAGATGAATAAAGGATATTATTTTTGGAGACTACTTCGTTCTGCATGTACCACATATCGAAATGATTTGGTAGAGTATGATCAACAGCTAACCTTGGAGTTTAATTTGCCTCAAACAGATGCCATTTCTGATAATTCTGTCTTAAACGAATGTATTGGTGTTTTAGACAAACATGTCATTGAAAAGTAGACTCTGTTATTAGATCTTCAAGCAATATTTTTGAATCTTTTTATGAGTAAACAATAAGATATAATCATGGAAATAAAATCAGAAAAATCCATCAAAGAATATCTTGAAAAATTACCTGATGACACTATAATCAAATATTATCTTGATGTAGAATATAGTCCGTTTCCAATTTTAGTGATTGAAGAATACACGAGACGATTCAAGCGTAAAACAAAAGATGAAATCATTAAAGATTTAAAATTACAAACCCGTCTTGCCAAAAAGAAAACCAGGGAATTGGGTCTAATGGCAAAAAAACACAAGCTTGTTGATGATGTCACACGAGAGAAATCTGAGGAGATCATAAAACATGCAAAAAAACGAGGATACAAAATAAGTGAACAACTAGCTTCTAAAGGTAGTATTTTGGGCTCTAAATTAAAGAATAAAACAAAATCTGGCATTGTCTCTGGTCTTAAAGCTAGTAAAAAACTACAAGGCAATTCTGGCAAAGATTTGGATTTGTTAAAAAAACTTGGCGACTTGCAAAAGGCAGGAATAATAACCAAGAAAGAATTTGATGAAAAAAAGAAAAAGATTTTGTCTAAAATTTAATTTTATCAGAATTTTTTTATTTTGAAAATGATATCTTTTTATATTTCTAGTAAAACATCTGCATATTCTTATGGCCGACAGCAACCCTCCCAGTTCCATCAAACATGAAATTCTTGATAAAATTGCTGCATTAGTAACTGCTGCATTTGGGCTTGTTGCTGCACTTGCATGGAATGATGCTATCAAATTATTGTTCAAAGAACTTTTTGGGACTCAGGATCAGGTAGGACCAATGATTATTTATGCACTATTCATTACGGTTATCGCCGTCATCTTGACAATAATTGTGGCACGTGCAGCGTCTAAAGCAAAAAATGTTTTGCTAAAAACATATTCCTGTCCCTTATGTGATTTTGTAACTCAAGTTCAATCTGAACTAATGGAACATAATGTAAAAGATCATGCTGCAAACAAAGACAAGTTTCTCAGTAAATGATTTTTAAAAAATAGTTGCTTTGTCATACAAGAGCATAATGAGGACTCCTGCAAAAATCACAAATGCTGCCATAAAGTATATCACTACATGAAGCATTCCTATTTTTTGACTGAAATAATTCCCGACAAATACCATTCCTATTCCTGTGGAAATGATAATTATCCCTGCAACTATATTTGATAACTCCACAATTGTCTGATTTTTTTCTTCTATCTAAAAGATTCTTTAAATTCTGTTTTGACATTGATTTTATTAGATAATGAATCTGACTATGATTTCATTTCTGCCTGTGATAAATTGGCCTGTTTTTGAAATATTTGCCGAACTAGACAAAGGAATTCCAGTTTAGATGGTAAATGAGTTTGAAACTGCATTAAATCAGGCAGATGTAAAAAACTCAATTCACATTTATGATGGAGTTGATCATGCTTTTGCCAACCCCTCTTGAGGGATATGCTCCTGAAGCATCAAAAGATGTATGGGCTCAAACTATCTCTTTTTTAGAATCTAATCTAAAATAATTTTTAACAAAATCGCATTTTTTATGAAGATCTTAAATATGACAATTTCTAATGCACATAATGAGCCGAGAAGATTCCAATTATTCTTCTATTCTAGTTCAGCATATTATGACAAGAGCATTAATCACTGTCAATTTATCTACCACTTCACTACAGGTGGCAAAAATGATGGAGCAAGGTGGGATTGGTGCAATACTTGTCAAAGAAAACGATAACCCTGTAGGTATTGTAACTGATAGGGATTTTGCAACTAAAGTGGCAGCACACAATTTGTCATTTGATACACCTGTCGAAAAAATAATGTCTTCTCCATTGATTACTATCAATCATAACGAACCAATTTCTGCAGCAGCAGAAAGAATGACTAGCAAAAAAATTAGAAAGCTTGCAGTCACTGAAAATGGCAAAGTGGTTGGAATACTCACTTCTACTGATTTGGTTACTCAATTCACAAAATGATTAGAACGTTTTTGTTTTTCTAAGAAATATTGTTACTGATACCATATAACACCCCGTAGATATTATTTCAGAAATTAAAGATGCTAAATACGGCTCAATTCCCAACTCTAAAAAATAATACAATGTTGGCCAACGTATTCCAAGATAAATTATTTCACCAATACCAAATGATGATATCAAAGATAATAATTCTTTTTTGATCAAATTGGAGTTCATTGATTTGTATCGTTCAATATTGTCCCAGTAAAACAATACTGAAAAAATTCCAAAATAAATAATGTATCCAATAATTATAGTAATTGTGGTGTTAAGATAATTTTCCTGTTCTCCTAATAACTGGGCTGCAACTGCAGACAGTGATGCTGAAACTATAAAACAAATGAGAAAGTTTCTGTTAATTTGTAATAATTGTGGGTTTAGTTTCATTGATATCTCTGGTAACTGTTATTTTGAATCATTTCATAAACTAAACTGTGAAAGAAAGATGCTCATGGGCAAAAGATGAACCTAATATTTCATATCATGATAAAGAATGGGGTCGTCCTGAACATGATGATAGAAAATTATTTGAATTTCTTCTATTGGAGGGTGCACAAGCTGGTCTATCTTGGACTACTATTCTCAAACGTAGGGCTGGCTATAGAAAGGCATTTAGTAATTTTGATGCTCTAAAAGTGTCCAAATTTACTCAAAAAGATGTTGATAATCTGCTTCAGGATGAATCAATAATACGAAATAAACTCAAAATCCATTCTGCAATAAATAATGCAAAAATGTTCCTAAAAATCCAAGATGAATTTGGATCTTTTGACAAGTATCTATGGGAGTTTGTTAATCACAAGCCAATCCAAAACAAATTCAAAAAATCATCTGACCTGCCTGCTTCAACTGAAATTTCTGAAAAATTGAGCCGAGATCTAAAAAAACGAGGTTTTAATTTTATAGGCCCTACTATTTGTTATGCCCTAATGCAGGCAGTAGGAATGGTAAATGATCATACTTCTGAATGCTTTTTGTACAGAAAATAATTTTTAAACTAGAACAATTCTCTGAAATTATGGCCAAAGGAAAATTTGCCGCATCTATATCTTGTATGGATGGTAGAATCCAAATCCCTTTAAACAATTGGATAAAGGAAAATTTTTCTGTCGATTATGTGGACACAATAACTGAACCTGGTGTCGACAAGAATATAACAAATGTTCTTGAATCCCTCAAAACCAAAGTTGGAATTTCAATCAATGCTCACAAATCTGAATTGGTTGTGGTATCTGGCCACTATGATTGTGCTGCAAATCCTGTATCTGACGAAGAGCATATTGCCCAAATTAAAAATGCAGTAGAAATAATTTCTTCTTGGAATATGGGTGCAAAAGTCATTGGTGTTTGGGTTGATGGCTCATGGAATGTCAATTCTGTATAAAAGAATGAATTCGAAACTTTCTAAATTCTCAAAAACTGCTGGCCCTGGAATATTATTTGCGTCTACCGCAATAGGTGTATCTCATTTAGTCCAATCTACTAGAGGTGGAGCAGACTTTGGTTTGTTAATTTTAGGATTTGTAATATTGGTAACTTTATTGAAATATCCTTTTTTTGAGTATGGTTCTAGATATGCAAACTCTACAGATACAAGTATTATTGATGGCTACAAACAGATTGGACGTCCTGCACTATGGCTGTATTTTTTACTCACGATAGCATCAATGTTTTTTGTCACAGGGGCTGTAGGGTTTGTAGCTGCGGGGTTTTTTGAGAATCTTTTTGGAATTGATTTTCTTGGGGAGTGGACAGTAGTTATTTTGTTTGCAGTGTGTGTTGGAATTTTAGCAATTGGAAAATATAATGTTCTTGATAGTCTGATCAAGATAATTGCAATTGTGTTGCTAATCTCTACACTTTCTGCATTTTTACTAACTCTTCACAATGGTCCAATAGAACCTGTTTCTGGGTTTGAACCAAAAGATCTTTGGAATGTGTCTGGGATCTTTTTCTTGCTTGCCCTAATGGGATGGATGCCCACTGCAGTTGATCTTTCCAGCTGGAATAGCCTCTGGACGTTGGAGCGAATGAAACAGACAAACTACAAACCAAAACTCAAAGAGACTTTGTTTGAATTTAGACTAGCATATTTAGTTACAGGGATTCTTGCTGTGATGTTTGTTGTACTTGGATCTTTCATCTTTTATGGTTCTGGGGAAGAATTGCCAAATAGCAATTCCCTTTTTGCACATGAAATAGTGACATTGTACACTCAAACCATTGGGGACTGGAGTTATCTCATCATTGCAGCCTCCGCGTTTACTGTGATGTTTGGAACGATCATTGCAGTCTTTGATGGATATTCCCGTTCCTTACAAAGAACGGTAGAGTTGATTTTTACTAAAAAAGAAGAGAAAATACGTACAAAGTTTCGTACATTTTATGTTATTTTCTTATTTTTAATTTCTGCAGGTTCTCTTGTTGTGATATTTCAGTTTGGAAACAATCTCAAAGAATTAGTTGATTTTGCAACTGTCCTGTCATTTATGATAGCCCCTGTGATTGCAATTTTTAATTTTAGATTGGTCACTGGAAAATATCTTGATGATGAGCATCATCCTTCTTTGGGGTTAAAAATACTCAGTATATTTGGAATTGTTTTTCTTATTGGATTTGCAATAATATTTGCATTGCTAAAATTCGGTTCAATTTTCTAAAAACCATTTAAATTCAATGATTACCGATTTTAGAAAGTTATTTTAACGGTTAGAATCTAGTAGACATGAAAATTATGAAAATTTCAAAAAACATCCAAAGTGCATTAAATAATCAAATTGCATTGGAAGCTAACGCATCAAATAGCTATCTGTCTATGGCCTCCTGGTGTGAAATTACAGGATACGAGGGCGGTGCTAGTTTCTTTTATGCTCAGGCTGATGAAGAGAGAACTCACATGCTAAAGATTGTTCATTATTTGAATGGTCTTGGAGTTCCTGCAGTAATCCCTGCAACAAAGTTGCCTGCAAGTAATTTCAAGTCTTTAGAATCCATTTTAAAGACTGCTTTAGCAAGTGAACAAGCAGTGACAGTTGCAATTCACAAGATGGTTGAAATCGCACAAAAAGATAAGGATCATTCAACTTCTGTATTCCTAGAATGGTTCGTCAATGAGCAAGTACAGGAAGAAACAAAGTTTGAAACTTTGATACAAAAGTTTGAACTCATTGGACGAGACAAGCTTGCAATAAATGAGATTGATAAAATTCTGGCAGCCGATGCTGCAGCTCCTGCTGCCACTCCTGCTTAGAATCTTTTTTCTAAAATAATTAATACCTCATTATTTTCAATCCCATCATGACAGTTACTGTAACTAGAAAACCTGGAGGCATTACACAATTATTCAATACTGAAACTGGTAGAGTCACCTACAAGTGCAAGGCCGAGTCAGGATTTATGCTAATTGAGGCCTTTGGTGGAATTGTAAAATTTAACCAGAAAGGAGCAATGGCAACAGTAACAGGACACATCACTTCGCTTGAATCCTGTGACGTTCTAAAGAAAGGTCACTCTGAATACAAAGAAGCGTTGATTGCTATAGTTTCTGCTCATAAAGAATTTGCACAAAGCATTGCAGATTCATATCAAAAAGAAATTCAAGATCTTGAGAATAAATTAACTGCCCTTTAATTTTAACCGTAAATCATACAGTGTTCACATTCACAAACTTCTTGCTCTTTAGACTTTTTTAGACATTTTTTATGCTGTCCTGCTTGACACTGTACACAAATTTCATCAAGATTATCTACGGTCGTATATTTTTTTGATTGATCAAAGCCAAATCCGCCGTCTTTAGGGCCTACCATATTATAATTGAATCAAGGTTCTATTTCTACTTCACTAATTGATTGCAGATTTTATTACATCTTGCAAATCTCTCTTGTGGGTTTCAATAATTCCCCTTATTTCAAAAGTATCTACATAACCTCCTGCTGATGCACGAGTTGCTTTAAGTAAATAATGTAAAGATCCCTCTTCGATTTTTCCAACATAGTAGCCATAAAGAAAATCTATTTCATTTCCACACTTCCAGATTTGTTTGATTGCTGGAAATGTTTGTTTAATTTCAGTTGGTATTTCTTGTATTCTTCTCTGAATGTAGTGATCAAGTGATTTCCTGATTGTTGAATCTTGAAACAATTCAATTCTTCTATGTATGGACTTGCTTTAGTCCTTTTTGTCTTTTTTATTTTCGCCTGGGTTATCCCACATATGCATTGTTCCTCTAACCATAAATGATCCAACAATAATGGCAACCAATCCTGTTACTATGAATAAAAACAATCTTCCAATATCCTTTATGCTTGCCACTGTGATTACCCTTCATCACTCTAATTATAATAGTCTGAGGTGAGTGATTAGATTCAATAATGAGCTTGAGGAATCCCTTTCAAATGTCCAAAATTAAACAGATTGCTGCCTGGATTGCAATAATTGGTGGCGGTATAGCGTTTTTCTTCTTCTCTATCGAGATGGCTGAACTTATGCGATAACTGAAAACTAAATAGATTCTATTTTAAAATAATATTTGTGATTACTAAGAAAATCAAAGATTTTTTAAATTTGCAAAAGCTTGCCTATGTTGCTACTGTTACGTCTGATGGTAAACCCAACATTTCTCCAAAAGGAACTGTGATTGGTTGGGATGCAGAAAGATTGGCATTTGCAGATATTCGTTCTCCTGACACTATGAAGAATCTAAAAGATAATCCTTATGTTGAAATCAATGTGATTGACCCTCTTTTACGCAAAGGCTTCTTGTTTCAAGGTACGGCTAAAATCGTTGAGAACAAATCCATGTATGAAGAAATTCTAAATCACTATAGACAAAATGGGATTAAAAGCCCAATAAACGCCATTGTTTTGGTTAGCGTCTCAAGCATTTCTGATGTAGTTTCTCCTTTGTATGATATGGGTATTTCTGAAGAAGAGATCAAATTAAAATGGCAAAAATATTTTGCAAATTTATGATTAGTCTGATGATTTAATATTTTGTTTTAATTTCTCTAGCTCTTTTTTTGTGTTTTCGTGTTCTTCTCTTTCTTTTTCTAAAATTGTTTGGACTGCTTCTAATTCCTTTTGTGTGGTATTGAGTTTTGATTTTAATGAGCCCACAACTGCACTTGCAGCCTCAATAATTCCTGCTGAACTTTTTTGATTTTCATTATTTACTCCAATGAATTTTTTCTCCGAAGGAGTTAGAATACTGGTGTCTTCAAAAGTATCTTTTTTATCTAATTCATTTTTTGCATTATATAATCTGGAATTTGCTTCATCTAATTCTTTTTCAACTTCTACCTGCTGCTTTTTGATGTTATGTAAAGTGAATTGTTCTTGTGTAATTTGCTCTTTTATCTCCTCATATTTTTTTGTAAATTCCTCTAACTCTTCTTTGATTTTTGAATATTCCCCTTCGGTTACTTTGAATTTATCAATTAATTCTACATCTTTAATTAATTCTGATTTTTTATTTCTCTCCTTGGTTTCTCTGTATTCTCGTTTAATGATATCCAATTCCATATTTTTTTGATTGAGCTCTTTTTTCACCAACATTAAGTTGCCTACCATTGAGTCATATTCTTCTTTGACAGATGTAATTTTTTGAGTTATGTTATCTAATTCATGCTGTTTTTCTCTGAACTCTTTTTGAAGATTCTCTACTTCTAATTCAAGTTCTGATTTTAGTATGACTGCTTCACTTGTATCTTCTGCTTCTTCTGTTTTTCTTTTACCGAAAAATCCCATATTTCTCCACGATTCTCTCCAAAAGATGAACCTTTCTTTATGCCTTTTTGATTTTCCATCTGAAGAATTTCAAATAAAACCCAATACTTCCAATGACAATCCCTGAAATCCATGCCATCGTGCCCAATCCTGCTTCAACTGTGCTTTCTTGTGGGGCAAGAAAAAGCAATAATGCTCCTAGGATAATTAATGCAAATCCCCCACTGTTCTTTGATCTATTATGTTCCCCGTGAACCATGATTATGTATACTCTGAAAGTGTCTTTGCTACTTGTTTTCTTCCTATATCTGAAATAAACGGACCTATTTTAGGCCCTCTTGAAGTTCCAAGTATTATTTGATATAATATTTTAAAGAAATCTTTTGGTTGAATATCATTTGATTTTGCAATTTGATATATCGTATTTTGAATATCTTCAAGTTCTTTGTCACTTTCTAATTCCTCAACTAATAATTTTAATGCCTTCTTCGTTGTATCCTCTAAATCGATTTTAATTTTTTCTTGTTCGTCAAATTCATCTGCATAATTTCCTGCAATCTCGATGAGTTTTTCTATTTCAGGTTCTGGATTTTTAATTACTCCGTAATCCAGTAATTTTTTCATTACTCTTTCTCCTCTGTTTTCTTTGAAGATTTTAGCCAATTCAGTTACAAGTCTATAGTTTACATGAGTGCTTGATTGTTTTGGAGGATTTAGGAGATTTACATATTCGTAGAGTCCTTTTGATTTAGTCAGTTTTGCTTGGTTGTCTACTTTGATTCGTCCAAAATAAATATCTTCAAGCTCATTATATTCTGCCATTAAGGATGGTATGTCATCAAAGCCTAATTCTCTTGCACCTGTAATTCTTTTGTATAGTAATAACAAAATTGATTTTGGACTGCCAAATTCTAACCATTTTTGTGCAGTGATTACATTGCCTAGTGATTTTGAAATCTTTTTTCCTCCCTTATCTAGAAACATTTCATATTTTACATGATGTGGATGTGGAAATTCCAGAATTTCATCTGCAACCCAGTCATTGACTTTTACTGAATCCATGATGTCTTTCCCATATGCTTCAAACCTAATGTCAAATGCTGCCCATCTTGCTGCAAATTCTACTTTCCAGGCTAATTTTCCAAGATCTCTCCCGATATCGGCCTCTCCTATATGACCGCAGCCTTTGACTACTTTTGATCCAATCTCTGTGTCGTGGCATGTGTATTTTACTTTCTTTTCTTCTGTCACATACTCTGTAGCCTCTGCTGTATAGAGTCTATTACAATTTGCACATACTGGAAAATATGGCAGGTATTTCTGATATTTTTCTTGTCCTACTAGCTCTGAAATTTTCTCTCCAATCTTTGCACTGTTTTGTAATATTGTATGGATTTGCTCTTTTAGCAATCCTTGTTTGTAAGTGTCAACTGCTCTTCTAAATTCATATTTTATTCCAACTTTATCTAATCCTTCTAGTAGAATACTGCTCATATGCATTCCGTACGAGTCATGACAACCGTATGGATCTGGAATTAATGACACTGGTTTTGCAATGTGTTCTTCTAAACCAAACTCTTGCATGCCTTCTGGAATTTTTCTTAATCCATCAAGATCATCTGAGTATGCTATTAATTCCGATTTGTATCCTAGGTTCTCTAATGCTAGTTTTACTCCATATGCCCTAACTGCATCCCCTAAACTTCCAATATGTGGAATTCCAGATGCTCCAAGACCACTTTCTACTCTTAGTAGATCTGTATTTCTTCCAAGAGTTTTTTCACGTTCAAGTAATTCTGATGCTAACTTATCAATCCAAGTACCTTTACCGATAATGTCTTGCTCTGTCATTTTTTCACTAATTCAATACTTTGGACATGTATGGCCCATATAACGAATACCCTAATTTTTGATAATACTCTCTTGTACCTACCGCACTAATTACTAAAATTTTCTTTGCATCAAATTCTTCTTTAGATATTTTTTCAGCTTCTTTCATGAGATTCTTTCCTAATCCTGAATGCTGAATCTCATCGTCTTCTTTTTCTCCAAGCTTCAACGATTTTCCATAAACATGAATTTCTCTTACGATACATGTGTCTTGATCAATTTCACCCCTATGTGCATTAAGACTTGGTTTTCGTAATCTCAAAAATCCATAAATTGATTCTTCTTTGTCTTCATAAGACAAGAATACTTCCTTTCCCCCTGATGAATCATAATCTATTCGGTTCAACTTTATCTCTCCTACATCTGCTTTCCTGCTGGATAATCCTGCTTCCCTACATCTGATACATTTACATGAAAATCCTTGTTTGGCTAGATTTTGATGAACAATTTGTCTCAAGTTACCTGATTTTGGACCTGCAATGATCTCTTTGGGAGAAATTTCCCTTTGAACTCTCATAATTCTAACCCATTTTGGTATGTTTCTTTTAGCTTCTGTTAGAACTTTGATCATGTCTTCATCAGAATATGGTGTGTATTTTCCTTGTTTGTATTCTTCATAGAGTGGTGTATTTTCAATTACCAGTGAAGGATAAATCTTCAACATATCTGGACGCAATTCTGGATCTGAAAATAATTTTTTAAAATCTGCGATATCTCCTTCTGGTGTCATTGTTGGTAACCCTGGCATCATATGTGCAACAATTTTGTATCCTGCATCTTTTGAAATTTGAAATGACTCTACTACATCATTATAGTTGTGTCCTCTGTTGACTATATCATAAACACGTTCTTGCAATGATTGAACTCCTATCTCTATTCTTGTTATTCCATAACTTAACATTAAATCGACATGTTCTTTTTTACAATAATCTGGTTTTGTTTCAATTGTAAATCCTACGTTTCTTATTGAGGCATGTTCATTGTTTGATTTTGCCTCTTCCAAATCTTTTGAATCTGTTCCATTAAGTGCATCATAACATGATTTAATGAAATCTCTTTGATAGTCTTTTGGCATGAATAGAAATGTCCCTCCTACAATCACTATTTCCATTTTGGATGGGTCATGTCCAAATGCGATTAGTTTTTCAATCTTTGATGTAATTTGTAATTTAGGATCAAATTCGTTTTCTATTGCATTTAACGATGATGGTTCTTTTCCTGTGTAGCTATTTGGTGAATTAAATTCAATTCCTCCTGGACAATATGTACAACGTCCATGTGGACATGCATATGGTTTTGGCATTAATGCAACTACTGATACTCCTGATGCTGTTTTAGCAGGTTTTCTTAGCAATACTTTTTTTAATTTATCAAAATCTGATTCTTTTGCCATTGACAGAATTTCATAATTTCTAGGAATTCGTTCAAGTGCATATTTCGTACAAATTTTTATAATTTCTTCTTTAACTTGTTTTTTACTGGGTTCTTGAATTGTTAATAGATTCTGAGTGATTTCATTACATGCTTTGGATACCACTGGATCTAACTTATTCATGAATACTCACACTGATTTGGACATAAATTCGTTAAATAATTTTGGATAATTGATGCCTACCTACGCCTAATTGCTTTTTTTGTTTTGGAAATCTTTTTAGCTGGTTTTCTCTTTACAATCTTTTTCTTTGCTGCAGCCTTTTTAGCTGGTTTTCTCTTTACAACCTTTTTCTTTTTTTCACTTTCTTTGAGATTTTTTAATTTCTCTATTTCCTCTTGAATAACTTTGATCTCTTCACGAATGTATTTTTGAGGATCTAGTTTTGAGTATATGAAATCAACAATTTTCAAATAATCTACTCCCTTATCTGTACGAACTAAAAATAATTCACTGGAATTTATTGGTACGCTAATAATTATGGCTTTTTCAAATTCTGTGATTGCTGATTTTTCTTTGCCAATCTTGTATGCCAAATTAGTAAAAATGTCCCTTTTTTGTATGGCATAATGAATTGACATTCTACTATCATCCCCGATCAATAATTGTTCTACATTTTCTTTATGCCCTCCAGAAACGATTTCCCCTTTGACATTTACCACTGCTGCAAACTTTACCTGTGGTAGTAGATTGAGAACTTGTTTTGTTAATTCATTGTAATCAACAGTCAATTTTTTCACCTCTGGATTTTTTCTCTACAAACATACATTGCCGCAGTAATTTTTGTATATAATCTAAGGTGTTTGATTGTCTATTCTATGCTTTTCTCTGCTACGCCATTACCTTTCTTTTGTTCTTTCCTGTATTCTATTTTCAGCCAAATTGGTGTTATGATTGTAGTTACTGCAACCATAATTACAATTGTGGAATATACCTCTGATGTGAGAATTCCTGCGGTAACTCCAACCCCTGCAACAATCAATCCTACTTCTCCTCTGGAAATCATTCCTATTCCTACTCTCATCCCTTGAGCTTTATCTTTCAAAAAGAACATTGCAGGCAATCCGCAACCAAATAATTTCGTCACAATTGCCACTACAATAATTACTCCGCTTAACATCAAAATATTGAGATCTACTGCTCTTAGGTCCACTTGTGCACCGATAATTGCAAAGAATAACGGTGCGAAAATTAATCCTATTTTTCCAATATAGTTCTCTACTTTTTCAAACACCTTGGTGGTGGAAAGTGCCATGCCCACTGCAAATGCTCCTACAATTGGGGATAACCCTATAGACCCTGCAAGCGCCGCTGCTCCAAAGAAAGACGCTGTGGCAATACCTTCTACACTGCCTTTTGCCTTCCATAATCTTGGTGTGATGATCTTTGGGATTATAACTACTGCAACAACTAGCATTATGGCAAAGAATCCTAAAACTTGTAAAATTGTAATTACTACTTCTGTGATGTCGATGTTATCGACTCCTCCATCTGATCCTGCAATTGATGATACCACTGATAATACTGCAATTGCTAAAATGTCATCGACTACGGCTGCACCGATGATTAATCTAGCTTCTGGGGCTTTGATTTTTCCAAATTCACTTAATACTTGAATTGAAATTGCGATACTTGTTGCAGTAAGTGCTGTTGCAATCAACATTGATTGCAATGCGTCAAATCCAAACATTTGGAATACTGCAAGACCTGCAAAGAATGGAACCACAACCCCTAATGTTCCAACTGTAAATGATGCCTTACCTCCTTTGAGAAATTCTTTTGGTGTCATTTCCAATCCTGCCATAAACAAAATTACTATAGCTCCCATTTCTCCGAGAATTTTGATTTCGTCGTTGATGTGAAGTAATTGCCTTCCATCTACTACAAAGAATGCACCTAGTGCAAATGGTCCTACGATCATTCCAGCTAACAATTCTCCTAAAACAATTGGCAGCTTCAATCTTAGGAAAAGTTCTGCCATTAATTTGGCTGCAAAAAGAAGAATTCCTACACCGATAATTGTTTCAATGAATTGTGCCTCAGCCATCTTTTCCTGATAGAGGTTGAAAAATCTGTCATATAAGGTGATATTGTATTAAAAATTATTTTGGTGTTGTTAAATTAAGCAATTTTTATGGAATTTATAAAAACACCTTTTTTAGAAACGATCTGCCCTATCTCCTGACTTACAATCTTGTGTTTTTTGAATATTGATTTGATCCTAGATGTCTGATCTTTTGGAGCAACCACACAAAATCCTACTCCCATGTTAAATGTCTTGTACATTTCTTCTGCCTTCACTCCCTGTTCTTCTACTAATCCCATAATAGGTGGGATTTTGGGTAGTGAATCTATCTCATATCCTATGTTTTTGAGACGTAATAACTTGGTAAATGCCCCCCCTGTAATATGTGCAAATCCACTTACCTTACATTTTTGATTAATCTCAAGGACTGGTTTGGTATAGATCTCTGTTGGTTTGAGCAATGCATCGCCTATGACTCCTACTCCTTTGACTCTGTCTTTTACAGAATATTTTGTTAACAATGCTTTTCTTGCAAGCGAATATCCGTTTGAATGAATGCCTGAACTGTTTACTCCAATAATTACATCGCCTGCTTTGATTTTATTTCCAAGAACCATCTCTTTTTTCTCCAATAATCCTACAACCATACCTGCCAAATCAAATGCAAATCCTTTTCCTTCGATTACATCTGGCATGATTGCTGTTTCTCCTCCTACAATTGGCATCGCTGATTTTTTTGCACCTGTTACTAGCCCCTCTACAATTTTTTTGAATATTGCTACATCATTTTTATTTGCAGCAATATAGTCCACAAATGAAATTGGTGTTGCACCAATGCAGATTATGTCATTCACATTCATTGCAACACAATCAATTCCAACCGTGTTGTATTTCTTCATCATATTTGCAATTACTACTTTGGTTCCAACACCATCAGTATGTGTTGCTAACAATTTTCCGCCAGGAATTTCCACAATTCCTGCATAATGGCCAAAACCATGCGTCATCTTTGCTTTTTTCTGGAGTTTGTGAGTTGATGCAATTAATTTTCCAATTGCTTTTTGGCTTTGTTTAATTTTAGAAATATCCACACCTGCTTTTTTGTAGGTTAGAGCCATAGTTTGTTGCGCATCTGTTATGAATAAAAGAATTTGCCCTGTATTTCGATCACATGTACATTCCAGATATCTCTTCTCTGTGCTCTGCATATTTCTGAGATAATTCGCTGAATTCTGTATTGATTCTATCTTTTTGTTTTTGTAGTTCTGACGTATCAATTTTCATGTCGTAAAATCGATTTAATGCCTCAATCAGTGTTGCTGCTGCTCCTGAATCTGGTGCCTCTTTGTTTGCCCTTGCCAATAGAGTTAATCCTTGAATCTCTCTTACTAGGCACTCATTTAGTATGCCTCCTGGAATCCCTGTGATGAATCCTTGTGGAATCATGCTAATGTCTTTGTCTGCCATTGTTCTGACCAAGTCTTCTTCTGCTGCACAGTATGCTTTACCGTCGTGCTCTGTACTTGCAACTCCATCTAAAATCACAATTTCTTTGGACCCTTTCTGAGCTGCCCAATCTAAAATGGATGATACTAGCGTGTATAATCCCTCCATTCTCAATGTTATCTCACAAATTATTGCACAAACAGTTCCTTCTTTATTTCCATAAAATCGAAATGGGTGTCGTAATCTACCTCTCATAAAAACAGTTGATGGTGGAAGATATTTTGATCTCATCACTGCTATTTCTTGCATCTCTAATTCTGTAATTATGTGATTTATTGCAACTGGTCCTACTAGACCTGCGCCAACAAATCCTGCAAAAATTATAGGATTCTTTAATTCTGTCTTTTTAATTTCAAAGACTTCTGCCTCAGGGAATTCTTTTTGCACTGCTTACGTCGATTTGTTCTGTCTAATTACTTTACTGACAAAGCATTTGATGAGTTAATTGTGAAAAAAGAGTGATGTGTATTTGGTTATTTTTTGTATTTATTTTATTATCATTACTGGTTTTTTGGATTTATGGACTACTTTGTATGATACACTTCCTAACAGTATCTCTTCAGCATGTCCATGTCCTTGTGATCCCATCACTATTAATTCAATACCTATTTTTTTATCTTCTGAATATTTGATAATTTCATTTCCTGGATTTCCAAATAGTATTTTTTTTGCAAAACTTATCTTATTCTGTTGACATCTTTTTTCTGCATTTTCCAAAATTTTATGCCCAACCTTTGTCATTTTTGTCTCGTACCCTTGAGTTGATATTGATGAGAGCGGATTTAGAAGATCATCTATTGGAGAAGGTGTATCATCTGATGGTACTACAAAAATTCCAATTATTTTTGAATTTGTAAATTTTGATAAATTCATTGCATAGTTTAGAGCTCGAATTGAAAATTTCGAACCATCTAATGGAACCAAAATTTTCTGTGGTTTTTTCTTTGGAATCTTATAATCTATCTTCTTTTTTGCTTTTTCCATCATTTCTATTGATTCCATACTTATTTTTAAATTAAAACGACTAGTCTAAATTCAACCTTGAAATTATCTTTGTCTTCCGAGACAATGTCTCTGGAATTGAATTAGCATACGTAATCGTTTTTTTGCATGAACAGATTCAACATGACTCTTCCCTTCTCAGTAATTGTGTAAATTACATTTGCGCCTACTGCCTCCTTTTCGATAAATTTGTAATCTACACACAGGTGCAAATAATTCAAAAATGATTTTTTCATTCTTATTTTTGACTTTGAATACAAGTCAGAAAATGTCATGGGGTTGCCTCTTAGCTGATATAATAATTTCAACAAAGATAACGTGCTGTAGTCTTTGGTTCTTGCTTTTACTGCATCAAGAATTTGCTCATCTCTGTGTATGATAAAATCCTCGAATTGGTCTGCCACTTCTAGTGGCACATAGGTTAGTCTTGCTCTCATGATACCGTATAGTACGGTACATTACCTTATTAGTCTTTAACTTGATCTTTATTGATCTTCCCATCTGGTTTTTTTACACTTGTTTGTACCTAGATCTGCTTTTTTAGAATTAGCTTGAGTTGTTTGAATTGTGAAATTATAGTATATCATCTCATTTAAACAACCACCCCACAAAATCAATCTGTGGAAATTGCGATAAGTGTAATATTGACTATTGTGGGATTGGTTCTGCTATGCTTTGGTGGCAACTGGCTAGTTAGTGGTGGCGTAGCAATTGCAAGAAAATTCCGTATTAGTAATTTAGTAATTGGAATGACTATTGTAGCATATGGTACTTCAACTCCTGAACTTGCAGCAAGTGTTGCAGCAGCTGGGGAACATAGTGCAATAATTCTTGGAAATATAGTTGGAAGCAATATTGCAAATATTGGCATGGTAATCGGTGTTGCTGCAATCCTTGTTCCTCTGGCTGTAAACAAATCTATTTTAAGAAAAGAAATTCCGATCATGCTTGGAGTTTCAGTTCTTTTGGTTTTAATTTCAATTGATGGGGAACTATCTCAATATGACGGTATTTTGTTGCTTGCTGGATTGGGTGTGTTTGGATATTATACACTCAAAGATGCAATGAAACAAAGATTAGAAAACAAAGAAGAACTTCAGCATGATGCAAATAATGTTTACTTAAAATCTGTAGGATTAATTGGAATCGGTGTCGTTCTTTTGTATGTGGGTGCAATACTTACAGTTGACAATGCAGTAATTCTAGCAAAAGAATTTGGATTGTCTGAGACAATAATTGGTTTGACAGTTATTGCAATTGGAACCTCTCTTCCAGAATTAATTACATCAATTATTGCAATCAAAAAGGGTCATGGGGATATTGGTGTTGGAAATATAATTGGAAGTAACATTTACAATATTTTGATGATCATGGGTGTTGGTGCAGCCCTTGGTGGTGTAGTTGTAGGTGCTGATGTTTATGTCGATTATGCAATCATGATAATCTTTAGTTTGTCATTACTAATTGCGCTTAAAACTGGAATTATTGGCAGGGTTGTAGGAATTTGTCTTACAATTGGGTATGTGGCATATCTAATAGCCACGTTTTTCAAGTAATTCGTGCCTAAATTTTAGATTTAGATGGAATTTACTGAGACATTCTCCGTCTTTATTGATGGTGTAATTGATGGCAGAGATGCCCACTGAATAACATTTTGTTGATTATTTCCAACTGCTGAAATATTTTTGATCATTGTAGGAAGGCTGTGGATTATTCTAACTGATCTTCCTGGACCTATTATTTTTCCATTTTCTATAATTCTAATTCCACTTCTTGCTGTACATGAAAAATCTCCTTTGATTGGATTTACTGCATATGTATACCATAATCTTCCTACTAACAATCCATGTTTTGTTTCTTTAACCATCTCTTCTTGTGATTGATCCCCTGGAATGACTTTGAGATTATGTGTGGCTGACATTGGAATTGGCTCTGAACTTCTTCCCATTGGTGATCCTGGACGTAATGCATTACCTGTTGATTCATTTCCTTCTTTGTAACTGTCAAAAAGATTTGAATATGTATTTTTGAAAATTCCATTTTTTATCAAATCCTTCTTCTTTGTTACGATTCCTTCGTCATCCACTGATTTCGTCCCAATTCCTTCTGGAATGTGTGGATCATCCATTAAACTGAATTGCTCCACTGCAATTTTTTTTTCACGTTCTTCTGAAAAACAACTCTTTTTTTCTGAAAACATTTTGAAATTAAAATTTGCAGCCACTACAAATGCTAACAATTCCCCTACAGAATATGGTTCAAAAATTATAGAATACGAATCTGAATTGACTTTTTGCGGATTAATTGATTCTATACACATTGTCTTTGCGTCATTTCCAATTTTCTCTGCAGAAAAATTTGTTAATGTTCTTCCACTGGCATGCCCTATCCCTGATACTGGCATGTCTCCGCATTCTGATTCTGCATTAATTATTCCTGAAATGTATGTGGCTTTTTCGTTGAAATTTAATCCGTTTGAATTCATTAATTCAAAATTTTCTGATACTATGTTCAGAGATCCTGTAATCGTACTTACCTTATTGCTAAGTGATGAATTAATCATATTTTGTGCGATATCCATGATTTTTGAGCCTGAAATCTCATCTAGTTTCTCATCAAATGTACCCTTCAATGTTTTATGGTCAGTGCTGTGTGGCAATCCTTTCCAAAATTCACGTGTTTTTAGGCTTCGAAATGTTTTAAATGCATTATCTATGGTCTTTTCTATTTCTTCCTCGTTTGTCGTTTGTATTGATGCAATTTTTTTGTCCTGGATTAGCCTGATACCAAAACTTTCATCAAAATTTTGTTTGATTTCTACAATTTCTGAATCTGTAATTCTGACTGTTGTTATTTTTTTCTTTACTCTAACGATATCGCATTCATCAATTCCAATTTTGTTTGAATAATAAAGTGCCTTTTCTAAGGCTGACAAATTATTGCTTCCTTGGATTTTTGTACTTGAATTTGTTTATTTTTATCAATTCCACATATGAGCCAAACTGGGTATCTGTAACATTGTCCAATTTGTCTTCCATGTCTTTGTCTCCGTCAAACTTTTTTAGAATTTCATAATGGGTATTTCTTTCTGCTGGAACTCTCCCGATCTCTTTTACTATTCTTCTAATTTCTTTTGGTTTTAACAATTGACCATATTCTGAACCTGCCGATGTTGAGATGCTTTCATTGATTAGTGTTCCTCCAAAATCGTTTGCTCCCCACATGAGTAACAGTTGAGACATTTTTTGTCCTTCTTTTACCCATGACATCTGAATGTTGTTAATGGAATTATTCAGCATGATTCGTGCGATGGCATGTGTGAGTAACACATCATTTCCGCTTCCTCCTTGTCTGATGCCTTCATGTAATTCATGTTTGTACATTGGCGCCTCTGTGTGGATGAAATTCAAAGGAACAAATTCTGTAAATCCTCCTGTCTCTTTTTGAATATCTCTTAATTTTGCAATGTGTTTTACTCTATCTTCAAGTGTTTCAACATGACCAAACATCATAGTTGAAGTTGTGTTAATTCCGATTTTGTGAGCACTTTTGATGACTGTTTCCCAGTCTTCTACACTAATTCTTCCAGGGGATATCTTGTCTCTCAATTTTTGATCTAGGATTTCTGCAGAAGTTCCTGGGAGTGTGTTTACTCCGGCTTCTTTCATTCTTTTTAAAAATTCTTGAATTGATACATTCGAACGAGTGGCTCCATATAGAATTTCTTCAGGAGAAAACCCATGAATGTGGATATCTGGAATCTCTTTTTTGATATCTCTGCAAATATTTTCATACAAATCTCCCTTCATATCCGGTGGAAGTCCTGCCTGGATGCAGACTTCGGTTGCTCCTAACTGATATGCTTCTTTAGCCCTACGAACAATTTCCTCGTTAGGTAAAAAATATCCTTCTTCTTCTCTAAAATCTCTACTAAATGCACAAAACCCACATTGCTTAATGCAGACATTTGTAAAATTGATATTTCTATTAACTACATAAGATACTATATCTCCTACCCTTCTTCTTCTTAATTCGTCTGCAACTAGACCCACAAGGTGAAAATCTGTTCCCTTGGCGTTAAATAACACTAATCCGTCATCAGCAGATATCTCCTTCTCTGATAGTGCATTGTTTAGAATATCTGAAACTATAGGATCAGTATTTTTCAAAAGTGAATCTATGTTGATTGTCATCTCCAATATTCCTCTTTCACTAATCCTTCCTCATCTTCAATTACTGACATCTTATCTCTTAACTCTTTGCCAATAAAAGAAAAATATTCTGGGTATATTGGGAATCTACATTTTAAATCAAAACCTGCATTCTTTGAATTCTCGTCTACTTTGCTAATTTCAGGCCAAGAAAATTCCGGATTAACAAAATCTGGTGTCAATGGCGATATCCCACCCCAATCGTTTATTCCAACTGATAAGAAACTCTGGTATGATTTTGGAGACAAATTTGGAGGAATCTGTATGTTCATCTCCGGCATGATGATTCTAGATAGCGCAACAACTAATTTGAAATATTTTTCATCTGTTGATGGTTCGTCTCTCATTTTGGTATCTTGCTTTGGTTGAAAATTTTGTAAAATTACCTCTTGAATATTTCCATGTTGGTCGTTGAGTTTTTTTATTGCAAATAATGAATCAATTACCTCATCCATTGTTTCCCCAATTCCTACTAGTATGCCTGTAGTCATTGGAATTCCTAATTTTCCAGAATTTTCCAAAATTTCTAATCTCGCTTTTGGTCTTTTACTTGCCGCCAAATGGTGTGGCATTCCTCTTTCTGTTAATCGCTCACTTACATTTTCAAGCATCACTCCCATTGAGACGTTTGTTTTCTTCAACTCTTTCATCTCTTCATAGTTTAGATTTCCAGCG
>DATDAD010000011.1:0-44979 GCA_036525555.1 Candidatus Nitrosopumilus sp.
TGCAGCTAAAAAGAAACCAGCAATGAAAAAGACTGCAGCTAAAAAGAAACCAGCAATGAAAAAGACTGCAGCTAAAAAGAAACCAGCAATGAAAAAGACTGCAGCTAAAAAGAAACCAGCAATGAAAAAGACTGCATCTAAAAAGAAAGCTAAACGTCGATAGTCTATAATTTACATTTCAAAAATTTTCTATGGTATTAAAATTGAGATTTTATTATGATTTTTAAAATGAAAAAACGTGGATTAATTATTAGCGTTGTCGGTTTAGTTCTGGTTGGAATTTCTCTCATTGTAGCTGTTTCTGCTGTACCCTCAAACATTACTGGGCCTAATGATCTTTCTATGGCTACTATGTTTGAAGGAATGTTTGATGAGGTAACTAACGAAATTCAAATTATGCCTGGTGAATTGGCATATGTATCCTATAGTATATCCTCCTCTAATGCTCCTTTACTCTGGGGAATTCAAATGATTGATTACAAATCTGGGGATGCATTATTGATTAAAATTTCAAATATTTTTGGGGATGATTATGGTGAATTTGTGATGCTTGAACCTATTTTGTTTGAGGCATTACAAATTACACAATCTGATGCTTTAAATTTTGAAATTGAAAATACTGGTTCAAGATCTGTAAATCTTATTTTGATGTTTTCTGAAGATCCAGAAAATTCTGATGCTTTGTCTAATCCTGATTCTCCAGTAATGATGATGATTGTACCTCTTCTAATTTCTGGATTTTTACTTGTTTTAGGAATAATTATTGCAATTATTGGTGCAATTATAGTTCTAGTTGATATGAAAAATAATTTAGATGATGGAAGAAATTATTGAGGGTTAATATCCATTTTACCAAATTTGCCTTTGGTTAAGGACACTTCACCCTTGAACTCGTTAGTATATCCATTAGTAATGACAACTTTATCACCTACATTAACTGCTTTGATGTCGTCGCCCCACAATGTGAGTTTCATTTGGTCATCTTCAGTTTCGCCGTTAGAAATTATTGCATCACAAACATCTACTGTTCCACCACTTTTGAGATTAACAGTTCTAGCGTCTCCTTTGCTTTTAACAACAGCTTCAACATTAACTCCGCTTCGCATTTTTTTTGCTTCGGAAATTGGTATGAATTCTGACATTATTTCTGAGTCCATTTTGCACGATTATAAGCTTTGTTAAAAAATTACTAAAATGACAGATCAGATAATGGATTTACCAAAATAGCAATTGAGAAATATCGGTCAATACACAATTTCATTGCAGAGGTATCGAAGCCCGGTCAACCGAGAGGGACTCAAGATCCACAATATTGGAAATCCCTTCTCTCAGGAGTTCGTGGGTTCAAATCCCACCCTCTGCACTAAATTTTAATTAAAATCTCAAATTTTGGTGAAATTTTTGAAATTATGCAACAATTGCTTTTACTTTTGTAATAGAATGTTCTGAAATTTCCTTATGCATGGCAGCAACTTGTTCGTCCTTAAAAGAGAGATTGCATCTAAAACATTTCCAAACCATCTCTGACATGCTTAGAATAGGCATAATTTACTTATAAGGATATTGCATGATTGATCCAATTTATTACAATACATGATCATTGTTTCAAAAAAGATGTAATTTTTATAATTTTTTAGATCAGAATGATATTTTTTCATGACTGACTACAAATCCAAGGGTTTAGAAACAAAAAAGTAATATGTTTTTTGAAAGATGTTTGATATTTTTGAAAATTTTGGAAAATTTTCATATTTTGGAATTTTCCTCATACTAATTGGAATAAATGCATCTCCAATACTAATGCCTCCTAGCTGGATTATTCTAACTTCATTTTACTTACTTGATCCAACTCTGAATGTTGTAATTCTTGCTGTGGTAGGAGCTACAGCTGCTACGCTTGGGAGATTTATTTTAAAACAAATCAGCGTTCTGTTTAGAAGATTTATCGCAGAGGAACAAAAAACCAATCTTGATGTAATTGGTGAATATCTGAACCAAAAAAAATATGGCTATGCAATTGCATCTTTTCTATTTGGCGCAACTCCGCTTCCAAGTAACATGTTGTTTGTTGCATATGGATTAATGCGTGCAAAAAATTTGGGCATTTATGTTGGGTTTTGGTTCGGTAGAACAATTTCATATATTGTTATGATATATTTTGGCGATGCGGTTTTAACTCCTTTCTTAGAGATATTTGAAGATAGACTAACCGGAATTTTATTGATTGATGGTGCAGGCATAGGTTTGATCGTTCTTTTCGCATCCGTTAATTGGACTCTTTTAATTACTCAAAGAAAACTAAAATTTGTCAAACCCAAAATGTGGAGATTCTAAATGAAAGCAATTGATTCTATTAAAGATGACGTAAAAAAAATAATGGGCAATGACTCTGCTCATGATTTCGCACACATTATGAGAGTATACAAAAATGTTCAAAAAATCTGTAAAAAAGAAAAAGCAGATGAAAAATTGATTCTTTGTGCTGCACTATTACATGATATAGTATCCTATCCAAAATCTGACAAGCGTTCCAAACTATCTTCAATTCACAGTGCAAAAAAGGCGGAACAAATTTTAAAAAAATACAATTTCCCTAAAGAAGAAATTATGATAATTTGTGATGCAATACGTGATCATAGTTTTTCACAACATAAAAAACCTGTAACCCTTGAAGGAAAAATTCTTCAGGATGCTGATAGATTAGATGCCATTGGTGCAATAGGTGTTGCAAGAGTTTTTGCCACAGGCGGTTCTCTTAAAAGACCTTTTTACAATACAGATGACCCTTTTTGTAAAACAAGAATCCCTGATGATAAGATATGGACTGTAGACCATTTTTATCAAAAATTACTAAAACTAGAATCTATGATGAATACAAAATCGGGGAAAATTGAAGCAAAAAAGCGAACTAAAGTATTAAGGGAATTTCTAAAACACCTGAGCCAGGAACTTTAGCCATAGTCGACATATCTATCGTATCTAGTTTCAATCTCTTTATTTTCACCTGATTTGATTTTCTTATATTCCTCGTTTTTTCTAAATTCGATGTACTTGTTAATTTCTGCAAATTCTTCCTCTTTTGGATAAGAGTCAAAGACAGGCTCAACTAGTCTCAAATATTCTATGGTTTTATCTCGAAATTCCACCCGTGTTGGCTTTTTGATTCCCTTCATTCGGAACCAAACTGCAGTCCAGCTTGCACCTATTACATGTGGCATTAAATCAAATGCTCTTTGAATCTCAAAACGTTCGTCGTTTCTCATGCCTCTTGAAGGAATCTTGAAGCTGATTTTGCAAAATATGTCACAATCATGTCTGCCCCTGCTCTTTTGATTGAATGTAGAATTTCTAATGTAATGTCTTTCTCATTTACATATCCTAATTGAGATGCAGCTTTTACCAGAGCATATTCACCAGATACGCTGTAAGCTGAAACTGGAATGTTGTACTTTCTTCTAGTCTCGGCAATTAAATCCAAATATGATAATGCTGGTTTTATCATTACTATGTCTACCCCTTCTTCAATATCTGTCTCCACTTCCATCATTGCTTCTCTTGCATTTGTAAATGGAACTTGGTACGTCTTTCTATCTCCAAACTTTGGAGCACATTCAGCAGCATCCCTAAATGGTGAGTAAAAGTTTGAACGGTGTTTTGCAGAGTGTGACATTATTGAAACATCTGTAAACCCCTCGTCATCAAGTGCTTTTCGTATGGCTGCAACTTGCCCGTCCATCATGGCTGATGGTGATACGGTGTCAACTCCTGCCTTTGCTTGGCTAACTGCAATTTTTGCAAGTGTTTCTAAACTAATGTCGTTATCAATTTTATTTCCTTGAATTATTCCACAGTGTCCTGTTGATGTGAATTGGCATAGACAAACATCTGCCATGATTACTATTTTATCTCCGAACTTCTCCCTGATCTGTGAAATTGCCTTTTGAACAATTCCATTATTATCAAAAGATGAACTCCCTGCTTCATCTTTTTGAGTTGGAATTCCAAAAAGCATGATTGCAGGAATTCCTAAATCGATAATTGTACTTACTTCATCATTTACATCCTTTAATGGCAATCTTTCAATTTCTGACATTGATTCTACCTTGACTCTTTCATCCAAACCTTCTTGAACAAATACTGGGCAAATGAAGTCCTTTGGAGATAGTGTTGTCTCCTGAACTAACTCTCTCATTTTTTCAGATGTTCTCAGTCGACGAAGACGTCTGGTTGGAAATGACATGATAAAATTCTCTTTAGGTAAAATATAATCCTAGTCTACTTGATTTTGTTTTTTATAGTCAAAGAGTTTACTGGCCAACTCTACAACATCTGGATTTCCTTGCTCTGATGCTTTTCTGATATTATTCATTGGAGTTGATACTATACTCTCCACCACTGCTTTTGTTAATTCTTCAATAATCTTAATTTTCTTCTCATCTTTTTCATCAAGCATTTGAAGTGCTTTTTGTAATTCTTTTTCTCTGAGATTCTCTATATTCTTGAATACATCAGTAACAAGTGGTTCTGCTTCTAATCTTTTCATTGAGGCTTCTAATACAGATACTTCTTCATTAATTATATTTTCAACGGTTTTCACCTTGTTTAATCGTGCATTCATGTTTTTTTCTACCATTTCTGCAATTTGATCCAAATTCATCAATTTGACTCCTCCAATCGTTGCAACTTTTTCATCCACTGTCCTGGGATTTGATAAATCTAAAATCATCATTCCTCCCCTTTTATTTTTCATGGCTTCTGTGATTCTGTCATTTGTTACAAGAAAATATGGTGCAGTTGTTGCAACAAATATCACATCATAGTTATCGAATCCTGAAAGAACCTCTTCGAATTTTATTGGATTTCCACCCATTGTCTCACAAAATGTTTCTGATCTTCCAATCGTTCTACTTGTGACATCAAAGGCATAACCCCGTCTTTGCAATGATTTTGCAACTAGCGTAGATACCTCTCCAGTCCCAATTAACAATACTTTTTTTGTTTTTAATTCATCAATGTTTTCTTCTGCAAGCTTTACTGCCATGGAACCTACTGAAATTCCACCTGCACCAATCCCACTTGAATTTCTTATTCTAGTTCCTATTCTGATTGCTTTATCAAATAATGTGTTAAGATGCTGCCCTGATGCTTTTACTTCTCTTGCAGAAGTGATAGAGTTTTTGATTTGGCCTAGAATTTGCTCTTCACCTAATACCATCGAGTCTAATCCTGAGGTTAGTTTTAACAAATGATGTAGAGCCTCTTTGTTTTCAACAAATTCTATGTTTTCATTAAATACTTCTTCTTCTAGCCCAGTAATTGCTGCCCATGTTTTTTTAATTCTATCTAAATCATACGTCTTGGATTTTCCGAATAATTCTATTCTGTTACATGTTTGAATAATCACACATTCATCTAATCCTGATTGTTTTTTGAATTGTCCATATGCTTTTTCTATGTCTTTTATCGTAAATTTTTCAAGAATGTGAATTGGTGAGTTACGAAAAGTAACACGTGCATTGATTATATTTTGATTCATTTCCAATTCCTCAATATTGTGATAGCTCGCTTTTCAGCTTTTTTGAACTGTCCGTCTTTTATTAACTGATCAATCTCATTATCACTTATGATACTACGTAAACATTCCCTCCTTTGTTCTTGAGTGGATATTGCCTCTTTAGCTATCTCTCTAGCCTTTTTCTGGATCTTAATTTGAGCAATATCTTCTTTGGTGATGATTTTTTTAAATAATCTCGCTGATCTATCTTTGATTTTCTTTGACATTGCAGGGCTTCTCCCGCCAGTAAAAATTGCAATCTGAATCATATTTTCAAAATCCATAATAGCGGGGTTTGAAAAGTCGCTGTCATCAGGATTGTCTGAACTATATGTCATGATTTTTTTCTTTTTAGCATCATTGATGATTTTTTGATTAATTTTTCTATCATTTGTTGTTGTGATGACTAAATTTGGTTTAAGTTCTGAAAGAAATTTTGTATCTGAAATTTTTTGTTTTTTCAATGTAATTTTTTTGGCTTTGGATAATTTGCTAATTTGTGAATTTACTGAATCACTGATTACTGTAATATTGCATCCTTGATTAATAATGGAATTGATTCTCTTCTGGGCTTCGTTTCCTCCCCCTATGACAATTATTTTTTTACCTTGGAGATTCAGGTCAATTATCATCGATCAAAAGGACTTCGGTTTCTATTTATGTATTAAAATAAACGCATGAAATGCCAGCTACATTTTTAATTGAATGGACAGGTTCTTGAATTATTGACTTCTATGGATAACGCTGATAAAGAGCTCCTAAACGAGATTCAATGGACTTTTCCACTTGTAACTAGACCTTTTGATGCCATTGCCAAAAAATTTGATACTACTCCTGAAGACATCAAGCAACGATTAAACAAACTCAAAGAAATTGGAGTTTTAAGACAACTAAGTGCAATTTTTGACACAAGAAAACTCGGCTATACTAGTTCACTTGTGGCTATGGAAATTGAAGATGATAAATTAGAATATGTTGCCAGTCAAATCAATCGTCATCCTGGGGTAAGTCATAATTATGAAAGAGATCATCAATTCAATCTCTGGTTTACTTTGGCTGTTCCTCCTGGTGCTGATTTGAAAGAGGAACTTGAAAAATTCAATGTTTTAAAAGGAATTAAAAAAGTAAGAATGCTTCCCACTTTACAATTATTCAAAATTGGTGTTAAACTTGACATGGTGGATGACAAGAAGCATGATGTTGTACCAAGTGAAGAGAAAAAAGAAATTAAAAATGTTAAATTTGTTCCAACTGAAGAAGACAAAGACTTTATCCGAGAATTACAAAAAGATATGGAAATAATTGATGAGCCTTTTGCAAAGGCCGCAAATAATCTTGGAATTACTGAAAGTGAATTGTTTGAAAAAATGAAACATTATGAAGATATTGGCGTTATGCGAAGATTTGCTGCTATCTTGAGACATAGACAAGTTGGATTTACAGCTAATGGAATGATTGTATGGAAAGTACCTGAAGATAGAATTGCAAAAGTTGGTGAAACTCTTGGCTCATTTCCTCAAGTGAGCCATTGCTATGAGCGACCAACATATGCTGATTGGCCTTACAATGTATTTTCAATGATTCACTGCAAAACACACGATGAGGCACATGAAATGGCAAAAACTATTCAAGAACAAATCCACGTTGATGAATACCAAATTCTATTCAGTTCTCGAGAATTCAAGAAAACTAGAGTCGAATATTTTGTAGAAAATTCTTTTAGCTTAGAAGAAGCAATTTCTGCCTCTTAGAATTCATTCTCGTCATGTCCTACGACATGAATTATACAAAAATACTGGTCATTCATGTTACAATAATACTGGGACTTTTCTCCACACTCTTTACATGGTGGCTTTTCATCTAATTCTGAAAGTTTCATGTGGTATATCTTACTTCTAGTAGTGACGTTTGACTCTTTGTATATTCTTGTTAAATTTGAATAATATTCTAATTCCTCAGGGTTTAATTTCTGATAATTTTTGATTTTTTTAGTGATTGTTTCCCATTTTTTGTATTTGCCTATTTTGGCAAGCTTCATTCTTTCAATAATTTCTAATGTTCTTTCAAAATCTATTGGATTGTCCATTTGCAAATTAATTTGCTTGTGGTGTTGCTTTTAATTCATAAGAAGGCCAAGAATTATACAATTCTTCAACTTCTTTCATATCTGAATCTGAAATATATTTTCCATCTGACATTTCTGCATAATTGACTACTTCTTCTTCACTGATCATAGTTGGAAGTACTGTCGCAAATCCTTTTTTAGTCATCATAAATTTCATTGCAAATTCTGTAATGTTTAATCCATTTCTTTCTGCAATTGGTCTGAACTGCTCAACCTTTTCTAATGATTCTTTGAGCCATTCTCTTTTTCTTACTGATCTATGATCATTGTCATCAAATTTTGTATCTGCATTAACTTTACCTGTTAAAATTCCTGATGCTTCTGGAACTCTAACTAGAATACCTACATCTTTTTCTACAGCCTTTTCCATCAGTTCATTTCCTGGAGTTTGTTCTAATATATTGTAGACTGTTTGAACTGCACTGAGATTTGGCTTATCCATTGCTTCCAAACCTTCTTGTGTCCATCCAATTGCAGGACCTAGAGCAACCTGGTATGTCTTAATCGAACCATCTTCGATAAAGCTATCTAATAGATTGAATATAGAGTCATTTCTCACATCTTTTAGTTTTGGATTGTGGACACCATACATGTCAAGATGATCTGTTTGTAATCTTTCTAAACTATTTCGTAATGCAATTCTAGTATAATCTTCATCAAATCTTTGTGGAAGTTCTTTATGTCCTATTTGTTCAACACCGCTAAAATCATAACCATATTTTGTTGAAATAACAATCTCGTCTCTCATATCTTTGAAGACTTCTCCAATCAGTTTCTCGCTTAATCCTTTACCATACAAATCTCCCGTTTCAAAAAAGTTGATTCCTACATCGTATGCTTTTTTGAGCATTCTTTTAGCTTCATCCTCTTCAATCTTTTTACCCCACCAATCAAGAGCTATTGCCCATGCTCCGAATCCTATTTCTGAAATTTCTATGTCTGTTTTTCCTAGTTTATTATACTTCAAAACTATTTTTTGTTTTAAAATTTCATCATTTATGTTTATCCAAGATTTGCATTACTGATATTTTGATTTTTAAGTGTATGAAAGAACATTTCGCTCAAAAATATTTTTCATTTTTAAATTCTAACCTAAACTGGAAATCATTGAAACGATATCTTTTTTCACGCATACGATCATCGGAATGTCATTTTTGACATATGATGAGACCTGAGTTTCCCTTAAATCCATTATTAGATCCTGAAAATCCCTTATATTGTCTACTTCAAATGCTAGCATAAAATCTTCATCGTGAATTCCAAAGGAGTATGTTGTATTGAGAACTACTTGTGGGTATCTCTTACTGACCTCTATATGCTCGTCCATAATTTCCTGGCGTTTTTCTTTTGGTAATAGATACCACTCTCTTGTTTTTGTAAATGGATAAACTATAACATGTTTCTTTGGCTCATTACCTGTAACAAAACCATGGGTTTTTTGTTCTTGCACGTAAAGTGATGGCCTTGTACATGACAAATATGTCCTTGATGGGATGATGTATTTTCCAAAAACTGTTTTGTATATTTTCTCAATCACCTTCTGAATTTCTTCTACTGATTTTGCTGCAAACCAAATCAAAAAATCTGCATCATCTCTTAATCCTAAATTTGAATATGTCCTATACATGATACCTGAATTGTTAATCACATTTTCAACTTCCTTTGCTGATTCTTCTTTTGCAAGATCTGCCATCCACCTCCATTTAGGATCAACTTTAAAAAATGAGAAATTGAAATAATATTGATTGTTTTCTTCTGACATATTCCAATCAATTTTAAAACCCTATTTAAACAAAAACTAGATTCTCTACTTTAGAATCTTGATAATTTTTTCTTCTCTCCTATTACCCTGGTTTCATTTGCACCCGACTAGTTGATATTTTGAAATGTTTTGCAATTTTTTTAATTATCTCCTTGTTTGCCTCGTCACTGATGGGCTTTGATCTTATTCATTTGTTAATTTGATCTTTTTCTGTTTTTAAAAATTCTAGAAATTATACTTTAACTTTGTAAATCAAGTCTTTTAGAAAATTTTTTAGGGTAAATTTGATTATGCTGATTGCCCTAAAGCCCACTCATAACCTTCGGCTTCAAGTTTGTCTGCAAGTGATGCATCACCTGTCTTCAGTACTTGACCTCTTGCAAATACATGTACAAAGTCTAACTTGTCAAGAAATTTCAAAATTCTAGCATAGTGGGTGATGATGATGATTGTTGCATCCTTATCTGCAACTTTGCTGATTGCTTGAGCTACTGCTTGAACTGCATCTATATCTAAACCTGAATCTGGTTCATCTAGGATTGAAATTTTTGGTTTTAATACTGCCATTTGTAATACTTCTGCACGTTTTTTCTCTCCTCCTGAAAATCCTTCATTGAGATATCTTGAAAGAAATTCTTCTTTTAATCCAACTTTTTCTAAATTCTCTTTAAGATATTTTTGAAATTCTCTTACTGTGATGAATACTTCCCTGTTGTCCCCTTCCAACGCTTTACTTAGAGAATTATATGCTGTTCTAAGAAAGTGAGAAAAACCTACGCCTGAAACTTCAGTTGGGTATTGAAATCCTAGGAATAATCCTTTTTTTGCTCTTTCATCTGCTGACAAATCTAAAATGCTTTCCCCATCTAACAAAATATCCCCTTTTGTAACTTCGTATTTTGGGTGTGCAAGTAATGTATAAGCTAGTGTGCTTTTTCCTGAACCGTTTGGTCCCATGATGGCGTGTACTTCTCCTGGACCTGTTTTCAAATTTACTCCTTTGAGAATTTCTTTACCTTCTCTTGATACGTGAAGATCTTTGATTTCTAACACTGCCATGCTCCGATTTATTCTTGCTCTCTATATAATACCGACGAAATTTAGCTAATCCTAATCTAAATAATAAAATGAAAAGAGGGGGGTGTAGTTAGTTGGCCAGAGATGGTCTCAAAGTAATTTTGAGTTTATAACAGGTTAGAATTTCTTTACATCTATTTCTGATAGTTACTTCTGTGACTCCTGCAATACTTGAAACGTCTCTTTGTAGAACGTTTTGTCCAAGTAAAACCGATGCTACATACAGATATGCTGCGGCAATTCCATTTGGAGCCTTACCATCAGCAATACTGCTGTCTTTGGTTTTTTCTGCAATTTCCAAGGCTAGTCTTTCAACTCTTACCTCAGTCTGTGTCATGTTTGCTATCTTTGAGATGTATTTGTCCATGGTTACAACTGGGGCATGTACTTGTCCCATTTCCATTACCATGGTTCTATAGTATCTAGCTGCAAGTTTTGTTTTTGATTTAACGTCTTTAGCTGGACAAATTCCTCGGCAAATTTCTTCTAATGATCTTACTACATCACATTGTTTACATGCCATGTAAATTGTAGCAGCTGTTATACTAACTACTGATTTTCCTTTTACATCAACATGTCCATCCAAGTTTCTGTATATCATAGATGCAGTTTCCAAAACATTCTTTGAAAGATTTAGACCTTCACATGTTTCACCCATTTTTGCTAAAACATTTGCTAATCTTCTTTCTCTTGGTGAGGAAACCCTTACTCTTTGTTGCCATTTTCTGAGGTTGTTCATTTGGCCTGCAACTTCACGGTTTATTGTTTTTCCGCTAAAGTCTTTTGCACTAATTGAAATCTCAGTGGTTATTCCCAAATCATGTTGAGAATATGTTGTTTGTCCTGTTGCTCTTGCAAGCTTCATCTTGTCTTCGAAGTTTGAACTTATTGTTTCTGGACCAAAATCTGCAATCTGATCATCGACGACAACGCCGCAACCAGAGCAGATTATTTCACCATTCTGCATGTCATCTATCAATGTAGATTTACATTCAGGACAGTTTTGTTTTTCTAGTATGTTCATCATTTTTTTCTCCTAAATTTTTTTGGTTTGTTAACAGGGGCTTCTTGAGATGCGAAAACACTTTTGCCAATGTATTTTTTGATGTTATTTGTTAATGGCGTTGCTGATGCAAATGGCCTATTTACTGGACCTATCATTTCATTTACTTTTGCAACTCTAGTTCCCTTTTCGTCACAGAGTATCTGACCTTCAACTAATTCTGTTGATAGTTGAATGATTACCCTGCCACTACCGGCTAGGTGCATTATTTCGCCTACCTCCTGCAATTAGAATTACTAATTATCATATTGTTATCATAGACTTCTGTCAACTTTACTTTAGCTAAGAGCTAGATTTGATTTTATTTTGTTTGTTTTGATCTTTTAGACACTAACTTTTCTGAAATTTTGTTAAGAATTTTTGTCTTGGAGGATCCTTTTGGTACCACGACATAACCTGACCTTACAAAAGGTCTTTTGGGGAACCTTACCTTGTCATCAGATTCTGTGATTTCAATACCGCTTGCTTTAGCTGCATCCATCAATTCTTTCAGTGAAGGATCAAACACGCATTTATCTAATCCAACTCTTCTACCTTTTGATTTTTTTAAATTCTTGTTGAAATAATCCAACCAGATTACGACGTGCTCGTAATCTTTCATTTTATTCCTTTAGTAAAATTGCGTTGACGATTCCGTTTTGTCCTGGTTTTGAAACTACTCTGCATTTACCTTCTTGTGTTTCAAGAATTGCACCCTTTGTAATGATGCCTCGTCTTCGATAATCGTTGTTTGTAGAATTATCTAATACTTTGATGATCTTTGATTTCTTTACTTTATTTTCCCCTGTTGCTAAATTAACAAAGTCAATTGATTTCAATGCTGTTTTTTTGTTATTACCTCTAACTCTTCTTGTTACTGTAACTTGAGCCCCGTTAATTGGTTCATTTGGGTATCTATCAGTTTCATATTTTCTTCTGATTCTTAGTGGAACTCTTCTTCCCCCAGTAATTTTACTTGTTGCCAAGTTCTCTACGGATTTTCTCACGAAATGATGTTCAAACTACTCTAATTTATACAAAACGCAAAAAACTAGCCGTAAAGTAAAAAAAATCTACTCAGTTTACTTCTGTCGCAATTGGTGGAGTAGCTGTTTGTCTGTTGGCAGTCTTTCTTACTTTGGAGAACAATCTTTGTTTTAGATCTTCTACATCTCCTTGAATTCCAAAATACTTTTGGAATTTTTCAGTTGTTGTGAATATTTTTAATCGTCCTACATTTTGATGACTAATGTAATCTAATTGCCGTAATTCTTTGAGATGCGCATAAACTCCAGATCCTCTTGTTTCAACAAGTTGTTTTGATGATATTGGTTGCATATATGCAATGTAAGACAATGTTTTGAGTGTTGCATTTGGAAGAACTGGTTTTGACGCGTATCTCTTAACAGTTGCACTGTATTCCGGTTTTAATTGCATTACATAGGAACCATCTGGAAGAATAACAATTTCCAATGCTTTGAATGCTGACTTTGCCTTTTTCATTATGCTCTCAAGCAATTCTAAAGTTTTTGTTCTAGATTCTGTGCCTGAAGCTCTTACTATATCCTCAATTCTTAACGGTCTTCCTGCTGAATACAATGCAGCTTCTATTCTTGCTGTTGCCTCATCTAAATTCTCTATTTTTACCATTCATCTCCCTCCACTGTTCAGTTCACTAGCTCTTCTTTCACAACGATAATTTTGATGTCATCGCCAACCTGCTCAAGATCTACTTTTTGGTCTCTTGCCAAAAATAATGCGGCAAAGAAGCATCTGATGGAATCTACCTGATCCAAATCTGCAATGATATTCTGCAATAGACCAAATCCTGTTGCTCCTATCTTCTTCATAATCAAATCTTCATATTTTCCAATGATGCTTTCAAGTGAAATGAAAAACTCTTGGAAATCTGGAGCTTCAATAGGTTCTATTTGTAATGATTTATTCCGTCTTGATTGTGGGTTTGCAATTGTACCAATTAGGTTTTGTAATAATCCCAACAAGTCATCTAATGATACTGGATATGTAGATTCATGTCTGTATGGAATATCTATTAATTCAATATCTACATCCGTTCTTTGGTGCATTGGTTTTTTCTCCATTGCTGCCTTTTGCAATGCAAAAATACTTTCAACTTTCATTCTGTAAATTAATGATGATGATAGTGCTGCCATCCCTGCTACCTTTAGATCTTTCTTTCCTGTTTTTTCAAGAATTTTTATTAACAAATTCAAAATTTGAATAAGATCAATCTCCCAAACATCTTTTTTAACAACTGCTGATGGACTAAAGAGAATGTTAACTGGTTCCTGAGAAATGCTGTTGGGTGTTTGTGCTTCACTCACATCATAACTTTCTGTCTATTCAATAATATCTAAGGGCTCTATTTTTTTCTCACATCCAGTCAACTCTTATATTGTTAGTAAGGAAAAGTGAGTTATGAAATCAGCTAGAATTATGGGTCCTAATGAGCCACTTGCAGTATCTGAAACTGAGACTCCTAAACCACAAGGTACTCAAGTATTAGTTAAGGTATCCTCTGTAGGTGTATGCCATAGTGATCTACACTTGTGGGAAGGCGGATATGATCTTGGTGATGGTCAATTTATGAAGGTCACTGATAGAGGTGTAAAATATCCTGTAACTCCTGGACACGAAATCGTTGGTACTGTTGAAGGGATGGGTGATGATGTTTCTGGAATTTCAAAAGGAGATCAAGTATTAGTTTTCCCATGGATTGGTTGTGGGGATTGTCCTGCATGTAAAGTAGGAAATGAAAATCTATGTGATACCCCAAGATCTATGGGTGTTTTTCAAGATGGTGGTTATTCTGATTATGCTTTAATTCCAAATTCTAAATATCTGGCTAAACTTGACGGTGTTGATCCTGATGCAGCTACTTCTCTTGCATGCTCTGGACTTACAGCATACACTGCAATTAAAAAATCAAATCAGAATACTCCTGAATTTATTGTGATTGTTGGTGCTGGTGGACTGGGATTGATGGGAGTGCAAATTGCAAAAGCGATAACTAAAGCTAAAATCATCTGTGTTGATTTAGATGATCAAAAATTAGAAACAGCAAAAGAAATGGGTGCTGATTTTACAGTTAACTCAAAAGATCCAGAAACAGCTAAAAAAATAATGTCTATCTGTAATGAGAAAGGTGCTGACAGTGTTGTAGATTTTGTTAATGCTCCCCCAACTGCAAAATTAGATTTTGCAATTCTTCGAAAGAGAGGAAATTTAGTTCTTGTTGGTTTGTTTGGAGGTTCTATCGAATTATCTCTAGTGACAATTCCTCTAAAATCTATTATTATTCAAGGTGCATACACTGGAAACTATAATGACATGGTAGAACTTCTTGATCTTGCACGAAAGGGCATCATTAATCCTGTAATTTCTAAAAGATATTCTTTAGATGAGGCAAATAATGCTCTAGAGGATCTTAAAGCACGAAAAATTCTTGGTCGTGCAGTAATCAATCCCTGATACCCCACAAACCACTCCAAAATTTTATAACAGAAAAAAATTCAATATTGCTAATGGATACTAAAACCAGTTGTGAGGTTGCATTAACACATCTTAAAAATAAACAATTCATTACAGCTCATACTTTACTTTTAGATCAAGCTGAATCTTTAAAAAAATCTGATCTTCTAAAATCTGCTTTGTTGTATATGTTAGCTGGCGAATGCAAAACTCGTCAGGGAAAACCATCTGAAAATGAAATTAAAGAAGCTGGTGATTTATTTTTAAAATATTCTAATGCAAAAAATTCAACCAATGTAAAAAGTGCATTACTGTGTGCTTCCAAATGTTTACTGAGTTTAGGTGACTTTGACAAAGCTAAAGAGACTTACCAAAAAGCAAAAAACATCATCTTAACACCAATTCAAGTTACTAGACCTATTGTGATAATTGAAGATAGTGCTGCAATTTCTATGAAACTAAAAACATATGCAGAAAAATTGGGTTATTCTGAAATTCATCTTTTTAAAAATGGAAAAGAAGGTTTGAAGGGGTGCAAAGAGATTCTTTCTAAAAATAAAGAGCCTATTCTGCTTCTTGATATGGGGTTGCCTGATCTTGAAGGTAATGTTGTTGCCACCAAATTACTTAAAGAAAATACTAATCTGCAAATTATAGTTGTTACAGCTGATGAAAAAACTACTCCACGTGTTCATACTACTCTGAGTACTGGTGTTTCTGCCTTTATCCAAAAGCCATTTACCCTTGACGAAGTAAAAAAAGCAATTGATGTTGCAGAATCTGAATACTCTTTATTACAATAAAAGCAAGGACATATTCAGAATGTTCACATCTTTAATGTCTATTTCATTTATTCTATAATCTAATAATTCATCTGAAAATTTTTCTACAATTTTCTGTGACGTATTTGATTTTTCAGAGTTAACTTGTAGCAAAACTAGCATATTCCATTCTCCTTCCATGTTTGACACTAAGAGGTAGTTGTCTAATTTTGTAATGAATTCTTTGATAGAATCTTTTACTGCCTCAAGTGATTTTGAAGGTTTTAGTTTCATTAAGACTGCTTGGTACTCATTAATTCCTGACACATCCGTTAGTACTGCTTTGTACCCTTTGATGATACCACTTTTTTCTAATCTTTCTATTCTTTTTCTAATTGTTCTGTCAGATACATCATGCCCTGATTTTTTTAACTCTGCTGCAATTTCTTTTGATGGGGTTCTTGCATTGGAGTTAAGAATTTCTATAATCTTTTGATCTACTTTGTCTAGATTAGACCATGCATCTTCACTCATGATAGTTCATAGTTGTATTGCCTTTTGAATTTTTGGCTAAATATTCATAAATTTTACTTTTGATTTCTCCTATTCTTCTAAAATCCATCCTGATTCCATGATTTTTTGATCCTCTATTTCTCCGGTGTTTGTCGCGTATCTCCAAATGACTGAAGATTCTGGAATCATTTTTTCTTTAATTTTTAAAAGGGCCTCGATCTCTGAATTCAAATTACCATCTGCATTTCCACACTCTTTGCAGAATTTGCATTTTTGATCAAGTGTTATTGGGCTTGATTCAATTAATGGATATGCTGTACATGCTAGTGGTCTCTCATTGTAAATTTTACATGGATGTCCTCCATGAGGTGATCTTTCTCCACTATCTGTATCCAAAAACGGACATGTGTTACCATTTTTTTCAGAGCCCATTAATTGATATGCTAAAATTTTATTCGGAATAGAACCATTTTTTTCAGACACTCCTATTCTTGGCAAAATTTTGATTTTTAATTTATTTTTAATTGCCAACTTTTCGATTCTATCTTTTTCCTCTGGAAGTATCAACACTCCTATTTTCCCAAATTTTTTAGTTGGATAATATTCTCTTTCAATACAACACTGAGCACAATCTTCTATACAATGAAATTCCACATCTTACTTTGGCATCTTGGATAAAAATCTCTTATGGATGATTTTGTTAATATTTCTTCATGAAAAACCCTACCAGTTATATGCTCATAATGATAATGAGCATTATGGGTAAGCGCCAAGTAAAAAATGAAAGTGCACTAAAAGAAATTCGATTGCCCGAAGAAGGCGAACTTTTTGGACGGGTATTGAAAATGCTTGGAGGAGAAAATGTTATGATAAAGTGTGATGATGGCGTTACTAGACGTGGAAGAATTAGAGGTAAACTAAAGCGAAGAGTTTGGATTAGAGATAACGATATTGTAATTATTGCCCCATGGGATTTCAAAGAAAATGAGCGTGGTGACATTGTTTGGAGATTTACACTTCCTCAAGTTGAATGGCTTAAAGAAAACAATCACATTCCAAAAGATTTCTAATCTTTAGCTTAATTTCATTTTGATACCTTAGTTAATATAGTGAGTTAGTTATTTTAGAATCAAATGGAACAAGGCACCGTAAAGTGGTTTAACCGTACTAAGGGCTTTGGTTTTATTGAAAGAGAGGGTGGAGACGATCTGTTTGTTCACAAATCAGATGTTGACGGATTCATCAACGAAGGCGATAAAGTCGAGTTTGTAGTAGGCGAAGGTCAAAAAGGACCAGCAGCACAACAAGTCAAAAAAACAGCATAGGCATAAATTTTTTAATTTAAGATTTCATCTTTGTTTTCTTAAACTAGTCTATCTTTTTTATTTTTAAAAATTATTTTTTAATTTAGAAAAATTTGTGGTCCCGCGGGGCGGAATTGAACCACCGACAACCCGGTTTCTGTATGCCTGATATGCTGTTTTTCGGTCAGCCATCTAAAGCCAACAACTACAGCCGGAAGCTCTACCAGGCTGAGCTACCACGGGACAAGAAAACGAAGATATCTACTATTAAAAAACTATCGTAGATGATTTATCATAATTGATCGTTATTATCTCTAAAGCATAAATACTCTGAAGAGCGCTCAGGAATTTATGTCGAAATTAGAATTATCCTATTCTGGATATGTTTGTGCACCATATTTACATAATCATCAATCGGTTGAACTAAAAGAAAGTTGGGTAAAATCCCAAAACATTGAAAAATTATATTTTGTAACTGGAACCTTCTCAACTGACAGTAAACCCTATTTTTCTGATTCTGCAAATCATTATCTTTTGGCAAAATTCAAAGACAGTGCTAAACTCTCAAAGGATTTTTTTAAGCACCCTCAAGAAAAAACATCTTTTGTGTTTAACATTAAAGACGAACTTTTCCAAAGAGAAGTTCAAGGTCATATAAATTTCATCTCTGTATACTATTTAGAATATGGTGATGATGGTGAGGATTTACAAGAAATTGCAAACCTTTTACTAAAAAGAGATAAAATTGAGGTCGCCGGGCTAGGAAATATGAATACATTTTGCTTAAACACACCAAAATTTACGTTTCCTTACTCTGAAAATATTATTGTCATTGAAGTTGCAAGTCAAAAGAGTCATCAGAGTGTAAAGAAATATTGTGATGAAACTAAAAGGGATGCTAATAGAAAGGGAATGGTAATGACCAATTTGGTGAGTCTTTCAATTCTTGAACAAATAAAGTAGAAAAGTTAAATATTCGACCAAAAACTGATTTTCATGAGTAAACCATCTGATCTTGGTTCCTTGAAAATCGGTTCATACATTCTATTGCCTCATTCTGATCAACCTAGTGGGGAGCCATGTAGAATTGTTGAATATGATACATCTAAACCAGGAAAACACGGTGCAGCAAAAGCAAGAATTGTTGGTGAAGGAATTTTTGATGGTCAGAAAAGACCTCATGTTGGCCCAGTCAGTATGCAAATTCACATTCCAATGATTAACAAAAAAGTTGGTCAAATCATCTCAATTAATGGCGATACCGTTCAGGTTATGGATTCTGAATCATTTGAGACTGTTGATATTTCTTTGATTGATGATGAAGTCAAAGGTAAATTGGAAAATGGCCAAAATGTCGAATACTGGGTTGTTATGGATAGAACTAAAATAATGCGCATTAAGAGCTAGTGCGGATGCTGATGATTTTCGGAAAAGCCGTCTGATTTTATGATGACGATTATGAGTATTGAAGCATCCTCTTTGAATAAACTTAAAAAATTTGTTGAATTGAATGTTTTTTAGATTATGAAGTTAGCATCTTTTTTTTCTGGTGGAAAAGACAGTATGTATGCAATCTATCATACACAAAAACAAGGTCATGAAATAAAATGTCTTTTGAGTATTTTTCCAAAATCTGATGAAAGTCATTTACTACACCACCCAAATATCCTATGGACAAAATTGCAATCAGAATCAATGAATATTCCACAATTGACTATTACTTCAAATTCTGATCAAACAGATGATGAATTATCTGTAATGGAAAATTTATTGCAAACTGCAAAAGAGCAATTTCAAATTGAGGGAGTAGTTCATGGTGGAATTAAAAGTAAATTTCAAAAAGATAAATTTGAAAGTGTCTGTTCTAAATTAAATCTAGCCGTTATTGCACCCTTGTGGGATACTGTCCCAGAAAAATACATGAATGAATTAATTAACTCTAGATTTTATTTTATTTTGACTAGTGTCTCATCAGATGGGTTAGATGATTCTTGGTTAGGCAAAATAATTTCAAGATCTGATATTCTTTCTTTGAAAAATTTATCTGATAAATTTGGATTTAATTTAAATTTTGAAGGGGGTGAGGCTGAAACATTTGTGATTGACTGCCCTCTCTTTACAAACTCGATCAAAATTAATCAATCTCAAAAACATTGGGATGGGTATAGAGGAAGGTTTGAAATAGTGGATGCGGAGTTAAATTACAATGCTTGATGGTTTAAAGAATAGTTTGGGTGATGCAATCAAAAAAATTGTAAAATCTTCTGGAATAGATGAGGAACTCATCAAAGAACTTTCTAAAGACGTCCAAAGAGCATTACTTCAATCTGATGTAAACGTACGACTAGTTCTTGAAATCACAAAACATCTTGAAGAGCGTGCACTTAATGAAACCCCTCCTCCTGGGCTCTCACGAAAGGACCATATTGTAAAAATTCTGTATGATGAACTCTCTAAACTACTTGGAAACGAATCTGAATTTGATTTTAAACCTGGAAAACAGAATAAGATCATTTTACTTGGAATTCAAGGTAGTGGTAAAACAACTGTAGCATCAAAACTTGCCAAATTTTTGACCCGACAAGGATACAAAGTTGGTGTTGTAGGAGCTGATACCTACAGGCCTGGAGCACTAGTTCAACTCAAAACAATGTGTGAAAAATCTAATGTCGAAGTATATGGTGAAGAAAATAACAAAGATTCTCCTAGCATTGTCAAAAATGGACTAAAACATTTTGCAGGACAGCCTTTAGATGTAATTCTAATTGATACTGCTGGTCGTCATAAAGAAGAGAAGGACTTGCTTGAAGAAATGGATAGAATTAACAAAGTAGCAGATCCTGATTTGGCTTTACTTGTAATTGATGGTACAATTGGGCAACAATGTTTCAATCAGGCTGAAGCGTTTCATAAAACAATTCCAGTTGGTGGTGTAATAATTACAAAATTAGACAGCTCTGCAAAAGGTGGTGGTGCACTTGCAGCTTCTGCAGCCACTGGTGCACAAATAATGTACATTGGAACAGGTGAGAGAATTGATGATTTAGAAAAATTCTCTCCAACTCGATTTGTTGGACGGTTACTTGGAATGGGTGATATTCAAGCCGTATTGGATTTGGCTAAACGATTAGAAAACGAAGGTGATGATGTTAGAATGAAAAGAATCTCAAGTGGAAAAATGAACATGGATGACTTCTTTTACCAATTAGAAGAAGTCACTAAAGTTGGTTCTCTACAAGGACTTCTTGATAGCATGCCTGGACTTTCTGGAATGGTAAAAGGTGATCAAGTGAATCAGATGGAAGGCCGAGTTTCAAAATGGCGTTTCATTATTCAAAGTATGACCAAAGCAGAAAAAGCAGATCCTGATTTATTAAATTCGTCTAGAATCAAAAGAATTTCCCGTGGATCAGGATGGCCTGAGGGTGAAGTTAAAGAATTGATTAAAAATTATAAAAATTCTAAGAATATGATGAAAGCCTCTAAAGGCCGTCAGATGCAAGGCACTCTTAGAAAAATGGGATTAGGATAATTAACGATACCAATTCCAATCAAGCATGTCAAACTACTCCCAAATTACACCTATCGTAAATAAAATTACCAAAAAATACTCTTTATGTGATCATTGTTTGGGAAGGTTATTTTCAAAACAATTACATCTCTCATCAAACAAACTTCTAGGTAAAAAATTAAAAAATAATCTCAAGACTAAAGAAAAATGCTACATCTGTAAAAATTTATTTGATAACCTAGATCATTTTTTGAAATTGATGCTTGATGCATCATCTAATTATTCATTTACTACATTTAGTGTTGGCACAATGATAAAACCATCAATTATGGATAGAGATGATTTTCTTAGATCTGAATATCATCTCAGAGGAATTGACAGTGTAAAGGCGGATATTACAAAAGAATTGGGAAGATTCTATTCTAGAAAAACTAAAAAAAGAATTGATCATCTTGACCCTGAAATCACATTTACACTTAATTTAAAAGACGAATTATGCCAATTACGCTCAAAATCAATCACAATTTCAGGAAGATACGTCAAATCTAGAAGGGGACTTCCTCAAAAACAAAAGTCATGTACGAATTGTTTAGGAAAAGGATGCAGAGTATGTGGTTTTCATGGTATTACAGATTTTGAAAGTGTAGAAGGAATTATTTCAAAATTTATTTTTAAAAAATTTGGCGGAACTACTGCAAAATTTACTTGGATCGGTGGGGAAGATAAATCTAGTTTAGTTTTGGGATCTGGAAGACCTTTTTTTGTAAAAATACAAAATCCATACAAGAGGAAATCTAAACTATCTGGTGCGACACTTGATTCAATCAAACTTCACAGTCTTAAATTGATAAGTGAATCCCCAAAAAAATCTCTCAAATTCAATTCAACCCTCCACCTAAAAATTTCCACAAGATCTGAAATTGATTTAAAAAATCTTAAAAAATTAAAAGATCTTGTCACAAATCCCGTAGTAGTTTATGAAAAGTCTGGAAAACGATCTGAAAAGAAAATTTTTGATGTAAAATACAAAAAAGATTCAAAGAATTCGTTTAGATTAACTGTCAAGGCTGAAGGTGGGCTTCCTACCAAGCGGTTTGTGGTTGGAGATGATGTTACTCCAAATATCTCCAAAATTCTTGAAACACCGTGTGTATGTGAGGAATTTGATTTTCTAGAGATAGAGGTATAATGATAACAATTAACTAGCACTATATCTGGTAAATTATCATGCCAGTAAGAAAAAAAAATAAACATCAAAGACATGCTGATCAACGAGCTGATACACGCAAAAAAAAGAAAGCAGGCAAACCACGTTCCTGATCTAATCAACCTTTTTACATTCAAAATTGTCGAGGTGTAATATTGGATCCGCTAGTACGTTTTAAAGATGCACATTCTAAAGGGATTATTCCCGATGATGTTTTTGATTTAACTATAAACCGATTTCCTATTGTTATTGCGGGAATTAATCGTATAGAAAAGGCGTCTGGAATTAGATACCCTATAGCCTACGTTGAGCCCTCTCTTGTTGTTTCATCTCCAGATCCCAATTCATATCAGTTTGGAATTTTATTTGCGAGAACAATTCCTGTTGTATTTGAGGATAAATTTCAAGTTGTAATCCAAATATCTGCACCACTGATTGCATATGGATTAAAGGGAACAATACATGCGATATTGGCTCATGAATTTTTACATTTTTTAGATTTGATGCGAAAAATTTCAAAGATGGAATTACTATCTGATGAAATCTCTGGGAATTTGTTTGAAAATGTTTACAGTGATGAGACTAGATTGTTTGAACCTCGAGTTGTTTTCAAAGATCGTACACTGCTTAATCACATAACAAAGAAATTCCCTGCTGGCTTTCGTGATTTTAAACTTGAGGATAAGGTTATGAAATTCTGGGCTGATAGAAATCTTCCAAAGTCTAATATCTCTCTAGATACAAACACAATAAAATTATCTGCTGAATCTCTTTCTAAAATCAAACTGGATCCTGCTTTTATTACAAAAATAGAAATTCTTGAAGAAAAAAGTTCTAAAATTCACAAAAAGAAACTTTACTAAATAATTTAAAATAATTTTTTATTGATTAAACTCTGTTAATCCACACTTGCCACAGGTGTTTCTATCTTTGTGTTGTGCCATGAAAGTTCCTTTTCCACATCTTGAACATACTTTTCTTGTTCTTGATGTTTTGTCACCATCAACTTTGTAATAAGATGCAATGCTGGGACTGGACCCTTTCTTACCTTTCTTTTCTACAGGCATTATTCAGATTTCTCCTCTTTTTTACTTTCTTCTGGAGATTCAGCGTCTGCTTTAACTTCAGTTTCTTCAGCAGGAGTTTCTTCAGCAGTAGCTTCTTTTGCTGCTGCTTCAGCTTCTGCAATTTTCGCTTTAGTTTTTTCTAGTCTCGAAAATATTGTAGGATTGATGTGCTTTTTTGCCAATCCTTCGTCATCATAAACATAGAATGTCCCTGTAATGAGAGATTTACCGACATGAGTTCTCAACCTCATTGGGATTATGACTTTACCATCTAGTTTGAATTCTTTTGTAATCATGTCTACGGCTTCAAGGCTTTTGAGCTTGCCTCCTAATCCTGCAAAATTACAAGTCAACTCTCTTCTTGATAGAAAGCCATTGTTTACATCTGTAATTGTCTCTATTATGGACATGTATCAAAAATCTCTAGATATTTCATATAAACCTTGATTGTAATTGCATAAGAGATTTATGAAATTCCTTCAGAATCATCTCGTGGAGCGATATTTACTGCATTTTAAAAACGAGAAATATTTGCCCCAGAATTGTAGGGAACTAGCACATAGAGCACGAGATCTTGTAAATGATATGGATGTCTCAATTCGGCTTGCCAGAGTTGCCACTAAATTCATTGAATTTGATGTTGCTGCAGAAAAAAAAGATTTAGATCTTCTTCTTGAAAAATTGTCCCCTATTGGTGAAATTGATAATGTGAGACATGTTGTTGAGGAGCATATGGACAAAGAAAAGGGAATCACAGATGGAATATTTTACTTTAACAGTGAGAGATTTTGGGAGTGTCATGAGGCATTTGAAGGTGTCTGGAATCAATGCTATGGACGTGAAAAGGAACTTGTTCAGGGAATTATTTTAGTTGCAGTTGCATTTGCTCATGAACAAGAAAATGAAGAAAATATTGGAATTGGAATGCTGCGTAGAGCATTGGAGAAATTAGGCACATCGCCTTCGACGTATCATTCAATAGATGTTGATAGAATTAGAAAAAATGTCGTTGATATGCAACAATCTGAGAAACTGATTAGATTTGAGATTTAATTAATTCCAGAGATTTTTCAACCACTTCTGCACCTTGAAGTAATCCTATGCTTCCTTTCTTTGCTTGCTGTTCTGTCATTCTAGTGGTGCCATCTTTTTTAATGAAATCCCCTGAAACTACAACTGGAACAGGATCATCACTGTGTCCTTTGTTTATACAGGGTGTAGAATGATCTGCAGAAATTATGATTGCAACTTTACTAGAATCTATATTTTCAACAAGTGTTTTGAAAAATCTTTGATCAATTTCTTCTATATTTTTCATCTTGCCTATCGCATCCCCGTCATGGCCGAATTCATCTGGCCCTTTAAGATGAACATAAATTGCGTTTTGAGTCTCCATTGCTTTTGCAGCAACCTTTGCTTTTTCCTCGTAATCTGTCAACCCTCCAGCTTCAAATGCTTTCATTTTTAGAACTTCTGAAATACCTATCTCCACTGGCATGTCTACTATACATGAAAAATTCATATCATATTTTTCGTTAATTGGAATTACATCTGGATATTTGTTACCTGCATCCCTTAGCAGAATACAACTTAATTGTTTTTTATTCTCTTTTTGTCTTCTTTTGTTTATTTGACTTTCTTTCATTATCTGAATTGCTTTTTCTGAGAACTCATTTACAAGATTGGCAGTAAATTTTGAATCTTCGTCATCATCTAAAGGTAAACATTTTTCAATTTTTAAAAAGTCCCCTACAGCTTTTGCAACTCCCATACCTCCTATGTTGCTGTATGCTGGGTCTGTATTGGTTATTCTGGAAGATAGTTTTTTTGAATCTTTTCTAATTCTTACTGTTACCCTATGACCGATTGTTGGCGAAACTACTACTGATACATCAGGTGATGTTAATTTGACTTTTTCTTCAATTTCTTTTGCAACTCCATCTGCATCTGCTTTTTCAATATGTCTACCAGCTCTTCGGTCAACAATTACCCCTTCATCATTTAATGTAGAATAATTTCCTCTTAATGCCAAATCTCCATCTTTGAAATCAATTCCGATACCTATTGCTTCAATTACGCCTCTTCCGACATAGTCTGCATGTTTGAATTTGTATCCTAACATATTGAAAACGGCAATATCTGACTCAGGAGCGATTCCCTTTCCTACTGAAATTACTTCTCCTATTGCACCATTACTGGCAATCTTGTCCAATGTTGGGGTATTTGCCGCCTCCAATGGAGTTTTTCCATCTAAATCCGGATGTGGAAGATCTCCTACTCCATCTAAAAGAACGTAAATCATATGAATATCAGAATTGTCCAAAATATTCCCTGTATATTGAAAATCTGGTGCTCTCCTTTAAATCTTGCAACAACATTTGCGATCAAAACAAAAAATACTCTTTCAATATTTTTCATTTTTTTTAGATTTGTTTTTGATGAAAATAGGATTATCTTATTTTTAAAAATATTTTTAATCTATTTTTGAAAATTGATTTTTAGTAGATCTTAGTAAACGTTTTAACAGACATTTTACCCTCAATAATCATTATGGGGGATATGCGCAAAGATTATGTTTCAGAGCGTTTTATGATTGTCTCAAAAAAAGACGACAAAGTTATTGATCCAAAAAAATCCCCTTATGCTCCTGGCAACGAATCTATGACAAATCCTTCTGTTCTGTCTCTTGTTGCAAAAGATGGAATGTTGCAACGTCTTCAAGATAATGAGGATGAAACATATGTGGAAGGTTGGGCAATTCGAGTTTTTGAAAGTAAAAATCCTATAGTTTCAATTGATACAGAAAATTCTTACAGTGACAAACCATTCTATAGCGAACCTGCATATGGATATCATTACATTGTCGTTGCATCACCAAATGAAAAAGATACTTTTGCCACTATCGATACTGAACAATGGTCAAACGTGCTGGTAGTTGTACAAGATAGATTGAGATGGCTTTATACTCAAAAAGGCGTAACATATGTTTCAATTTATGGGGATCATGGCGAATTAGCAGGCAACAATAATCCTCATCCTCATCTAAATCTCTTAACTTTCTCTACAATTCCGCCAGTTATTGAAACCGAAGCTGAGGCATCTCACAAAATTCTAAACGAAAAAGGCGTATGTCCAATGTGTCAAACTGTTAATGAAGAAATCAGTGGGCCCAGGCAGGTTCTTCAAACTGAAGGATTTATCGCATTTTCACCTTGGGCTCCTTCATATCCTTATGAGTTTTGGATATCTCCAAAAAAACATGTTACTAGTTTTTCAAAAATCACACAAAAAGAAATCAATGATTTATCGTTAATTTTAAGAGCAACGCTGGGTGGATTGGCAAAAACTATCAAAAACGTTTCATACAACATTGTGTTTCATCTTTCTCCGGAAAAGAAAAACAGTCGACAAATTCACTGGCATATTGAAGTTTACCCTATAACAAAATCTTGGTCTGGATTAGAGCGTGGATATGGGATTTTCTTAAATGATATTTCTCCTGAAGAAGCTGCAGAAAAACTTGGGGCTGCTTGTAGGAAAGAACTGGCTAATTTAGTTGGTATAGTTTAATTTTCTGAATGGTTTATTTATCAACTAGAATTTGTTAGTATCATGGCAATAGAGAAATGGCTTGCAATTACTAGTGTTGCTTTATTTGCAATGTTTGTTGGTGAAATGATTTCCATTTACTCTTATGTTGTTGATCCTCCGGAAAATGCCATAATTGATGATTCTTGGTTTGATTCTAAAATATTCCAGTTTATTTCAATCGGTGTTGCTCCTGCTGGAATCTTAGCTGCCGTTCCTTTTTTCATGACAAAACAGTATGGTTCAAAGTCTATTGGCGGATTAATTATTGCTGGAGGAGTAATTTTGTTAGTTGGAATGATTGCTTGCTATATGTTGGTAGATAAAATTGATGATAATTATATTACTAACATCGTTAGATTTACTCCTGTATTATTTATCATCCTATCCCCCGCTGTAATTATTGTTGGTGCTTATTTGAGTAAACAAAAAAAGGTGCGTCCAAAAAAAGAATTCTTCTAATTATTGTCTAATCTTAATTCATTAGCAACTTGCCTGAATCCAAGTTTTTCGTAAAACGGTTTTACATCATCTGTGCAATCAAGAATTGTCTTATAGCAGCCACGATTTTTTGAAATTTCAATAAGAAATTTCATAATTTTTTCACCTATTTTTTGACCTTGGTAGTCTTTCTCTACCACTACGTCTTCGATATGGCCAACCAACCCTCCATTGTGGATAAATTTTGATTCTATAAGGAGTGTTGTAGAACCTACGATTTTACCATCTATTTCTGCCACTGCTATAATATGATCTGGATTAGAATTAATTTTTTTAAATATGTCCTTTGCTTTGTCCTTGTCAATAGTACTTGCTTCTTTTAATGTATCAAGTGATTTTAGAAATCCATTCCACAAATCTTCTTCTTTTAGTTCTCTGATTATTGGGTCACTCATTTTTGTTATCAGTGCTTTCCACGTTTTTTAATGTGTTCATCATTTGCTTTTTTGTATGATTCTTTGTTACCGATATCTGTAAAACCTTTTTTTGTAATAAAACTACTGACTAATTTCTTCTTCCCTATGGCCTTTTTAATCACGTCGTCCATTCCATATGGTTTATTCTTTGGAATTAAACTAAATATCTCTGGCTGCATCACGTAACAACCCATGTTTACATTTACTTTGATCTCTGGTTTTTCATTCCAGCTTTCAACTTTACCTGTTTTTGAAGTATTAATTACCCCATAAGCCAAATTAGTCTTGAATTCATCTAAACCCATAGTTACAAATGCTTTTTTTGCTTTGTGTTGTTTAATCATATTTTTAAGACTAAAATCAAAAATTGAATCTCCATACATACAAACAAAAGTTTCATCAACAAATTCTTCTGCAGTTTTTAACTGTCCTGCAGTAGCCAATGGTTTATCTGAAATTGCATACTCTATACTTACTCCGAACTTTTTACCGTCTCCAAAATAATCTTCAATTGATTTTCTAAGATGGCTTACACACAAAACAATTGATTCAACTCCGTTCTTTTTATTCCAGTCAATAAGATGCTCAAGAATTGGTTTTTCACCCAATGGCAACATTGGTTTTGGAGTCTTCTTTGTCAATGGAAGTAATCTGGTACCTAAGCCTCCTGCTAAAATTACTGCCTTCACAACTGATATTTGGGATATGACTATTTATGTTCAAGGATGGTTTAAGTCTAAATTTCTATCCTGAAATTCTCAATAATTTTTTCAAAATACTTTTTGGTGTCTCTCCAAAAATAATGATCATGGGTTCTTTTCCAAAATCACCTTTATGAAATATGACATCTGGAGGTTCTTTTAGATTTTTGATTGCATTTTTTATTCCCCACTCAATGGTTGACCCTTTATTTTTTACACCACTTGGTTCTTGATTTCTATCATAGTTTGAAATTTTTAATTTCGATTTTTTTATTTTTGTTATAGTTGTATTTTGAAATTTTATATTAATTGCAGAACATATTTCTGGGAATTTTTTATTTACTGTTAATAATGCTGTTGCAACATGTTTTGAACCTCCGTATGATAGATTCCCTGCAACTATGACTTCTTTTCCCGCCTTGACAATTCTTCCAGAAATTCCCAAAATATCTTTTGTTGATTTTGGTCTTTGCTTTGAGTAAACAAAATTTGTTTGGCATTCAGGAATATTCTTGTAGATATTTTTTATTTCTATAAATTCATTAATTGCATGTGACAACTCTGAATGAATTTTATCTGGCTTTTCGGTCTCTGTAATTTTTATTCCTTTACCTATTTTTTTCGCATTTTTTATTGAATTGTATGTGAATTCTTTTGCAAATCTTGCTGATTCACGTATTGTTTTATTGGCTGATATGGCAAATATCATGGCTGCTCCATAATTACCCCCACTACCGTGATTGGTGCTTACAATTTTTTCCCCTGATATTGTATACTTGGTATTTTTTTCTAGTACAAAATCCATTATTTTGTTATTCTTCCCTTCAATACCTGTAATCACCACGTTTTTTGCTCCCATTCTTTGTATGATTTTGGCACTTTTTTCCATATTGCTTTTTGAATTTATTTTTACTTTTGATAGAATTTCTGCCTCAAATTTATTTGGAGTAATTACTGTTGCAAGAGGAACAATGTATTTTTGAAAATCTATAATGGATGCTCTTTCTATCAATGCTCCGCCTGTTGTTGATTTCAAAACAGGATCTACGACTATGGGTATTTTCAATTTTTTTAATTGTCTGTATAATGTTTTGATAATTTGTGAATTGTAAACCATTCCTATTTTTACCCCGTCAATTTTAAAATCTTCCATTATTGATTCTATTTGGTTTTGCAGAATTTTTTGTGAAACTGGTTCTATCATGCCAAAACTTGTTGTGTTTTGACCTGTAATTGCTGTAATTACTGTTAATCCATACGCATCAAATTCTGCAAAAGCTTTGATGTCGCTTTGAATTCCTGCCCCTGATGAAGGATCGGATCCGCCAATGGTAAGTAAATTCATTGTGATTTGTTGTTTTTCAACACTAATCTGCTTTTCCTTTTTTGTTCTGATTGTTTTTCAAGACATCTGTTTTATACTGGAAATGATTGTTTTACCTTGATGACCAAAATTCCTATGATAAATGACACTCCTCCCGAAGTATTACAGTGTACTACTTGTTTGTTGCCGATGCAGTATCAAACAATTAAGGATGACAAATTTTTGTGGCAATGTTTCAAATGTGGGAAGCAATATCTCATTTCAAAAAACATGGATGAATCAATGGAAGAAAGCTGGAGTCCTCCACGATAATGAGTACGTCAGATCTGGATTATGTAAAATCTGAAAATCTAAAACTAAGAAATTATATTTCCTTACTATCTGCTGAAATTGAATTATCTCAAAGGTTATTTGAAATAAAACAAAATTTTACAAACTCTGCTGACTCTCAACGTCTAATCAAGCCTATTTTAGACCGAATTTCTAAAATAAAATCAGAAAAAGAAGCCCTGAAAATTGAATTGAAATTAAATTAATTTGTATTCCTATGAAGAGGTTTGAGTGACGCAATCAAAAGAACAAAATTCTTCTTTCATACTATAAAATTCTCTTCCACAATGTCTGCATTCTTTAATTGCTCTCATGTTTTTAATTGCCCCATATGCCATAAAAGATCGATCATTTTTATTAATATAGTACCAAAGATTTTTTTAGCGATCTAAGATTTTATTTATTTTCACGATTGTTTAAATCAGGCAAAAAGATAGAATACGTTATGGCAACTCAAATGACTTCTGCCCGACGCGGTGTAGCTACTGATGAAATGAAACAGGTAGCAAAAGATGAAGATGTTTCACTTGATTGGCTAATCCCAAAAATTGCAAAAGGATCTATAATTATTCCAAGCAACAATGTTAGACCTCAAAAAATCCACAATGTTGGAATTGGCAAGGGTTTGAAAACTAAAGTAAATGTGAATATTGGAACTTCCACATTAAATGTAAACATTGAAGAAGAAATTGAAAAAGCCAAAGTTGCAATAAAATATCATGCAGATACCATAATGGATCTAAGTGATGGAGGTGACGTCAAAAAAATACGACGGACTCTTTTGGATGTCGCACCTATTACTTTTGGAACTGTGCCAATTTATGAAGCATATAATTACGGGGTTGAAGTTCACAAAAATCCTTTAAATTTAACAGAAGACGATTATCTTAATGCATTTGAAAATAATGCAAAAGATGGCGTTGATTACACTACAGTTCATTGTGGAATAACCAAAGATATTGCAAAAAGAATTCTCAAAGTTCAAAGATATGGTGGGGTTGTAAGTAAAGGTGGAACTATTACTGCTGCATGGATGTTAAAACATGACAAAGAAAATCCATACGTAACTCATTATGACTACATGATGGAAATTGCCAAAAAATATGATGTTACATTTAGTCTTGGTGATGCACTCAGACCAGGCTCCATTTTAGATTCTCATGATGAATTACAAGTTCAAGAAATGATTAACATATCTAGATTAACAAAGCGTGCACATGAACATGATATTCAAGTTATGGTTGAAGGACCTGGACATGTTCCGTTAAATGAAGTTGCCGCAAATGTTAGATTGGCGAAATCATTGATTGGTGATGTTCCATATTACGTTCTTGGTCCATTAGTAACTGATGTGGCCTCTGGACATGATCACATTGCAAGTGCAATCGGTGCTGCAGTTTCTGCAAGTGAGGGTGTGGATCTTTTGTGTTATTTGACTCCTTCTGAACACTTGGCATTACCTAATGCTGAAGAAGTAAAAGCTGGATTAATTGCATATAGAATTGCAGCTCATGCAGGTGATCTTGTAAAGATTCGTGACAAAGTAATAAAATGGGATATGGAAATGACTGAAGCTAGACGAACGTTAGATTGGGAAAAACAACTTGCATTATCAATTGATCCTGAAGAGGCAGCTAAAATTCATAGTAGGACTGGACAACATCCAGGTAATAACGTCCCATGTACAATGTGTGGTGGCGCTTGTGTGTATATGATGCTACCACAACAGAAAAAATATGATAAAGAAAATGAAAACTTACAACAAATTGAATAGAACCTTTTGAAGACTAGGAACCGTTTCATAATCTTCCAAGTCCTCTACCTTTATCCACCTGAAATCTGAATTTTCCCAATTTAGCTTGACTGTTGGGTTTTTTGATTCAAACAAAAATGGAAATATCTCCCATTCGTGATTTTTGTATTGAGGAGAATTAATTTTCATCCTTTCTGTAGTTTTGATTAATGTGATTTTATCCTCTGTTATTCCTACTTCTTCAAAAATTTCAATTTTTGCTCGTTTGAGAGGCTCTTCATTGTTTTCAATAATTCCACTAACTCCTGCCCACAACCCTTTCATGGATTTTACTTTGTCACTTCTTTTTAGGATCAATAACTTGTCATCATTTCTAATGAATGATGTGACAATTTTTGTTGAACGCATGCCTGCTATTTTTCAACTGCTTTTACCATTTTTGACATTCTTTTGTATGATTCATTAACATCTGTATGTTTAGCAAGTCTTTCTTGACATTCTTTGATGTAATTTATCACCTCTTCTGTCTTTGATTCTTGTACAGCTGTTAATAATCTGCCAATGTCTTTCCACAATTCCTCTGCAACCCTGCGAATTTCTGGATTTGCAATAATCGTTTCAATTAATTCTGGAGATTCTGTCATGATGCTTTCTGCCAATGTTTTTTGTACTCTAAAAGTCGTTCCTGACATTTTTTCAGTAAGATTCATTTTTTCATCCTTTGAAATAATATTTGCAAAGACTAAATTCATCAAATGTGTTAATCCTAAAATTACTGCAATCTTTTTATCATGTTCGGCTGCATCAATCGTGACAAAGTTTGCCCCTTCGAATAATGTTTTTGCTACTGTCAATTCTTTTTTTGCATCCCTAATCGGAACTGAAATAATATTTTGACCTTTTATCGTTTTAGTTCCTGGACCAAACATTGGATGTATACAAATTGGATTGATTTTTGCTGGCATTTTTGATAGTGATGAAACCACTTTAGATTTTTCTGATGAAATTTCGATAAGGTATGTTCCACGTTTCATCTCTTTTGCAATCAATCTAATAATTTCCGGTGTTCTTCTTGTAGGAGTACACAGTACTACATAATCTGCTTTTAAGATTCCTCCAACTAGCGATTCTGATACTTTGATATCTTTTCCTGAGATTTTGTTTTCTGAATCATACCCTGTTACTTCAAATCCTGCATTTGCAAAATATTTTACAAACCATTGCCCCATTTGGCCTCCTGCACCGACTACTGTAATCTGCTTCATTTACTCTCACTCATTATATCACTTAGTATATTCATTCCTTCAATTAGTATGTCTTCATTTTGACATGCTGAAAGTCTGATGAAATTCTTGTAATCCCCAAATCCTTCGCCTGGCGCTACTGCCAAACCTTTCTCCAATGTACTGTTGGCAAATTGAACTCCGTCAAATCCTTCTTGGTTGATTCTTGCAAAAAGGTACATTGCTCCATCTGGGATGATAAACTCTAATCCTATTTGACTTGCTTTCTGTGCCAACACATCTAGTCTGTTTTGCACCGTATTAGTATTGTTGGATGTGTCTGCTTCAAGTGCTTTCATGGCTATGTACTGTATTGGCTCGGATACGTTTGTCAAACATAGTGCTTCTAATTTTGCCATTTTTTCAATGATTTTTGAGTCTGCAATGGCAAATCCTATTCTAAACCCAGTCATTGCATGAGATTTAGAAAATGATTGAGTCACAATGCTCTTTTCATAATTATAATTTAGGATGCTCTTCCAACTAGTTTTTGCGTATTGTGAATAAACTTCGTCACTTAATACATAGAGATTATTTTTCTTTGCAAGTTCAATTATGTCATCTTGCAATTTTTCATTTAGTATTTTTCCTGTTGGGTTGTTTGGATAGTTAAGTACAATCATTTTTGTATTTTGATTAATTCTATTTTTGATTTGTTCTAATGATGGTTCCCACTTATCTTCCAAAGTTGTATTGATAGTTCTGACTTTGATTCCTGAATTTAATGCACAATCTTTGTAAGCAGGCCATGCAGGCTCAATAACAATCATTTCGTCCCCTGGATTAAGTAGTGTTGTTATTGCTGTGAAAATTGAAAATCTGGCTCCTGGGGTAACGATAATATTTTCTTCTTTGACATCCACATTAAATTTTTTGGATACGTATTTTGCAAGTGCTTCTCTAAACACTGGCATTCCTTTTGCTTGACCATACTTTAGAAATCCTTTATCAAATACTTCTTCTAATGCATCTTTTACTATTTTTGGGGGTAAAAAGTCAGGTTCTCCGACCTCCATATGAATAATTTTTTTCCCTTGCGCTTCAAGTGATTTTGCTTTTAGGAAAATTGATAGATGTGTTTGTTTGTTAGTTGATTGAATTTTTACTGATTCATTCAAAAGAAAATTTAAAAATTTTGTAGCTATTGATTCATCGAGTTCAATGCTGTGACATAGTGAAATTACTTTTCTACGAAGGCTGTCTTCTCTTGTTTCGTCTGTTATTCCTTTACCAATATTTTTTTTAACTTCACCAATTTCTTTTGCAATATCTGTTCTTGTTTTTAACAACTCTATCATTTTTAGAGTAACGTCCTCCATTTTATTCCGAAGTTCATCGATGTCTGGCATTTTCTTATAATGTTGGGCTGATTGCTCCTGAAATTAAGGCATGATCTGCTATGGTTAATGCTACAAGAGAATCTACTACAGGAGGAGCTCTTGGTACAACACATGGGTCGTGTCTTCCTTTAACTTGAAGAATTGTCTCTTTTTTTGTTTTTATATCAACTGTTTTTTGTTTTTGAGCAATAGATGATGCTGGCTTGAAAGCAATTCTCATGGTGATTGGCATTCCATTTGAGATGCCTCCTAGAATTCCTCCAGATCTATTTGTTTCTGTAACTATTTTTCCTCGTTTTACTGAATATAGGTCGTTATTTTCTGAACCATAAAGTTCTGAACCTGCAAATCCAGAACCAAACTCAATTCCTTTCACAGATGGAATTGAAAATATAGCTTTACTCAAATCTGATTCTAATGAGCTAAAAATTGGTTCACCTAATCCTACCGGAACTTTTGTTGTAACCGATTCGATAATTCCTCCTAGCGAATCTCCTTTCTTTCTAGCGTCTAGAATACTCTCTCTCATTATTTTTGCTGTTTTATTTTCAGGGCAACGAACTTCATTTTTATAAATAGAACTAATCATACTCTCACTAAATTCTCTTTCCATCTTTATTTTTCCAATTTGCGATGTGAATGAATTCGTTTCAATTCCTAATGTTGCTTTAAGTAATTTTCTTGCAATAGCCCCTCCCATTACATGGGTTGCAGTTAATCTTCCAGAAAATCTTCCTCCTCCTCTATGATCATTGAAATGATTATATTTTGTCATGGCTGGATAATCTGAATGGCCTGGTCTAAGTTTTGTTTTCAAATTTTCATAATCTTTTGATTTTTGATCACTATTCCAAATTACCATTGTAATTGGTGCGCCAGTTGTATATCCTCTAAAGACTCCTGAGATTATTTCAACAACGTCTCCTTCCTTTCTTTGAGTCGAGATTAGATTTTGACCTGGTTTTCTAAGATCAAGCATTTTTTGAATATCGTTTTCATCAATCTCTAATCCTGCTGGACATCCATCTAAAACGGCCCCAATGGATTTTCCATGACTTTCCCCAAAACTTGTTAAAACAAGACGCTGACCAATAGAACTTCCCGGCAACATATTATCAAAGCTAATCGATGTTTATAATTCCTCATTCTGAAATTTATCGAAATCTTGTAGATTTGATTCTGGTTTTTTACTAGTGTATTATAGATACTTAAAAATTACATAAAAATTAGATAAATTATAAAAAAATTATAATATATTTTTAAATATTAGAATTACATACATAATATATGCAAAAACATGTAAATTATAACAAATAGTTAGCGCGGCTCTGCGAAAAAGACATGTTATCTACGCAAAAGCGTTGTGGGTGAGGAGAATGCTTTTCACCCTATACAGGGTCGCGCCCTTTACCTCTCTGTTTTTTTGAAAAATTATCTTATTGGATATGGATATTTCCACCCATACGCTTCATCTCTTCCACAAAATTTGGGTATGATATTTTGACTGATTCTGGATCTGTTACAGTACAATTTCCTACATACATTCCTGCAATACAAAAAGCCATGAATAATCTGTGGTCTTCTTCAGAATTTAAATCGGCTCCTTTAATTTTTTCAGATGATTCTAAAATCAATCCATCATCTTTTTCCTGAATTTTAATTCCTAGTTTTACAAGCTCTCTTGACACAATTGCTATTCTGTCAGTTTCTTTGAGTCTTGCATGTTTTACATTAAAAATTTCAATGGGGTCTGATGATTTTAATGCTAAAATTGCAAGTGGTGGAAGAAGGTCTGGGGAATTACTCAAATCAAATTTCCCGCCTCTTAGTTTTTCAGGTGTTTTAATTTTAATTTGTTCATCATCTACTGTAACTTCAACTCCTAATTGTTCTAAAATATCAATAAAGATTTCGTCGCCTTGTGGTAAATTCCCAATATTGCCTTTTACTGTAATCTTTTCTCCACATAAGACATTTGCAGAAAGTAAAAGTGCAAGGCTTGAAAAATCTATCGGGACAGTAAATACACATTCTTTGTAGATTTGTGGTGAAATGTTGTATCTTTTGTATGGAATTAACGTTTGAACATTAACGCCAAATTTTCTCATTGTAGATATTGTTGCATCAAGATATGGTTTTGATACTAAATTTCCCTCTATCGTTAAATTTATTCCATTTTCAGTTAATGGTGCACAAATCAATAATGCTGAAATAAATTGGCTAGATTGATTTCCTAGAATTTTTACTTCTCCTCCAACTATTTTCCCTTTGATTTTGATTGGTGGTTTTCCATCTGTTGAGATACATTCCGCTCCCATACTTGCTAGTGCATCTAAGAGTGGCCCCATTGGTCTTTTTTGTAAACTTGAATCGCCTGTAAGTGTAATCTCCTGAGAAAATAAACTGGCAATTGCTGAGGCTATTCTCATGGTAGTTCCTGAGTTTTCCGTATTGATTTCAGGCACTTTTGTGCCTATTTTGATGGGATTTTTAACAATAATTGACGAGTTTCTAATTTCAATATCTGCTCCAAATTTTCTACATGCTTCAATTGTTGCATTTGTGTCTGCTGAAAATAAAACATTTTCTACAGAACTATTTTTTCCAGCAAGTGATGCAAGAAAAATTGCTCTATGTGAATAACTCTTGTTAGGTGGACATTCTATATCTCCAGAAATTTTTGATTTTTCGACTTTACACTTCATGAACTTCTGCCTTTTTGTTATTAATTTTTGAAACAATTACATGTCCCTCCAATGCTGAAAATACTTTTTTCATGTTTGCTTCATTTTCTTTTTTTGTAACTGCTGCTATTGACGGGCCATTTCCTGAAATTGATGCTCCTAATGCTCCTTTTTCAATTAAATCTACAATTATTTTTGGTTCTGAATTTAAAATAGATGCTGTGGCCAACCCATTAATTATCATTGCATCCCAATAATCTGCTTTTCTGGATAATTCCCATGCTTTATCAAATGTTGATGAAAGAGTTTTTAATTTTTTCAGATTTCCTCTTTTTCTATCTTTTGGAATGTAAATAACTGCTATTAAATTGGGTGGAGCTTTTTCAAACCGAATTCTCTGTTTCTTTGCATTATCTGTAACATTAAATCCACCATAATAACATGAGCAAGCATCATCATATGCTCCAGTGATACTGACTTTGGATTCAATTGATGCATCAACCCCTGCAAGTAAAATTTGTTGATCAGTTAGCTTTGGTTTGAATATTTTTGCACATGCCATTGCAACCGCTGAAGAAATTGCACTAGAACTTTTTAATCCATAACCTGTAGGTATTTCTGAATCCAGTTCAATTGATATCTTATTTTCTTCTAAATCTTTTTTTGAAACTATTTTTTCAACGGTTTTGTTGATTAATCTTGAACTAAGGCTCTTATTTTCAGATTCAATTATTATTCCCTTACCTGGGCTTGTCTCTACAGTTGCATTAACTTCCAATTCTATTCCTAGTGTTGCCCCTTTTTGGTTTGCAATTGCATTTACTAGTGAGACTGCGCCATGAACGGTAGCGTGTGCTTTTGCCATCAAAATCCTCCTAACAGTGCTTTTTTCATGGCATTATAAGGTGCTTCTATACCGTGCCAAATCTCAAAAGATCTTACTGCTTGCCCTAGAAGCATTTCATAACCGTAAATTATGGTTGCTTTTTTTTCTTTTGCATTTTTTATAAAATCTGTATTGATTGGCATATACACGATATCATAAACAATTGTTTTTTCATTTATTCCTTCTAAAGAAATTGGGCTGGGTTCATTTCTAAGACCTACTGATGTTGCATTGACTATGATGTCGTAATTTTTTACTGATTCCTTTATGTCTTCAATTTTTACACCATTTGCATCTAGCCCTATGCTTTTTGCAAATTTTGAAAGATCTTTTGCTTTTTCTAATGTTCTATTTGCAATGGTTATGCTTTTTGCTTTTTCTTTTGCAAATCCTGCAACTATTGCTCTTGCAGCCCCCCCTGCACCAAGAAGCAGAACTTTGGTATCTGCAATTTTTAATTCTTTTTTCTTAAACGGTTCTAAAAATCCGTCCATATCTGTATTGTATCCTTTTAGAACTCCCTCTTTGTTTGAAACCGTGTTTACTGCTCCAATCAGGCTACATGACTCATCTATTTTATCTAAATATTTCATCATCTCTATTTTATGTGGAATTGTAACGTTGAATCCATCAATTTTGATCTTCTTTAGTCCTTCAATACCTTCAGCTAATTCTCCCTTTGGAATTCTATATGCGATGTATGATGAATCTAAATTCATTTCTCTAAATGCAGCACTGTGGATATTTGGAGACAATGAATGATCAATAGGATCTCCAATTACTGCAAATGATTTGCTCATCTTATTTTCTGAAGTAATATGATTGATTTAAACTCTCAACTGAGATTCTATGATTTTTTTAAATTCACAATTTTTTTAACTTCATCCACACTGAATTGTCCAGGGGCAACTGCTTTTCCCAGCGACACGTAAGTATATGGACTGCCTAAATATAGGCACAAAATCCTTGAAATTCTACCATAATCACCCATGGCAAATGAAATAAGATTGATTTTTCCCTTTCTACTATACAATTCTAACATTCTGGTAGAGTCATCTGTTGATTTTGCAGTACATACAATCTTGACATTTGATGAGAATTTACTCATCTGATTAATCTTCTTTTTTAATTCTGGTGATTTTGGTGTTTTTCTAAAATCATGCCATGATACAAGTAATGTTGTCTTTGTTGATTTTAGATATTTTGTCAAACCCGAATTTTTTTTCAATGTGTTAAATTCTACATCTAAGAGGAACGGATTGTATTCTGCGATAAGTTTTAGAATTGCAACTCTTTCTTTCTCACTTCCTAAAAATTTGCCCCCCTCTGATTTTGGTCTTAATGTACAAACTGTTCTGTTTAGATCTTTTTTAATTATTTCTAATGTTTTTGGAATTTGTTCTTTCTTTAAAAAATCAAATCTTACTTCAACAAAATCTGATTTTGATAATGCTGTTTTTAAAGTTTTTTTAGTTTTATCTGGTGTGTTCTCTCCAACTGATACACAAGTTTTGTATTTCATTTTTCTAAAATATACTCATCTGAAACTTCCATTCCAAAATGTCTGCCTGTTGCTGGTTTTGAATGAACCATAACGGTATCTCCTTTCTTAAGGTGGGTTACTGAAACTAGCTGCCCGTTTGGTTTTACAAATCTAATTGTTTCTGCATCCTGCGCAATGATTCCTCCGATCTCTCCTCCTACTGTGGCTTTAATCATCAACATTGGTCTTCTCTCAATTTTTGATCTTCCAACTGTTGCCCTTCTTGCTTTACCTTTTGAATTAAGGATTAATACTTCGGAACCTGTTTCTACTTCTGAAAGATAGTTTGTTGTTCCATCTGGGGATAGTGTATAGCAATGAACTGCACCTGCATTTACTCTAAATGGTCTTGGTGATGTAAAAGATGAGCCAACTGATTCATTATGTACTAGAAATAGAAAGTTAGATCTACTTCCAATCAACATCCCTTCGCCTTTGTGAAGCATTGATGCTGTATCTACACATACTCGTTCTCCGTCTCCCACTTCCTTGATTTCTGTGATTTTGGCAGGCTTCATGTCGAAACTCTTTGTTCCCAAGTATATCATGACCTCTCTTACTTCATTTATTGAAGAAGTACTGAAAATTACTCCATCTACTCCTACCTCTAAAATTGAAAACATTTTCCTTACTTCTTCAGGAGTCTTTGCAATTGCAAAGATTTTGGTATGAATCTTGTGTAGTTTTGCAATGATGTTTTCTAATGGTATGATTTTCCAATCTTTTACTTCTACTATGACAAAATCTAATCCTTTTTTGGCAATATCAAGAACATTTTCAATGTCTGAATTTGATAGAATCTGGAATTTTCTACCTATCTTTTTGCCCTTTGGTTTTGTTCCCTCTTTATCTAACACTACATAATTTGCAGCATTTGAGGGAAACACTGTTTGAAGTTTTGTTTTTTTCTTGCCTATTTTTTTAGGATCCATATACACCATTTTGATCCCCTCCTCTTCTAACTGAGGCAAAAATTTAGCTAATTGTGTCTGAGACACTTTGGGTGAAATTATTAATTCTCTTGTTTTACTCAATTTTTTTCATTGCTTCCTTAGCAGTTCCTTTTCTGAAAATTATTTCAGCTAATGCTTCTACCATTTTTTCAGGTGTTTTATGTGCAAAGATGTTTCTACCGTATGTGACTCCTTTGGCTCCTGCAGTCATTGCGTCTTCAGTCATTTGAAGAATATCTAAATCTGTTTTTGCTTTAGGTCCGCCAGCAATCACAATTGGAACTGGTGTGGTCTTAACAATTTTTGAAAATGAATCCACATCTCCCGTGTATAACGTTTTAACGATATCTGCACCACACTCTGCTCCAATTCTTGCAACATGTCCTACAATTTCTGGGTCATGTGGATTTTTGATATTTTCTCCTCTGGGATACATCATTGCTAAAAGTGGCATTCCCCATCTGTGGCATTGATCTGCAGTCATTCCAAGTTGTTCTAACATCTCTGGCTCTTCCTTCCCTCCGATGTTGATGTGCAATGAAACTCCATCAGCGCCCATTGCAACTGCTTCTTTCACTGTTCCAGTAAGCATCTTGCGATTAGGTGATAATGATAATGATGTACTGCTTGAAAAATGAACTAAAATTCCAACTTTGGTTGGCTTTGGTAATGATTTGATAATTCCTTTGTTAATTATTACACTGGTGAGTCCGTGTCCTTCACATTTGTAAATCATTTCTGCTGGGTTTTCTAGTCCCTCGATAGGTCCGTTAGAAATCCCATGATCCATTGGAATACATAGCATTCTTCCTTTTCTTAGAATTCGATTAAGTCTGATTTGATTTCCTGATACCATGATTTGATCTGCTTTTTGTGCCCTACTTAAAAATAACGTGAATCTTCTAACTTGTCTCTCTCAAAAATTGAGCACAAATCACTTATTTTGTATAATTTATTTTGGTCGTCATTTCTGTCAAGGATTAAATAGAAATTCTAAGGATTGAAGATCACTTGAGTCAGACTACTGAACAGATACAAAAAAGCGATATTAAAGATATTTTAGAAAATTCTCTTAATGGAAAAAGACCTGGCCCTGAAGACTGTTTGAGATTATTAGAGTCTGATGATGTTCATCTGATGGGTCTTGTTTCTGGACATTTGACAAGAAAACAATTTGGCAAAAAAGCTTCTTTTGTAAATAACATAATTTTGAATTACACTAATGTATGTATCACTGATTGCAAGTTTTGTGCATTTTATAGATCTCCTGGGGCTGAAGATTCTTACACCTTAACTCTGGATGAAATTGAAGCTAGGCTAAAAGCTGCTTATGATATGTTTAAGATCCGCCAAGTTTTGATTCAAGGAGGACACAATCCGAATTTGAAGATTGAATATTATGAAGATGCATTTAGGATGATAAGAGAAAAATTCCCAACTGTTGGGGTTCATGGATTATCTACATCTGAAATTGATATGATTGCAAGAGTTGAAAAATCATCCACAAAAGAAATCTTATCCAGACTAAAAGATTCAGGTTTGCAATCAATGCCTGGAGCAGGAGCTGAAATCTTGACTGATTCCGTCAAAGACATTATCAGTCCAAAGAAAATCTCAAGCGATGCTTGGATTAGAATAATGGATGAGGCTCATTCTCTTGGAATCCCGTCTTCTGCAACAATGATGTATGGTCATGTTGAAAACAATAACGATATCGTTGAACACTTTACTAAACTTGTAAAACTTCAAGAAAAAACCAAAGGATTCATGGCATTTATTCCATGGAATTTTGAACCAAACAATACTTTGATGCATGAAGAAGGAATTGTTGAATATGGTACTGGCGGTATCCAACTTTTGAAAATGATTGCTATCTCGAGACTTGTCTTTGATGGATTAATTCCACATATCCAATCTTCATGGCTAACTAATGGGGTTGGTATGGCTCAACTTGCTTTACAATATGGGGCTGATGATTTTGGTGGAACCCTGATTGGAGAAGAAGTCGTTTCATGTACAGGAGCCCGTTCCACTGAACTTACGGATAAAATTATCATAGATGCTATTCATCAAATTGGCTATCAAGTGGAAGAGCGAGATAATTTTTACAATCCTGTTTCTGAATTATAGGCCATAACTAGACCATTTAGAATCTACAAGATTTTTTGTGCCTTCATCGACTTTGACTTGTTGTTGGATCTCTCTTTGATATCCTTCTTCTCGTGTCTTTTGCGTTGCATCAATTCCCATTTTAGAACCTAAGTTGACAAGTGGTGATGCTGGATCTAAAGTGTCTGTTGGTGTATTGTTGATTATTATCGTGTCTCTTGCTGCATCTGCTCTTGTAGTGATTGCCCATATCACATCATTTATGTCATGAACGTTGATGTCATCATCTACTACGACAAACATCTTGGTTAGAGATAATTGTCCCATTCCCCATAACCCCATCATTACTTTTTTTGCTTGACCTGGGTATCTTTTTTTGATTGATATTATTGCAAATCCTTGGAACCATCCTGCAGCTGGCATGCTAAAGTCGATGACCTCTGGATGGAACATTTGAATTAATGGCAAAAATGAACGTTCAATAACTTTTCCAATGTATGCATCTTCAAGAATTGGTTTTCCAACAACTGTTGTAACATAGATCGGATCCTTCCTTCTCATGATTCCTGTTAATGTGAATGTTGGATATGGTTCAACTGGTGTATAGTATCCTGTGTGATCTCCGAATGGTCCTTCATCTCTAATGTCTGCAGGATCTACATATCCTTCTAAAACAATTTCAGCATTTGCTGGAACATCTAAATCAATTGTTTTACACTTTACCGTTTTGATTCCTTCTTTTCTTGTAATTCCTGCAAATAGGTATTTGTCTAATCCTTCGGGAACCGGTGCAATAGATGAAAATATTGTTGCAGGGTCTCCGCCAATAATTATTGCAGTTGGGATTTTTTCTCCACGGTCTTTTGAGATATCGCTGTGATGAGCACCTCTTTTGTGCTTTTGCCAATGCATTAATGCATGAGTTTTATCAACAATTTGCATTCTATAAACTCCTAGATTTCTAACTCCTGTTTCAGGATGTTTTGTAGCAACTAATCCTAAAGTTATGAATCTCCCCGCATCCTCGGGCCATGATTTTAGAATTGGTATGTCATCAAATGATGCATCAGTTGATGTAATCTCAGTTACTGGTCCACTTGTTTCTGATTTGGGAAATGATGCAGTCATCTTTGTGAGCTCTGGAAGTTTTTTGATTTTGTTTAGTAATCCTGATGGAACATCCATCTTCGTCATATCTACAATGCGCTGACCAATCTCTGTAAAGTCTGTCATCTCCAATCCTATCTCTAATCTTTTGATTGAACCAAATGCATTTCCTAAAACTGGCATGTCGTATCCTTTGACATTTTCAAAAAGTATTGCTGGTCCATCTGAGTACATTTCACGTCTCATGATTTCTGCAATTTCTAAATCTGAATCAACTTCAGTTTTGACTCTTTTTAGCTCCCCGTGTTTCTCTAATTCTACAATGAAATCTCTGATATCTTCTATTCTCACATTGATTCTCTAGTCAGATCAAGTATAAGCTTAACTCGATTTTACATTGGTGGAAGTTCGGTTTTTCTGTCATGTCCGCCAGAACCAAATTTACAGTAAAAACATAATTCTGACTCCATGTACTTTAACTGCTCAACTTGAATTGCTCCAAGTTTTAGCGCAATTTTTGTTAGAATTTTATATTTTAGTGGCATTGCAGGGATCACTTCATCCATGTATACTCTATAGTGATCTGGACAAAACTTTAGGGTGACTTTTGATGGCTCCTTGCCTTTTTCATTAACTTGCTTTGTAAAATTGATCTGCTCTCGGATGTATTCATGTTTAGGGCATGGACAATCCTTACCTCCTGGATGTTTGTAGGCTGGAGTGTTCTTCCAATCAAAGTCTGGAAATTCTTTTTCAAAGTCATCCATGCCTTCACATGTGCAAATTAGCATATAAAACTTGATCAAAATTAGTTGGCGTAATCAACCCAAATGTACATAAACCCCGGATTGTCCATCAAAATTATGGCCGCTGCTAAAAAGCAAACAAAAGCAGATCTTGAAAGCAAGATTGCCGAATTAGAAGCAAAGCTAAACCAACTTTCTACTCAGCTAGAATCAAAACCAGCTGAAGTAAAACCAGCAGAAACTAAACCAGCTGAGGTTAAACCAGCAGAAACTAAACCAGCTCCAGCAAAACCTGCTGAG
>DATDAD010000012.1:0-4098 GCA_036525555.1 Candidatus Nitrosopumilus sp.
ATGGTGTGGCATTCCTCTTTCTGTTAATCGCTCACTTACATTTTCAAGCATCACTCCCATTGAGACGTTTGTTTTCTTCAACTCTTTCATCTCTTCATAGTTTAGATTTCCAGCGTTTGTATGTGGGAATAGTCCTTGCTCCAGTGCAAGTTCTGAAGCATGAATTAGATATTCAGCCGTAGTTTTAAACCCATTTTCTCTTAACCAGTCTCTTGCCTCTTGATATCTTTGCTCGGGCTGCTCCCCGGTGACAAATAAGGCTTCAACACATCTGTATTTTTTCGCTAGTAGTAGTAACTCTGAAATTTGTTGTTTTGACATCAAAGAAAGTTTTGCTTCTCCTGGTTCTGATTTGTAAGTACAATACGAACATGTATCCTTGCAGAGATTAACAATGTTGAAAAATGCCTTTTTAGAAAATGTCACTGTATTTTGTTTGTATTTTTTTCTTAAAATTTGAGATACAGAAAATAAATCGTTTGGATTTTTTACTGATTTTTGATAAATTTCAATCGCCTCTTGACGAGAAATTTGTTTATTTTCTAAAATATTGTTTAAACTCTCAGAATCAAAGACAAGATTGTTCAACAGAAGAATTTCTTTCTAGGAAGTATTTATTCTTGTATCGAACTAATTCCCATTTGGTCTTTCTTGAAGCACAATTGTGATGTTAGTTGTTCTTCCATCTCTTAAAATTTCTAAAACCATTTCATCCCCTACTGATTTTGCCCTTTGAAGATGAATCAAAATATCATCGATTTTTCTAACTTCTATCCCATCTACTGCCAAAATTATATCTCCTCCCATTGGATAGTTTACTCCATCAACATCGATAGTTTTCTCTGAACCGATTAGTCCCGCTTTTGATGCTGGGCTGTCTTCAACCACCGTAATCACTAAAAATCCGATTGCATCTTTTAGATTCAAAACCTCTGCCATATCTGGATCAATATCTCTACCTGAAATTCCAATCCATGGATGCTTGTACTCTCCTTTTTCTATTAGGGTTGGAACTATCTTAGCAACTGTTTGTGATGGAATGGCAAATCCAACCCCTGTGAATTCCCCTGTAGCAGATTGTATTGCAGTATTAATCCCAACAATTTCTCCACGCATGTTAAGTAGTGGTCCTCCAGAATTTCCTGGATTAATTGCAGCATCTGTTTGGATTACATCTGGAATGGAATATCCTGATCCTGATGGTAGTAGTCTCCCTAGCTGGCTTACAATGCCTGAAGTCATGGAACCTGACAACCCAAATGGATTTCCAATTGCTGTAATGCTTTCACCGACTTTAAGATTTGATGAATCTCCAATTAATAGTGGACGCAATAATGCTAAATCTGCATTGACTTTGATCACTGCTAGATCTGTGTATTCATCTACTCCGATAATTTCAGCATTATATGATCTGCCATCAAGAAATGTAAGAACTACTTTGTTTGCATTTTTTACTACATGGGCATTTGTAATGATGTGTCCTTTTTTATCAAACACAAAACCTGACCCTACTCCGCCTCTAACATCTTCGGATTCTCCTCTTTGAACATTCACTCTAACTACACCTGGTTCTGATTTTTCAAAAATTTCAATCAATGACAATTTGTTTGAAGATGATGGAGTTGCTTCTGCAATTACGTTATTTGGTGGTTCATTAGTTGGACTGATTTCAGGTTTCAATGATTCTGGTGGATAGACAAACAATACTGCAACAATTGCAATTACAATTGCGGCTCCTATGGCCCCACCTACAAACATTCCTGATTTGTCCATGAGATTTTTTATTTCAAATTTTCTATCTAAAAGGCTTGCTATACACTAATTGAACTCTGAGAATGATCCTTCATTGAATAACTTCTTCCTCTCCACGTAACTGCTGATGTTCTTTTGGCTTGCAACAACCCGCTCAAAAATCCTAAAACCACTACTAGACTTCCCAATGGTGCAAACAACGCATATCTTAATTTTAATTCCAACCCTATTTTCACTTCTATTATTGCTCCAATGTAAATCAAAATCGAAGCAATAGCTGATGTTATACAAAGCATTTTTGCAGATGTCGTTTCAGCTGATAATGCTACAGATGATGCGAATATTGGAAATGGGACAAATAGTAAAAATACTATTGCAAAAAATATTCCGATTGCCACTTTACCGCTTTGAAGATACAGTGGAACCATTAGTCGTTTTAGTGCATTCCATAAAGTTCCCCTATCTCGTGCCCAAACAGCCTCAATCAGATGTTCTGCACGTACCATTTTCATCTTGTATCCTAATTCCTTTACTTTTTTCCCAAGTGCTCCATCTTCAATAATCTCTTGTTTTACCCCTTCATGCATTCCAATTTCTTCATATGTACTTTTTTTTAGAATAAAAAAACTGCCAAAAAAATACCCTGTTTTCTTTTTTGGATTGTTAACATTTAGTGCTGAAAATCTGGTATGCAAAAATGTTGAAATCATTGGAAGTGTAATATTTGTCCAAAAATCAAAGGTACTCAGTTTTGGAATAGCTGACAATGCATCTAAATTAAAAGAGTTCAAGTGTGATACAGCTAGTGTTATGACGTTCTGAGCATGTCTTGTATCTGCATCTGTGAATAACAATAATTCCCCTGTTGCTTTCTTATATCCTTCCATGCATGCCCAATTTTTTCCCATCCATTCTTCTGGTTTTGGCTTTGCGGAAACTGGAATTATTTTGGGATTCTTTTTTGCATATTCTGAAATTATTTTTCCTGTTGAATCTTCTGATGAATCATCAATTACAATTATTTCATAATTTTCATAATCTTGTTTAATAAGAGAATCCAAGCATTTTCCGATAAACTCTTCTTCATTTCTAGCTGGCAATATTATGGAGACTTTGGGGTTTGTTTTTGATGTGTTTTTAAATTTGTCCAAGTATGGTGTCAATCTAAAAGAATCTGTCATTGATTTAATTAGGAATATCCATGCACCGGAAATCCCAATCAAAATTGCAACTAGAAAGTAATTGAAAATGTCTGTGATTAAATCCATGAAATCTATCTCTCGATTTCTTCTTTGATGGCTTGCATGGCCTGATTTGTTCCATTTTTGATGTGTTTTTTGATCATTCCTGTAAACATGCCCATCATTCCAGTTAGTTTAATGTTCCAATGTGTTGAGAGTATGGTCTTATCATCTTTGGCTAAGAGTGATACTATTTTTTCACCCTCAATGATCCCCTTTGTGAATCTTGTCTCTATTTTCTCTTTAGGATAAATTTTTACTTCTTGCAAGCACTTTTGATCTCTGAATGCTATGGTTACTTCTCTTTTTACGGTGTTTTCTTCCTTGGAAATGTTTCTCACTTCTTTGGTTCCCTTCCAAAACTTTGGCTCATTATCTATATCTGAGAGGACGCCCCAGACCTTGTCTAAACTTGCATTAATTTCAATTTCAACGTCTATTGTAGCCATGTTCTACAAACATTTGTGCCGCATTAAATATATTAGATTCCAACAACATTTGAAATAGACTGTGATGGGTAACATGCCTAAAATCCGGAACATTAACTCCAGTTCCAATGGCGTTTGCCATTCTTCCGTCACAGTCACTTAAAATTTGAAATAAAATGAAACCAACAAAATACATGCCAAAAATTGAAACCTTAGACGGTGCTGGTTTTTGGAAAAATGCTTATGCACATCAACGTGGAAAATTATTAAAAAAAGTTAATGTTCCTGATGATCAAATAGTTTTACTGGTCAACAAAAAATACATGGAATTACCAGCTGCTCTTCGTTATGAGATAGAAACTAGTGGAATTGATAAAAAGGAATTATTGTGATTCCGAAATTCATTTTAACAAGATAAATTATGATTTGATATGTCTAATATTTCATATGATGATTTTACAAAATTAGACATTAGAGTTGCAAAGATCATTGGAACAGAACCCATTGAAGGAAAATCTAGAATTATCAAAGGTAGAATAGATTTGGGAAATGATGATCAGCGAGATGTAATTATTGGTGGTGCTCAATATTATAAACCCGAAGATATTGTTGGCAAAACTGTTATTGTTATTGCAAATCTTGAACCAAAAAAAATGGCAGGTGTTGAATCAAATGCA
>DATDAD010000013.1:0-70078 GCA_036525555.1 Candidatus Nitrosopumilus sp.
TCATTCGTGAAAAACAATTAACTCTACGTCGATTGAAAGCATTGATTGACATTGTTTCAGAAAATGATGACATGAAAGCAGATGCAGAAATCATTCATGAAAAATACAAGTCAAAACTTGTATCATTAGATGAAACAGAACGTGAAATCAAAGCAATACTTGAGGCAAGATTGACTGAGTTAAATGAACAAATGAAGTCAGCTAAAATGTTATCGTTTGACGCAAAAGTACAATACAAGAGCAATGAAATCTCTGATGCAACATTTGAGACCGTGAAATCATGCACAACTGAGGTAATTGAGCATGTAACTCACGAAACAGCAGAAATCGCAAATGTAAAGAGTAGAATTGCAGATCTTGAATTGGAAGTGCAACAGATAACAGCCCCTCCAACACCAGACATCCAGGAATCAGCCGTTTCATATCTGGAGACATCTGAACCACAACAAATAGTTCAGACAATACTTCCAGAAGTACCAGTCGAATCAACAACAATACATTCAGAATCAATTGAGGCACCTAGTACCCCTATACCAGAACCTCCAACTGAATCTGAGGTAACGTTTGCATTTCCAGAACCACCCCAACAGGTGACCGCAGAAACTTCAAAAGACGACAATGATAACGATTGGCTTGCAAGAATGGAAGCACAATAATTTTTTTAATTATTTTTTTAACATTTAGAAGGATCTATCTTGCCAAATATAGTATTAGTTTCTAACTTTATAATTATTCAATGAGACCTAAACCATTGAAGTCAAAACAAGAAATCAAAGAGGACTCTTCAAAAGATTCCAAAAAAATTATTGAAATAATACAAAGCATACTGAATCCTGCTTAGTGAATTACATTCAATGTTTGTTCTTGAGTGAATTATGAAAAATCTAAACCTATGAGACTAAGTTTTAGGGTTATTCTCACTGGTAATACCACCTATAATTGAAGAAAGTATTGACAATTCGCAACTTGATATAATCAGTTCAATTCCTATAATCATGAAATACTGTTCTGATTGTTTGACTCCGATTAACAGTCACTCAAAAGAAGAATATTGCGCAATTTGTAAAAGAGATAGAGCCGTTAAAGTAACCTCTACATCTTAGATGAGACTCTACTCTAATCTTAATACTAAATACAATATTTCTAAGGTTTCTTTGTATTAGATGTTAGTTCTTTCCCAAATTCTCTGGCCAATAACTCAGGATTATCTCCAAGTTTTTCAATAATATCTTGAGTAATTTTGCCTAATTCTTCATATCTAATTTTCTCAGGTTCTACATATTTGATCCTCAATTTTTCCAAGTTGATACATTTAAAAAAAAAGAAAACTAGAAGAAATAATTGATAATTCCCTGAATGTTAAATCCAATAGCTAGAGCTATAACACATCCAGTAAGGAAAATTGCTTTTTTGTATGGAAGTAAATATGTCCTAATTTCATTTAATAAACCCATAAAAAAAGAAAAACGCCCCTTCTATTTTCAATTACCTATGATGATTTGGCAGCAGTCCAACAAACAATTGCAGACCTAGAAGCACAAATCCAAGACTTGTCAACTCAACTTCCTTGGACTATGGGCAATCCTAATGCAAGACCAATAGGTAAAGGTAAACCTTAGATTCTAAACTCTTTTGAGAATAGACAATACGCTTAAGTTCAAATAAAAAGTTAGAAGATTATGACTAAATCAATTAGTTGCAAAGATGCAGGCAAAGATTGCAGTTGGTCAGCATCATCAACGACAAATAATGAAGAAGAATTAATGTCAATGGTTAAAGAACACGTTTTAGCAGAACATAAAGAAATTGAATTGAATCCTAAAAATATTGAAAGTATAAAATCACTGATCAAAACAACTGGAAGGTTTTGGTGGTGGGGATAAGATTCTAAACTCTTTTGAGAATAGACAATACGCTTAAGTTCATAGAAAAGTTTGAAGATTATTCATGAAAACCATGTTCATAGGCGTAATCGTAGTTGCAATAATAATTATGATAGTTCTTTTGGTCTTTAATTTTATCAACTCAATGGATTCGCAACCCCTTTCCACTGCTACTAATTTCCAAGAATGCGTTGATGAGGGAAACCCTGTGATGGAATCATACCCTAGACAATGCAGGACTGCTGATGGAAGACACTATGTCGAATCTATTCCAGAAAATAGAGAATGTGAAATGACAGGTGGGCTTTGGGGAATATGGAGCAATGCTATGGATGCTGGAGAGTCATGCAATATGCCAACTAGTGATGCAGGAATGAAGTGTAGTGATTCATCAGAATGTCAGAGTTTCTGCCAAGCAAAAGAGGGTTCAGAAGCTGACAGTGAAGATACGGGAATGTGCTATGGATATGAACATGCATTATGCATGCAAGAAGTCAGAGATGGGATTGTTCAATCTGAATGGTGCCAATAAACATCTTTGAAATTTGTTTTAAAGATAATCCGTTATTCTTTGAATTAGATTCTAAACTTCAGTACCTCAGTCACAAGCAAGCTAGAAAGATAAACTAAATTTAACTAATTATAAAGATCTAACTTCATACACTTTTTGATGTCTGAGACATATGAAATTGGACTTGGAAACAATGATGGCTCATTGAGAAAAAAGGCCGATTCCAATTATGTCTCTTTCTGGGATGATCAGGCAAAGCATTTGTCGTGGTTCACCCCATGGGATAAAACCCTAGATTGGAGCCCTCCCTTTGCAAAATGGTTTGTTGGAGGCACAATTAACGCATCATATAACGCACTCGATGTCCATCAGGGCAAAAAATCTGAAAAATCGGCCATTTTATGGGAGGGTGAAAATGGGGAATCCCGAACAGTCACATATGGTCAAATGTTTACACAAGTTCAGAAATTTGCAAATGTTCTAAAATCTCTAGGCGCTCAAAAAGGTGACCGGATAACTATCTATCTTCCAATGGTTCCAGAACTCATAGTTTCAATGCTTGCATGTGCACGAATTGGTGCAACACATACTGTGATTTTTTCTGGATTTAGTGCAACATCGATTAAGGACAGAGTATCTGATTCAAAATCTAAAATTATCATTACTGCTGATGGAGGGTATAGAAGAGGAAAAATTGTAAAACTCAAAGATGTAATTGACGATGCAATAAAGGATATTGATTTTGTTGAACATGTGGTAGTACTTGAAAGGACTAAAAATAAAATCACAATGACACCTAAAGATAAGCTTTGGAATGACTTGATGAATGGCATTTCAGAATCATGCCCTGCTGAAGCATTACCCAGTGATCACCCTCTTTACATTTTGTATACTTCGGGTACTACTGGAAAACCAAAAGGTGTGCTGCATGGTACTGGTGGATACTTGACTCATCTACATTCTACTTTCAAATGGGCTTTTGACATAAAAGATTCCGATGTCTTTTTTTGCACAGCTGACATCGGTTGGGTTACTGGACATAGTTATGTTGCATATGCTCCATTTCTTCATGGTGCAACACAAGTAATGTATGAAGGCGCACCTGATTTTCCTGATGCGTCAAGAATGTGGGATATTTTACAAAAATACAAGGTAACAATTTTTTACACAACTCCAACTGCATTGAGAATGTTTATGAAATTCGGTGATGAGATCCCAAATTCATTTGATCTTTCAAATTTAAGATTGCTTGGTTCTGTAGGTGAGCCAATAAATCCTGAAGTTTGGAAATGGTATTTTAAAACAATTGGAAAAGAAAAATGTCCGATAATTGATACCTGGTGGCAGACTGAAACTGGAGGTATGCTGATATCTCCACTGCCTGGATTGGAATCTATTCCTCTAAAGCCTGGATCTGGAACACTTCCAATTCCAGGCGTAGATATCTCGGTAGTTGATGAAAATGGAAATGATGTCCTTGTGAATACAAAGGGGTATCTTGTAATCAAAAATCCTTGGCCTGGAATGCTTTTGACATTGTGGAATGATGATGAAAAATATAAAACAGTATACTGGTCAAAATACAAAAATTGCTACTATCCTGGAGACTATGCTCGAAAAGATGAGGATGGGTATCTTTGGCTATTGGGTCGAGCAGATGATGTTCTAAAAGTTGCAGGTCATCGAATTGGCACTGCGGAACTTGAGAGTTGCATTGTCTCACACCCTAGTGTGGCAGAATCTGCAGTATGTGGAATCCCTGATGAAGTTAAGGGTGAAGTAATTATTGCATTTGTAGTTTTAAAACAAGGTGTAGAACATAATTCCAAAATACTAGAAAAAGAAATTTCTGATAAAATTAGACATGATATTGGAACCATAGCAACTCCGAAACAAATCTATTTTGTTTCAAAACTTCCAAAAACCCGTAGTGGAAAAATAATGCGTAGACTACTAAAAGCAATTGGAAACAATGAAAAAATTGGTGATGTAAGTACTTTAGAAGATGGGACTGCCGTCACTGAAGTTCAACAAGTTTTTGATGAACTTAAAAATTCTATTAAAAATAATTTAGAATAATTTATTTTTTGCAAAAATCACAACTGCATTCGAACATACCTGCTTTTTCCATGCATTGATCATGGTGTTGATTATAACATTTATTGCAAATTACCATTTAATCAACACTGTTATTTTTGTGAGTTTTTTCATGAATTAACACTTTGTTAAATGTGTCTGAATAACCATCCCACTGATAACTGCATTCTCTACACTTGTATTTCATTTGGACTTTTCCTCGCTTATTTTTTCAGCCTCTTTGAATGCATTTACATCTTCACTCACTTTGGTTTTATCTGAACCTTTTTTCAATTTTGATAGAATCTTTTCGAACATACTTTGTGTCGTTAACCTCTTGTATATACTGACGTAATTTTTTGATTTTGTGCCTAATTTCCTATATATGATTTTACAATTCTATAACTATTAGGCATAAATAGATATTATTGTTAATTTCTATATAGAATATGCCGGGATATTTAGGAAACAAATCTGACAACATCGTACATCATTTAGCAGAAATGACCCCCGATTGTAAAATTGTAGAAATCAAAAAATTAGAAAGAATTTACTTTACTCCAGACACTTTGGATGAGGCAAAAAAAGAAAAATTCACAAGTTGCAAATATTGCATAAAATCTTAACCTCTAATTTAATCAATAATTAATAATATTTTTTTAGTTTTGAATGTGTTTGCAAGTCATACTCTTTTCTATCAACCAGGTTCATTGAAATTTATTATTACGGGTATATGTTTTTTATCAAAAATTTCTTAGATATATCTTTGGCACTTGGTGTATGGGTGTGATGTTTTGAAATTATTTAAGTAGCAATATTTTCAAAACTTCATTAAAACTATTTTCTTAACTCGTCAAAATCAATTGTGGATAACATTTCAAACATCTCTTTCAATCCATCATATTCTGATTTTGAATTTTCATCCATCTTGTCGTACTCTTTTTCTTTGATCATCGCTAATTTATCATTTGACTCTTTAAAGAATTTTTTATATTCGTTTATTTTTTCATCTGTCATTTGTTTTAAATCAAAAATTACTGTGTTGCTTCCAAGCAAATTTCTATTTTCATCATACAAACTTGTCGCTTGTAATAATCCAGAAAAAGTTTCTCCGTTTTGTTTTTTAAAAGTAATTTTCCTGTCTCTCACTTTTCCTGTATCGAACCAAATTTTTAGTGAATCATTCATATCTTTCCAAGACTCTTTTGGTACGTGTTCAAAAATTGGCTTTCCTATTATCTCTGATTTGGCATACCCTAGATTTGCCGCATAAGTTGAATTACAATCTAAAATCACGCCTATGGAATTGATTCTTCTCCACATAACTGGGGCGTCTTTGAGTGTTTTCCTAGCTTCTGTTTGAGACATTTTTTAAAATTGGATTGACTAGTTATTAAATTGAAATCTTAGAACCACTGATCGAGATTTTGACTCTTTTTCTCCAGAGCTTTTTTCAATCGATTTAAAGTTGATTGAATCCTGTCTTCAGAAAAACTCCTCTCGTTTACTAGGTAGTTTGTTACTCCTTCATAGTCTACTTCATTGAACACAATTTCATCCACTTCAGCGACTTCTGGATTTAAGAATATGTTTCGGATTTGTTCAAAATCAATTTCTTGTAATTGTTCTTGAATTTGTGGAATGTCTTCTAATCTTGAATGCTGTTTGATTAACTTCATTGCTGTTTTTGGACCGATTCTTTCAAAACCGTTTGGATTAAAATCAGTTCCAATCAAAATTCCAACATCGATTAATTCATCCCTTGTTAAACCAATCGCATCTAGTGTCTTTTGGGTCTCAATAATCTCTGGAAGTATGTCGATGTATGTATTTCTATTTGGAATTTTCCGTCTCCCACTTGTTGTAAAATTTCTTACCAATCTCTTTGCTCCACATAAAATTGAATCGTAATCTTGACTTGCAGAAGCATATGCTTGGCCTGTATTTGTTAAATGAGCTGCAGTCGCCTCTCCTTCTGATGGGGCTTCGATATATGGAATTCCTAAATGTGTCAGAAACTGTTTTGATTCTTTTACCATTCCATCTTTCATACTGGTTGTTTGCTGTGCAAATTTTCGTGCATCTTCCATATTCCCTGCAGCCACTGCTTTTTCGTATTTCACTGTTGCATCCTTTTTGATTTGTTTCCTGCGTTCAATTTCTGCTGTCTTCAGTGATGGTGGCTTTCCATCAAAAACATAAACTGGCTTTATTCCTAGGGATAAGAAATTCACATTTCTGTACAGTAAACCACTAAGATGACTGGTGATTCTTCCTTCCGAATCTGATAATTGTAATCCATCTGGTCCTCTGATGCTTGCTAAAAACTGGTAAATTGCATTGTACGCGTCAATTGCAATCACTTTGTTTGAAAATGCCTCAAGGGTGGTCTTTTCTCTTATTACCAAATCTTTTAGGTTTAGTCCCATAGAATTTCTTGCACTTTTCAGGTATTTTGTGTTTATCCTTCTGAAATGATCGATATTTTAGACGCCTCTTTGAAATCGATTTTAATATAGAAATTGACTATCTAAAACTAGATGGCTTCTATGAACATTCCTTTACATTTACAGGATAAAATTTTTGAAATTAGGTATGATTCCGATGATTCGATTTCAAAAATTATATCGTATTTTCCTTTTTCTAAATCTGAAAAACAAGAGATTCATTCAATTTTAAATGAACCTACTTTTGATGGCTTCCATTCAATTTTTTCAGATGTTGTAAATGAAAATGAATGGAACAGAACTAAAGATCAAATAAAAAAGAGATTCAGAGATGAATTGTTTGATATTGATAAAATTTGATTCTAGCAATTCGCTTTATTATGGAGAATATATCAGAATAGTTGCCGAGATAGCCAAGTAGTACGGCGGCCGTCTCGAAAACGGCTACGCGCAAGCGTGCGGGGGTTCGAATCCCTCTCTCGGCGCTCCATATCTCATAAATTTATAATTTGAGCAATTACCTATTCAAATGGTTGAGATATCTAAATTTGAATTTTAAGATTATTTCAAACGTTTGTAAATTTCTTTGAATTCCATTCCAAGATTATATGAGATGTTTAGTGCGTGCGTTAGTTTATTCATAGATGTCATACCATTTCCAATTTGTCTTAAAATTGTCAAAGCTTTTTGGGGCGAAGTTTCAGATGGTGGTTTTTGACCAGACCATGTCTTAAAAGAATCTCCTACATCCAAGCAAAAATTCAAAATAAATTCTTTCCAGTTTGGCATTTCGTTTAGATTTTTCTCCCCAAGACACATTTCAGATATCTCGCGAAACTCATTTTTCCTATCTGTGTAAAGCATTTCAAGTGCTTGGTAGACTTTTTCCTCAGTATATTCAGCCGCATTCAGCATATACATTCCTTTGAGGCTCATGATTCCAATTATACTATTGGATAATTAAACCAATCCTGATTTTTCATACTATCTCCATTTATGATTTATTTTCGTATTTCCAGTACCTTTGAAACTTCAATGATCTTCAATCTTTCTGCGCAGTTCAATTCATAGTAGTTTGCTTTTCACAACTTTATCCTTCTGCAATCGTATGAACAATTCAAAATGTTTAAACTGACTTGAATAATGAAAATCACCATGACTCAAGAAACCGAATCTAAGATAAAAGATTCTGAAATTCCTGCCGCTGAATTAATTTCTCATTTTAGAGAAAAATGTAAAATTTGCGGCCATCATCGAATTATGCATAATGAATTTGGTGCATGTGAGGGTGTAATGAACAAACCATGCACTTCTGGGTGTGATAAATTTGAGGCTGAATAGATGCTCTAATCTGGGTTTGAATTTTTTACAATTCTTTAATATGGTATTTTTCTAATATTATCATGGTCACAGACGGTGTTGAAGAGAAAATTTACCCTTTAGGTTATGAGCCTGAAATATCTCCTGATGACTCTGATCCTAATGTGAGAAATAACTTGCTTAATTTTATCTTAAAATCTGGCCCTACTGAAGTTGTAGATACTGATTTGTTTGCTGTAATGTCAAAGAGGCGCTCAACAAGAAAATTCTTAGACAAACCAGTTGAAACTACGAAAATTGATAAAATAATTGCTGCTGCTGACACTGCCCCCACTGCTGGTAATTTTCAGGGGTTTGAGATCTTTTACGTGAAAAGTCCTGAAAAGAAAAAACAATTAGTTGATGCCTGCAACAAGCAGCCGTATGTTGATGCTCCTGTGGTTCTTGTTTTCTGCAAAAATCCCTCCAGAGTAAAACTTGATTTCCCTGAATATGTTTTGAAAAAATTTGCAATACAGGATGCTACTTTGGCTGCTGGCTATTCTCAATTGGCTGCTCAAGCTCTTGGATTAAGTTCAATTTGGATTGGTATGTTTGATGAACAAAAAGTGATGGATATACTTGAAACTGATCTAGTTCCTTCATCTGTGCTTTGTATAGGTTATCCAAAACAAACTAAATTCCCAAAACCTCGTCGTAATCTCAAGGATCTGGTGCACGTTACTTGGTGAGACCTCTATTCTCCATCTTTAAATAATCATTGTTTATTGTTTAGTCATGACTGATGCATACGTCTTGCTTAATTGTGAACTTGGTGCGGAATCTGAAATAATTGATCAATTAAAGGAGATTGAGCAAGTTGTGGATGTGTTTGAAACAATTGGAACTCACGATATGATGGTAAAACTAGAAGCAGAAAATTTTGAAAAGATTCGTGAGATTGTTTCATGGAATATCCAAAAACTAAAAAAAGTTCGCTCTACTGCAACCTTGATAAAAAAAGACAATTAAGATTCTAAACTCTTTTTGAGAATCGACTAATTCCAAAACAGATGGGAATTTTTTATGCCTAGAAAAAATATTGCCCAATAATTCTAACAATTTAATTAAGATTAAACTATAATAGAATCAAATGGCTGATGAAAAGAACGAAATTGAGAAATTAATTGATAATATGATAACCAGTGGTGATGAATTGGTAAATAACCTAAAGACAGTTTTGCCTAATTCTCTGTCTGAATCAATGGTTATGTTTCATGAATCAAACGTGGCAAATCTCAAGAAAATCAAAGAATTTTTGAACAAGTAGGTCTGGTATTATCAATTCCTATGATTGCTACCATATCCTTTTTAATCATTATTTGAAATTCATTTCATGGGTAGGTCCAGGACAATTACAATGACTGTAAAAAAGAAAACAGGCGATGCATTTGATGCAATTTTGAACATGCCTTCTAAGATGATGCCTGATGCAAAAATCAACGATGCTGGTTGGTGGTCTTTTACTGGGCCTCATGGAAAATCTAAACTAAAATTTAATGAAAATAAATCCCTGGGAATTCTTGATCATCAATTCGTTGATGAAGAGTCATCATGGGATGTGCCAATGAGAGTAGTGTCTAATGGTGATGTTTCTGAAATTATCGTTACCTTGAATAAGCCTGATGAAATAACGGATGAACAATTTGATCAAAGAATGGATGAAATCAATGAGATGTTCAGCTCCATGAAAAATATTATAGAATCTGAATCTTGATGTTTTAGAAATTTATGTCTGATTCAAGTACAAATCATTCTTCAAGGTTAAATGCAAATTTGGTTATAGAATACTGAGAAAAAATGCCATATGAAGAAGTGTATTTTCAAAGAATGGAAGAAGATAGTCCTGAAGAATACAAAAAATTAAAATCTAAAAAATAGACCTAGTCTTTATCCGAATCCTCTGAATTTTGATTGTTTCCTGGGCCTACCATATCTTCTGGTTTGACTCTGCTATCCCAGTCTCCTCTTGTACCTTTAATCAGAGATACTACTCCTGCCCCAATAATTCCAATTACTACTCCGAAAAATACGGTCTGATCAAATATCTTAAATGAACAATTGATTTCTGCTGGTGGCGAATCCTCTGAATACTCATAACATGTGCCAAACTGATTTGATTCAAGAGTAGCTGCCTGATAATTTTGACCGAATACTCCCAGAATTATGAATCCTACAAAAACTAATCCAATTCCTATGATGATAAATCTCATGTCGCTCATAATTTTTTTTCCTAATTTATCGTATTTACACTTTGATTTGAATTACATCTAGTGTTATTTTTCAAGAGATGCTTTAAGATTTTCAAGAGATGCCTCGTAAAATGCTCCCAAAAACACTACAAAATCTAAGAATTGTTTTTCAGACATTTTCTTACTGTTAAGATATGATTGCCATGTCAATTCGACAAGATTTTTAGATTTTGGTTTTATTGAAATCGTTGCAACATATGCTCTTAATGGCAATCCTTCTGTTGCGATATATGTGAAATATTCTCCATTTTTCCAGGCTACCACATGCTCTTCGATTCTGTTACCGTCTGCAAATGTGATCAATCTGACTGCTCCTACATCTTTTTTCTTTTTAGATAGGTAGACTGTTTTTTTAACATCAACGACCCATGTTGGCAATCCTGCGATGTTGCTTATTTTTCTCCAAACTTTGTCTTTTGATGCTTTAATTTTGATTGTTTTTTTGACTGTTCCTGTATGAAATATTTTTTTTGCATTTTTTGCCATAGCCTTCTCTAAAACATGCTGAATTTTAAATTTTAGTTGTACAACCATTTTTAATCCCCCGAAGGAAAAGATAGGCAAATGGTCTTTGGATGGGGTAAAAAGAAAGAAGAAGAAAAACCTACTGAAGAAATACCTAAAAATAAAGAAATTTTACTTGCAGATGTCACGAAAATTATTTCTGATCTTAGTGGGTTGAGAAAATCTCAAACTTTGACTGAAATAAATAATTTGAGAAATAATACAGAACCTCTAATCAAAGATTTAATGAAAATTGGAAATGTTCTTGAAAAAGACAATCTCAATATTGATGATATCGATAAACATCTTGCCATAATTGTGGTACGAGGTAAAAAACAAGTAATTGATGTTATCAAAAAAGGCGTTGTTTCATTACCAAAAATTTCATCATTTGATGATGCTGAAAAATTAGATTCAGTTCTTAGCCTAATTCTTAAAAAAGTTGGTGATGTTTTAGGGAGGCAAACAAGGGTCATTCACATCTTTGCAAAAAAATACGCTTCACAATTAAAGGAAAATCTTGAAGTGATGAATGCAAATCATTCTGAAATAAACAATCTTTTGAAAAACTATGAATCTACCAAATCTCTTTCTGACGAAATAAATGATTCGATTAAACAAATAAAGAATTTGACAGATTTACTTAATGAACAATCTCTGAAACTTGCAGACACAAACAAAAACATTGTTCTGACAAAGGAAAAAATAAATGACATTCAAAACTCTATTGCAAGCGTAAAATCTTCTGAAAACTACAAAAAATATCTTGATTTAAAAAATACTTTGGATGAATTTACTTTGCAAAAATCAAAAATCAAAGATCAAATTAATACCCAATTTACCAAAATCTCTCGGCCTTTGAGTAGATATGAATATGCCTCATCGTTAGATAAGGATCAAAAGAATATTTTATCTAATTTGGTGGCAGAGCCTTTTGATGTACTTTCATCTGATAATAAAGACTCTATTATTACAATTCTTGAAAATGTTAGAAAAGGAATTTCATCTGGTTCTATATCTGTAAAAGATGTTGATAAAACATCTGCCCAAATAACTGAGATAGAGGAGTCATTGGATGACTTTGTAAACCAAATTTCAGAATATCATAACAAATACAAAGAAATGAAAAACGAGGTGAGTTCCCTTATGCCTGAGCAATTAGGCTCTTTGGAAGATGATCTTGAAAAAAACACTTTGTTGCTAAATGACTCTCAACTAAAGTCTGAAACTTTTCAAGATGAAATAGCCGAAATAAATTCTAAAATCCCTGAACTGATCTCTGAAATTGAACAAAACCTACGACAATTTTCTAATACTCGATACACTATTTTGATATCTTAAAATTAAATTACTTCTAAACCAGAGTTCTGGTGTGCTATTCAAAAAGAAAAAGTTTGAACGTAAAGTAATGTTGAAAAAAGAAGTTCATGACAGTATTTTGTCCTTTTGTCAAATGAAACATCCTAATGAAGGAATTTTGATATTGAAGGGAAAATCAAAAAATGGTGAGATAAAAATCGATGGACTTGTAATTCCTCCTTTTAGTGAAACTGGTCCTACTTTTGCCGGGTTTCCTCATTCCTTTTTGCCTTTTGATATGAGTTATGTTGGAATTGTCCATTCTCACCCAAGCGGTTCTGCAGAACCTTCTGTAACTGACTTGCATAACTTCTTTGGATTAGTATCGATGATTGTAAAATCTCCCTACGATGATGATTCTATTTTCGCATGGGATAGTAATGGCAATTCCATTCCTCTATCAATTGAATAATTTTGAAAAACACTGCTGGTAATGCAGATGAAAACTAAAGAAACTTTATAACCGTTTTAGCGGTACTTGAAATGAATTGAATCCTCAGCTCAAAAGATACTATATTTTCCTAGGTGCATCATTGGTTTTTAGCATTGGATTGCAAATTGGGCTTTCAGCTCTCGGGGTACCATGGTTTATCAGTATAGGATTGGTAATGGCAATTTTCATTATGTTGCCAATGATTATTAGAAGACGACAAATGAGTCGTATGGGCAGTTATGGCGGTGATTCTGGAACTGGAGGAGGATTCTTTGGAATGGGTTCTCAAGGTGGTTCTAGTGGCGTCAGATATGTTTGCCTTGTATGTAACAACAAACACAAAGGGGGAACATGTCCACGATGTGGTTCCAAAATGCAGAGAGCCGATTTTTAGATAAAGAGACATGTCGTTAGATGAACTTCGTAAAAAGGTGATCTTTCATAATTCTGTTGATGTGTGGATTGCAACTTGTTCTGAAAAAAATACCGGTTGGACAAATCCTGAAGATTACAAAAAATTCATAGCTTATCTTTTAAAAAATAATCTTAATCTAAAGGCGTTTAATCTATGTGCCCATGAAGCAGGTGCAACTGAAGATGAGAAAGTAAAATTTACAGAAATCTTGGCAGAAACTAAAGACAACCCAAATTCTCTCACATATACTATCAAGCTCAATGATACTGCCTTAGATATCATTCGCAATTATTCTAACTAATTATCTTTTTAGTTTAGGATTAACTATTGCATCAAGAGCATTGCCTATAAACACAAAGGCCAATCCTGTAATTGCAATCATTACTCCTGGGGGCATAATCCACCACCACATTCCTCTAGCTGCTGCACCAAAAGTATTTGCATCATGCAAGATTTGTCCCCATGTTGGAAATGTAGGATCCCCTAATCCTAGAAAACTTAGACCTGCTTCCGTGGTGATTGCTGCTGGAACTGAAATTGCAATACTTGCAAATGCATATGGTAATAATTGAGGTACTATGTGTTTTAAAATAATTTTAGAATCTTTTTGGCCCATCATATTTGCTGCATCAACATAGCCACGAGTTTTAATTTGAAGTGACATGCTTCTTGATACTTTTGCTATGCCTACCCATCCAAAAATCATCAAAAATCCGACCATCACAAATATGCTATTACTGATTGTCACTGAAAGAATTATGAGAAATGGAAGTGCTGGCAATGCATAGATGACATCGTTGAATCTCATCATTGCCTCATCTGTCTTTTTGCCTTTGTATCCTGCATATACTCCATAAAGTAATCCTGCAACTACTGATGCAATGGATACGACTAGACCTATGAATAATGCTAGCGGTGTACCCCAAAGTAACCCTATTGCCAAATCTCTTCTTAGTTCATCAGTTCCCATAATCCCAAATGCCTTTCCTCCAACAATCAATTTTGATTCGTAAATTTGATTTTCAGAATTTACTCCATACAGATCTACAGAAAATATGTAATTTCCTTTTAATGGCTCATTTACGTAACTCTTTGAAAACACAATGTCTTCTGCAGACAATCGTTCAAATTTGAACTCAAAATTTTCCGATTGCAATGAGAGATTTTTCTTTATTGCATGATCTGTCGAAAAAATTCTTTCACTGTGAGTGATCTTTTCTTTTGAATAAGGCAGTGACGTTGTCAGCAAATCAATTTTGATCCCATCTGGTCTAATTACTGACATTTGTAATAGTGGGGAGCCTGAATATTCTGATGAAAACTCATAGATGAAATCATTTGGAAAGTCATCATAATCAAAATTTAATCCAAACTGATGTGATGTCAGTTCTATTCCTGCACTTGTTATTTTTTCAATGTTAGGCGCTTTCAAAATTTTATGTTCTGGAATTTTTTCAGTCAAAAATATGTTGACCCAAATTGGAATTGCTACTTTTGGATTTGAAATCCAGTTGCTGGGGTTATTCCACTCTTGAAATGTTTCTACAGGAATTGCAATTATTGCCACAATTGAGGTTGACACCAATACCAAAAGGATTACAATTCCTGCAATTCCCATCTTGCTTTTGAGAAACTCTTGCTTGATTTCTTGAGGCGTAATATTGCTCAATTTCCTGTCCTCACCCTAGGATCAAAATACCCATAAAGCAAATCTGCAATGAATATGCTGATTAGAAAAAATACTGTCAGCAGATATGTTGCACCAATAATCACTGGAAGGTCCATCACTGTAATTGCTTCAAAATACAATCTTCCCATCCCTGGCCAATCAAAAACAGCTTCTGTGATTATTGCCCCTCCTAATGACCCTGACAAACTTAATGCTAAAATTGTCACAATTGGTGGTGCGGCATTTTTCAATGCATGAGTGTAAATTATTCTCTTTTGTTTAATCCCGATTGTTTTTTTTGCCATGATGAAATCCTCTTGCATTATTCCCACCATGAAATTTCTTACAAGATATGCCCATGAACCAAACCCAATCATTACAATTGTAATTAATGGCAGTGCCATATGGTATAACAAGGATCCAATATATGCCGGATCCGATGATGGAATGTCTGGAGTTGCTCTGGCAGGAAATATTTGCCATGTAAATGCAAATAAAAATATCATTAACATCCCTATCCACCATACAGGAAAACTAGAACTGATGATTGCAAAACTTGATGTAATTCTGTCTATTCCAGAACCTACTTTGCTACTAGAAAAAGCTCCCAAAAATATCCCAATAATTGAAATAATGATTGTAGCTGATGTGAATAATAGTACTGTTCTTGGAAGTTTTTCAAATAATATGTCCTTAACATCCGAAGACCCTTCATCGCTTGTCAGAAATGTTGCATGGCCAAAATCTAGCAGCATGATCTTATACATTGTTACTCCTATTCGTTGAGGCGAATACCATGGTTCATCTAATCCTAAAATCTGAATTCTTTGTTCAATTTGAGTTTGAATGAATCCCTCAAATTCATCTACTGACGAAAAACTTTCAGCAATGGATGGATTATCTGTTATCTCTGATCTTACCTGAAATACAATTCCTTGCTTTAGAATCGTATCCATATTTGAGCCTACAAGTGCTATTGTAATCAATAGAGTTATCATCAAAACTCCAAACATAGTCCCCATTCTGGTGGCTACATATTTTTTCATGCCCAATAACCTCAAGGATGATAATTAGTTTATAACAATAGATGTTTTTTCCCACAGTTTATTACTGCATGGCGATATTGAGATTTAGAAAGACATGTCCTTTGATAGAGAAAGAGAAATGCACACCACGACATGTGGTGACTGTGGAAATGAATGTCAAGTACCATTCAAGCCAAAAGAAGACAGACCTGTTTATTGCAGAGAATGTTTCCAAAATCACAAACCAGCTCCTAGACAAGGTGGCGGTAGATTTGGTGGAAGATCCGGCGGCTTTGGTGGCGACAGAGGCTCTAGATTTGGTAGAAGAGACGACAGACCACGTGAAATGCATGACGCAAAATGTGGTGACTGTGGAAATGATTGCCAAGTACCATTCCAGCCAAAAGAAGACAGACCTGTTTATTGCAGAGACTGCTTCCAAAACCACAAAAATTAGAACACCCGTTTTGAGTAATTTTCAAAACTCTTTTATTTTATAAAACAAAGATTTAGAATCTCCTGTCGTTGCCAAATGTTGTTGAATAGCATTCCATCAAGAGATAAAATAAAACTTGGCCTCTCTGTCAATATTATACAAAAACATGATCAAAGAACAGGAAATTTGACTGAAGGAAAAGTCAAACGAATTCTAACTTCAAGTAATTCGCATCCTCACGGAATCAAAGTTGAATTACTTTCTGGTAAGATAGGGCGAGTCCAAAATATAATTTAAAATCAGAAGGGTGAAACGAACTCTGGGCTTTACTAATACAGAAAAACAACTCGTCGCAGGCATCCTTCTGCGATCAAATAAGATAAACGTTTTATGAACTTGTGAAAAATAACAGATAAAACTTTGATGCTTTCTTGATTTTATGTGAGTGCTAGTACTATTCGAAAAGCTAAGAAACTAGTTGAAAGCGGTGGTGTAGTAAAAATCGAAGATGATTTGTTTCAAATAAAATCTTCATCTGATCCTGAAAAATCATATTTTGTAACCTCCGATACCTGTGAATGTCCTGGATTCAAAAATTTCTATAAATTTCATCACGGAAAAGGGCTAAAGGCAAACTGCTCTCATTTAGAAGCAATCCGAATATTCAAAAACGAAAATTCTTAAAAATTTATTTTAAATTTTTCACATTCACTTTTCCAACAAATGCTTTGCTTTCTGTTATGATTATTGGACGTAAAATTAATCCTGGATATTTTACCATCAATTTGAGTAATTGTTTATCTGTTTTTTTCTTATTCTCTAAATCTAATTCTTTGTAAATTTTGTCTCTTTTTCTGAGCAGTTCTGATGGTTTTTTGCCTGTCATTTTTACAATCTTTCCAAGTTCTGTTTCTGATAATGGATCTTTGAAAAAATCTCTTTTTTCAATATCCTTGCTCATTCGTTCAATTTCTGCGATTGTCTTTTTGCATGTAATACATGTAGATTTATGAAATATTTTCATTCCTTGTCTTTTTCTTCTTCTGTTATCTCTTCTAAATATTGCTGATTAAACTGTTCAATAGTTTCTTTTGGCATTGAAAGCATCTTTAGATATGCCTGCATGGCTTCCTCATATGTACTGCCATTTACCAGCATTTCTTGTTTCATCTTGTTTGCCTCTATGAAATTATTTTTTGTAAAGTTCAATTGCTGTGCAATCAGGTCCTGAATTTCTGGATTCACACTCTTAATGTAATCATCATACTGATATCCTTCATATGTTCCTGGTCTTGGGTTATATTCTTCAATTGCCTGTTCTCTTAGTGCCTCTGAAATTTTTCTTTGTTGCTCAATGAAAATTTGCTCTGCTATTGATTCTTTAACCCCTCTTTGTTCCTCAATTAGTTCATCTAGTAATCCATGATAATATTTGAATAGAGTTTGACCTATTGGGTTTTTCTCAAAATCTCCTTCATTTGCACTGAGGTATTTTATGGCCTCTTCTGTGGATAATTTTTCTTGTAAAATTGAAATTGGTGACACGTCTCCCTTTACTTGAAATTCTGTACTAGTCAATCCAGTCATTCCATACCATGATGCGATAACATTAACCGTGTATGTACCTGGGACTCTTTGAAAATTTTCAAATTCTCCTCTGAAATGACCATCTGGGGTCGTGAATGTTTTGGTTGTATCTGAACCTGTTCTGATTAGAACTTCCACACCTCTAGTTGGCTCATATGCATGGTTTACTACCCTCCCTGTAACTACAACCGTATCTCCTTGATGCACGACTACGTTTTCTACATTTGCCTCTACTACAAATTCCCAAAGTGCTGCCTGAGATGTTGGAATAAATGAAAATATGATTAAAAATGCAAATAATCCTATGAATGTAGCCTTAGTTCTATACACATAGGTTGATTTTGATTTTTGCAGTTAAGACAAAGTATGAATAAAAATTCGCTATTTTTCAATTTTTATTGAGTAATTTTTGTCTCTTTGGCTCCTTTGTACTTGTCAATTTTGCAGTCCCATCTAACTCTTAAACCCCAAAAATTATCTTATGTTAAATCATGGATTTGGAAAAATTCAGAAATGATGTTTTTGAAATGACTGAAAAACTTTCAAAAAATCTCAATGAAAATGATGTCTCCAAATTGAATTATGTTAGGCAGCAGTTAATTGGAATGTATAAAAAAAATCTAGTTAAAATCAATCACTCAATTTTGGAATTAATCTGTGCTAGCACTCTTATTTCAAGAGGATATGCTGTTGAAGTTGAAAAAGAAGTCACAGATATTCTTGTCTGTGATATTTTTGCAAAGAAGGGTGGAGGTAATACTATAATTGAAATTGAAACTGGTTTTACTCCTCCTGAACATGCAATGGATACTATAGATTATTTCTCTGCCCGAATCATGAGTAAGATTGCAAGATATAGCCAACACTGTTCAAAATTCTCACTGGCCACCCCTGTCGTTGGAATTTTACCTATTTCCAAAATCTTCCTGCTGCCCCCAAATGCAAGAAAGAAAGATGATGTACAAAAAATCAAGGATTTGTGTGATCGATACTACAAAAATCCTCCAATAAATTACGATGATATCCTAAATGCTCACCTTCATTCGATTTTTTTGATTAACATTGACAAAGGATTTGCCAAAGAACTTGATCCTCAGGGGTATGTTGACTTGACAAATAACCTTCTTGACCGAAGTGAAGTAAATTACTGAGATCTATTGGTGGAGAAAAAATTCAAATTCACCTATTATCTAACATAACTAAGATGATTTGTGCTGCATGTGAGGGAAGAAAGCATTTTGAATGCATTGACTGTGTGAATAATCATAGGACTCATCTTTGCAGTTGTGATTGCCATGATGAGAATACCGAGCCTCATAAAGTTGGTACGGCACACTAAATTTAATTTTTAAATTTTCTCTCTATCTCTTGAGCCATAATTTCCAATTGGCTTGTATCTCCTAATTTTCTATATGTTAGTTTTTCAAGAGTTTTGATTATGCTTATGGCTGATCTGTATTGCGGTATCTCCGGCTCGTTAAGCTCTCCATACATGCCGATCCCCTGAATATCGTTTATCTTTGCAAATCCCAGAATTAATCCATTAAACCCAGTAATAATTGATTTTTGAGGAGTCGTTTCAACATCCAGTCCCTCCATCTGTTTTGTTAACTCTTTTGATGTTGTTGTGATGTATGTTTTTGGCTTGTTGTCAAAAATCCGATTTGTGTGAAATCCTCCAAATGTGTAGATGAATTTTGCAGAATATTTTTTTGCAGTATCAATTACATCCTGACACAGAGCGTTTAACTCGCTATTGCTTTGCGGTTGGCCTTTGCCTCCTCCAAACACTATCAAGTCATCTGTGTATTTGTATTCCCATTTTTCATCTGGAAGATCAATGTATCCTCCTCTGTCTACGATATATGTCGGAAATGGTGTTTTTGCTGTTCTGAATGTCTTTGTTCTAAGAGACTCGTTGATGAAATTAACTACTATACTCCCCACATTTCCCATATCTTGCATTGCTGCAATTATGATTGGTTTTTCTATGACTGGTTGCTCATTCTGAATGAATTCCACACATTATCAAAAATCTGATGAATTTTAAACGTATGTTGTTAGCAATGGGTTTTCTCTGTATGGATTTCAATTTTACTGTACTATTTTCATTTCAAAAATGATCTATTTTATGTGCCAATTAACAAAAAATTTTTCATTTTTTTGGAAATTGACATCGGGAAATAATTCAAAATTAAAATGAAAATCGGATTTGATCTCTTTTTTGTCCTTTTGTTTCTGTTGAACTAATTTTATCTCTAGACATCCACTTAAAATTATAAATTTAATCCAATTTTGAGCCTAGGTGTACCATGAATATTTCTCCCTAAGGTAAAAACTGCTATCATATTTTAACTCTTGTAGATTTTCGATTTCCTTTTCAGTGATCGATAAAAATATGAAGATTCATAAGGCAAAAAAACTTCCTATCGACAAATTATGGAAACATCATTGGAAAACATTGGAACATTGGAGTATGTCCTTGACAAATATTCCAAAACATGGAGCTGGAAAGTTACAGGTGATCGTGCAGTCAGCATGATATCTCGCCTTGTATCAGAGGCATGGTATGGAGAAAATGTTAATGAAATTATCATTCCTGACAGTACTGAAACCATAAAACAACTAAAATTAATCATGGATAGATATCCTCTTGAAATTTTATCAAAATCCATATGGCAAAGAAAAATTGTAAAAACATATGCTCCAAAACCTACACTGCCCCCTGTCAAACTAAAATTAAAACGTGCAAAAACTGGTGAACAGTTTAGAGGAAAATTACTAAACTTCCAAAAAGAAGGATTGGACTTTTTGCTAAAATCCTCTGGCAATGCTCTATTGGCAGATGAAATGGGTCTTGGGAAAACTGTTCAAACATTATCTTATGCTGCAACTGAAAAACAAACATTTCCCTTACTTGTTGTTGCACCTTTGGTTACCCTAAACAATTGGGAGAGGGAAATTCAGAAATTTTTGAAAAAGAAAAGCAGGAATGGGAGAATTATTGAATCAGAATCCCCAAGTGTTACCATTATTAGAACTGGTAAATCCCAAGAACTTCCTAAAACTGACATTTACATTATTAATTATGAATTACTTTTCAAGAGAAATGATGATTTATCAAAATTAGGACTCAAGACAATTGTTTGTGATGAAGTACATAATTTGAGATCGAAAACAACCCAAAAATACAAGGCAGTAAAAAAATTAGCAGCACTTTCATCTATTCTTTATAGAATTGGGCTGTCTGGAACTCCAATCTATAACCGCGGTTCAGAAATATGGCCAATCATAGATATCATAAAACCGGGACTACTTGGAAGTTTCAAGGAATTCTGTGAATATTTTTGCTACGTAAATGAAAAAGGAAAAGCAATCGTTTTAGAAAACAAGCGTGCATCTCTTAGAAATGAATTGCAAAAACATGTGATGCTACGACGAAAAAAATCTGATGTCCTAAAAGAGCTCAAAGACAAAGTTCGTTACAAGGAAGTCATTGCAGCAGATACTGATTACTATTTAGAAGAACTAGACAAAATTTGGAAGAAGGTTGAGGCCGAACAAAAAGATGCTGAAACCGAATTCTCAAAGTCTGCATCATACCACAGGGCAATTCAAAGTGAGAGACAGATTGCAGGCATTGCAAAACTTCCACATGTAATTAATTTTGTCAAAAATATTATGGAGATTGAAGAGAGTGTCGTTGTATTTTGTCATCATAAGGTAATTCACAAATTACTTCATGATAGTCTGCAAGAGTTCTCCCCTGTCTCAATCATAGGTGGACAATCTGATGCAACACGTCAGGAACAAATTGACAAATTCCAAAGAGGTGAATCAAAACTAATGATTGCAGGTATACGTGCCGGCAACGTGGGTATCAATTTGACTAGGGCAAAATACGTGATATTTGCAGAGCTTGATTGGAGTCCTGCCATTCACAGACAGGCCGAGGACAGACTTCACAGAATCGGTCAGAAAAACACTGTATTTGCATACTATTTGATTGGCAATGGGACTTTGGATGATCACGTTGCAAATGTCCTAGTGGATAAGAGCTACGAAATTGATGAAATTATGGATGAATCTAAAGAAAACTATGAGAATAAAGACAAGGCGGAGTTAATTCTGGCCCAGATTCAAGACAAGGTTCGTGCGAAATAGGGCAATCCTAATGGAGATCCAATGGGTAAATGAGGACCTTAGATTCTAAACTCTTTTGAAAATAGACTTTGCTCTTAATTTCATAACTTCATTCTCATTATTTTGATTTTTTTCATTCCTTTACCAAGACAGTTGGCTTGTGTCTGCAAAAAATTCCTGGCTCGATGGGGTGACTAGATGCTTATTGTATTTCAAGGAACTGACTAGCAATAAATGCAAAGAGATTCACAGTAATGTGTTGGAACTAGAATTTTTCATGGATGTTTCTCCTGCTTGGTGGATAAAAGTAAGAAGAAATGAAAAATTTCTAAAAAATTACATCTTTGAAAAGTTTGAGCAGGACTACTATCCAAGAATAATTTCTAAAGGGCGAGACGAGATTGACCTTGATGAATCAGGTTACTCGATTAAACAATCGATACTGAATTTGCTCCAAAAAGGCGATTTCAAGTACGAATTTTTGCCTGAAGATGAGAATATGAAGGAGAGCTACTCTATTACAAATGGACATGTGATCTTCGAGCCAAGAAAAAGCAAGATAAATTCACGAATGCTAATCAAAATAAATATTACAAATCATTAAAAACAGATGCAGTAGAATTTTGTTTCTTAATGCGGTGTTGGTAAAATAAATTCTAAACTCTGAGAATACACAATACACTAGATTTCCAATCTGTCTTTTAATTTTGATAATTTTTCAATGATCGAATCTTTCTTTGGAAGGTCTAATTGCGAATCTTGAATCTCCTTTCTAATTTCATCTATGATACTTAGAATCTCTACTTCTGGTTTTACCTTTCCAAACTTTGTGTTTTCAAACCCTTCTGCCTCCGTTTTGTCTATTGCATCTATTCCTTCTGGAAGGATTTCATACACTTTGATTATCTTCTCGTTAATTCTTTGTGGCGACATTAGCACGAATTGATTTTTTCTTAACTCTTCAATTTCTGCAGATGCTTCTTCTTTTGATATTTTTAGAATATTTTCAATCTGCTCCATATTACAAGATTTGATCTGAAGTAGTCGTAGTATTCTTGCCCATGTTGGAATTTTATCGCTCCAAAGAATCTCCCTTGCTAACTCTGTAATTGAAAATGAGCCATCACTGTTAAGGGAGATCATTTTTCTGTCTTTTAGTGTTGCAAGTGAATCTAGCAGTTTTCCCACTCCCAATCTTTTCAAATCTGAGTTTTCAAGATTATTTTCATTAAATGTTCCATTTTCATTAATTGCAAGATGCAAAATTTCCAAATCAATTGTACCTAATTTCCTCATAGTGTAATTACCTCTTCAAGATTTATCATTCTTTGCACTTGAAGAATATATGTTGGATATGATTGCTTGATTCATGGTTCGATATGAGCTTCCTAGATTACCTTATGGATATGACGAACTAGAACCATTCATTGATACACAAACAATGAAAATTCACCATCAAAAACACCATCAGGCATATGTTGACGGACTAAACAAAGCACTTGCAGACGTTGGAAGTGCATCTCATCCACAATACATTTCATCTGTTTTATCTGATTTGAAATCAATTCCTGAATCTGGAAGAAGTGCAATCAATTTTTTTGGCGGTGGTTTTGAAAATCATAGATTATTTTGGGAGACCATGATGCCAAACAGTGATGGAAAACCTGGTGGTCAATTAGAAGATCAAATTGATGTTTATTTTGGTAATTTTGAGAATTTTAAAAAAGTTTTTTCTGAAAAAGCAATCAATATTCAAGGGAGTGGATGGTGTTGGCTGGTTTTTAATTCAACATACCATAAAATTGAAATCATTACTACTGAAAATCAAACAAGTCCTTGGACTCTGGGAAAATTTCCATTATTGGGGCTGGATGTTTGGGAGCATGCATACTATTTGCAATACCAAAACAAAAGACCTGATTATGTAGAATCTTGGTGGAATGTCGTTAATTGGGATTATGTGGGGAACAGATTTTCAGAGCTTTCAAATTAAATTACATGATTTGGACAAATTCTTTTAAACAAAAATTCTATTTTTCCACTATGAACAAAAGTCTAAGATACATTGCACTTCTTGCAATTTTACCCTTGTTTACAGCAGGAATAACAACAGATTATTTCTCAGATGCTGAAGCCCTGAAAAGCAAAGGAACTAGCACCTCATCATATGGTTCTAGTACTGGCATCTGTGGATTACAACTTTGTTCTGAAATACCAGGTGGCAAAGCTGCTTGGAAAGCAGGACAAGTACAAGTTACTCCTGTAGCTCCAGTTGAAGAATCTGAAATAGATAAAATCAATGAAGAAGAAATGACTGAGGCAGACTTGGGTTCTGTACTTAGATTATCAAGAGCTAATGTTCCAGCGACAATTCCTATGCATCAGGGTTACTACAATGGTGAGGATGTTTACTATATCATCACCGATTCTAGTGATCCAACCCATGCAGAAATAATTACAGCAAATCAAGGATGGCAAGTAGAACTTGCTCCCTTATTGAAAAACACTCCTGAAGAAGCACTCTCAAAAGTATACTTGTTTACCAACGGCATTGAAGGCAATGGTATACATGGATACCAAAATCAAGTGTTCACTAGTACTCCTGCACAAACAGATGTGTATAGCGCCTTGACCTCCCATGTCCATGTAATGTGGAATGATGATGCATCTCCAAGAGTGCTTGATTCAGAAGCAATTATTATGGAAGCAGCTAATAATGGTGAGATTACGTTAACAGAAATTAATGTAGTTTTGAACATGCCACAAATTATTTGGCCTCAGGGTCAAATGATGGTTAAAGATGTGACTTTAACTGATACTACATCTTATGGTGGTGGTCAAGTTCTTGATATCGATACAGAAGAGATGAATGTGACTTTCATAGCTCATCGTGGATGGGGTCCAGATGGTAGAACTATCTATTACATTGTAACAGATGCTACACCAAGTGGTCCTGCCGGAATGATGGGTGTTGTTAGTTCACCAACATCTGCAAGCTTGATTGCAAATTCAGCAGCAGTAGACTTGTATCAATTCAAAAATGGTTTAACAGGGACTGGTCCATTAGGATTTCAACCTGGAATTGCAGCAGGAGCTCCTGGTGATGCTAACTATTCTCCAATGTGGAGAATCTTTATGATTGGCTGGGATGATCCTGAAAATGCCCAATTATTAGAAACCATTGATGACGTCAACGCATACAAGGAATCTGGTTTGATCGACATTGGTATTGCACGTCCAATGGGCAGTGACCATATTGTCAACTGTCCATTTATTGACCCATTCCAATAAGATCTCTTTTTTTATTTACATATGTTAATTTTTTTTATTTTTTTTATACAAATTTTCAGAGAATCATCTATCTAACTTATCTTTGACAATGGGAAATATTTCGTATGAGTATTGCTGGAATGTACAAGCTAAATACAGAAGAATACAGCCCTGAGAAAATCAATGAAGTTCTAGATATGCTGTATCTGGATAGAAAAAATGAGTTTCGTGAATTGTCTCATGTTCTTCTAAGTGAAAAAGCTCTCAAAGCAATGCCAAATTGGAAAGAATTTGTTTTGAATTTCAGTTTGGATGTAGAAGATGCTTTTAAAACATGGTCTGGTCAGCGTCCATTGTCTTCAAGCTCCCCACAGAAAGCTCTAACGCTGTTAAGACAATTGGGACATGATAAGACGTCAATGAATCAGCTTGCTCATTTACTTAACATGGCATATAATCTGTCATGTGAGTTCAAAGAGATTTACAGACGTCTAAAATAATCTCTTTTTTCTTTTTGTTTTGAATAATTTTTATTCTACCCCCAAATATTGGGTTAAAAATTCCCTACTTTGCAATTATCACTATGTTTAAGTTTTAGATGATGTAGAAAAAAATTTGTAATTAATTGAAAGATAAGATTTTTACAAAAAGAACTGCTTTATTGCTATTAGCTGGTATTGGGTTGGTTCTATTTTGGAGAGGAATTTGGGAGGTCTCTGCAAGGTATTTTTCAGATTATGTCAGTCTGGTTGTTGGTTTGATAATTTTGATTGCAGTTGCGATTATCCAAAGAAGGCAAATCTTTCAATTTTTTGGTAGTGAAAAGTAAATGGTAGTTTGAGATGTATTTACAATGCCTAATGATTCTGCAATATTTTTTATAATTTCATTATAGTTCAGGTTGATAATGAACAAATTACCCCTCAAATCCTTGGTTTGTAATGGATTTCATGTTGGAAGAGGAATTGATAGATCTGATGACTTTTTGTCTTCAAAATCCTGATTCAGCAGAAATACCTGATAAGCATAAACGCATCACTGAGATTGGTCACGAATTATTTGCTGATGGGGGTATAGATGCACTTGAGAATTTCTTTTTTGTGCTAAAAAATAGAATTACTGAAGAAATAGAAAAAGATCCATCCCCAATGCGTTCGCTATGGAATGGCCTTACTGATGAATGGCAGTATTAAATTTCTCTTGTGAGAAACTTATCCTCTACCGATTCTAAAAATGGCAGTACTGCATGTTGGGCATGTGCCTTTGATTGCAGGTTTACCATTTTTCATGGTGTATGGTTTAGGGCCGCCGATTTCTCGTTTGTCTCGACACTTTACACAATATCCTATTGTCATATTTTCTATAGGCTCAAGGTCATATTAGCGAGAACTTGTTGAACTTTTTTAACTATTAGACAAATCTCCGATCTCATTAATTGCGTTGCAGACCAATTTTTTTCGTATCGGATGTTTTTTCAACAAAATTGGGAATAAATTATTCGTATTTGTTAAATAAATGATGAATTTTTTATCAAAATTTTAACTTACACTGATCTGTATGCTTGAATATTCTGTTAATGCTTTGTGATTTACTGGAAATCCTTCCCAAACAAAAATTTCTGCAGTAAATTCTCCTGCATCTTCTGGTACCCAAAATACAGATGTGTTCCATTTCTGATACGGGTTTAATTCTCCACTAAACCATGCTACCTTTACAACAATATCTTTTGAATCTATAACTTGAACAAGATAAGTAAACTTCTGAGATTTTTCTTGATTGTTTGTAATATCAGATGCAATCTGAATCTGTTGATCAACATTTATTTTATTTCCAATTGGTGCGCCAAATGCATTTACTAATTTTGGATCTCCTATTGATGCTCTTTCTAATTCTGTTAATGCGAATACTGGTGTGATACTTGCAATAATTACTAGTAATGTTAATAGTCCTATGCCCTTGCCTAACACGATTTTTTGGGTATTTTTTAGTTACAAAAGCGTTTCTGCAGACAAATTTTCTTAAATTATTCTGATTCTTTTAAACCTCTTCCAGATTTTGTATGATTGTACTTTTTGTGGTTATAATTTTACCCGGATTGAGAATGTTTTGAGGATCTAAATATTTTTTAATATTTTTGAATACCTGATAATTTTTTGCCCCGTATTGTTTTTTAACATACTCGGATCTTGCCAGGCCGTCTCCATGCTCAGCCGTAATTGTTCCTCCCAGTTTCAAGATTTCATCAAAATACTCATTTGCTATGTTTTTGATGGTTCTGATTTTTTTCCTATTTGAAATTAACCGAATGTGCACATTTCCATTCCCTGCATGTCCATAAATTATTGACTTTGTATTGTATTTTTTATTAATTTTATTTAAAATCAAAAATACTTTTGGGAGATATTTTACTGGAACTGCTGCATCTTCTATTACATGTGGAATACGTTTTTCTTTTTTAATCGATTTTAAACTATAATGTAATGACAAATCTCTATGTTTCCACCATTTTGTAATCTCTTGATCCGTTTTTAGTTTTTTAACAATTTTTCCACTTATGATCTGATGAATATTTTTTTCGTTTGATTTGATTTTGTTGTCATATTCAACAAAAAGTAAACATTTACTTTTATTGTCAAATTTGTAATTAATTTGATCAAATGTAGCTTTATCTACAAATTCAAGTGCTGATGGATTTGTCTTGCTAATTTCGCTACAATTTTTTGCAGCCTTAATCATCGAGTTATACTCTATCACAAAAAGTATTCTCTTTTTTGGTTTGTTTTTAATTTTTAATTTTGCAGAAAGTATTACTCCCAGCGTCCCTTCTGAACCGATTATAGTTTTATGCGTGTCATTAATTGTTTCTATTTTATCTAATCTATACCCTGATGAGTTTTTAGTTACGTTTGGGAATTTTTTGACATCTATTTGATTTGTAATTTTAATGATCTCATTGGACTTTTTATTATTTTTTGGAAGAATTATTTTTTTACCATTACCATCAACGAATGTAATTTCTTCAACATTGTCAATCATACTTCCATATTTCAAACTTCTACTCCCACTCGAATTATTTCCTAACATTCCGCCAATTGAACAAAATGATCCAATTGATGGATTTGGCGGGAAAAATTTTTTAGATTTTTCTAATACTCTATCTAAATTACCTTTGAGAACACCTGTTCCTACAGTAACGTAGTTTTTCCCGAGCCTGACTGAATCAAAATTTTTCATATCCAGTATTATCCCTGTGTTTAATGCACTGCCTACCAGACCTGTTCCTGCACCTCTTACGGTAACAGATGTTTTGAATTCTTTTGCAATCTTTATAGTTCTAATAACATCTTTCTCATTTTTTGGAATAACTATAATTCTTGGAACAATTTTGTAAGAGCTTGCGTCCACTGAATAAAATTCTCTGAATTCTTTTGTTGAGTAGACGTTTCCTTGAATTTTAAATTCTAATGTTTTTAAGATTGATTTTTTCATATGGGATTCTATATTTGGATTCTATAGTAATCCCATCTCTCTGGGTCAAACAGTGTAACAAATTCTGCTTGCTCTTTATCTATTCTGGCTCTAATAACATCCCTTAGTGCAAAACTAGTCATATACTTGTATTTCATGGAGTGGGACTGCATGATAAACATGTGACGCATTTCACTTCCGCCTCTCAATCCCCAATAACCTATTTTCAGAGCCAAAGGTTCTAAAAATATTGTATTTCCTAAACCATAATTTTCATCTCTGATCTCTTCGCGTAATTTATAATTCTCAAGCGGCCCCCCTTTTGAAAATCCAATTATTTCTCCGTTTTTGTCATTTAACCTTAGTGTGTTGATGATTACTTGAGGATCCTTGACTGATTTTTCAAAATTCTCTTTTTCAAATTGCAGAGGCCTGGGTAGTTCTAAAAATATTTTATATAATGATTCTATAAATTTTGGGTCATTTCTTGTTATCATTGACTCGATAGTAGGAATCAATTTCAGATTTTCGTATGAGTGATCTGCCTGAATTGTAATCTCTTGTTGCCTGATTTTCATAAATGACAATACGGTGCCAAAGAAATTTTTTCGCATTTCTTTGGACAAAACTTTGAGAATTGATTTTACCATGTCTGTCTCTTTGTTTAACAATTCTTCAAAATATGCCACTGAACTTCTAACTATCAATGATGGACTCCATGCTAGCGCATGTGCATTCATTTTTGCCATCTCCATTGCTTTTGCAAAATCTCCTAATGCATAACCACTAATTCTATCCACTACAGACAGATACCCCCCCATTTCCATGACATGTTCTTGATATGGTAAGTTGTTTCTTGTCAGATCTGAGTTTTCAAAACATTGTTTGATCTGTTCTTCTGCATTTTGTTTTAATTTTCCACTCCACGGATATGTGGTTCTTAAAATCAATACTTTGATAATCTCCAAATCCAAGTTTGCCGAATCAATTAAACTCTGCAGTTTTTTATCCATTGAAATGAATTTCAAAACACTTTCTTCGTGAGGTTTATCCACACTTTTCTGTGGATCGAAATCATGAAACAATGCTGAAACATACAGATATTTTATGTCATCATCTGTAAATTTAACTTGATTTTGTTTCGATGCTAAAAGTGAAAAATATGTTACTTCTAATTCATGGTTGATATTGTGATATCCGTAATAATCTGTTCCAAGCCCTTGACTCTCAAATAGGTCAATAGTATAATCTAACATCTCCACATAGCAATCTTCTTCTAATCTGTTCTCCACCATTAAACTGAGAATCTCATTTCTCATTGAATGGGTATTTGCAAATTGTTGCAATATTCTTTGATCTTAATTCACGTTTTTAAAGATGATCCATGGGGTTGAACTCTTGATTTTTCTTACTATGTTAGAAAGATTCAATAGAATTATTGTTTACATTTTTTGTATGCCATTTAATATGCAGTTATTGGAAAATTTGATAGATTTCAACGATAAAAATTCTCCAAAATTTACACTATATGTGAATAACCAAATCTACCCTATTTCAAACACCTCCATTTCAAATTCTTCAATCCCTGTAAATGAGCCCACTACTCGTGGGGGTGTATATTTTTCAGAGAAATTTGCGTATAAAATGAAATGTGTTGTTGAAGATCTTTCTGTTGTTCCATTACTGACAAAGAAAATGCTTGGTCCAAATACTGAGTTTGGTGAACTCAAAATCGTTACTCAGATTGAAACAAATGGCAAACCAATTCCCATTGAAATTTTAACTAATCTGACAAACAGTGTTCAGACTCCTAAATCTATCGAACTCAGTATGATAATTGTTGAAATAAATTCAGTCTAGCCTACCTTTAGGTACCTGTCATATCTTTCTCGGCTCTCTTTATCTGATAATACTTCATATGCTTTGTTAAGCCTCGCCATTTCTTCCTCTGAATTTTCTTTCGTTTTATCTGGATGAGTTTTTTTTGCCAATTCTCTGAATTTCTTTTTTATTTCTTCTGGAGTGGCATCTTTGGGAACTCCTATAATTTCATAATAATTAGGTAGTTCATCATTATTTACTGCATCTCTAAACTCCTTGTCTTCTTTTGTGTTTCTTCGTTGGCCTAATTCTTCATAATCATCACCCCAGTCCGAGTGGTATTTTTCAAATGTCTTATCTTTTTTAGATTCTAACTCTTCCTTGTCATATGATGTTTTTCTTCTTAGGATGATATCTCTTGCGAGAAATAGAAATACTCCTAAAATTGCAATCGTAAAACCTGAAAATAAAATAATTTTTTCTTCATCTGTTACTTCTAATTCCATATCAAGATTATTGTTTTGTGCATTTGCTGTTTGGAATGCTCCAAAGACTATTGCAAAAATTATAAAAATTCCTAACTTGTTCATTTCTCTCTCTTTTACGATAATCTAAAATCTTCTTTTGCTGTATTTAGTACTACATGAGTTATTGTGTTTTCCACGTTTGGAATCAATGCTAAGCCCTTTACAAACTTGCTTAATTCATCTCTTCCCTTGAATTTTGCAATAATTATGGTGTCTGTTGAGCCTGTGATATCATACACTCCGCAAACATTTTCAAATTTTGATATCTCCTCTTCTATGTCTACAACTTTGTCGTTTTTGGCAATAATTTCAATTATGGCAGTTAATGAATATCCTATTTTCTCATGATCAACAATTACCGAATATCTCTGAATGATTTTTGCTTTTTCTAATTTTTTGATTCTGGAAAGGACAGTGACTGTTGACAATCCTAGTTTTAGCGCTAATTGTCTTGCTGACTGCCTTGCATCCACTAGCAAATGCTTGATAATTTTTTCATCGGTTTCATCCATGATTCTATCATATTATTGTGAAAAATATATTTAAAATTTCATGAAATTTGTGTAAATTTGTTTGATTTATTGCATCTATTTCTCACAATTTCTTTTCAGATTTAATACTGATGAAATTGACATTAATTTATGGGAGATATAGAAGACCTTGTCAAAAAAGGACAGTCCTTGATGGATGATGGGAAATTTGATGATGCCCTTGGATTTTTTGAACAAGCCTTGCTTTTGAATCAAAATGATCCTGACCTTTGGAATAACAAAGGAATTGCACTACGAAGTTTGGGCAGATATGAGGAATCTATGTTTTGTTTCAACAAATCCCTTGAAATTGAACCCAGGGACAAAAATTCCTCTTGACATTTTCTATAATATCTGATGTTTGTTGAACCATCATTAACTGCAAGTCAATCTATATTATTAACAAATAATTATCAAAGACGATGAGTAGTAAAGTTGAGAATATGCTTGCACAAGCTTTTGAACACATTGAAGATGGAAATTATTCTGATGCCTTGAAATTATATGATTTGGCACTGCAAGAAGAACCTGATAATCCTAGCATCCTAATTGACAAGGGTGCGACATTGCAAAATTTGGGCAAACTTAAACTTGCCATTAAAACTTATGATAAAGCTCTTAAAATTTCCCCAGATAATCTTGATGCTTTACTAAACAAGGGAGCTGCCTTGCATTCTGAAGAAAGATATCTTAAAGCCATTGAGTGTTATGACTCTGCATTAAAAATTGACAAAAAATGTGCAATGGCACTTGCATACAAAGGCCTTTCACTAGGAGAAATGGGTGAACTACTTGAGGCAATCAAACATTTCAAGCGAGCCTTGTCTATTGACAAACACTATGATTTGGCAAGCATTTCTAAAGAGATGGCACAAGAATTACTAAAATCAATAAAAGAAAAAAAGTCTAAAACACAGTGACATCGCCTGGTGCTGGTTCTCTCACATTTTGCTTTTCATTTTTTTCAAAAAAGTCACTATGTGCAGAATTTTGATGTTCACGTAGTTTTTCTATATTTTCAAAGCCTTCATGGCAAAGATAGCACTTAGGTTTATGCTCATCAACTAGAGGAAGTACCATGATGAATATTGCATTATTGACTACTTATTTCTTGAGACTGACAGAATCACAAATCAATCAGAGCAAAAGAATATCAAAAATTTGAACCAGCCCTGAATTTATTCCAAATTTCAAAAATTTTACTCTTATTTTATGGGTATTTTCATGGAATTCTAGTATTTCGAAGATTAATTGAATATTCATGTGGTTTATAGGATGAAAAAAACTATTCAATGTAGAATAAAGTGTTGGAGAAGTTGATAACAAAATTATGATTAAACAAAAATGCGATCGATGCGGTGTCAGTTTAGGAACAGAAAGTAGAAAAACTAAACAACGATTTTGTGGAAATTGTAAAAAGAAATTTGATTTGTACAGATGATACTCGTGCATAACTACTCGAAATTTTTGTGTATTTCACTAAGGAATATATCATGATGGAAAAACGAATCAATATGTTAGAACAACTAGTTGGAGATTCACAAGCTTTGGATCGTGCATTGGCTGGGGAGGAACTCTCATACAAGGATGGTCTTGAATTGATGAATTATGATAATTTGCATTTGTTGGGTGCTGTTGCAGATAACACTAGAAAAAAGATAGCAGGTGACACTGTAACTTTTGCAGCATCATATTACATGAACTATACAAATGTCTGTGCAGCTAGTTGTCAGATGTGTGCATTTTATCGTAAGGATGGCGCAGATGATGCATACACCCTAACTCCACAAGAAATTGAACAAAGGGTTGGAATTGCAGAGCAGATGGGTGCAACAGAGGTCCATATAGTTGGAGGCTTTCATCCTAAACTCCCTCTAGAGTATTACGAGGACATGATGAGGGCAATCAAAAAAAGTCACCCTCAATTAAACATCAAGGCGCTAACTGCTGCCGAGATTTACTATTTGTCAAAATTAACAAAAAATTCTACAAAAGAAATTTTATCTCGTCTAAAGGATGCAGGACTTGATTCAATGCCTGGTGGAGGAGCTGAACTATTTCATCCTGACATTAGAGGAAAAATTGTGAGAGGAAAATGTACTGGACAGCAGTGGCTTGATGTTATAGAAGAGGCTCATAATATGGACATCAAAAGTAATGTCACTATGCTTTACGGTCACATTGAAAAACCTGAACATGTTGTTGATCACCTGATTAAGGTTCGTGAATTACAAAAGAAAACAAATGGATTTCTAACTTTAATTCCTTTGAAATTTAGTCTAGACAATACTGAATTGGAACAAGAGCATTTGGTAAATAATGAATGTTCATCGATATATGATTTGAGAATAATTGCATTGTCTAGATTGATGCTTGCAAATGTATTGAATAATATCTCCGTTTACTGGGTAGCATATGGAAAAAAGCTTGCACAGGTTGCACTATCTAATGGAGGAAATGATCTGGTGGGAACTGCATTCTCTGAAGAAATCTACAAAGCAGCTGGAAAAACAACCTCCTCTTCAGTTGAAGAACTTGCAACAATGGTCAAAGAGATAGGTCGTATTCCTGCCCAAAGAAATACTCACTTTGATATTTTGAAAAAATTCTAACCCATTTGTTTTTTAATAGAATCTAATTTTTCTTCCATTTTGACATGTTTGTCTCTTCTTGAATCTATTTTGATTATTACTTCGACCCTTGCAATTCCTAAATTATGAACTGTTTCCATCATTTGTTTTGTTGCAGAGTTTATCGTATCAATATTATCTGATTCCAAAATTGTTCCCATAGCATTAATTTCATATCTGAGATTCTCAATTTTTTCAATGGATTCTATTGCTTTTGCAATGTAAAAACTGGCACTAGTTGTTTTAGTTCCCATCGGATAAATGCTAATTTCTGCCTGAATCAATAGCCACTGTTAGATAATTTGAGATTAAAACCTTTGAATTATTCTGCAGGTTTCTTTTCTTTTCTTTTTACAGTATCTTTTTTCCTTCTTGCTCCGAAACTTATCAACACTAGTAAAAAACCAATCCCAATTAAAATTCCTGATAACATCTGATAAGCTTGATTTTGGTCTTCTGCTATCATAAGATCAATAATTTCTTCCTCACTCATTCCTGCTTGACCTGCTGGTTGTTCTGAATATGCAACAGTAAGTAGAATGCCTGCAATTATCATTGCTATGCCTCCTGATAGAATTCTCTTATCTACTAAAACCAACTCTTCTTATCATTGATTTTTATCATATATTAGGTATTTTCTCATTTTAAATTTTAACACTAGAAAAAAGGCGGTCACTGCAAAGTGCAGCATGCTTCTGATTTACCAAATCAAAAAAATCAAGTAATTGAATCTACAAGGAACATGACTCCTGATTGGATGTGTGGGTAAATTATGCCCCTGTAGGATTTATGACTGCATTTCCTCTAATGAGCGCTGCCCTGGCCTCAATTGATCAAAAATTAAATGGCTTGCTAATGCATTTTTACACTGTATGGCTTGTAGAATATCTGGAGTTATTGGGAATTTTGACATATTACAGAATATCCTGCAAGCAAAAAATATGCCCGGATTCTCCCCAATTAGAATTTAAAACTCCAATTCAATAATTAGAATTTAAAACTCCAATTCAATAATTACAATTCAAAAAATTTTAAAATAATTTTTAGATTCTTTCTTTGGTTTTTATTGCGTTAATTATCCCGTCTCTTTTTTTGTATTCAATTTGTAAATTTTTTTCTAGTCTTTTCATGGTTTCTAGGAGCCTTTGATTCTCTTCATTTGATTTGGGATTTTTTAATTGGGGTTCTATTGATTTTTTATGCTCCTCAAGTTTTTTGAGTCTTTGATTATTTACTTCTAGTTCTTTTTCTAAAAGGATCAAATCTTCATCCACGTAGTTTCACTAAATATTGTTAATTACCGGGACTACTAAAATCCTTCAGGGGGTCTTTGGACAAATACATTGCAAACTAGCGCATCTGTCTTTTCATCTCTGTATTGAACATTACATGAGACAAACTTTCCTTTCAGTGCCCGTTCCAAATCCTCCTTAGTCTTTTCTTCATATTGTGGTTGTTCAGGATCGTCGATTTTACTCATGATGATTTTTTCAATTTTTCCGTATTGCTCTTGATTATCTTTTCTTGTGTGGCTAATCAGCAATTCAAAAGCATTGTTTGTTAGAATGTTAAGTACTGCCCCTCCAATTCCGTCTCCCATGTTTGATAATTTTTTTCTGTTCTATAATTACTTGCTGGCAATACTGATTTCAAAGTCTGGTACTAGGCCTTTCTCTTTTGCCATTTTGAATAATCTTCGAATGGCCTCTTCCCCTGGTTCTCCCATGTTTACAGTGACATTGTTCACATACATTTTTACAAATTTTTCAATCAAACTTCGTTCTTTTCCTCTGGCATACTGCATGGCATAATCTATGGCATCTGCGAAATGTTCGATTCCGAATTCAATTGATGATTGAAGATATTTATCAAACTTTACAATTGTCTCCATGCCTAGATCTGTTCTCATGACATTGATTCCTAGTGGGACTGGCAGTCCCCCTGTTGTTTTATCCCACCATTCACCGACATCTAAAATTTTGACATTCCCTTCTTGTTCATATGATAATTGGGTCTCATGAATAACTAGCCCTACATCCACTTTGCCTGATTTCACAGCTTCTGGAATATCGCTGAAATTCATTTCGACATAATCAAATTTTCCAATCATTAATTGCAATAGTAAAAATGCTGAAGTCATTTTTCCTGGTATGGCAATTTTACATTTTTTAATTTCATCAATTGTCATTTGCGTTCGAGCAGTTACAATCGGCCCATAGTTAATTCCAAAACTCCCACCACTTCTCAAGATTGTGTATCCTGGAATGAACGCACATGCATGAACTGAAACTGCGGTTACATCAAGTTCTGGATCTGTTGCTTTAAGATTTAATTTCTCAATATCTTCAATAACATGATTTACCTTAAAATCTGGTGATGGGACCTTGCCTGTAAACATACCATAAAACATGAATGCGTCATCTGAATCAGGAGTATGCCCTACAGAAATTTCCATATCATTTTGCTTAATTTTGGTAATAAATACCAAAACCTATGTTCAACAGTTTTTCTAATATATGCCAAAAACTGATTTTCATTATGAATTCCATTGATGCATTTGAGAAAGATGTTCAATTACAATTAGATTTTCTGAAATCCTTTAAAAAACAAAAAACAATATCTCTTGAAAAACAAAAAAATATTCTTTTTACAGGCAGTGGTGATTCACTTGTCTCTTGTTTGCTTGCCGAGTCTTTTTCTGGCGGATTGGTGAATGCAATGGATCCACTTGATTTGCATCAAAATAAAGGAATAGCAAAATCAAAACATGTGTACTTCGTATCTATTTCTGGAAATACCATTACAAACATCAAGGTTGCAAAAATTGCACAAAAATCAACTGCAATTACATCTAAATCCCAAAGTAGGTTGGCCAAAGTATCTGATAGTTCTATTATTCTTAATTCGCCAAATAATGGAGTATTCACAGCTGGCAGTATCTCTTTTTTGGAAAGCGCATTAACTTGCATTTCTTTGGTGAAAAATTTTAAAATTCCTGGTCCTTCATTATTTAAAACTGCAGAGTCGTTTGCCAAAAAGGCTAAAATCTCAAAGCGTATTTTTGTTTTAGGAAATCTCTTTACTTTTCCTGTGGCAATGTATTGCGCTGCAAAGTTTTATGAAATTTTAGGATACGATGTACATTATTCAAGAATTGAGCAGTTTTCTCACATGGAGTTATTTTCAGCCAAAAGGGGTGATACTGTGATTATTTTTGAGGAGAAAAACAACCATACCACACAATTAGGAAATAGCCTCAAAAAAATTGGCATTAATGTAGTTCATCCTACTATCCCTTCAGAAAAACTATCTCAGGTGATCTACTGTATTTTCTTTTCACAATTAATTGCACTCTATGAGGCCAAAAAGATGCGGAAAAAAGAATGTCATTTTGTCACGGCAGAAAAAATTCGTGATGTTTCTAACCGTATGATTTACTGATCTTTTCAAAAACTAAGGTTTAATACCTGAATCCAAAGTTTTGCGAATATGGTAAAATTCAAGTCTACTTCAGAGGTACTGAAAATTATTAAGAACAAAGACAATATTCGTAACTTTGGTGTTATTGCTCACGTAGACCACGGAAAAACAACAATGAGTGACAGCCTTTTGGCAAACTCCGGAATTATTGCCCCCTCAGCTGCTGGGAAAGCACTTGCTATGGACTTTGATAAAGAAGAACAAGCAAGAGGAATTACAATTTACCAGGCAAATGTCACATTGCTATTTGCCCAAAAAGATCAAGAATATGTAATTAATATGATTGACACACCTGGCCACGTAGATTTTAGTGGTAGGGTAATTCGTAGTCTCAGAGCAATTGATGGTGCAGTAGTTGTATGTGATGCAGTCGAAGGTATCATGACACAAACTGAAACTGTTACTAGAATGGCCCTTGAAGAAAGAGTAAAGCCTGTTTTGTTTATCAATAAAGTAGACCGACTTATCAAAGAACTAAGATTAACTCCAGAAAAAATGCAAGCACAATTGGCAGAAGTAGTTTCAAATTTCAATACACTAGTTGACACATATGCAGAACCAGAATACAAACAAAAATGGAAAGTTTCTATTCAAGATGCAAGTGTCACATTTGGTTCAGCCAAAGACAGATGGGCAATTAATACTGATTTAATGAAAGAGAGAGGAATCACATTCAAAGATGTAATTGATGCATATAATGATGATAAACTTGAGGCTCTTATAGAGAAAGCACCTTTAGCTGATGCAGTACTTGGAATGGTTGTAAAACATCATCCGGCACCACACGATGCAATCAAGTATAGAATTCCACAAATTTGGAAAGGTGATTTGGATTCTGATATTGGCAAAGCTTTGCTCGCAGGATCAGATGATGGTCCAACAATTATGATGGTTGTAAACATGGTTTTAGATCCTGCAGCAGGTCCTGTTGCTATTGGAAGATTATTTTCTGGTACTATCAAAGATGGTCAAACTCTACACATTATAGATGAGAAAAGAGAGGGCCGTGTTCAGTCTGTCAACTTCTTTATGGGAAACCAAAGAGAACAAGTTGGTGAACTTGGTGCAGGAAATATTCCTGCATTATTGGGATTAACTGAATGCAGAGCCGGAAACACACTATCTTCAATTAAAGGTATTCCTATGTTTGAAGGGGTGAAATACGTATCAGAACCAGTCGTTCAAATTGCAATAGAACCAAAGCATCCAAAAGATTTGCCTAAACTTGTTGAAATTTTAAAACAACTTACTATTGAGGATCCAAATCTAATTGTTAAAATTGATGAGGAATCTGGTGAGACAATTGTCGCAGGAATGGGTGTACTACACCTTGATGTTGCAACACACAGAATCCAAGATGCAAAATGTGAGATTGTTACTTCTGAGCCTTTGATTAACTATAGGGAAACTGTAAAGGGTGGCTGTGAGCCAATCATGGCAAAATCTCCAAACAGACATAACAAAATTTTCATGAAAGTAGAACCACTCGAACCTGAAATCGCACACATGTTAAGAACTGGGGAGATAAGTGATATCAAAGACAAAAAAGTTGTTGCAGATTTGCTCAAAGGTGCTGGTTGGGATACTGACACAATCAAGAGAGTAATGAAATTTGATTCACGTGGTAATGTTTTGATTAATGGTACAAAGGGTGTTCAGTTTGTTCAGGAATCTACGGATTCTATTAATTCTGGATTTGAAGAAGTAATGAAAGAAGGTCCTCTATGTAAGGAACAGATGAGGGATTGTAAATTCATCTTTACTCATTTTGTACCCCACGAAGATACGGCACACAGAGGTTTGTCTCAATTGGGACCTGCATCAAGGCGTGCATGTATGGGTGCATTACTTACTGCAGGCACTGCCGTATTGGAACCAACATTAGCAATTGAAGTCCGTGTCCCAACTGATATGGTTGGAAACGTTGCAACAATTCTTTCTGGTAAACGTGGCAAAGTACTTGACATGTCACAGAAAGGTGCATCAAGTATTGTTGTTGGTGAAATTCCAGCCTCTGAAACATTTACTTTATCTGAAGCAATGAGAGGTCAAACTGCAGGTCGTGCAACCTGGAATACATCATTTAAGGCATGGACTGAAGTTCCAAAATCCATGTTGGCAGTAGCTGTAGCTGATATTAGAAAGAGAAAAGGATTGGCACCAGAACCACCAGGTGTTAACGAATTTATCGATAAAGAATAAAAATTGAAAACCTCAATTTGTGAGGAATTTTACCTGATTATGTGAGTAATAATCTTGAATGTATTTTTATAAATTTTTAAAAAGAAAGAGAATTTACTATTTTTATGTCCGATTCAGAAAAATCATCAATTTCAATAAACAACTTCATGACTCGTAAAATAAAGTCAATTCAAGCAAATGTCAGTATAACGGAGGCAGCAAAAACAATGTATGAAAATCACATTCCGTCAATATTGGTAAAAGAAGATGAAAAAATAGTGGGGCTTGTATCCCATTTAGATATTTCAATTGCATTAGCTGTCTATGGAAAAAAACCTGAATCTAAAATTAGAGATATAATGTCCTCCCCGGTCGTATCTGTAAAATCAAGTCATTCTATTTTAGATGCAATAGAGTTGATGTTGGAAAGAAAAATACATGAACTTCCTGTAATAGATAATGAGAAAATACAAGGCATAATATCTGCATCTGATCTGATGGTGCTTTTATCTATGCTGACTGAAGAACAATTCTACGATGTATTTCGAGTGCAACTATCAAAATAAAGCTAGCGTGTTTGATTTAATTAGTGATACCCAGAATTCCTCCTGCTGGATTTTAGACAACTCAGATGTGATTAGCACTAGTAAATTTTAGAATTTGATCTTATATGTCTGATTTTTTCATACATCTTATGAAATGTAGAAATTGTGCTAAGGATTTACTTGGTACTCGACAAAAATTTTGTTCAATTAATTGCCAAGATGATTATATTTCTAATTTAGAGAGAATGGTAGCAGATGCTACAAACCGTGATGCTTCTCATATGGGCCAATTAAGTAAAGATCTATGAGGAATTTTCAGCAGGTGGGTTGATTTACAGTTTGTTTGTTCATTTGAACAAACATCTATTTTGTGCCTCCACAGTACAAATTATTTCATTATTTACCACTGATTGACATCTATTACCACTCATTACCAATAGTATATATATGAGATATCTAAATGTGGGACATGAGTACCCAATCTCAAACCAACGATGCATTTGCAATGTACAAGCAAAATGTTCAGAAATACTTTGAAAATATTTCAAAACTAACCCCGCAATATTTTCAGTCTGCAACAGAATTGCAAAACGAATGTATGAAAACCTGCCAAAAAACGATTGATGCTGCGGTTTCAATATCACAGGAATTTGCAAAAAAGTCCGGGATGAACACCGAAATTCCTACTGCTGCAAAAACTGCAATTGTTGATACCAACAAGCAAATTGTCCAGGCAAGTACAGTGAACAATCAATTAGTAAGAACTGCTATTGATACTACTGTTCAAAATTTCAAAACATTTAATGACAATGTCAATGCATTTGCTGAATTAAACAAAAACATTATCCAAACTTGGATAACTCCTTTCACACAAAAGAACTAGTGTGATTGATCTTCTTTTTTATTTTTAAATTTCATGAAATTTGATGATTACTCATCAAACTCCACGGTGTGTTAGGTGATTTGTATTTCAAAATTTGTATTTAAGCTCGATGGATGATTTCTTAGTAAGTGAATTACTGTCTATTTGATTGACTGAATCATATCATGTTTATTTCAAATTTGGAATTTCTTAAACAATCACATTTCATTGAATACTTTCTCTGATTTCTAGGGTTAGAAAAATTTCCTATTTTGATAAATCTTCTGGATTTAGAAGAGCTTATTTCATACCCTTTTATTGATAATATGATTTCTGATGGTTAAAGGCTACTGGGAAAAACGATTCAAGAAAGAACTTGTAGAGGAAGAGGATAGGCTCAAACAAGAGGTTGCTGAGGCTGTTAGGAAGAAACTCGATGAACTAGAAAAATCTGAATCTTAATTTTTCAAAAATACGTATAGATTCAGCCAATCAGTTATAGTATAAATCCAAAACTAATTAATAGTTGACCTGTTTCATATAGGTTGACCTACAAATGATAAGTCGACTTGAGCCTAACTTTGAAATGCATGAGCGTGAACGAATAGTTCTAGAGACTATCAAAAATAACCCTGAACTGCATCACAATGCCTTGCTAAAAGAAATTGTTCCAGAATACATGGCGAAAACTACCTTTGAAAAAACAAGGGATTCACTACTTGAAAAAGAAGTCATTTCTGTAAACAATAAAGGAAATATGAAATTTTATCTTCCCGTTGAAAATTATGAGGAAAAACTGCAACATAGGATTGAAAGAAATACAAATAGTTCATACCATGATTTGAAATTAAAAATTAAAAAATTAGATACTGATTATTCTCACAAAGATGTTGATGAAAAAATATCTATTGCAAATTCATTGCTGAGAAATTTGATACTCGTTGATAACGGATTCACCGTCTTGGATTCTGCAAAAAATCCAAAAAAGACATTATATCGGGATGAACATTTGACTATCCAGCAATTGATTAATCATGTTTTTGAACTAATCCGAAAAGACAAAGCATGTGAGATTATTTTCCCAACCATTGTCAGCAATCTGGGAATTCTCATGCCTCCTGCATCTCTGGATAAATAGGATTTCATCTAGTTATTTATTCGGGTTTATTTTATGCTGATAATATGGGATTACTCTATACCAAATTTTACATGGATTTTGATGATGATGAATGGAAGCAAATCTCCAACAATCCCATAATTTTTCAAACTATCAAAAATGATGTTATCTTAGAAATAGAAGATACGTCTCATAAATCATACAAAATAAATTTTAAACAAGGTGGGAAACTCAATATGTTTAGAGTTACGGGAAAATTCCGCCTAACATGGGATGATGACGATGTTCTATAACTCTATCAAATAATAATGGGGTGTTCAAAATATTTTCATGACTTTGGAGGAAGAAATAAAAATAATTTTGAATAATTTTGAAAACACGTCCACGGAAAAATTCCTTGGTATTTTAAATCAAATAAAACCTCATTTCAAAAATGAATTAATTTCTGATTACCTTCAAGGGAAAATTCAGAAGGTTGAAGATTCTACAGAAGAATCTGAAAGAAAGAAACAATGTAAGGCATTATTGCCGTATTTTGATTGGTATTTGCAAGGATTGTAAACTATTCTGAAAAATTTCCTATTTTCTCTAATGCTATCGTGATTGTTCTAAGATCTTCTCTTGCCTGAAGCATGTCTCCGACTAGATTTAAAAAATATTCATGACCTGTGTCTTCTGCTTTATGAATGTCTGATTCATAACATGTTAGTGCTTTTTCTAAAAATTGTTTTTCTTCTTGAAGATCATTCATGACTTGAATGTCTTCAAGTCCCTCGTGGATTTTTACAATTACTTCATTAATTTTTGGAACTGTTTTTCTTGCTTGCTGATTTAAAACTGATGCAAACATCGCTGCTGAATCTTTTAATTCCGGACTATCATTGAGTGTTTTTAATCTATTCTTGTAGTGGTTCAATGATTTTAAAATTATTTCATATCCCCCTTCTTCTTTGATGTAAATTCCACCCAACCAAATTTTTTCTGACATACCTGAATGTTTTTCCATGTGTTGCTATAATTTAGTTTTCAAATTGGCACTAGTAGAATTTCTTCTTGTTTTTAATATATTAGAAATTCGTACAGAAGGCATGAATGTATCCAATGAGTATGGAATGAAAAAGCTTGCTGCAAATTGCCCTACATGCCTAATTCATTCGCTATATTGTGGTACCATTCCTACTGAAATCAAATCTCTTGCAAACAAAGAAGTGTTGTTTTGTAAGGGCTGCAAATTTGTGATTGCGGTAGATGAATTCAAGAATATGCTGTATCAGGTTTAAACATCAGAGTGTTCCTTTAATGATGGCTCGTTTTTGTTGATTAGATGTAGCAAAACTCCTGCTAGAAATACCCCCATTCCACTAATGCCTACAAATGTTCCTGTATTTTTAATGAATCTCAATAATGGGTCTGTTTGACCCAGTTCAATAGAGTAAAACATTACTAGTCCTGATCCAAACATAACTATCCCAGTAACTGCAATTGCTATGCCTATTTTCATACAATGAATGTAATTTTCTAATTAATAAATAACAAGAACAAAAATGTGTGTCCTGATAAACAGAGTAAACTCTTTTAATTAATTTGGATTAAGATCTAGTATGAATTACTTGTTTATTTTTTTGGCAATTGCATTTTTATTCACTATTCCACTGTCCACTGAAATTTTTGCACAGACAGAATACGAAATTAAAATTCCCTCTGGGGCCTCAGATCCTAATGCTCCCTTCTTTTGGTCTGAAAAGAGTACTGGTGTAACAACTGGTGAAATCACTGTTTATCCTGGTGATTCAGTTACATGGAAAAATGCAGATACTGCATTTCATACAATAACGTCTGTATCTGCATCAAGCATTGAAACTGGTGATTTTGAGGTGGATGGCGTTTTTGATAGTGGATTTTTCACAGCAGGAAAATCCTATACTAGGCAATTTAATGAACTTGGAGATTTTTACTATTTCTGCAGTATTCATCCTTACATGAATGGGGTAGTTCATGTGATAAAAAATCCTGGCAATGTTAAAACACTTGATGGGGTGGCATCAGGATATTCTGATGATGGTTTGGGATTTAAGATAAAATACATCCTAGATGCCGATTTGCAAAACGCGGTTCATGTTAATCCTAATGAAAAAACCTTGACATTTACGATATCGGGCAATACCGAAAGCGAACAGCTAATTCTCATTTTACCTCCAAAACTAATTGAAAATCCAAATACTGCATGGGTTGACGGAGATATGACTAATTTTGAAACTGAAGATACTGCGACAGGAACAAAATTGATAATTCCAATCATGTCTAATTCTAAGGAAATTAAAATTATGGGTGCTAAAGTAATTCCTGAATTTGGCCAAATCGCTGTAATGATTCTTGGAATATCTATCGTCTCTGTGATAATTTTGAGTCAAAGATCTAGAATTGGGATTTAGTAGCAACTTAACCCCCAGACGAATGTCTGTCGAATTTGTGCGTGAAAATTCATAAAATCATCTAAAATTCATTTTTATGTTAATAATTATTGAAAAGTTATTTTTACTAGATTCAATCAGAAATCAATCATAAGTAGAAATGACAGAATTGAAACATCTATCACTTTCACAAACGATTCAAGAAGTAGATACTCTCATTGATAATGGGAATGGGGATGCTGGACGCCTATATCACATATTGGAGTTCTTAAAAAACAACAAACCATTGTATCATTCAGATAAAATTTATCTTGAAAATAAATTGAATTCTTCATTCTCTGTTGAAGATGAACCTGAAGAAGAAAATCCATTACTTCCAAAAATTAAAGAATTGATAGATTCTGGAAATGGTGATCTGGGAAGATTACAATCAATCTATGATGCATTAAAAAACAACAAACCATTGTATCATTCAGATTCTCATTATCTAACATCAAAATTAAACTCAGGAAGTGGTGATTATGTAGTTGAATCTGCCATTCAAATATCTGGAGATAAAATATTGCCTCGTACAGAGATAATCGTATGGCCAGAAACTCTTAAAAAAATTGAAGGTACAATGCCTAAAGGTTGGTCTGAAGCCAAACCTGAAGAATTAGAAAAAATTACTAAAGAAATTTTAGATGAAGAAAACAAAATCAAAAATCAACAAAAAATTAATGATGAGATAAATCATCAACGTTCTAATTTGTCGCAATTAATATCTCATAGAAAAGAATATGAGGAAAAAATTACCCAAGAAAAATCTCTTCTTGAATCTCAAATTAAAGAAGAACGGATTAAAATTGAATCTCAGACAAAATTATCAAAAGAAATAATTACACAAAAAGAAGAACTTGAAAAAGTAAAAAAAGAAAGAGCGTCTATAATTAAAAAAATTGATTCTGAAAAAATAAAAACTTCTCAAGAACTTTTATCGCAAAAGCGGCAACTCGCACAAGCACAATTAGAACAGGAAAAAATCGAAAAACAAGTCACTAGGGAGCAAGAACTATTGGCTAAAATGGCCTCGGAGCAGAAATTGCGTCTTCTTGAGCAGGCACAAATTGCGCATGAAATAAAATCTCGACAGGTTGAACTAGAAAAAACTAAACAGGAATATGACGAAATTGTTTCTCAGGTAAAAGAAGAAAAAGCAAAGTTTGCAGAATCTGAAAAATTAAAGAAATTGATAAAATCTCAGGAGAGAGATTTGATTATTGCCAAAGAAAACAGACTTGATCTTCTCGGTGCAATAGCTAAAGAAAAAGAATTAATTGTGAAAAAGACAGAAGAGGAAAAATTAAAATTAAAATCTCAAACTGAATTAAGCGAGCAGCTCAAAAAAGAAGAAAAAGCATATGATTTGTTAAAAAAGAAAAGAGAAAAAATTGAGTCTCAAATAAAAATTAAAAATAAGAAGCTAAAAGAAAAACAAGACAAACTAAAGAAACAAATTGACGAGAAAAACAAAAAACTGAAATCCATCACAAAAAAACCCACAGGAAAAAAGATAACAAAAAAAACTGTGGAAAAGAAAATTACTAAAAAGAAATAGTTATTTTATTTTTATTGTTATTTCTTCACCATTACCAATAGGCAATGTTGTCGTTCTCACATTGGGATTGGCTTTTAAATAATCTGAGAATTTCTTCATGTCTGCTCTGTATTTTTCAGGATACAACATATTGTCTGTTATTATTATTCCGCCTATAGACACCATTGGCAAAATTAGATCAAAATATTCTGTGATGTTTTCTTTATCAGCGTCAATTAAAACAAAATCAAAAAAATCCTTATTTTCTTCTTTCATGTTTAGTTCTTTTAAGATGCTGATTGCATTTCCTTCTTTTATTGTCACCGTGTCTGCTATCTCAGCTTTTTGAAAATTCTCAATTGCTCTTTTTATTTTGTTAGGATTTTGCTCAATAGTGGTAATTTTTCCATAATTTTTGGCAATTGCCTCTGCACACCATATTGCAGAATATCCGACCGATGTCCCTACCTCGAGCATGTATTTTGCCTTTTTTAGGCGTAAAATCATATCTAAAAACTCCCCTGTCTCTTTTGTAATTGCCAACATTCTGTCTTTTTGTGGCACATCCACCATTCTTGATTTTTCTAGACTGGATTGCTTTTCTAATTCTTTTAGGACGCTTGAAATTGAATCCTTCATCTGATCTTTGTAATTGTAATGAAATTTAATTTTTATCAAAGAATTTGTTTTTAAAACATTTCATAGCTTATATTTGCCAAATTATTTTCTCAGATAGATATGGCAACAAAAAAAGTAGATCTGCTTGATATAGTTCAACAAATCCTAAAATTGGATTCTAAAATGAGATTTGCAGCTATAATTGATGCTAAAGGCAATATACGAGAGGGAATCATGAAGGCTGGAAAAACTAGTCTTAAATCTCAAAAAGAGGAAGAATATTTCTGTAAACAAGTTGCACAAAGACGTTCTATGAGAAAAGAATTTGACAGATCCCTTGGAAAAGTAAGATATGTTCATGTTGAAAGGGAAAAAGTTTCTCAGATGGTAATTTACACCAAAAGAAATATTGTGTATTTCACAATGGAACCTGAAATGCCTATTAATACAAAAATCAGATTAATTACAAAAATTAAAAAAATAACTACTGATATTTGATAATCTAAATATCTTCAATTCCGATTGATATGAATTCTTACAAATATTTGGGCGATTCAAAAATGTTTGAATATGACAAATACTATCGTGAGTGTCAACAACAAAACAAACCGTTTATCAAAGCAAAAATCAATCCATTACATAAAAATTATTTTGTTCAAATTGATTTAATGACATGTAATCACGAGCTATCAAATTCTGAACAAATCTCAATTAAAAAACTGCTTAAAAATGAAATTGACTATGTAAATTCAAATTCAAAATATGATTTCCAAGGATTCAGTATAGATAAAGAAATAGCCTGGTTTGACGGTGTCTCTTCAGAGCATCTTGATGAGTTTTGTAATGCTCTTTATGATTTGGCTCAAAAAAATCACACTTAAAATCGTATTAAATTTTTCAAGATTTTATCTATGACTTGTATTTCTTCTCTTCTTTCTTTTATTGTAGTTTTGTTCCATTCCTTTGCGAATTCTGATTGCTTGTCCATTCTTTCTAATGCTTCAATATACTTTACAAGGTGAATTTTGTAGTCATGTAGCAGATCTAGATGCTTGTTATGGTTTTTTTCAGTTGGTGTTGTCATCCCATTCTCCCTCGTTGATATCTGGAAACATGTCTCTTATTCGTTTTTTGTCTTTCTCCATAGCCTCTACCCTCTTTTCTAAATGACTTTTGATTGCAGGTTCAACCTCTGTCTCTTTTTCTTTTTGAATGTCTGAGATTACTCTACAAAGTGACTTGTAATAGGAAATGTGGTTTTTTTTAGATTCTTCTGAGACATCTTCTTTTTTAACATCCAACATATTTTATGATCTAATTGAAAATAAGTACTTGATGATTGTGCTGTTGAAATTCAGAAATAATTTTACATGATCTAGAACTATGCAGTTTAGTGCATTCTGAAATTTCACAAGTTGATTTCTTTTTTGGTATTTATCTTCTTGTCATTTTACGTCCCAAAAACGCAATTATCCAGCCTATCCCAATTAACCCCGATCCAAACAAAATATTCCATTCATAATATTTAGTATATTCCTCTTCAAATCTAGGATCTTCTAAAAATTGTTCTTGCGGTATGTCCGTAAGGAATAATGCCCAAAATGAAAATCCAACAAATAGAACCCCTAATGCAAAAAATGCAATCATGACATATTTTGGAGCTCCTTGTATCATGCCATGCCTATAGAAATCCCCTATATGGACTCTAACTTTTAATTTTTTACAAATGTATTGAGCTAATTTCATTAAATATGATGATACTCCAATTACTATGTCTATGTCTGATAAAGAATTCCCAATTGAAGATATTAAAAATAAGATCGCTACTATTTTACTCGAACCTGAAATTAGATTTTGCGGTCTGATTGATAGTGCTGGTGAATTAGTGGTAGGTGACATGAAGGCGGGATTGGTTCCTTTTGAGACTGATGCGAGACGGAAGCAAATGTATCAAGAATTAGCTCATAGGGTTGCAAATAGAACTGGGTTTGATGCCAATTTGGGCCGAGTAAAGTACTCTTCTTCTAGGAGGGAGAAAGTTGTAATGATGAGTTTCCCTATTGGAAAATATATCATTTTGGTAATTGCAGAACCTGGCGTCAATATAGATAGACTTGGTTGGAAGATAATAGACAAGCTTGGAAATCAATGGTCTGAATTTCACGGATTTTAATTTTGGTCTTATTTCTATTGAAAATGATTTACACTAATATTGAAATTAAATAATTAATCTATATGAGAATTCTAGTTGATGAGAATTTAGATGGCATGGATGAGAGATTGAAGGGATTAGGGTATGATGCGTATAGTGTAAGAAAATTACAAATGGAAGGAAAAAAACTTGGTTCTGATTATTCCATAATTAATTATGCTAGAGAAAATGACATGATAATAGTCACAAAAGATACCGAATTTCGAAAAGCAAGCGAAGAAAATGATTTTCCACTAATTTTACTTGATGATGAAGAAATTCTTAAAGTGATTATTGAAAAATTAAAAAAACTCTAGTTGACATTATTTGAATCAATTTGTGATATTCTTAAATTTGCAAGAACTTCGTTAAGAAAATCTTCTTCTTGCTGATGTGTAATGCTAACCATGATGGATTCCCAACAATCGTTAATTTTTCTGGTAATTTGTGAATACATTTTGTCTTTTCTGAACGCAGGATAGTATGATAACAATTTCATTATCCCATCAGTTGACTGTACAATGTTGATTTGATGAATAATTGATCTTAGTCTTTCATGAAATGAAAATTTTTCTTCCTTGATTGTAGTTTCAAAATTGGATATCTCATCATACACCATTTCTATCTCTTTATGCAAATTTTTGAGTTGTGCATTAACTGATTCTGATAAATTGATCAATTCGTATTCTATATGGGATCTGCTGTGAACTTTTTTGTCTATTTCACCTGATTCTACTAATGCGCTAATTTCTCTATACACTATTTTTTCATTGCCTACTTTTTCTATGACTCTCTTGGCAAGCTCTGTGCCTCTGGTCTTGCCATTCTCATTTAGTATTCTAATGATTTCTGTTTTGATAATTTCTGAATTTTTATCCATAATCTTTCACTCTTCTTGTTTTTTGTATTTCTCTAGGACTGCCTTTTCCCCAATCTTACTGATCTCCATAATTAAATCCTCCAAAATCTTAATTCCATTCTGTATTGGCTCCTTTTCTAAATTTTTGTATTCTAGTTTTTGTTTGAGAACCATTCTTTCATTGTTTACAAAATTCAAAAGTGGAACATTTTCTCCCATGTTCAGATTGATAAAAAAATCAATGTATTCTTTTGTTGATTTTATTGCCATACTTTGGAATCTTATTCCTACTATTTGTTTGAAAGCCTGCAAACTAGGTTTATTTAGAATTTTCATGTTTACTTGATATGGATAGTTGTGATAGGCGTATTCGTTCTTACAAAAATGGTAAAACCTTTGATCAATGTAGAGATGCTGCTGAATCTTTGAATCCTGATTTCAAAAGACATATTGAAGAACACGGGAAAGTTCTATGGAGTGAGATCTTAGATATGGTGGATCATGATGAGATTATTTACAAACTAACTTTGAAATTTCTTAGACGTGACGGCTATGATATTGGCAATCATAAAATTCCTGAAGTTAAAAAATTCATTTAGTACTGTTCACTTTGCAACTCCCGTCGGCATTTCTTAATTTTCTTGCCATGATATACGGTGTCACAAGTAATACTGGAATTGATACTGCAATAAACAACGTTTGTAATTGTGATAGTGCAATAGATAATGCAATACCACTTGCTGTCCCGATAAATATTGACAAAAATGTACCTGCACAAGTTGGGCAAGCGATGAATAGCCCTGCTGCTGCTCCTATTGAACTAGCTCCTCGCCCTTTTTTGGAAATTGAATACGCGTTTACTGCGATTGCTGTATTTAGTCCAACTAAATATGATACAATTACTTGTAACACTAAATTTATTGGGATTATTTGCAATCCTACATGCTCTGTCAAGTAAATGATTATCTTTGGCATATATCCTGGTTCATCACAGCATGGTGCAATGAATCCAGATGGAATTGTTGCTCCGTAATGAATAGCAAAATTTACTTCTGGCTGATAAACTAATGTTCCTGAAACCAGTGAAAAAAAAACACCGTATCCGATAAATGTGATCACCATGATTTTTCTTGCTTTAGAATTCCATGTTGTAAGAGCAATTATTGTCGAAAGATCTTTTCCCCCAATCTCCACTTTTTCTTTATGGTACCTATACATCCCAAATGCAATTGCTCCAAACGATATTGCCAATATTATGTAAAATCCAAAGGCTATTCTTTGAATTGAATCAATTGCGCCAGGCGTAAGCAATTCTGGATCTTGATATCTACCATAAATCAGAAACAGAATCAAAATTGATACAAATCCTAAAACAATTAGTTTTTTCCCTTTTCCTGTACTTTTTTTCTCCACCTTCATAATTTTGATTTTCCTCAATATGAAATTAAATTCTACTTTAGCTGAGTTTAGGAACAAAAATGTAGATAATTGCAATAATTTCTAATCTGCCAAAAATCATCAAAAATCCTAACACAATTTTTGTTGCTGGGTCTGTTTCAAAATCAATAACTCCTGCTGAAAGCCCTCCTGTTGTTATCACTCCTACTGATTCAAAAAATGCATCTTGAAATGGAACATCTTCTATTGCTGAAAGGTGCAATCCTGAGATAGCTGATATCGTGGGAAATAATGCAAGAATGATAAGAGTTGATATGACTTCTTTCTTTGCTTGGTGTGGTAACTCTGCTCTTCTTGCTTTGCTGAGTAATGCTCTTACATCTTTAAGGTGGAATAATCTAAATATTTTCAAGCCTCCTGCTGTAGAAAATCCACAACCTCCAATAAACATCAAAATTATCAAAATGGTATGTGCACCGCCATTTAATCCTGCAAGGCTTTCTTGTTGCAGTCCTGCAGTGGTGCTTGCGGATACAGAATAAAATGCACTCTGCATTGGATCCAAACCACTGATTCCCATAAACAAAATTGTTGCACTCCCTAAAATTGCAAAATATACTAAAACTTCTTTTCCAAGTTTTGGTGAAAGAAATTTCTTTCTTACAAATCCATAGTGAAATGTAAATGGCAATGCTCCTAGAATCATTGCTCCCATTAGGATCAAGTCTTCTTGCCAAACTAATCCATCAAGAATTGTCGATGTGGGTGTAAACCCTCCTGTTGCAAGAGTACTCATTGCCAATGAAAAATTATCAATAATGTTTCCTTCTCCAAACAAATACAGCAAAGATGCCACAATTACAATGTAAATGGTAAAGATTACTGTGATTGTAGAAAATAGCTCTTTCATGTGAAGTGTTCTGCCTGATATGAAACCGCGCATTGACTGTAATTTTGATTCTGGGTAAAAAGCTGTAATTACCAAATAAATGAAACTCATTCCCCCTACAAGTTGGGTGTAACTTCTAAAGAATGTGAAACTCTGAGAGAGTTTTTCTGGCTCATCAAACAATGATATTCCACCTGTGGTGAATCCGGCTGCACTTGAAAAGAACGCGTTACTAAACATCTCTACATTTGTTTCAGTACTTGGTAAAACATAGAGATACGGTACAGTTCCAAAAAGCGACAGTAAAAACAGGCTTGAAAATACCAGAATTGATGCTTGCTGTAGATTTAGACTTGATTTTTCACCATACGAATTCAGAAAAAATCCCGTTACTAGCAAAAGTACTGTTGTCAGGTATATTCCAGTTGCAGTTGTCGTATCTTCCAATATTGTTGCAACAATTGCTGGAACAAGAAGTAAAACACCTGCAAATTGTAACACAAAACCTAGATTTCCTAAAATTGATTTTACTGGTGGGCTTAAAAGTCGTGGAGCAGTTGCAGTGGCATCTCTGATGACATTTGCGATGACTGATTGAAAAATCATTCCCACCACTTGATTCTTTTTTGATAGGACTGGGAGTTTTCTAATGTTATTGTCTCTCATTTTGTGTAGTGCATCTTGTAATGTGGATTTTTCATTTATTGTGATAAGTGGAGTACTCATAATGTCTTTCAATTTTGTGACCTCTGCATAGACTGTGACATCACTGACTTTCCTTAGGATATCTTCATCTGTAACAATTCCTACTGGTTGATTGTCTTTGTCTGTAACAATAATATCATCTGTTTCATAATGTCGTAACATTCTGGCGGCTTCACTAGTTTGTGTATCAAGATCAAGAATCAACACATCCTTGCTCATGTAGTTTGAAACGTACTTGCTTAGAACATATGATACGGCCCGTTCTGGATTTGTTGACATAAAGCAACCTTAGTTGGGGATTTTAAATAATTTGGGGTTGCGCGTAAATCTTGATCGTTAAAAAATAATTTACCATTTTTTATTATTGCTTTGATCCCGTATTTTTGCTATCTTTATAAGCACTGAAGCGTAAGTTTATGCGTAATACAATGCAAATTGATCAAGCACAAGATCCTGATTATGACTCTGTAAAAATTGATTATGTTGGATTTGTTGACCCCTATGCTGTAGAAGGCATGGTTGTTCTAAAATCTGATGAGGGGAAGGAATTCCATATGAGGGCCTTTTCTGGAGAGGTGGCAAAACATATCTCAAGTTTTGGTGAAACACAGGGAGAGGCGGCTCCATCAATTTACAAAATGATTGAGGAGATTTGTGAACAAAATGAATTGGTTCTAGTCAAAGTCAAAATCTATGAGAGTGGAGATGTATTACGTGCAAATCTTTACTTTACAGGAAAGAAAGATCTCGTATTAAGAAATTATCGTGCCTCAGATGCAATGGCATTGGGTGCATTTTATAATATACCAATTCTTGTTAGGAAAAATCTCCTAAAAGAAGGTGTAGAGGCAGAATAGTCTCAAAATCGATATTTTTTCGAATGGTTTTTCTTATAGTAACTTAATCAGTAATCATGAATGAACAAGAACAACTAATGGATAATCTACTGAATGTAGATCTTGAAATTATTGATGTTGTCCGGGAACTCCATAAGACTAATTGGGATTCTATGTCATTAAAAGATCAAGTTGGAGATTTGCTAAAAATTCGTGATGAGATGGTTCAAAAATTAATGTCTCAAAATAATGATGATCATTCATGTGGTTGTGGCCATGAGCATACTCATGAATAATTAATTCAATCCCTCAAAAAAATTATCTGGAAACATATTCTTAATTTTTGCAATCTCTGACTGATAGTTTTTAATCTTTAATTCTATTTCTTTCATTTCATCTCCTTGTGCATTCGCTTTGGATTCTTCTAGTCGTTTGATTTGATTTGATAATGTTTTATACATGATGGAATATTCAGGAAAGTTTTCAGGAAGTTCTACCATTAAATAGATTAAATACACATCTCACTAATACTGGTTATGAAAATCTTAATTTTGCCTATTCTTGCATTGTTTTTTGGAATTGGCACTGCTTTTGCTGATCCTGTAACTGCCCAGACTTCTTCTCAGGATAAAATCCATTTTGTCAATGAACAAATTATGATCATGGCCGATATCTCAAACAATCAAGATACCCAGCAAAATTTTGCATATCTTACTCAAGTCAAGACTGATGAAGATGTGGTAGTCTCTCTTTCTTGGTTGACTGGTTCTTTATCTCCTAGACAATCCTTTTCACCTGCACAATCGTGGATTCCTACAGAATCTGGGACGTATCATATTCAGGTATACGTTTGGGAAAGTATTGATCATCCCTCAGCTTTGTCTCCTCCATTATCAATGTCTGTTAATGTAATTGAACGACAAACTTGATTTTAAAATGTGCTTCATAATTCGGCAAACTCATCATCTATCAGTTATAGCTTAGTTTGTTGGTTAATCATCAGCATTTTTGGTTGTAATTTCTATGGTATATTATTATCCAATTTATAAAAATCAGAACCTTTTTGAGATGATTCGTTTTGATTACAATATGGTTAATTTTGAAAAAGTCTATCAACAAATTGCATTACAAATAATTAAGAGATGTCATGGTGCAATCAAAATTACCAAACATGGAAAAGTAATCGAGGTTTATGATACCAAGCGTCATATTTGGAGTCATGGATTAGCTGGTCTTATAATAAAGGAAGAATGTAGAAATGCAAATTTACGAGAGTGGGAATTCGCAAATGTCAGAACATATGTCATTAAAGAATTACTTGGAAAGCCTGAAAGTTAGTATGTTACCTTCCTGATCAAATGTGGTTCTTTTAACATAATTGTATCGTCTCTGGTTGATGACAGATCAACTTGTTTGAGATTGTAATTTGTAATTACAATTAATGCTTCGCATCTTGAACACAGAATTGTTTTTCCATTTGATCTTTCTTCTCTAATGATGTCTTTTTCCAATCTGTCTTCTTTTTGACATGTTGGACAAAGTCTTGGTTCTTTTAATATTGTGATTATCTCTTTGATAAAAATCGTTTTCCCCATTGTTTGGAATTTTCAAAGGTTACTAATGAGTTGTATTGTTAATTGGTATCAGCAATCCATTTTGAATGTCAAACCGCTTTAATCATTCAAAATTAGAACGAATGGTATTCAATATATTCCCAATCTAACCAATTAACATTATTTTGTAGTCTCTCTTGAAAATATATTTTTGGACTTGTCAAATTGCTTTTTTGATCAAGTAATTGATTGGCCCCGAATACCTGTATGTTGAATTATCTCTTTTCATGACTTTTGCACGACATGCCATGATTCTCTTACCTGACTTGTCATCTATTTTGATTGTTATTTTTTTGCCAAGTTGTAATTTCCTGATTTCTATGTTTGATCCAGTATAGTTTTTTAGTGATGTTTTTTGCATCTCTAGTCTGATTTAACACATTGATATGAATTTTACAATATTCTACTAAAAATCTTGAAATTATTTGCACTAAATCTTATATACTTATTTGTCTTATACATATTGATGTCGTTAGTTGTAAAATCTGGCGATTAGATAGCGCTGCCCCGCAGAACAAAAAAGGCAATCAAACGTTTAGACGTTTGACCACGAGAGGGAATCTCTCAAAGTTCTGCAGTTAGGGGTTTGCGCCTTTTCATTTTCTTTAATTCATCATCATTTAGATTCAAAAAATGATGTCTTTGTTTTAGATTTTTTTTATGTTACTATCTCATCTAGACGCCCTTCTTCCTGAGCGCGTTTTATCTCCATTGCAATTCTTCTGCCTACTCCAAACGTTTGTCCGTATTGATATTTTGTATAAGGACTAGTTGTTGCAACAATAGGATTCCCTGGCACCCTCAATGATACATCATATACGACAAGTTCCAAATCTTTTGTTATTACACTTTGCAATGAAAATGGACCAATGATTCCAGGGGCATATTCTTTCTTTACTGCAGCTACAAATTTGTCACCCATTTTAAGGACCTTTTCAAGTAATGACTCTCTAATACTTGCAGGAGTATGTCCCACTTCGATATTTTGTAAATCGATATCCATCTCCATCTGTTCTCTTGCTGGGAGGGCATTGTAATCATGAATGTTAGTTTGTAACCTTCTTTCAATTCCTATAAAATCAACTTGGTCTGAAATTGGAGTATGGAAGAAATTAAAATTCATGTATGTCCCTATTGCCAATTCCTCAATACTTGCATTTTGAAGATCTTTTCTTGCAATAACTCCCTGCTTAATTTTTGCCTCTGATTTTTCAATATAATCTTTGTAAGATGAAACAGTGAAGAATGCTCTTTCTAAAGGTCTCTTTTTTTCTTGAACTTTAACGATGCATGGTTTATTGATTCGTTTAGGATCCTTGAATAATTTTGGATATTTTATTCTGGCTTTTTCCAATAGGTAATACTGTCCCTTTTTTGCTGTTCTCTCTTCTGCTTGAAACAGTTTCCTGTTTCCAAAAATTGGAACTTTGAATGAGTCTTCAATCGTTTTGTATCCAAGATAGACTGTAAGTGATCTATGTGGTACTATGATTGTATTTGAATCTCTTAATTCTTTTTGATATTTCAATGATGCCATATCCTTGAATTTATCTAAAACTGTGATTTCATCTGCTATTCTTCCGAATCTTTTGTATGGTCCTTCACGTCCTTTTTGGCAAAAAACCCTGGTTTGAAAATCTTCATCTTTTGCTCCATCCATTATTTCTAATGCTGAGTGACTTCCAAGAACTCCAATCTTGACATCTGTGTAATCATTAACAATTTTTTTGATTTCAGAACTTTTAATCACATTATGCCTAGATAATGGGATCTAATATAGCTAATTTTTGATTATCCAGATCGACATGGATCAATAACCTTTTCTCAATTGAAGTTTCATGTCTTATCATGCTGTATTCTTTTGAACTGCAAATGGCTGGAATTATACTCCTCACTGCAATGGCTGCAGGTGGGATTTCATTGTGGCTTAAACGACGAAAGGTTCAACAAGAAATTGATCTCAAAAGCAAAGAATCACAAAACCCATAGTGCCAATTCATCTAGTCTATCTAATAGATAAAATACTCTTGATTCTTAGGTTCTATTATGAAGCTAGTAATAGGAATCACTGGAAGTACTGGAGTAATTTATGGAATCCGAATGCTTGAAACTTTAAAAAAATTAAACATTGAAACACACTTGATTATGTCTGAGTGGGGCGAAAAATGCATTTCAATGGAAACTGATCATACTCCTGAATATGTAAAATCTCTTGCAACAAATATCTCTGATGAGAAAAACATGGCATCAAGTGTTTCTAGTGGGACTCATAGAATTAATGGCATGATTATAGCTCCTTGTAGCATGAAGACATTAGCTGCTATTGCAAATGGCTATGACGACACACTTGTGGCAAGAGCGGCAGGTGTTACAATAAAGGAATCTCGAAAATTAATTTTAATGGTTAGGGAGGCCCCACTCTCTGCAATTCATTTGGAGAATATGCTAAAATTATCAAGACTTGGCATTGTTATTTTACCTCCTGTAACAGAATTTTATACCAAACCAAAATCTATTGATGATATTGTAAATCATGGTGTTGGAAAATGTTTAGACCAGTTTGATATAGAGCACAATTTATACCCCCGATGGGGCACGCTTTAAACTGCTATTGCCAAAATTTTCTTTAGAAAAAATTGTTAACGCAAATAGAAATACAGTTTTTCAGATTTTCTCAAACTATGAAAATTATCAAAAGTTAATCCCTCAACATTTTCCTTCTGTCAGAGTTCGCTCCATTCGCGGCAATGTCTCGGTAGTTGAAGAACACCTGATTCTCGGCGATATTGAATTGCTTATTATGGCAAAGCATGTTTCTGAAGAACCTATTTTACATGATGTCTTTGTAATCGGCGGTGATGCAAAAGGCAGTCATATCAAGCAGGAATTTATTGAGCTTGAAAAAGGTACCAAAATCTTAGTCGATGTTGATTTAAAATTCAGAGGCAAATTGATGATATCTAGTATTTTTGGAAGACGTGATTTCAAAGAAGATTATAGTAAAATTTTAAATGATTTTGTAAAAATTGCTGAAAACTAGTCAGATTTTGATTTTTCTTCTTTGAACTCTTTGAGCTCTTTGTCTGCTTCAATTTTTCCTTTTTCAAACTCCCCTTTTGCTTTACCAAAAGTTTTTGCAAGTTCTGGAATCTTTTTTGCACCAAAAATCAATACCCCGATAACAACTACCAAAACGATGATCTCTGTACTCCCTAACATATTACACCATATTCTCTGATTTCAGATTTAAGTGTTCGACTTTTTTCTTTCTTTACGCTCAATCAATATCATGCCTGCAGCATACAATGCAATCATTGGTCCTGCAACAAACATCATGGTTACCCCAGTTCCATCTGGAGTGATTATGGCCCCGAAGATCACTATGATTACTACTGCATATCTGATATTTTTTCTCCAAAAATCTACATCTACCATTCCTGATGCAGCTATGGCATACATTACAAGAGGAAGCTGAAAGGAAAAACCAAATGCTAATAAAAATTGTAATACAAATGTCACAAACTCCATCACATTTAGAAAAGTTACTAATCCTGCGCCTTCACCATACCTATACAAAAAATCTAACGTGTATGGAATAACAAATTTGTAAGAAAACACACAACCTGCTACAAATAATCCTAGTGCTGGTAGTGATATGTTTCTACTTACATTGATTTCATTTTCTTTTAATGCTGGCTTGATGAATCCTACCAATTCTTTTATGATGACTGGCATTCCTACTACAATTCCAATGAGTGCTGCCACATACATTTGCGCAAAGAATGCTTGTCCTGGTGCAGTTTGAATTAATTGCACTCCTTCTGGAACTAAATTAATTCTCATGTGGTTTGTGATTTGAGCCGCCATGTTGTGAAGAGGGTCTAGTGTTGGATAATACAAAGTGAATTGATTTATCTGAAATGGCTCTGCATGAAACATTAGAAGAAATGCTGAAATTCCTCCAATGACTAAAACAATTCTCACTAATCGTTTTCTTAGTTCTTCAAGATGCTGATTAATCCCTTCCAATTCGGACATCTGGATATCTTTGATTCTAAACTATATCAATTATGTGGGGATTGGTAATAATTTTGCTTCTGGGAGTCCTGCCTCTTTAAGTTCCTCTGCAGTAATCCCACCAAACTCTAATGATATGATAGCTTTGGTATTAAATTTAGACTCCATCTCTTTTGCTAGATTTGAAATATCTTTTGGAGAGTAGATTTCTTTTGAATCTTTTAGGAATACTCTCTCCCCCTTTTCCATCTCTTTGCCCCCAAATTTTCCTTGCAAAAACTTTGTAATTTCTGGCAATTCCTTTCTGTCTATATTATTGTGAAAGTAGCAAATTCCTCTGACTGATTCATAGTCATAGGCTGTTCCGTTTCTATACATGAAAACACCGATAAAATGAGCTTCGTCTTCTGGTTCTCTTACGCATTTGATTTCCCAATTTAGCAAATTTTTCTCATCATATGAATACCCTCCAAGTTCATCGGAGGTGATCTTCCAGTATCTCATTCTGCCTTTTGCCATTATGAAATATTGAGAATTATTCTGATATATTAAACCAGTAGTGGTAATTTATTTTCCCTTTTTAAATAAGCAGTGACTGAAAAAACTACAATGAATACACCTAGCATGACAGATGAGGAATTTCTAGCTAGAGTATTTAGTAAATCCGAGTCTGTTAGATCCGTCAATGCAGTTAGGACAGCACTGAATATTTTTGATCAACTCTGTCAGCATGAAATAGGATTGAATGGAAGTCTAAAGGGCAGATGATTAGTCAATATCAAAGATCCTAAATAGTAGAATTTACGAGATCAAAAATTGAAGAAATTTCTCATTTTAAGTATATTTTCAATTCTTTTGCTATTCATTCCCTCATCAATTCATGCTCAAAGTAATCAAATCCAAAACAATTATGAATATTGCAAAACCCTTGAGCCAATGGATTACAGTATTGGTATTGAAGTATTAACAATTGGAGAAATGGATACAAAAGCAGGTTCGTATGAATTGTCTTTTGCTTTACTTTTAACATCAGATGAGATTGATTTTACTAAATGTCCTCCACCCTCAGAGTGGATATTCACTAATGGATATGTCACAAATATGTGGGGAGAAATTACCGAACCTAATTTTCACAAAGTAAACATTCAGGGTGTATTTTACAACCAAATGGATTTTAGAGATTATCCTTTTGAGGTAATCGAATTATCTATTGAATTGGGAGTACTATATCCGTTGACTATAGAAAACATTCAGTTTTCCCCCAATATGGAATATAGTGGAGATTACATAGCTGCAAAATACATTTCAGGATATAATGTGGGTAAAGTCCAGGTAGAGACTGGTGAATTAGAAACACCCTTTGCAACGTTTCCTCACTATTCTATGACTATACCTCTGTCACATGATTCCGTAATGGTGTTTATGAAAAAAATTTTTCCAGTTATCATCCTAGCTGGATTTGGTTATTCAACTTTTTTTATGTCTCCAAAAATTCTTCAAGACAGAATAACATTGCTAGGAGCTGTATTCGTAGCAGCGATATTCTTTCATACAATACTTCTGATGGGAGAATTACCTCCAATAGGGTATTTGACGATAGCAGACAAGATAATGATAACGGTCTATTCGGTATTCACGCTGACTTTAATCAGTGTTCTACTTCAACAAAGATATGCAAACTTGGTAGAAACTGGTAACAAAGATTTTTCCATAATGTATGCGGCAACCATTGATAAAAAACTAATCAAATCAACTCCAATCATCGCAATAATGTTGTTCATGTTATTGCAATTTACATAAATTATTCAAAGTTGATTTTTAAAAGGAAGCACAAAATAGTGCGTATTAATTCTAAAGGTAACTATTATTCTGATATAAATTCCATCTCCATATGACTGAAAAATACTGTCATCTTTCATAGTAAATACAGGTATTTGGGATGCGCAAATTAGAATCGCTGTTGCATTGGACTCTCAAATGCTGAAAAACTTCAAAATATTCAACCAAAGATAATTAGATCTTCTTCCCAGCCGGTAATCCCTTTACATATCCCAAATCAGGTTGTAAATGAAGAATTAAAAAAATCTCTGCATTAATCTTAATTTCTAAAATATCTTGAGATTCAGCTATAGTTATTATCCTGATTAGAAAAATTCTGATATGGGATTCAAAAGAGGCATTAACAAATGTGTAGAATGTGAAAATAAAATGAAAGAAGATCCTAATGAAACAGGTATGTGTAGCAAATGTGGCAAAGTCCAAAATCGTATTGAATCTACAATTTACAAAGAATTAATCGATGAAGGAAAATTCCCATAAAATAAATTTCTATGAAAGCCTGATGAATCTACGGATTTAATGTATGGTTTATTCTAAATTTTGAATGCCACAAATGTAAAATTCAAAGTTTAGATTCTAGTTACCAGAACTGGGCTGGTGATATCTTAACAACACAAATCCTCAGTTCTGGAAACCTAGTCTGTATCTCAAAATAACTATAAAAATACAATATTATTCGGAAGATAGATTAACCTCAATCCTGTTTTTGAATTTGATAATGGCAATTTTTATCGTTCATGTGACAATCGAAAATAAGCCTGGCATTAGTGATCCTGAAGGGGATACCATTCTAAATGATTTAGTTCTCAAAGGTACACACAAAACAGTTTCAAAAATCAAAACTGCAAAAATGTTAAAATTTACCATCAAAGAAAAAGACGAAAAAACTGCACAATCAAAAGTTAAAGAAATATGTGATGATTTGAGAATTTACAACCCCATGGTCAGCAAAGTTACTATTGATGTTTTTGAAAATTAGACAAATCTCAATTAATTTACTTCACAGTTAATTTCTATGATATATCTCTGATCGTCTACAACGCCAATTAATCATATAGTATTTGTATCTCTGAATGCTAAAACCTTTGTGAAAGTAGGAGTTGTAGTTTTTCCTGGCAGTAACTGTGATCGGGATATGTTTCATGTACTATCTGATGTATTTCATTTTGATGCACAATACTATTGGCATGAAAAGGGTCTCCCAAAAAACATTGATGCTGTGATTCTTCCTGGAGGTTTCTCTTATGGAGATAGGCTCAGAGCAGGTGTTATTGCAGCCCATAGTCCTATTATCAGCGATATCAAAAAAATTGCAGAAAAAGGCATTCCTATTTTGGGCGTGTGTAATGGGTTTCAAATTCTTGTAGAGTCCGGACTGCTTCCAGGAGTTTTGCTCAAAAATGAGTCTCTTAATTTTATGTGTGAATGGACAAACTTGATTGTCGAAAACAACAAAACTCCATTTACAAACAAATTCAAACTACATGAAAAAATTCCAATCCCTATTGCAAACGGTGAAGGAAGATATTATGCTGATGATGACACCATGAAAAAATTAAAGAAAAAAAATCAAATTGTTTTTCGATACAGTCAAGTTGTAAACGGTTCATCAGATAGAATTGCTGGTGTATGTAATGAAGATGGAAATGTTGTTGGAATGATGCCTCATCCAGAAAGAGCTGTAGAATCAGAAATTAATCCAATTGACAACAAACCCTCTTCTCTAATTTTCAAGTCTCTGATGACCACAATGGGTGTTAGCAAATGAGTTTAGAGTCACAAGAACTTTCTGAGTTAAAATCAAAAATCGGAAGAGACCCTACACCTACGGAATTACAAATTGTTGCTGCTGAATGGTCTGAGCACTGTTCCTACAAATCTTCTAAAAAACATCTCAAAATGTTGCCGATGACAGGCCCTCTTGTAATTAATGAGAAGGGTTACGATTCTGGTGTTTTGGATGTTGGTGATGGATATGTTGTTACTGCACACATTGAAAGTCACAATCACCCATCCGCTGTAGAGCCATATGGTGGGGCTGCAACCGGTGTCGGTGGAGTTATTCGTGATATTTTATCTGCAGGAACTAGACCTATTGCAATTTTTGATGGCTTGAGATTTGGTAATATAGAAAAAGACTTGCAAGCTCGATGGCTATTCAAAAATGCTGTTACTGGAATCGCAGATTATGGAAATTGTCTTGGTATCCCTACCATTGGTGGAGAAGTTGAATTTGATGAATGCTATGAAAATTATGCTTTAGTAGATGTTGCAGCATTGGGATTTGGCAAAAAAGAACATTTGATAAAAAATCATGCTAAGAAGGGCGACTTGGTTGTATTGATGGGGGGCTCTACTGGTAGAGATGGTATTGGTGGCTCACAGTTTGCTTCAGATTCCTTAGAATCCGAAGACCGCTCTGCAGTACAAATTCCTGATCCTTTCATTGAGAAATTGATTATCGAGGCAGTATTGCAGGCAAGAAATGATGGTCTGATTCATGCTATGAAAGATCTTGGGGGTGGAGGATTGTCTTGTGCTATTTCAGAGACTGCTGATGCTTTAGAAATTGGAATTGAGATGGATGTTGACAAAGTCCATACTCGTGAATCCGACATGAGCCCTGACGAAATCATGGTGTCTGAATCTCAAGAAAGAATGTTGATTGTGACTAGTGAAACTAAATTGAAAAAACTACAGGCAATTTGTGAAAAATTCAGAATTGGCTGCTCTGTAATTGGTCAGGTGAAATCGGATAATCAAGTACACATCAAAAAAGGAAAAAAAACATTTGCTAATTTATCTGCTGACATTGTAGCTAATGCAACGTTACTTGATTTGCCTTCAAAGAAACCTGCTTATCTGAAAACTATTGAGACTGAAAAAAAATTCAAACCTATTTCTGATTATTCTAAAATTTTAATGAAGTTACTTGCATCTCCTAACATCGCAAGCAAGATTTGGGTATATGGTCAATATGATCATGAGGTTGGAATTAGAACAGTTGTAAAACCTGGAAGAGATGCGTCTGTTTTGAGGCTGGATAATGGAAAATTCCTTTCTGCAAAAATTGATGGCAATCCAAAACAGTGTTACATTAATCCTCGAGAGGGGGCAATTGGCTGCTTTGAGGAGGCATGTAGAAATGTTGTTTGTACTGGCGCAAAACCTATTGGAATGCTTGATCACCTTCAATTTGGCAATCCAAAGGATCCTGAGATATTTTGGACCTTTTTGGAATCCTTAAAGGGCTTGACTGATTTTGCCAAATTTTTTGAAATTCCATGCGTTGGTGGCAAAGTCAGTTTGTATAATGAGACTCCTGCAGGACCGATAAAACCAACTCCTGTTATTGGAGTTATTGGACTAATTGATAAAAAACCCTCTGTTCCTCAAAAAATTTCTAGTGGTGATTACTTGATGATTATTGGAGATACTAAAGATGAACTTGGAGGCTCTGAGTTCTTTGAATATATTCATAAGTTTGTGGGAGGAAAATGCCCCGTAGTTAATTTTGAGGATTCTAAGAAAAACATGAAATCTGTTTTAGATTTAATTAATAATGATCTAATAAAATCTGCACATGATTGCTCAAAAGGAGGATTGGCAGTTGCTGTATCTGAAATGTGTATGACAAATCAAATTGGCTGTATCGTATCATTGGATGAAATACCTGGTGATAAACTCGATGTTGATAGGATCCTGTTTTCAGAAAGCCATTCTCGCTATCTGTTATCTTTTGATAAGAAGAATCTTTTAAAAATTCAGAGTCTTCTCAAAAAGAATAATATATCCTTCCAAGAAATTGGCAAGTTTGGTGGTGAAAACATTCAGTTTGACAACAAAACAAAAACTATTGTTAAACTAAATGTTGAAAAAACCCATAAAATTTGGTTGCACTCGCTTCCTGATTTGGTTCTTCATGGAAAGACCTTCTAGTATTTTTCATAATAACCTCCTCTTTTAGGCTCAAAATTACCTAGATACACTCTCATGATTTGCAATATGTTAGGATGTGACATTGGGGCTTATGCTGAAATAATGTTTTATCCCCTTGAGATAGGGTTCTCAAAGCCCTACTCTGAACAGATCATGATATTTTCTGTACTTTATCCTAAACGAATTTCCAGTAATGATTCTGAAATCAGGATTCAAGTATTGCAATGAGAGAGATCAAAATTGATATTTTAGACAAAGACTATCTTGACTTTCTATCTGTCTGTGTTGATGAGGAATTATCTGTTGAGGATAAACTCAAAAACATAATTCGTTATCATTTGATTACGTATAGGAATCAAAAAAAGATGCAAAATACCCTGCTTTTCTCATTTGATAAGAGAGATTCTGATCGCATAAAGTGATGAGCATTTTTATTGTTCAAAGTTAGATCATGGATCAGGGAATGGAGTCATCATTTGATTATTCAGTAGAGTTTTACGCTTTTCCTAATTTTTCAACATTGTCCAAAAACTGGGGGATGAAGTAGGGTTGCCCAAAGTAAAAGAAAATTGCGGTGTTGTTGGAATTTACAGTTTATCTGGGACAAATGTAGTCCCAATGGTATTTGATGCTTTACGGGCATTGCAACATAGAGGGCAGGAAGCTTGGGGTTTTGCAGTTCCAAACAAACCTCCTTTTAAAAAAGTAGGATTAGTTTCACACTCTTCGTCTGAATTTAAAAAAATTGCCCAAGAGTATGCATCTCCTTGTGTAATTGGCCACGTCAGATATTCTACCATGGGTACCAGCACTTTAGAAAACGCACAGCCATTGAAAGTAAAGGATCTCTGTATTGCACACAATGGAACTATTGCCAACGCTCAAGAACTATCGAATTTGGTAGGTGGGTGTTCTTTTACTCCTCAAAATGCAAGTGATACTTTGGTTGCAGCTCAACGACTCGTATCATTAATTTCTGAAAATGGTCAAATGGGAAAAGCACTTTCTATTTTGAAAAATGAAATGGTGGGCTCGTACTGTTTTACTTTTATTTCTGATGATAATTCTGTATTTGCAGCAAGAGATCCTAAGGGATTTCGTCCTATGGTTTTGGGACACAAAGAATCTGATGACACATACATTGTAACTTCTGAATCAGCTGCTGTAACTGCAGTCGGTGCAACTCTTCAAAGAGACGTGATACCTGGCGAATTAATTAAACTAAGTAAAAGTGGATTAGAAACTGAAATGTTTTCAGATGATCCTTCTCGTGCACATTGTTCTTTTGAATTTACTTACTTTGCTCATCCATCAAGTAACATGGAAGGACACAACATTTACCTTTCAAGAAAAAGAATTGGGAAATTTATGGCAAAAAAATTCCCAATCAAGGATGCAGATTTAGTAATTCCGGTACCTGATTCTGCTAGACCTGCAGCATTAGGCTATGCACAAGAACTTGGTGTTTCTTTTGATGAAGGTTTACTAAAAGACAGATACAGCAAGAAAGGTCCACTGCGAAGTTTCATTGAACCCCATCAAAGTGATAGAGTTGAAATCAATCGTTGGATTATTCCAATTACTGAAATAATAAGAGATAAACACGTAGTTGTAATTGATGATAGTCTAGTAAGAGGTACTAGTTCTAAGGCCATTATCAAGGCTCTTCGTCGTGCTGGAGCTAAAAAAATAAGCATGCTGATCACATATCCACAAATTAACTATCCTTGCTATGCTGGAATTGATTTTCCATCACAAGAAGAACTTGCTACCTATACTAATGGGAAAAATATGTCTGCTGAAGAAATCACTGAGATGGTCAGACAAAGTATTGGTGTTGACTTTTTAGGATACAATGATGCTGAAAATCTAGCAAACGCTGTTGGGATGCCAAAGGATTCTATGTGCTTTACATGTTCTTCTGGAAATTATGATTCATTGGGAATAAAACCTGACTTTACAAAACGTGAACAAGTAAAAGCCAAAATCTAGAATCTCTATTTAGAGATTTGATTAAATACAGTTCAAAATATCATATATCTATGAAGGCAATCTGGAATGATGTAGTAATTGCAGAAAGCAATGATACTGTTGAGGTTGAAGGAAACCATTATTTCCCTTTTGATTCAATCAAACAGGAATATTTCAAAAAGACTGATTTGACTACTGTTTGTGGCTGGAAAGGTAAGGCCAATTACTATTCTGTTGACGTAAATGGTAAAACAAACAAAGACTGTGCATGGTATTACGCAGAACCAAATGATGCTGCCTCTAAAATTAAAGGAATGGTTGCTTTTTGGAATGGCGTTAAACTCCAATAAACTATTTCATTAAATAAAAAAATTCTACTTTACCTATTCTTCGTCAACTTTGCGGTTATACGCATCAACATCTCGGTTATACTCATCGATCGCTATATTTTCCTCATCTATGCTGTCTTCAAAAAGTTCAGGATTCTCTTCTTGAGCTTTTTTCATTAATTTCTTAAATGTGTCTGGATCATCTTTTTGCAATTCAAGCAGTAATTTTCCTATGGAATCGTCTAGATTGCTCATACTATAATTTTTATCCAAACTGGTATATTTCTTCTTGATTATACAGCTAGCAGTTAAATTCTATCAAAATTAGGCATAATTGTTTGAAGTTTCTTACAAGTGGCAAAGTAAAGGATCTATATGACGTGGATGAGTCAAGCATTCTCTTCAAATTTTCAGATAGGGTATCGGCATATGATGTCAAATTCAAACAAGATATTCCAAAAAAAGGCGAGGTCTTGTGCAAATTTGCAGAGTTTTGGTTCAACGAATTGCCTGTGCCAAACCATTTCATCAAAAGAGAATCTGATACAGAAATTGTTGTAAAAAAGATGAAGATGCTTCCAATCGAATGTGTAGTTCGTGGTTATTTTTATGGGAGTTTAGTTAGCAGATGGAAAAAAGGTGAAGTGACAATACCTGAAGGGACTGATACTACGCTGGCTGCAAAACTTCCCCAACCAATATTTGATCCTACTACAAAATCCGAACACGACATTCCAATAAACAAAACAAAAGCATTGGAAATGAATCTAGTTACTGAAGAGCAATACAATTGGTTGGAAAAAACATCAATTGATATTTACAAACAGATGTCTCAAGTTGCAGATGATGCTGGATTTATTCTGGCTGATTTGAAATTAGAATTTGGATTACTAGATGGACAAATCACATTAGGAGACTCTATTGGTCCTGATGAATACAGATTGTGGCCTAAAGACTCCTTTGAGGTTGGAAAAATCCAAGAAGCATATGACAAACAACTGCTGCGTGATTGGTTGACTGCTAATGGATATCAAAAACAATTTGATGATGCACGTGATGCAGGTAAAGAACCTGTAGCTCCTGAAATTCCTCAAGAAATTATTTCAAAGATGACCCAACGCTATGTCACAGCATTTGAAAAACTTACTGGCCATTCACTGTAGCTTCTATTATTGATTCATTGTTGACTAGAAGTTAGCATTCAACTCGAATTTTATTTTTGAACCTTTTCAAAATATCGTCCTGATAGGTGATTTGGGGACATTGATTCCCTGATCAGTCCTTTTTGATATTTTTTTAAAATTTTGAAACCGTTACAATAATTCTTCTACCCATACCATATTCATTGTAGTGCTATCGAAAATATTAGATGCATTACAATATTTTTTGTACTGGTTAACATGATTATGATACCGGTACAACACCTGTTAAAGTAAACAAAAATTGATGCTATTAGACAAAAAAATATGATACAAGGATCTTTTAGATCGCTTTGAAAGGTAATCCTATATGTCTACATTACTAGAAAAGCAAATCAAAGTTAGTCGTACCGTTACAACAAGTACTGGACACGCACGTGCAATTGAAGACCCTGCACGAGCAAAAATTGTGGAAATTCTTTATCATCAAGCATTATCTGCTGATCAAATATCTACTGCCCTGAAAAAGACTGGATACAAAAAAGCCCTTACAACTGTCCGTCATCATTTGGAAATTCTAAAGGAATCTGGATTAATTGAAATTGCACGAATTGAAGAGTCCCGTGGAGCCATAACAAAATTCTACAGTACATCTACAAAATTGTTAGATTTTCAGACTCCTGAAGACTTTGATTCTACATACTCGAAAATCATTACTAGCACGTCTGAGAAAATTGAGAAAATTCTGAAAGGATTGACTCCAAAAACAAAATCAAAGGGCAAAAAATCAGAAGAATATTCACAATACTTGATAATGGAGATCATGAATAGGGCAATGACCGATGTTCTTGAAAAATCAAGCAAAAAATAATCCCTGGAATTAATTTTCCTTTCATTATTGTCTAAAACCGATCAAACTTTGATTTGGGATTTTTTCTATATTGTGTAAAAAAAGGCAAAAAAATCAATTTTTGTTTGTAAATTTCCAAAACGATTATCAACTGTATACTTTATTGAAAAATTGATGAATGAGAAAGTAATCAAATTATTCTCAGAAAAAAACTTGGTCTTTATTGCAACAGTAATGAAAGATGGTTCACCACAGGTTTCACCTGTTTGGGCAAACTATGAAGATGGATATGTGTTGGTTAACACTGCAGAAGGTAGGATAAAACACAAAAATGTTTTACGTGATTCCCGAGTTGCAGTTTCTGTTGT
>DATDAD010000014.1:0-16494 GCA_036525555.1 Candidatus Nitrosopumilus sp.
ATCACATTTGTCTGTTAATTTATCATAATCTAATTCTGAGAATGTTAGATCGGTAAATCCTTTCAAACTTGGTTGGATTCTGTGTAGATATTCTCCTACATGCTGTCTTGATGTGACCATTGCGATCTCAACATCTGGATGGTTAACAAGAAGACGAAGTGTTTCTCCGCCTACATATCCGGATGCTCCTACAACTCCTACTTTCATGATAAGACCACTCCAAATGGAGTATAATTTATTTTCTTATGTATTTTAGAGCAAATTCTACCATTTCTTTTGGTATATTTCGTTGTGCAACTCTTGAGAGCCCTTTGAATTCTACTGTGTTGTTTACCTCGTGGACGACTAGGCCATTTTCCTCATCTTCCATCATGTCAATTCCTAAAATTCCTCCGCCCATAGCTTTTGATGCTTTAACTGCCATGTCCTCCATCTCTTTTGTGATCTCACAAAGTTCTGGATCTGCCCCTAATGCAATATTGGTCTTAAATCCACCTGAAGATTTTCTATACATGGCAGCAATTGGTTCATCACCTACTGTGATCACCCTGATGTCTCTTGGAGGTCTTTTGACTAATTCTTGTAAATAGTAAATTCTATCATGAGGACTATCTGTTATGTCTCTTATTTCAAAAACTGCCTCCATTGTATCCTTATCTTTGAGTGGCATTACTCCTCTTCCCCAGCTACCTATTACCGGCTTGATGACTAAGGGGAATCCTACCTTTTCCAGGTTCTCTGCTGCACTCTCACTTGAAAATGAAAAATATGTTTTAGGTGTTGGAATGTTATTTTTTTTCAAAAGTAGCGTCATGAACATTTTGTTTCCACAGATGTTTGCCACCTCAAATTTGTTTAATACAGGAATGTCCATAAATTCTAGACTGGCAGTAAAATGAAGACCTCTAAAATAACTCACACATCTCTCTAAGACAATATCTCCCAAATCATAATCTTCTTTCTTACTGTCTGTATTGATTTGAGTGATTTTTGCATCAAGCATCAAAGCTTCATGTCCTAATTCCGATGCTTCTTTTTGTAGCATCTTTTCTTCCGCTCTTAAGCGATCAAAGACAATACAAACTTTTGACATTACTCTCCCCAGTCTTCGCCTACGGTTTCTGCTTGCTTAAGCTCAACATTTGATCCGTCTTTTTTTGAGATTTCAAAGTCAGCGCCACAATCAGGACAGGAGACAATTTCTCCCACTGAGGCATCGTCTGGGATGTTTAGTGTTGCATCACATTCTGGGCAGTTCATGTTTTTGTTGACCTTTTCTTTTGTAATTTATTAGCTTCTGTTGACTGCATTCCCCACAATTCTACAAATCCTTTGGCTAATCTTTGATCAAATGTTGATTCTACACCATAAGTTGCAATATCGTGACTATACAATGAATTAACGGATTTTCTTCCGACAACTCTTAGGCCTCCTTTATACAATTTCAGTTTCACAGTTCCTGAAACTGGCTTTTGTGATGCCTCGATGAATCCATCCAGATCTCCTTTAAGAGGATCTTGCCAAAGGCCTGAATAGACCAAATATGCCCATTCATCATCAATAATTGACTTGAACTTGTTTTCGTGTTTAGTGTGGACCATTTTTTCTAAATCAGTATGAGCTTCAATTAGACAAGTTGCTGCTGGTGTTTCATATACCTCTCTAGATTTAATTCCGACAACCCTGTCTTCTATGTGGTCTACTATTCCTACACCTGCATTGCCTGCTTTATTGTTGATATATTCAATTAGTTTTACTGGTTCCATTATTTTTCCGTCCACTTCAACTGGTATTCCTTTATTGAATTTAATTTCCAAGTATGTTGGTTTGTCAGGTAAATTTTTTGTTTTGACCCAAATGAATGCGTCGTCAGGAGGCTCATTGTATGGATCCTCTAGTACTCCTCCCTCAATTGCACGACCCCACAAGTTTTGATCAATGCTGAATTTTTTTGCGACAGTATCAATTTCTATTCCGTGTTTTTTTGCAAATTTTAATTCTGTATCTCTATCCAAATTTTTGTCTCGAATTGGAGCTATGATGGGAAGATCTGATCCAGAACGTAATGTAATGTCAAATCTAACTTGATCATTTCCTTTTCCGGAACAACCATGTGCAAGTGATGTTACTTTTTCTTTCTTTGCAATCTCCAAAACCTTTTCTGCAATTAATGGTCTGGCAAGTGCTGTTGCAAGACAATATTTTTTCTGATAAAGAGCATTTGCTTTAATTGATGGAAAAATGTAATCTTTGACAAATTCTTTTCTTGCATCAATGTTGTAATGTTTTTTTACGCCGAGTTTTTTTGCTTTAGCTGCAATCTTTTTCCAATCGTCACCTTGTCCCACATCTACAGTTACTGTGATGACATCCATATCATGCTCATCTTGAAGATACTTTACAACCACCGAAGTATCTAATCCGCCTGAAAATGCAAGAATTCCTTTTTGAGTCATAAAACATCTTTTCCGTCGTATTTTGGAATTTATCTTTTGTGATAGGCTCAGAATTAATTATTTTCAAAAAATTTCTGACTAGCTTGAGCTAAAATTCGATGATTATTTAACCGCCAGATATAACGCTGTTTTATGAAAAGTCGATCTGCAATTTCCGTAATTATTGGAGGGATTATTCTCCTATCTCTAGTCGGCATTGCTCTGAATTCTAGTAGTGCTTCTGATGAAAACAAACTCCGCATTGCATATTTTCCAAATATTGGTCATGCAATTCCGATAGTTGGAATGGAAAAAGGATTCTTTGAATCAAGTCTTGGAAATACAACGCAGATTGAATCTCGAGTTTTTGACAGTGGGCCTCAGGCAATTGAATCCTTATTTGCAAATTCTATTGATCTGGCATATGTTGGACCTGGTCCTGCAATTAATGGATTTTTAAATTCTGAAAATCACAATGTAAAAATTCTTGCTGGTGCCGCAAGCGGCGGTGCAAGCTTTATTGTTCATCCTTTATCTGAAATAAATTCTGCTTCTGATTTTGCAGGAAAAAAAATTGCCGCTCCACAAATAGGTAACACTCAGGATGTGTCATTGCGATATTATCTGTCTGAGAATGGACTAAAACCTGCTGAAAAAGGTGGCTCTGTGATAGTTTACAATATTTCAAATCCTGACATATACACATTATTTGTCAAAGGTGATATTGATGGGGCCTGGGTTGCAGAACCTTGGGCTACTATTTTAGAAACTGAATTGAGTGGAAAACGATTATTCCATGAAGAAGAGTTGTGGCCAAATCAAGAATTTGCATCCGTGCTCTTAATTGCAAATACAAATTTTGTAGAAAAAAACCCTGCAATAATTGCAAATTTTTTAGACTCTCACCATGAAACAGCAAATTGGATTAATCAAAATCCTACTGAAACTAGAATTATTTTTAATAATTTTTTAACTTCCCATTTGGGCCAATCATTATCTGATGATGTTGTAGATATTGCACTGTCTAATATTCAAATCACTGATGATCCTTTACCTGATTCTGTTCATTCATTTGCAGAGAAAGCAGATTCATTAGGATATCTTGGAAGAAATGGATATGATTTGTCTGGTATTTTTTACTACTTTGATACAAATTCCGTCGATGGAGATGATACAACATGACCAAACTTGAGGCAAAAAATATTGTAAAATATTTCAGCCATGATTCTCACAAACTCAAAGCTCTTGGAGGCATAAATCTCAAAGTTGAGGCTGGCGATTTTGTATGTTTGGTAGGGCCGTCTGGATGTGGTAAATCTACCTTTTTGCGCATAGTTGCAGGCCTGGAAAAACCAGACGAGGGAGAAATTCTCTTTGATGGCCGCACTGTTTCTGAAACTGGGCCTGAAAGAATTATGGTGTTCCAGGAGGGTGCATTATTCCCATGGCTTAAGGTTCAAGATAATGTAGAATTTGGATTAAAGATGGCAGGTATCCCAAAAGAAGAACGTGCCAAGATATCTCATAGATTTCTAGACATGATGCAATTGACTAAATTTGCAGACTCTTACGTATACCAACTCTCAACTGGAATGAAACAACGTGTAGCTATTGCAAGAGCCCTTGTAATGGATCCTGATGTATTGCTAATGGATGAACCGTTTGCTGCTCTTGATGCACAGACTCGGGATTTACTATTAGTTGAAATGCAATTAATTTGGGAGAAAACAAAAAAGACTATTTTGTTTGTCACTCACAGTGTTTCAGAAGCTGCTGTTCTTGGAACCAAAGTAGCAATTTTCAGCAATCGCCCATCTGTAATTAAAAAAGAAGTTGATAATAATTTCCCACGACCTAGAATTACTGAGGATGAATCACTATTAAAATTCCAACAAGATATCTTGGCAGAACTTAGACCAGAGGTAAAGAAAAGTAAAGAGTGATAATTATGGCAAAGAATTTCACATTACATAGAATTGCGTTTTACATTGGGATTGTTGCAGTTTGGCAAGTAATTGCAATGTCTGGAATATGGCCTGATAATATTTTTCCCTCTCCCTATGAAGTGGCAGAAGACTTGGCATATGGCACAGCCGATGGTAGTTTGTTATATGGAATAGCAACTAGCATGTGGAGATTAGCCATTGGATTGGTAATTGCAATTGTTGGTGGAATTATACTTGGAATCTTTATGGCAAGAGTTGAGGTCATTAATCAAACTGTTGGCTCTCTAGTTTTGGGATTGCAATCGATTCCTTCGATTGCTTGGGTTCCACTAGCAATACTGTGGTTTGGATTAACTGATGGAGGAATAATTTTTGTCACGGCAATTGGTGCTATCTTTGCAGTTACTATCAATACCTACACTGGAGTCAAAAATATAGATCCTCACTTTATCGAGGCTGCAAGAAATATGGGTGCCAAGGGGAGTCAATTAATCACTGCAGTATTGATTCCGGCAGCATTTCCATACATGATTTCTGGATTTAAGCAAGGCTGGGCATTTGCATGGAGGGGAGTGATTGGTGCTGAAATACTGTTCTCATTCCTAGGTTTGGGATTCCTACTTAATGCCGGTCGTTCTCTTAATGATGTTTCACAAGTAATTGGAATTATGGTGGTGATAATGGGAATTGGCCTGTTAGTTGACGGTGTAATTTTCAAAAAATTGGAAGATAAAGTCATGTCTCGTTGGGGCTTGAGATAGTTTTTTTATTTTTTTATTTTCAGAGATACTACAAATGCGCATATGATTATCACAATTGCAAAATACATTACTGCAGTATAATCAAATAGAAATGCAATACTTCCTGCAACTACTGGGCCTACAACTGTTGCAATGGATAATGTTGAACTAAATATTCCAGTTGACGTTGAACGTGGATAATTGTCCATGAGATGAAAGTTTCCTCCAATGAACAAAAATGCCCATGTTGCACCAACCAATGCCATAAACGGCATTGTCATCCACCAATCTGTAACAACTGACAATCCTACAAATACAAATGTCGTAAATCCAATACCGATTTGAAATTTAGTTACATTGGAGAGATGAATTTTACTTGCCATCACATTCATCAAAATAAAAGCAGTCAATGTGTTTGCAACATATACGATTGATATTTGATAAAGCTCTGCACCTAATTTCTCCATTAACATTATTGGAAGAATGGTCCAGACAGCTGCTGCCCCAATATGTCTTAGTAATAACGATGAGAACAGAAACTTGTTTTTTACGATAACATTTTTTGTAGTGCCCGGCGTCAGTTCTTTTACTTGCTGTGGATTTGGTAGTTTGATTGTGAATAATAATCCAATCACAAATGAAGCAGCACTTATCAAGAAAATCAGTCGCAGATCATTTGCAATTCCTGCTGCTGCAATTCCTGCAAGCCATCCTAATGCATGAAATGAAATTACAGTTGCAGCTCTCTTTTTGTCAATATTTGCCTCATAGGTATATGCAATCATTGCAGGAATCATAATTCCACTAGCAACACCTGCTGCAATTCTTACCAAGAAAAACATCCCTAGGTCATCTGCAAAATAGTGCAATCCAAATGCTATGGCACAGCCGATAAAGCCGATTCTGATGAATTTGAGCCTGGTTCCCTTCTTGTCTGAGTGTCTTCCAAAATAGATTTCAGATAAAATTTGGGCAAAACTAAATGATGCTACTAAAAGTCCAATCTCAAAAATGGAATCTGTTACTCCCTTTGCAATAATAGGCATGAAAACAAAGATTATGGAAATTCCAGCATGTTGAAAAAAGGTGGCGGTACGAACTAGATTGTTTACTTGAGACTTTTGCATAAATGTACAAAAAATTGTTTTTCACCTAATTTCAATATACGTATCAATTCTACAACTTTTGGTGGTTTGTTCTGAAAAGAGTTAAACTGTCCAAGAACCTCTTGAAATTAAATTGACAGAAAAAGAACCATTTCTTGATGCAATGAAAAATCGTATTTTACTATTTGATGGTGCAATGGGAACTGAAATTCAAAGACATGATCCTAAACCTGAGGATTTTCCAAACAATCAAGATGGGTTTAACGACGGCTTAGTTATCACCCATCCCGAATGGATAAAAGAAATTCATAGAAATTATCTTGATGCCGGAGCTGATTGCATTGAAACAAATTCTTTTGGTTCAAACAAAATTAAACTTGATGAATATGGTTTTGGTGATCAAACTGTTGAATTCAATAAAAAAATTGCCACACTTGCATCTGAAGTGTGCAATGAATATAGTGATAAACCTAGGTATGTGATTGGCTCGATGGGTCCAACAGGATATCTTCCAAGTTCAAATGATCCTGATTTGGGTCAAAAACCTCTTGATGAAATTCGAGAAGCATTTGAGTTACAAGCTGAGGGATTAATTCTTGGTGGTGTTGATGCATTACTTATTGAGACCAGTCAAGACATTCTGGAAGTGAAATTGGTAATTGAGGCATGTCATAATGCCATTAAAAAAACTGGTAAAAAAGTCCCAATAATTGCAAATACTACTTTGGATCAATATGGAAAAATGTTACTTGGAACAAATATTCAAGCTGCATACACCACTGTATCTGATATGGGCATTGACGTATTTGGATTAAATTGTTCTACTGGACCAATTGAGATGACTCCTAGTGTTAGATGGCTAGATGAACAAAATGAACATAGCATACTAGTTGTTCCAAATGCTGGCATGCCTGAGAATGATGGTGGTCAAGCAGTTTACAAAATGACTCCTGAAAAGATGGGTGCTGCATTAGGCGATTTTCTTAATGAATACAAAAAAGTTCGAATCATTGGCGGCTGCTGTGGAACAAATCCTGAACACATCAAAGCCTTGAGGAAAGTAATTGACGAAAAAGCCAACTCCATCAAGGGTTAAGTATTTACAAAAACAGGTGTGATTTTACAACATTGACAGTCCCTAGAGTAAGTTCGGCATTAAAGGCAGTTGATCTTAAGCAAGTTCCTTCACCTCTAATTATTGGTGAGAGGATCAATACTCAAGGTTCTCGTAAAGCCAAGAAACTAGTCCTTGATGATGATTACGATGGCTTGGTTGATTTGGGGCGAATGCAAGTTGAGGATGGTGCACACTGTCTTGATGTTTGTGTTGCAACCACTGAACGTGCAGATGAACGCGAGTTTATGCTAAATTTGGTAAAACGATTAAGCTTGGAAATTGATGCACCGCTAGTAATTGATTCCACAGATCCCGAAGTGATAGAGTCTGCAGTTACTCAGATTCCTGGAAGACCAATAATTAATTCTATAAACCTTGAAGGTGATGGAAGTAGATTTGAAAAACTTGCTCCAATCATGGCAAAATATGGTTTGCCTGCAATTGCTTTGTGTATTGGTCCTGAAGGAATGGCAAAAACTCCTCAACAAAAAGTTGACACTGCCGAACTGCTTTATGAAACAGGAAAAAAATATGGCTTGAAAATTGAGCAGTTTATTTTTGACGTTCTTACATTTACTTTGGCAACAGGAGAAGATGAATTTCTTGATGCAGGAAAAAACACACTTGAAGGAATTAGATTAGTTAAAGAAAAATTCCCCAACGCGTTTACTACATTGGGATTAAGTAACATTAGTTTTGGCTTGGCACCCTATGCCAGAAAAATTCTAAATTCTGTTTTCTTGTATCATGCAGTCAAAACTGGTCTTGACACTGCGATAGTTAATGCAAAAGAGATTATTCCATATGGTGAACTTGACGAAAAGGAGAAAAAACTAGCAGAAGATCTAATCTTTAACACTCATCCAAATGCTTTGGCAGACCTGATTACTTATTTTGAAAATGCAGGGCCTCAAAGTGGTGCAGTATCAAAGAAGGTCGATGTGGATCTATCGTGGCCTGCAGGAAAGCGTGCTAACTTTAGAATTGTAAACAGGCTCAAAGATGGAATTCAAAATGATGTTGTATCTGCAATAGCAGAAAAACTTGGAAAAAATGAAATTATCAAAGACACTGAGGGAACTCTGTCATTGGATGCTCCAAAAGAGGTAACTCACGATGGTGCAATCAAGACACTCAATGAAGATTTACTTCCTGCCATGAAAGAGGTTGGTGACAAATTTGGTGCGGGTGAACTGATTTTGCCATTTGTTCTAAAATCTGCAGAATGTATGAAGGCTGCAGTTGGAGAACTGGAGAAATATTTGGTCAAAGAAGAGGGAACAAGCAAGGGCGTGCTTGTTTTAGGTACTGTTTATGGTGATGTACATGACATTGGGAAAAACCTTGTAAAGACGATTTTTCAAAATAACGGATACACAGTTCATGATTTGGGTAAACAAGTACCGCTGCAAAAATTTCTTGAAAAGATTGATGAGACAAATCCTGACGCAATTGGACTATCTGCATTGCTAGTATCTACCTCAAAACAGATGAAATTCTTTGTAGAACATGCAAGAAAAAACAACATGAACATTCCAATTCTTTGTGGTGGTGCTGCAATCAACAGTAATTACATTAACCGAATTGCAAAAGAAGATGGAATTTATGAGTCCGGAGTATTTTATTGCAATACTATGTTTGAAGGACTCAAAACTATGGATATTTTAATTTCCGATGGGAAACCTAAACTTTTAGCAGAGTGGAAAGAAAAATTAGAAAATTGGAAAGAAAAATCTACTGCAACAGTGGATCCTGACACACTTCCAAAAAGTAAAATTATCCCAGTCGCTACTCCTACTCCTAAAATTATTGGGGAACCAATTCGACTAAAATTAGATCAAATCAATATGGGTGAAGTTTGGGCGTTGATTGATAAAAAATCCCTTTTCAAATTATCTTGGGGCTTGAGGGGAAAAGCCGGTTCTGAATCAGAAGATGAGCATGAACAATTGCTAACTGAATGGAAGATGAGAATTCTTAGAGATAAATTATTTGAGCCTGAAATTGTTTATGGCTATTTCAAATGCCACAACAGGAATAGAAAATTACTAGTTGAAAATCCTCATGGGGATGATGTAGAGTTAGAATTCCCACGTTCTACAAAACCAGATCATCTTTGTTTAACTGATTATTTTGGTGATGATGATATTGTTGCATTTCAATCTGTGACTGTTGGAAATAAGGTTGCAGAAGTTATTGAACAATGGAATCAAGAAGACAAGTATACGGATGCATACTATCTTCATGGTTTAGCTGTTGAAGTTGCAGAGGCATTAGCTGAATGGGTAAATCGTAGAATTAAATCTGAATTGAATTTAGAAAAAGGCGGTTTAAGATATAGCTGGGGATTTCCTAGCTGTCCTGATGTGGCACAACATCATCTAGTCTGGAAATTACTAGAACCTGAAAAATCTGGAATGACTCTAACTGAATCTGGACAAATAATTCCTGAACAATCAACTGCTGCAATTGTTGTCCATCATCCAGATGCAAAATACTTTGTACTTTAATTAGATATTTTTTCTAAAAATTCATTCAATCCATTAAAGTCATTAGGCGATGTAAGTAAAACATCGCCTGTAATTTCTTGTGTTTTACTTAACAATTTTTCAAATTCATTACTGTATGATGCTAAATCTAAATTCAAAAATTTTGCAGATTTTTCATTTTTAGATGATGGATACAATAGAATTGGTATGATTGAAAATCCTTTGAGGTTTTCAGATAATTCTTTAACCTGCTCTATGTTTTGAATTACCTGCGTCATGAAACCTTTGGGTTTTGCATCCAGTTTCTTTCCAATTTTGGAGAAGTTAGGCTTGTTTGATATTGAAAGGTACAAGTCAATTTTTGAGTCAACCCCCTGTTCTCTCAATCTCTTTACTGTCAGACTAGGGATTTGACCAGAGTCTGCTTTTCCGTTTTGCGATGGGTCTCCCATTAAAATCAAAATTCCTGAAAATCCAATGGATATACAATCATCTACAAATTCAGAAATCTCAACTTCACTCTTGTCTCTAACCCGAAGACTAACTGTAATTGGTAAATTTGGAATTTCTTTTCTAATAATCTTTCCAACTTCAATTGGTGAAACTCTTTGAAATCCTAACACATTTTCAGTCAGATGTATGGCATCACATTTCTTTGAAATAATTCTAATCTTCTCGACAAATTTTTGAATTGATTCGTCAATACTTACACCAGGTAAAATTTTTGGTGGATTGGCCTCGTACCTGATTGTCATATTTTCATTTCTTTTCTTCTGGGTTAAAACCTTTGAATATCAAAACCCATATTGAATAATAGGAAAGAATTACTATGTTGTTAGATGATTTAAAATCCGTACTTTCTACATCCATTAACCCCCACATAGAAAATAATGAAAAGTATCGTTTAGCGTCAATTCTTGTTGTGATTTATGGTGAGAAACCAATTGTTGTAATGACTGAAAAACCAAAAGGTATGAAATTCCATGCAGGTGAAATTTCGTTTCCTGGCGGAAAACTGGATAATGATGATTCAAATCTTTTAGAGACTGCATTACGTGAAACTAGTGAGGAGATAGGACTATCAATTTCTAAAGACCAAGTGATTGGTCAACTAGACCCCGTTGTAACACTCAACTCCCGTTTTTTGATATTGCCATTTATCTCGGTAATTGATAAAATCCCGCCATTGCATGCAAATGCTGAAGTTGAAAAAATTTTACATATTCCTTTGGACTCTTTTTTAAAAACTCAGGCAAAAGATCCTGATCCATATCACAATCGCATTCAAGAAATGTATACTTTTGAATATGGAAATCAAACTGTATGGGGGGCATCTGCTCGAATCCTAAAACAGATTAACGATTGCCTAAAATCCTGAGATTCATTTAAAAAGAGCTCCACGTGCCTGAAAATCTATGGCTGCACGTAAGTCCTCTCCAAGGAAAATTCGTCTACTCAAAAAGACTAGACAAACTTCAGCAGTACCTGCATGGATTATTCTCAAAACCAAAAGAGGTGTGAGAACCAACCCAAAACGCAGAGCTTGGAGATCAACTGATGTGGAGGTAGGATAGTTATGTCTCAAGAATTAGAACGAGTTTATACAATTAATCTAGGTAAAGTTAAGCTTTCACAATCACAACATAGGGCTGTTAGAGCAATCAACATGATTAGAGAATTTGCTCAGCATCACATGAAAGTTGAGACAATCAAAATTGAAGAAGAATTAGCACATGAAGTTTGGGCAAAAGGTGTTAGAAGCCCTCCAAGAAAAGTTAGAGTTAGAATGAGTAAAACAGATGAAGGTTATGTTCTTGTTTCAAGATATGATGAGGACGTAGAATCTAAAGTTACTCCTGAAAAAGAAACCAAAAAAGTTTCTGATAAAGTAGAGGAACCATCTAAAGAAGCACCAAAGAAAGAGGAACCATCTAAAGAAGCACCAAAGAAAGATTAATTCTTTTCAAAAAATTATAATTTTAAAAAATTTGTTTATTCTAATTGGTATAAATCCAGTTCACAATCAATACTGCAATCTGGTGTTGACCAATCAAGAGTATTTTCTTGTGGGATCACTCCTAATGGGTCATACTTGTCAAACTTTGTCATTCCTTGAATTGATGATAACATTACAACTTTGGATTCATCAGAGTTTGAAGTCATGTCGATTTGTGAACTGCTTTCATTAACAATTCCTGCAGTCAGATTTGTAATTGAATTGATTACTCCAACTGGGATGTTGCTGCCTCCAACTACATACAACATTGAACGTTTAACAGAATTTGGTGGTGCGTTGCCGTACAGCATTTTTAGTGAATCTCTAAGAGAATCTTCAATATTTTGTCCATTTTTACTAGTGGAGATAATGTTTGTCTCTGATGATATCTCAGATGTACCTAGTGATTCTATTACATGCATCATTGCAGAATTTGCAATACTATAGCATGATTTAGGACTTAGATCTGGATTGCTTTCTAGCAATGAATCATTATCTAATACTATTGTGCATTCAGAATTTTCTCTAACTCTTTTTAGGGATATTCCTGAATTGAAAATTCTATCTTTTTCATATTTGAAAGGCATAATTGCAAATGAAATCACTCCTGCATCTGATTCTTTACACATTTCTGATACTACAGGAGCCATGGCTGAGCCTGCTTTACCTGCTAAATTACTCATTAAGATAACTGTAGAATAACTTGAAATCTTTGATTTTATTTCATCTTTAACTTTGTAAATTGAGCCTCTGATTAATTGGACAGATGGATTAACTACTGAATCTGTCGAAACATGTACAGATGGGTTTTCTTGTGATAAATCGTTTTTATCATTACTAATTAGCAGGCAATCTGAATTTAGTGAATCCTTTGCCTGGATTGCTAATTTTGAGCCTACGCCACCAATGCCTATGACCAAAACTGGTTCTTTAACTTGAAAACTCATTTCTGATCTTATTTTCTGATTTAGATAAAAAACCTTCTTACGTTTTTTTAATCAAATTTTAGATCGAAAAAATTTAGCTTGCGATCTTACCAACCAGTCTTTTTACTGTCGCATCTGTGATTTCAACTATGTGTGATTGACCTAATTCTACATCATCCTCGACAGCTATAGGCTTGTAGGCAAAGTTCCTGCCTTTTATCCCCTCATCTGTCATCTCATCAAATAGGACTCTGCCTTTCCAACCGATCCATTCTTGATTGCTATCCATGGATAATTTACTGATCTGCTCAAAAATTATTTTGGTTCTTCGCTTAACTTCGACTGCATCAATTTGCTCCCATTCTGCTGCTTCTGTTCCAGGCCTTGCACTGTACTTGGATAGATTCACAACATCTGGTTTTGTTTCATCAAGCAATGAAATTGTTTTTTGAAATTCTTCTTCAGTTTCTGAAGGAAAACCAACAATGATGTCTGTAGAAATAGTAAAATCTGCAAATCTTTCTTTGATTTTCCTAACGATTTCTCTGTATGTTCCAGATGTATGCCCTCTTTTCATATCATTTAGAACTTTATCACTTCCACTTTGAACTGGAATGTGTAGAAATTTGAAAACTTTGTCATTATCATAGGAATCAATTAATTTTTCTTTAATTCTTGGCATGTACATTGGATTCATCATTCCCACTCTAATCATAAAATCTTCAGGAATTTCTGAAACTGAATTAATTAGAGTAGGTAAGTCAGTCCCAATATCAAATCCATAGCATCCGTTATCTGTAGATGTCAACCATACTTCTTTACATCCTTCTTTGATTTCGGTTTGAACTTGTCTAACAATATCTCCTAATCTATAACTTGTTAGATCTCCTTTAGATAATTTGGTTTGGCAAAATGTGCATTCACTCATGCATCCACTAGCAATCTCAACAATTCCTACTGATGGATTAAGTCTTACTTTGGGTAGCCCAACTTTGGACAAATCTGAATCTTCTAAAGCAACTTGCTTCTTACCTCCTAGCGTTGTATTGATGACTTGGAGAGTTTTTCCTAATGAATTTGGGCCTAATAGACTGGCATTTTCTGAAAACTTTTCAACCGTCTCTTTCTCTGCTTTAGGAAGGCAACCTGCTACAATAAGTGGTTTTGATTTTAATGAGTTAATTCTATACATCATTTTGTTAGCTGTGGAATCTTTGACTGAACATGTAACTACAATGTTTAGATCCGATTCTTCAGAATTATCTGCTAAAGTATGACCTCCGTTTAGGATTAATCCTGAGATCATTTCGGAATCTGCAAAGCTTGCTGAGCATCCGTAGGCTTCTACGAAAATTTTTGCCATGTTCTATCCGAATAGAGAATCGATCTCTTTGTTACTCATTAGTTTCTTTGAAACAACAAGTTCTCTAATGGTCTTTCCAGTTTTTAATGACTCTTTGAAAAGTTCTGCTGATTTTAGATATCCTATTTTTGGAGTTAGCAATGTAACAATTACGGGACTATTTTCAATGTCAGCACGCAATTTTTCTTTGTTAGCAGTTAGTCCGTCAATTAGATTTGCAGAAAATATTGGCAAGAAATTCTTTAGCATATCTGTTGATTCTAACATGCACTTTAGCATTCCAGGTAGCATTACGTTTAGCTCAAATTGTCCCCCTTGTGCAGCACAAGAAACTGCTGTATCGTTTCCAATGATATTGAAGCAAACCATGTTCATACATTCTGCTAAAGATGGGTTTACTTTTCCTGGCATAATAGATGAACCTGCATGAACTGCGGGAATTCCCAGTTCTGCCAATCCTGCAATAGGACCTGATGCCATCAATCTAATGTCATTTGCAATCTTTCCAATTTCTATTGCCAAGTTTCGTAAAGCACTTGATAAATTTGCCACTGCAAATTTGCTTTGTAGACCATGCTGCATATCCATTTCTGGTCTTAATGGTAACTTTGAAATTTTTCCAAGTTCTGATATTGCAATTTTTCTATATCCTTTTGGTGTGTTAGCTCCAGAACCTACTGCAGTTCCTCCAAGTGCAACATTTTGTAATTCTTTTTGTGCATCAATGATTTCTTTTTTTGCTTTAGTAATTGATGTTACATATGCCGCAAACTCGCTACCTAGCGTAACTGGCAAGGCATCCATCAGATGTGTCCTTCCAATTTTCTTAAATGATGAAAATTCTTTTGCTTTCTTAGATAAGGATTTTATCAGAATATCGATGGCAGGAATTGTCTCTTTGAGATTCATTAGAATTGCAACATGCATTGCTGTAGGATACGTATCATTACTTGATTGTGACATGTTGACATGATCATTTGGATGTAGGAATTCGTATTGACCCTTCTTTTTATGAAGCACTTCAAGTGCGACATTTGAAATAACTTCATTTGAATTCATGTTAAATGCGGTACCTGCTCCAGAGTTTATCATATCCACTACAAACTGATCAACATACTTTCCAGACAAGATTTTGTCACATGCTGAAACAATTGCCTTTCCTCTCTTTGCATCGATGGCTTTTGTCTTCATATTTGCAACTGCTGCAGAACGTTTTATCATCACAAATGACTTGATTAAATTTTCATGGCTTTTATTCCCCGTGACGTGATATTGTTTAATTGCCCTTCCTGTGAATGCTCCATAATATGCGTCTGATGGAATTTTCACTTTTCCAAGTGAATCTTGATCAAGTCTAAATTTCATGTTATTTTTATTGAATTCCTACCCATTATTCATTGTTTTTCAGATAATTTCAAAATATCTTATTTCACTAATGGGAATTATTATATAGGATTCGCAAGTGCGTTGCTTTATGAATAAGCGTATTAGTATGCTCTTTACTATTGCAGCAGTAGCTGTAATGGGGGCAACCTTATTCGGAAGCACATACACACAAACCCAAATTAGCGGACAATCCCTTGACATGACCCAAATGGATGTCAATGTCATGGATCAAATTCGTAATATGGGCGGTTTACAACTTGTAATGCCTCAAGCATTTGCAGAAACTGATTGTGGTGCATTAGAAAGCTCTGGTAGAAACGTAGTCGAGTTTAACTTGACTGGCGTCAGTGTTGAACTTCCAATTATGGGAGGAAAAACTTACAACGCCATGACCTTTAGTGAACAAGTCCCAGGACCAACACTAAGAGTTACACAAGGTGATGTTGTAAAAATGACACTTTCAATTCCAGCAGATGAAGTTACCGGTCACGGTAACGACATGCACGCATCTCAGATGTCAGCAGGAAACTTTGAATCAGTTAATCCTGGTGAAACAAGTCAGTACTGTTACATTGCTGAATCCGCAGGTATTTTCAAATACCATTGTTCTGGTGTCAAACTAATTGGCATGGACCAACACGTATTTTCCGGCATGTACGGAATTGCAATTGTTGATCCAGCTAATGGATACAAGAAATTAATGGTTGAGAAAACCAGTGGAAGCGGTGAACTAGACAGAAAATTCTATGATGCAGACGCATTAGAGTTCCAACTCCAATACAATCAATTGTACCTAACACCTGAAGGTAACTATGATGCAGGAGCAATGTTCCAACATCATAACACTGCAACAGTTGTTAATGGAATGCAATTTGGTTATGTACCAAACATGGCTCATAACTTACTCGTCAATGGCGATGTAAACAAGAACATCTTTGTTGCACAACCATGGAATGGACTTGAACACAAGCAATACCAATCACAACTCTT
>DATDAD010000015.1:0-99031 GCA_036525555.1 Candidatus Nitrosopumilus sp.
ACTTTGGATAAGAAAATTCGTGTATTTCTTGATTGGACAATAGATTTATTCTTTGATAGAGATATCTCTAGACTAAAACTAATGAAGCGTGAAACTGAGAAAGAATACAAGTTACTTGATGAAGTAGATGATGTTTGGTAAATTGAATTTACAATATTTTGTACTATGTTAATTGTTTTTTAATTCCTATAATTATGATTGCAGGAGCTACAAAATACATTCCAACATTAAGTAAAATGAGGCTAATTCCGTATCCTAACACTGATTCTTCTGAGTCTATATTTACATGATTAAGAACTGAAAGTGATGTGAGAAGTGGTGTAAGAGTAATCTTCACTGCATTCTTGAATATAGGGTTCTCTCGTTCGTAATCTGCGATATGTGGGCTAAATGAATAATAAAATTCGTTAAATGAATTGATGAATAAAGTTCCTGATTCTGTTTGCAATAGTTTGTTATCTCTTAGTTCACGCAGTTGTTGTACTTGAGGAGCTAATTCTGAGCCATATGTTGCAGTTGCTATTAGACAACCTCCTCCCTCTTTATTTGCTGCATCATCATCTAAAGAATTTTGTAATAATATTTCAAAAGAATCAATTGTTTCTTCAAATCTTGGAAGTTGCGAATCAAATTCACTTACACTATTACTATATGCAAATGTGTAAACTTTTTCTGTATCATAAATCATAATTTCTCTAAATTTAACATCAAAGCTTTCATTATTTGAAAAGAATGTGCCTATTGCATTTATCACATAAGCCTCATTTCCATTAATAGAAATTTTTTCTTCTGAGATTATTTCCAGGTTGCCTGCATCTACAACTTGTTTAATTGTTTCAGTTTTATTCAAAATCAGATCATCCATAGTTCTTTGATTAGTTTCTTCTACTGTTAGCGAAATTACAGGATTTATAGCTCCGATTTTTGGTCCAACTGCAACTACGTCAGGAGAATTTGGTACTGTTTTATCTGGAGTTTGTAATAGCCAGCCTTCAGGAACGCTGAATCCGATTTCATGTTCAGTGCTTTCAAATTTTTGATTACCAGCAGAAGGCGTGATTGCAGATTCTGTGCGTTCAGGTTCTCCTAAATCCAAAAGATTTGAAACTTCAGAACGATTAACAATGGATACCTTGGTAATAGTAACTTCTAGAGGATCCATTGGTTGATCATTTGATTTTGTTTTAACTGCTGCAATTTTATCTAATGTTTCAAAACTTTCATCAGTTACAATTCTGCCAAATACTGTGTATGCTTCATCAAGAAAATTTGAATCGGCGTGAACAATAAAGAATTGAGAACCACCACTGTTAGGATCAGCTGATCTTGCCATTGAAACAATTCCACGATTATGTTTGATTGTGTTAAATTCAGCATCTACACTTGTACTTGGACCACCAGTTCCCCATGTACTTGGATCGCCATTGATAGTGTTTGGATCTCCACCCTGGATCATAAACTCTGGAATGATTCTATGAAATAGCACCCCATCATAAAATCCAGATTCAGCCAATCCGAGAAAATTCTCAACATGTTTTGGTGCATCATCTGGGAAAAATTCTATTATAATTGTTCCAAGATTAGTTTCCAATATTGCTAATTGATCATCGGTTTGTGCAAATACATAATTTCCAAAGCTTACTAAAATTATTGATAATGAGAAAATTAGGAAGATTTTATTCAATAATTTTTCCCATGAAATCTCACTTAAAAGCTAATTGTATTGATTTTTAACAAAGTCAAATAAATTATCGATATGGAACCTGAAGAAAAGATTCAGGCACATTTAGTATCAGTCTGGAGAGAAGGGAAAAAGTTCTTTTCCATTGGTGGTAAAGAAGGCATGTTAGTATTAACTGACAAACATTTGATGTTTATTCACAAAACAGAATCCAAGGTGAATTGGTGGAAAGCAATTACTCAAAGGCAAGTAATTAATTTCATTAAATCAAAAAATACAATGATTCGTCATGATGGATACAATGAAGAAGATTTGATGAATGATTGTGAGGATGACAGAAATATAGAGTTGAGTTTTGATGATATTTCCAGTGTTAGTTTTACAGAAAAAGATTGGGGAAGTTCATTACAATTAGAGTATCACAAAGATGGTAAAGAGGAGAAATTTCAGTATTCAATAGCCCAAGACTGGGTAAAATATCCCATAAAAGAGCCTACAAAATACATGAAAGTGGATTGGAAGCCTTTTGTGCAATATATTAAAGACAGGCAGAAATTTACAAAATAAAATTGAAAGTTTATGCTGTGGGTGTTGGACCTGGTTCTCCAAAATATGTGACAGAAGTTGTTAAGGAAATAATTCAGAATTGTGATGTTGTTATTGGTTACAAATACACACTAAAAACAATAGAAGATTTGATTGCAGGAAAAGAAGTGTATGAAATTACTATGAATGACCAAGAGGCTTCTTATCAAAAAATACTTCTAGAACTTGGAGAGAGAACATTAGTTATTCCATTTACTGGAGATGTTAATTTTTCAGAATCAGAAGTTGTTGATAGGTTGATAGAAATTTTTGGAGAAGTTGAGATTGTTCCAGGTATTAGTTCAATTCAAGTTGCAGCGTCAAGAGCAAAGGTTCCTCTTGATAAATCTAAAGTAATTACAATGCATGTAACTACTCCTATAGAAGACAAAAAATTAGAGTTACAAAAAGCATTGATTGATGGTTTTAGTGTAGTTTTAGTTCCAAGACCTTGGCCAAAACAACCAGACAAGCATTTCATGCCTTCTGAAATAGCGATTTATCTTAGAAAACATAATTTTGATACTGACAAAATAAAAGTTCATGTTTTTGAGGCAATAACTACTGAAAATGAGACATGTTTTGAGGGAACAGTGAAAGATTTGGAGGGTAAGGAATTTTCTGATTTATCTGTAATGGTGTTCAATCAAGTAAACCTTGATTCATACATGAATTACAGATGGCAGTGGGAAAATTAATTTCTCTGTTGGTTTGTGGTCGTACCAAATGTATCTCTAACTATATCAGGAAAACTTGCCACTTCAATTTTCATATAGTCATAATCAGGATCATATAATTTGTAAATTCCTAAACCATCAAATGTAATAGTAGTAGATTCTCCTGGTGCAATTGGACCAGTAGAAATCCTTCCATCAGGTGTAAATGGGACATATCGATCACCATAATTTTCTTTTCCACTAATGATACTATGATTTGTAATGTCATCATTAACTATATTGATGACAGTGCCAGGATGTACTGAAAGTCTATCAATAGAAAAGAATCGAAGATTACCAGCAGCAGTATTGCCCGGAATAGTATTATCGACTCCTTGGGCTGATGCACCTTTGAAAATATGAATGGTTAGATTTTGTTCTTTAGATTCTGTAGTAATTTGACTAATTTTTGATAAACTAGATAATTTAGCTGTGTAAATTACTTTGTACGTATTATCTGATGTGGTTATTCTACCTGTAAAACCATAAACTGATGCATCTTTACTTTCATCAACTAATCTTCCAAAAAGGCTTATTGATGCATCAAACCCACTTGGACTTTCAATTGCTCCATTTAGTCTGATATACTTTCCTTCACGCAAGAATTTTCCTTGCAGATTAGAAATTACAAATTCCTTATCATCTAATATGATAAAACCATCTTCTGTAAGAAAGTTAATTGTACTTCCACGTTGATTTTGAGAAGATAAAGCTAAATCAATCTCAGATATTCTAATTATTTCCTCAGTCACTGCAAATCCTGAACCTTCTAAAAGAAATGGCTGATTTTCAGAAATTTCAGCAAATGACTCATTTACAAAATATCCAGATGAAACTACAAGTAAAGCTAATAATAAAATGGCCGCCTTCATGATTAAATTCTCATCTAATTTGGTTTATAATTTGCTACTAAATTATTTTAGACTGATTAGGCAAATCGATGGGTAATTAAAAAATTAGAGTTCAGGCATGTCCATCAAACCTTCTTTTTGAGCAATTTCTATCATGTAAAATTCAAGATAACCTCCTGCTAAAAGAAGACCTGTAACAATCCCAATTTCAATCAGTGTTGGTTTGATAAATGGAATCAAATCAAATTTTTTGATAATTGCTCTGATCAAAATAAAACTTCTAGATATTCCAAATGAATATGCAACCAGTTCCATCAACCCAAATGGAGAAAAGAAAAGAATTGAAAGTGGGGGGATTTCACCAATTTCTGGTGCAATAAAAGCTATTGAGGCAAAGGCAAATCCTGTAGACCAAGAAGAAAAGAGTCCCCACGCTATACCAAATCCTGGAATAAACATTGGAAGGGCAATTGTCAAGTTATGTGTAAATATTCCAAATGCATCAATGTCTAAAACAAGTTTTTTAAATTCTGTCATAAACGCATCTGCCTCCTCTTCAGTCACAGTAGATAATGAACCAATTTGAAACAAAGATGCAAAAAGTCCCATAAATACAAAGAATGAGATTATTCTAAGTTTATTCACACAGCCATATCTCACGAACAATATTTGAGGGTTGGTGTAGGCGCAGATTTAATTAAACCAAATTGTATTTTTTGATATGAAAAAGGAACTTACTCTTGCATTAAACTATGCACTGAATAAGGGATTCCAGATTCATCCTGATGCCTTCAAAATTTTAGAAGATGTTGATGTAAAAAAATTAGAGAAGATAATAAAAGAAATAGTTAGAGAGAAAACTAGACAGAAATTATTTCAAATTAACCAGGATGATTTGGAAACATATCTTGGAATAAAAGATGATTTATCATTACAAAATGAAATCAAAATAATCTCAGATCCGACAAATAAGATAACGTCTGGAGAGGGAGTAAAGGGGTACAATGCATTGTTTTCAAGTCGTTTTAACAAGCTTAAGCGGATCATCTCAGACAGACCAGAATCAAAAATGCTCAAATCTGCAGCATCCTTAAAAAATACAAAAATTGAAGATGATTTGTATGTGTGTGGGCTCGTTTCAGTTAGAAATTCTGAGAGAAATATCACAAAAATAGTACTTGAAGACCCATCAGGCTCATTTGAGGGTATTATCTTTGATGAGGAATTACAAAAAACTGCAGGGACTTTGTTGTTAGATCAGTTTGTAATGGCCAGAATAGGTTCGGCTAAAAATTCAGGATACATAATCAAGGATCTAATTTTACCGGATATACCAGAACAGGCAAAAAACAAGTCAGAAAGTGAGGCATATGCTGTATTTCTCTCAGATTTGCATATTGGGAGTAAATATTTCATGGAAGAAGAGTTTTCAGATTTTGTATCATGGATTTCAAGTCCAGATCCTGTTGCAAGGAAAATTCGATTTGTTCTAATTGGCGGCGATGTGGTAGATGGGGTTGGGATATATCCAAATCAGAATAAAGAGTTGGTTTGCCAGACAATCCAAGAACAATTAAAAAAAGCAGAAGATTTGATTGATAAAATCCCAAAAAATGTAAAGATCATAATAATGCCTGGAAACCATGATCCTGGACGAAGAGCATTACCACAGCCAGCCATTCCTAAAAAATACAATTCGGGTCTGTGGGAAAGGGAAAATGTGTTTATGGTTGGAAATCCTGCCGTAGTTTCATTAAATGGAGTTAAAGTTTCAATGTTTCATGGACAAAGTATAGATGATATTGTTAAGACTACACCAGGTCTAAGTTATGATAGACCTACGGATGTGATGAGACATTTGCTCAGAGCAAGACATTTGAGCCCAATTTATGGTAGTCAGACACCTATAGCGCCTGAAATGGAGGATCTTATGGTTATTCAAGATATTCCGGATATTTTTCATGTTGGTCATGTTCATAGAGCCCAATTGGATATGTACAAAGGAATTTTGTTGATAAATTCAGGTTCATGGCAGAAACAAACACCATTTCAGGCCAGTGTTGGAATGACTCCAAATCCAGGAATCGCTATTTTGGTAAATTTAAAAACTTTCCAAGTTTATCATCAAAACTATAGTTCTAATTTAGACAATGTCTTGCAAACTTAGATCATCTTTGAATGTTTTTTTTATCATTTCAGACGATATTGTGAGTTTGTATTTTTTTGTCCTGCCATGAATCCCTTGATGGATTAATCTTCCAGAAATAATTCCAGATAATTCAATTTCACTAAGCATTTGTGTGATTCTTCTTTGGGTCAGCTCATCTTTTCCAACTGCCTTACAGAGGTTTTTGTAGGATGAATAAATCTCACCAGTGGAAGACCCATTTGCCTTCATTATTGCGATAAGAATTAGTTTCTCGTGAAGAGGGAATGATTTGAGGGATTTTTCCTCTTTGTTTTCTTCCATTTTTTGAGATGCTTCTCTAACATGCTCAATGGTGACTTTGTCTGATTGTTGCCTTTCGGCAAGTTCTCCTGCCACACGTAGTAAATCAATTGCACGCCTGGCATCTCCATGTTCTCCTCCAGCAAGTGCGGCGATGAGGTTTAGGGCTGGTTCCTCTACAGAGTTTGTGATAAATGATTCATGGATTCTTTCTTCTAGAATTTTTTTTATTTGTTCAACATTATAGTTTGTAAATACAATCTCTTCTTCTCCTAAACTACTGATTACTCTAGGATCTAATCTTTCTTTAAATGTCAAATCGTTTGAAATTCCTACCAAAGTAAGAGAACCTTGGGTTAGACGTTCATTTGCTCTAGTAAGTTGATAAAGAATGTCTTTTCCTGTTTTTGCTACTAGTTGGGCTAGATAATCAATTTCATCAATTACGAAGATAGCATTTAGTTTATCTTCATCAATTTTTGATAGTAATCTTTTGAATACTACGCTAATAGCTAATCCGTTTGAGGGTAATTCCTTCTCATTTAGGCCTAATTGCCTGCCTAGGCTGACTAATAATCCATAAAGAGTTGTCTCTTCTTTAGAATTAGAATAGATTAGTTTGATTGGAAAGTTGGATTTCTCTACTCTTTCTTGGATTTTAGATAATACTTTTTTTACTACCAATGTTTTTCCTGTACCAGGTTTTCCATATACAAGAAGATTGGAAGGTCTGGATTTTTTTAGAATGGGTAGTAGTGATTGAGTAACTTGTTCCTGTTCAGATTTTCTATGTAGAATAATATTTGGAATATATGAATAATGAAGTATATCTCGATTTTTTATTATTGATTTTCCTGATTCTGCTGCATCTAACAAATCATCTATTGGATCAGACATCACTCACACACCTTTGTTTCCTCTCAACACTAACACAATCATATCTGAATTAAGAGAGTATAGTATAGAATAGTAATTGTAGTTTAGTTTGTAATTAATTATTTTTAGTTAGTTTTAGATTTCCTATTAAAAAAAATTAAAGAAAAAGATAGAGTGGAAATATTGGTGTGTGGGTTTGGTTTGAAATTGGGAATGAGTTAACATTTTTGTTAAGTTGATGTTAAAATACATCCTAAAAAGGCCATTTTGACCCCTTTATTTCCATTCCAGGCGTTAAGATGGATGTTAACACTGTGAATATCGTAAAATCAACCCCTTTATTTCCACTCCAGGCATGAAAACATATCAATTCAAAGAATTTTTTGATAATGTGTTGTTAATAACAAAATACAGGCTAGGCGTGGGCTAGGCAGTCAATGTTAACAAACTACTTAGTTAACAAATATTCTCGGATCATTTGAACTGTTAACATTCGATCCTTTAGATCTCAAAGATGGCCAAAAAAAGGATTAGAATTGATATGGAGGACTCTGATGGAGCACGCTATGACATCAAATTAGAGGGTAATGTAACTAGGGAAAAAGTTCTCAAAATATTTGAAATGATGGACTTGATGAATATTGAAGAAGAACACGAAGTAACAAACATGGATTCTGTAGGTTCTAAAATTTGGAATATAGTAGATAAATTCTTCCCGATGGGCAAATTTACCTCCACAAACATTCTTGAAAAATATGAGGATGAATATAACGAGCCTGTAAAACTTAGTGTTATCTCCACATATCTGTCAAGATTTTCCTCAAAAGGTAGGGTAAATAGGACTAGAACGGGTAGAGAATGGACATATCAAACCATCAAAATTGCTCAAAAACAACAATAATTGATCAAGAAATAGTGACTTTTCTTATCAACAATCTATCTTTTCCAAGAATTACTTTGACATATTCACCTTTTTGGATGTCCATATACTTTCTAAACTGCTTTGGGATAGAAATTGTTCCAGCTGAGGTAATTTTTACTAATACTTCATTATCTTGAACTGACATAATCGTATTATAATTTAATAATATATATAATTTAATAAATTATCTAATTATTTAATAATTATAAAATAAGGCTAATTCTCTAAAAAACAATGTAAATTTCCGTTAAAAAATTTTAAAATTTTTCTATTCTGTGATTGGATTGACTTCAATCTGTTCAACCTTCGCCATTCCTTTCTCAGTAATTGAATAAGTATATGGTTTCGATTCGGTATTTCTTTGCACATATCCCTCCTCAAATAACTTTTTCATTAGGCGTGAAGTATGTTCTCTACTTTTCTTTAATGTGATTTGTATGTCACGTGATGTCATAGCTTTGTCTGTGATTAGATGCAACACATAATCAATTGGATTGCCAGGCGTAATATTTGGTATGCTAGGCGTAGAAATCACTTTCTCAGGTATGATTTCAGACTTACTAACAACCTCAACTGGTCTCTCCTGAACCTCATTCTTTGCTAATTTCTCTAAAAATTGCTTTAGTTCTAGGTTAGGATCTTCTACTTTCTGTTCAATACCTTGAATTTCTAATGCATCTAGGCGTATTTTCATATCTATTAACTGCCTTTCATAATATTCTAATCGTTCAGTCTGTGTAGCATCAAACTCATCCCTCTTAATTTTGACAAATGGACTTATCTTGAAATATGCATACAAACCTACAATTCCTATAATAAATGCTAAAATCACACCTAAAATCACTTCAGGTTCGGGAATTTCTACTAACATCACAACATCTATGCCTACATTGTGATTTATCGTGATAGAACAATATTATTTCACACTTTAGATTAAGATACTCACACTAATTATCACAAACAATCTCATTTATTGCTAATCTAGATAATCACAAACATCACATATTACATGCCTGACGAATGAGCCTGTCTATCACACTCATCACTTCATCTTCTCTTTCAGGAAAAATATCACTCTCATTTATCACACTAATTTGTTCAGAAAGCTTTGATATCACATCTATATCATCAGGCAAAAGTATGCCTAAACCACGAAAAAGTATAATTGAATAGAATAATCCAATTAATTTGTCTCTAGATTGACCAACTTGCCTATAATACGCACCTTTACTAATAGAGAAATTGGATTCTAGAAGATCCTTTTGATTTAAAATTATTTCAACTTGTCGCTCTGTAAACAGAGATTTTTTGATAATTTTACGTATAATGTTGTTAAAATTAGATTCTTTAGATTCGTCCATAGCTATACAAATCTGTATACAGCATTCCAATTAAACTTTAAAGAGACATCCACAGACATTCTTTATGGCTGGAGATAAAGTAGAATCATTCCTAAAATCAGAATTAAAAAAGAAAAATGCGTTACTATTCGTTTTAATAGACTCAGAAGTATCAAATCTAGAGGCATCAAGCAAGCTTGCCAAAGATGTTGAAAAGATTGGGGCTTCAGCAATTTTAGTAGGAGGATCATCTGCAACTGATCAAATTGAAATGGCTCAAGTAGTAAAAGGAATCAAAAAAGGACTAAAAATTCCAATTATTCTCTTTCCAGGTAACGTTACTGGTGTTGTACCAGATGCTGATGCAATCCTGTTTAGTTCATTAATGAATTCTGAAAATCCATATTTTATAACCCAGGCACAGGCTTTGGGAGCTCCAAGCGTACTCAAATTTGGATTAGAACCACTTCCAACCGCCTATCTAGTGATTGGAGATGGAACATCAGCATGGTTTGTTGGTTCAGCAAGAGGAATTCCATTTGAAAAACCAAAAATTGCTGCTGCATATTCTCTTGCTGCTCAATTTCTTGGTATGAGATTTGTATATCTTGAAGCAGGTTCTGGCGCAAAGACTAGCGTCACTCCTGAAATGGTAAAGACAGTTAGACATGCCTTTAATGGATTTTTAATTGTAGGTGGAGGAATTAAAGATGAAAAAACTGCTGAGAGTCTAGTTAAAGCAGGAGCAGATGCCCTGGTGATTGGAACCTTCCTTGAAAAAGGAGGAAGTATCAATAAACTCGAGAAAATAGCAAAAGCAATTCAAAGAAGCAAGTAGTAGAGGACTATTATGTCTGAAAATAATTCAACATCTCGAATTAGTGATATTGAGATGCCTGATTACTATCTTGATTACTATTCTAATCTTTCCGATGAAGTATATTCAATATTTGAGCATGCCGCATCAGCAAAATCTAGTTTGGCAGATTCCTCAGGCAATATTGAGCCTAAAATCGCATTTGATTTGGCTGATAGAGTTGCAAAAATGCACGAAATCGATATTGCTGAACCACTAAGAGAAATCCTAAAAATTAACGGGAAAGAACTTTCCGCCTTAATTTTGGCAAAAGAGATAGCTTTAGGAAAATACTGTCTTCCTGATGCCACTTTAGAAGACAAACTAGATCTTGCAGTACGCGTAGGATTGGCAATAATTACAGAAGGAGTTACCATTGCACCATTGCAAGGAATTAGTGAGGTAAAAATTAAAAAAAATAAAGATGGAACGGAGTATCTTTCCGTTTCTATTGCTGGACCTATGCGTTCAGCAGGCGGAACTGAATCTGCAGTAACTCTACTCATTGCAGATCATGTCAGAAAAATTGCTGGCCTATCAAAATTTCAAGCAAATTCTTTTGATGATGAAACTGGCAGATTTGTTGAGGAATTAAGAATCTATGAAAGAGAAGCTAGCAGCTTCCAATTCCATATTTTAGATGAAGATATTGAACATGTTATTTCTAATCTGCCAGTTGAATTAGCTGGTGTAGATACTGATCCATATGAGGTTGTAAATCATAAATCAATGACTCGAATTCAAACAGATCGGGTAAGGGGAGGAGCTTTACGTGTTCTTAATGATGGTTTGATTGGAAGATCAAAAAAACTCCTCAAAAGAATCGAATTGTATAATCTAGATGGCTGGGAATGGCTAAATGATCTTAAAGGAGCAGTTCAAACAGGCGATAATCAAGAAGATGCGGCTGCAAAAAGAATGCGTGAAGTGATTACAGGCAGATCCGTATTATCTATGCCTAACAAATTAGGAGGATTTAGGCTAAGATATGGAAGAGCATGCAATACTGGCTTTGCAGCAGTAGGAATTCATCCAGTAATTGCTGAGATTCTTGATCATACTGTAGCAGTAGGAACTCAAATCAAAATAGACATTCCAGGAAAAGGAGCAACTGTTGCATTTGTTGATTCAATTGATACTCCAACTGTTCGTCTAAACAACGGAAACGTTGTGAAAATTCGAGATGTAAAACACGGATTAGAAATCAAAAATGAAATTGAAAAAATTCTACATCTAGGTGATATTCTCATTTCATTTGGTGATTTTCTAGAAAATAATGCACAATTGGTACCTTCAGCATATGTGGAAGAATTTTGGATAGAGGAATTAAAACAAAAAATTGAAAAATACGAACCCGATGATCAATATCTAAATCAATTTTTGAAGAAAATTCCTACAATTGATGAAGCATTAAAAATTTCACTTGATTTTAAAATTCCACTTCATCCACATTATTTGTATTTCTGGGACAAAATATCATCTGAAGATCTAATCAAACTTTTAGACCCCAAAAAAGTCAATGAAACATCAATCGAATATTCAAACCAAGTGAAAAAGATTCTAGAAGATTTGGGTACCCCCCACAAAGTTGAAAATGATTCAATAATTCTTGAACATCAAGAAGCAAAAATTTTCTTTAATCTTTTATTTAGAAAAAAGCCAACTATTAGTAATTTATCTGTCCCAAAAATACTAACCGAATCATCTGGCATTAAAATCAACAATAAATTCTCAACAAGTATTGGAGTTAGAATAGGTCGACCAGAAAAAGCAGCAGCTAGACAAATGAAGCCAGCAACACACGTGTTGTTTCCTGTTGGTGAGAAAGGAGGACCTACTAGGGATCTTCTCAAAGCTTCTAGAACGGAGCACTTTTTTGCCAATATTTACAATCGACATTGCACAAAATGCAATCAACCTTCCATTGGCATAAAATGTTCTATCTGTGGTACAAAAACTTCAATCACTTTCAGATGTACAAATTGTAGAGATACTCTTAATGAGCCATTTTGTGAAAAATGTAAGCGTAAAGCTCCTGCTCACTCCCATAAGGAATTCCCATTAAAAACTAGGTTGCTTTTAGCTCAAGAAAAAATGGGGCTTCGTGCTAAAGAACCATTCAAAGGAGTAAAGGAACTGATCAATCAAGACAAAATTGCAGAACCTCTTGAAAAGGGACTCGTACGCCAAAACTTTGGACTAACTACTTTCAAAGACGGAACCGTTAGGTTTGATGCAACAAATTCTCCATTAACACAATTCAAACCATCTTGGATTGGTACATCTATTGAGAAATTAAAGGAATTTGGATATACTCATGACATTGAAGGAGACCCAATCGAATCTGAAGATCAAACAATAGAGCTTCGAATGCAGGATGTAATTATACCATATGAAAGTGGAAAGTATCTAGTCTCAACTTGCAAATACATTGATGTTTTATTACAAAATTTTTATGGCAAAACTACATTTTACAATGTAAAAAATTTAGAAGATCTTCTTGGACATTTGATAATTGGTTTAGCTCCTCATACATCTGTAGGAATAGTAGGAAGAATCATAGGATATACTGAAACCCATGTCTGTTTTGCAACTCCTAATTGGCATTCTGCAAAAAGAAGAGATGCCGATGGCGATGCTGATTCTATAATGCTATTAATGGATAGCCTTCTTAATTTTTCAAGACAATTTCTATCTGATAGAATTGGTGGATTGATGGACGCACCACTACTTATTCAACCACATGTTTTACCACATGAATCTCAACCACAAGCACATAATCTTGAAGTCATGAAAATACTTCCTTTGGAATTCTTTGAATCTACATTTAAGCAGATAAAAGCTTCTGATGTTACCTCAATCGAAATTATCAAATCCCGACTTGAAACCAAAAGGCAATTTTATGACTATCATTTTACACATGAAACTTCATCATTAACCACCTCAAAATCAAGAAGCGCATATTCCACACTTGGTTCAATGCTTGACAAGTTTGATATGCAAGTTAGAAATGCTGAATTAATCAACGCTGTAAACGCTTCAGAAATTGTCTCAAATGTAATTTCAACACATCTTGTTCCTGATCTAATGGGAAATCTAAGAGCATATGCTAGACAAAGCTTTAGGTGTACTGCATGTGGAAAATCATTTCGTAGAATGCCTCTAATCCAAACTTGTGTTTGTGGGCATAAACTAATTGCCACCATTACAAGGGGCTCAGTAGAAAAATATCTAAAACTTGCAAAAAGATTGGTTGAAAAATATGACGTAAGTGAATATCAAAAAGGAAGAATCCACGCTCTCTCTGATGAGATTGAATTAGTATTTGGTAAAAGTAGGGGAGATCAATCCTTACTTACAGATTATTAGGAAATTTATCTTAATTTGACGTATTCGTAAGCACCTAATTTATTATCAAAACAGAATTTAACTTTCTGATAATCTTTTCTGAATGCTTTAACTTTTGCAAGTATTTTCTTTGGATCTTTTTTATCAATTACAACTTGTTTAATGTATGATGCAATCTCTTGCATCTCATTCTTTTTCATTCCAAGTCTTGTAATCTCAGAAACACCTAACCTAATTCCACTTGGATGGAAATAGTTTCTTCCAGCTTTGATGTCTCCTGGAATCAATTGTCTGTTTACTATGATGTTTGCTTTTTCCAAATCGGATTCCACTTTTCCACCATCAGAATAATCTAAAACATTAACTGCAATTTGATGTGATTCTGTAAATCCTTTACTCTCTCCTAAGACTTTGAATCCCATATCACTTAATGCCTCTGCAAATATTTTGGCATTTTTGATTACTGCAGTAGCATAATCTTTACCAAACTCTAAAGCTTCGGCAAATGCAACTGCTTTTCCTGCCATATGATGAATATGATGACTACTGGTAAGTCCGGGAAAAGTTGCTTTTTTAATAACTTCCTCATGCTCTTTTGAACCCAGAACAAGTCCTCCTTGAGGTCCAAACAAAGTCTTGTGAGTGCTCATAGTCATGGTGTCTGCTCCTTCTCTAAGAGGATCTTGGAATTTTCCACCTGCAATTAACCCCGCAACATGTGCTGCATCATAATTGATATGCATACCATAACTTTTTAGAAAATCTGACAATTCTTTGACAGGATGTGGAAACAAAAACAACGAACCGCCAAACATTGCCATTTTTGGTAAACGATTTTCTTTTTTGAGATCTTTCACTTTTTGTTTTGTTTTATCTACATCAATTGTCATTTCTTCTGCATCAAATGGATAGAATTCAATTTCTAATCCGTGAACTAAACCAGCAGTTCCAAAATGTTCCTTTTTTCCATGTGAAATATGTCCACCTGCTGGAATTGAAGGTGCCAACATAATATCACCTGGATTTGTAAATGCAGAATATACTGCCAAGTTTGCAACAACTCCTGAGATTGGTCTGACATCAGCAAATTTTGCTTTGTATAATTTCTTGGCTAATTTCATACATTCAAACTCTACATCATCAATGTAGACACAACCAGCATAGACTCTTTCTCCAGGCCATCCTTCAGCATACCTGTTTCCAAAATCAGAAATTATTGCTTCTCTGACTGCAGGACTAGGAATATTCTCACTTGCAATTAACGGAATTGAATTTTCAAACCACTTGTGATGCTCCTTTAATTTTGTAAATATTTTATCATAAGATTCTCTATTTTGAGATTTTGCCATGTTTTACATCTTGATTTTCCCAATTTAAAAACACCGATATGATTTTAAAATTGCCGATCCTGATCTGGAAGGTATAAAAGGGGAATCTGGAGTTTTGGCATCTATGGGAATGCAAGCAACTTCAAAGGGAACTATGCCTGTTGTTTTGCTAAAAGAAGGCGGCTCTGAAACTAAAGGACGAGAAGCCCAAAAAAATAACATTGCTGCAGCTAAAATTATTGCAGAAATTGTTCATACCAGCCTTGGCCCAAGAGGCATGGATAAAATGCTAGTTGACTCTCTAGGTGACGTTACAATTACAAATGATGGTGCAACCATCCTAAAAGAAATTGATGTTCAACATCCAGCAGCAAAAATGCTAGTTGAAATCTCAAAAACTACTGATAATGAGGTTGGAGATGGCACAACATCTGCTGTTATCTTAGCAGGAGCACTACTTTCACAAGCTGAATCATTAATTGATCAAGATGTACATCCAACAATTATTGTTGATGGATATAGAAAAGCTGCAAGAAAAGCAAAAGAATACCTAGAAGAAATTGCAGATACAATTACAGCAAACGATAAAACTATTCTAAATAAAATTGCCAAAACTTCAATGCAAACTAAACTTGTTAGAAAAGACTCTGACCTTCTTGCAGATATTATTGTAAAATCTGTACTTGCTGTTTCAGAAAAAACTGGCGAAACTTTTGATGTTGATATTGATGACATTAAAGTAGAAAAGAAAGCCGGAGGCTCTATCAAAGACTCTATGATTATAGAGGGCATCGTTCTTGATAAAGAAATTGTTCATGGTGGCATGCCTAGAAAAATTACTGATGCGAAAATTGCATTAATTAACACTGCATTAGAAATCAGTAAAACTGAAACTGATGCAAAAATTAACATTTCAAATCCTCAACAACTAAAATCATTTCTAGATGAAGAAAATAGGATGCTAAAAACAATGGTTGACAAAGTCATTGGTTCTGGCGCAAATGTTGTTTTATGTCAAAAAGGGTTAGATGATATGGCACAACATTATCTAGCAAAAGCTGGAATTATTGCTGTCAGAAGAATCAAAGAAAGTGATCTTACAAAACTTGCAAAGGCAACTGGTGCTAGAATAGTAACAAATCTTGATGATCTTTTTGAAAAAGATCTTGGTGCTGCTGATGTTGTTGAAGAAAGAAAAATTGAAGAAGATAAATGGGTATTTGTAGAAGGATGCAAACATCCAAAATCTGTAACATTACTTCTTCGTGCAGGCTCACAAAGAGTAGTTGATGAAGTTGAACGATCTGTTCATGATGCTTTAATGGTAGTAAAGGATGTAATTTTGAAACCTGAAATTGTTGCAGGTGGCGGTGCCCCCGAAACATATGCAGCAACAAAAATTCGAAGTTGGGCAAAATCTTTAGAAGGTAGAGAGCAACTTGCAGCAGAAAAATTCGCTGATGCGTTAGAAGAAATTCCAATGGCACTTGCAGATAATGCTGGAATGGATCCAATTGATACACTTACACTTCTTCGTTCAAAACAGCAGAAAGGAGAAAAATGGACTGGAATTGATGTCATGAAAGCAAAGATTGGTAATATGAAATCAAGTGATATTATTGAACCACTTGCAGTTAAACTTCAAATTGTTTCTGCTGCTGCTGAGGCTGCATGTATGATTCTTAGAATAGATGATGTTATTGCTACTCAGAAATCTGCCGGTGGGCCACCTGGTGGTGAAGGTGGAATGCCTGGAATGGGTGGAATGCCTGGAATGGGTGGAATGCCTGGAATGGGTGGAATGCCTGACATGGGCGGAATGATGTAAATTATTTTGAAAATTTCAAAACTTTAATTGCTAATCAAAATTACGAACAACAGTGAATCAAGTAACATCTAAAGCACTTACTGGCTTCAAATACATTTACCTAGTTGCATTTTTTGCATTACTTTCAGGATTTTTTCATCCACTAATTACTAACACAAGTTTTGATGGAGTAGTTATTGGTGTATTGATACTATTTGTAGGACTCGCAGGCGGAGTTTTACTATACAAAGCTGCAACATCTGAAAATAAAAGATCAATATTTCTTGGAGGCGGATTTGCTTTAATCTCTATTTCATTATATTATATTTTTCAATTAACGGGAAGAGCCTAAACATCAAAGTAAAGATAAAATTCATGTGGGTGTGGTCTGATTGCAATCTCACGCTGATCTCTTCTTTCTAATTCTATGATTTTATCAATTACATCATTTGTGTAAATTGTATTAAGGAATTTTCTATCACTTTCCAACTCATCTAATGCTTCACCAAGACTTTTTGGAAGAACCCCAATCCCCCTCTTGGCTCTATCTGATTTTGTCATTTTGAAAATATCATCACGAACTTGATCTCCAGGATCCATCTTTTTCTTAATTCCATCCATTCCTGCTGCTGTTACAGCTGCAAATACAAGATATGGATTTGATGAAGGATCTGGTGCTCTAAATTCAAGTCTTTTAAGATTAGCATAATTTTTGCCTTTGAGATGTTTTGGAACTCTAACTATTGCAGAACGATTACCAGAACTCCAAGCAATATATGCTGGAGCTTCATACCCTGGTACTAATCTATGATATGAGTTTGTTGTTGGATTACCAATTGCTGATAGTGCTTTTGCATGATTAATTATACCTCCACAGAAATATCTTCCAACTTGACTTAATTCAATTTCGTCATCTGGATCATAAAATGCATTTTCAGTTCCTTTCCATAAACTAACATTCACATGCATACCAGAACCAGAATCCATTGCAATTGGTTTTGGCATCATAGTTGCAACCTTTCCATATTTTTGTGCAACATTTCTAATTACATACTTGTATGATTGTGCAGCATCTGCAGCATTTGTCATATAGTCATATTTGATATCTATTTCACATTGTCCTGCAGTTGCAACTTCATGGTGATGATTATCACATAAGATACCAAAGTTTTTGTTTAAAATATTTACACATTCATTTCTGTAAGGTGTAAGAGTATCTGCTGGAGTGCTTGGATAATACCCTTCTTGTAGTCCCATTGGATATCCATCTCCTGATTGACTCCATGGAGCTTCTTTTGATTCAATTGAATATGATTGTCCCTTGTACGGTGTTAAAACATCCCAATGCACTTTATCAAATACAAAGAATTCAACTTCTGGACCCCACGTACTAAAATCAAATCCTTGAGTTTTGATATATGCTTCCGCTTTCTGAGAAATCCCTCTAGGATCTCTTGATAATCGTCCTCTATCTTCACCCCAATAAACATCACATAGTAGTCTCGCAGTTTTATTTTCAGTTAACCAAGGAATTATTGCAAATGTATTTGGGTCTGGTTTTAAAAGTAAATCTGAATCATCAATACTGGCAAATCCGATAATTGATGAACCATCTAATTTTGGTAATCCATCTCGCATTTGTTCGGGAGTAAATGTATTTGCTGAAATTGTAGTATGATGGAAATGACCTGTCAGGCCGGTAAATTGTAGATCGATAAATTGAATCCCTTCATGTTGAATCCTTGAAAAAACTTCATCAGGTGAATATGTTACTTGGATTGCTTTTCCATGACTGACTTTATATGGCAAATTGTTCTTCAATCAAACACAAATACATCAGCCATTTAAGGATTAGGTAAGAAATGTCAGAAGAAAATCAAATTGATATGGTCTCGTTACATCATACAGTTTTACGTGAAACAGAAAGTGATTCACTTTTAGAAATTGATCCAAACTTTTACAGAAATCTTGCTGATTTTATTGGAAATTTACAAAAACAAGAATTTGATGGTGTAGAAAATAAAATTAAAGATACTATGGTAGAAATGGTTACAGAACTGACATCACTATTAATAGAAATTAGATTAGATAAAATTTCAAATTCTTCTGATTTAGAAATAAGCAATCTGTTAGATGAAGAAAAATTCATTCTAGATTCTCAAGAAGAACAGAAGGAAAGAACAGAAATGATTCTTTCAGCTACAATAAACGGAAAATCAAAATTTTTAGAATCATTAGCTCAAAGTCATAAAACTAAAAAAATTGTAATTCGATTTCTTAACGAAGTCGATGAAATTGTTGGTGCTGATCTTGAAAAATATGGGCCTTTTAAAACTGAAGATATAGCTACAATTCCTTATGAAAATGCTCAGGCTTTAATTGCCAAAAATATTGCAACTAAGGTTCATTTAGAAGATTAGATAGAAATTATACCCTTTATCATCATAATACATGTCTCATACAGGTGTTGATGTAATCGATTTTCTTTTTTACACAATTTATCCTGTAATTGGAATTTTTGTGGTAGAGATTATTAGCAGAGTGGTAAAAGCTCCAAAATGGATAAAATTATGGACACAAGCAATTGTCTCTATAGGTTTTGGAGTTTACTATTGGTTTATTCTACCTGCACCTCAAAATTTTCCATTGACTGCTATGGTGATGTTTGCACTTGCTATTGCCTTAATTTATCAAGGAAGACGTGCAAAAATTTCTCCTGACAAAAGTCCATACTAATTTTAAAATCTTCCAAAAATTCGTTTTAAGATATTTGGCTTGTTACGTCCACCATCTCGAATGACTTTTTTTTCACCAAATCTTTTTGCTCTAATTTGACTAAGTTTTACACATCTATGTTCTTCGGGAAGTCTATGTTCTGCACAAAAAGGATCTTTACAATAATTGCATTGAAATGGCATATCTGTTAAATCTCCACAATATGCACATTTTTCTGATTGCATATTTTCAATTATAATTTTTCTTTTAATAAAGGTGCCAGTTTTATTCTTAAAATTTCTTAATGGATAAACGTTTTTACGATGTTCAAATTTACATTGTATAAGATATTAAATGATTAAAGATAAAATTGCAATAATTACTGGAGCCAGTAGTGGTATAGGATTTGCCACTGCAATAGCCCTATCAAAAGCAGGGGCAAAAGTTGCAATTGGTGCTAGAAGAGTTGACCGTTTAGAAGATCTTGCAAAAAAAATCTCTTCTGATGGTGGTGAAGTATTTTATCAAAAATTAGACGTAACACAAAGATCTGAATGTGAAAATTTTGCCAATGCTGTTTTGGATAAATGGGGTTCTATTGATATTCTTGTGAATAATGCAGGACTGATGCCATTGAGTTTTTTCAAAAGTCTCAAGGTTGATGAATGGGATAGAATGATTGATGTGAATATCAAAGGCGTTTTGTATTCCACAGCAGCTGTAATTTCTCATATGAAAGAAAAAAAATCTGGTCATATAGTTAACCTTTCATCTGTGGCTGGAAGAATTGTTTTTCCTGCTGGTAGTGTTTATTGTGCAACTAAACATGCAGTTGCCGCATTTAGTGAGGGATTAAGACAGGAATTCAGTGTTCGTTCAAACATTAGAGTCACTAGTATTGAACCAGGAGTTGTTGCAACAGAACTTAATGATACCATCACTGATGAATCCTTACAAGGATTCATAGAAAATGCAAAAAAGATGGAAGCATTACAGGCAGAAGACATTGCAAATGCAATATTGTATGCAGTGGATTCACCATCACATGTAAACGTAAATGAAATTCTAATTCGACCTACAACACAAGAACGCTAAATTGGCAAACATTCCACATGTTGTAATTTTAGGGGGAGGTTTTGGTGGACTCTCAGCTGCAAATGAATTAAGGAATACACTATCATCTTCTCAAGTAAAAATTACTGTTATAGATAAAAAAGATTGGTTCATGGTAGGATTTGCAAAATTGTGGATCATTAATGGGACACGCACTTTTGAAAATTCTATTGGTTCATTAAATGAATTAGGGAAAAAGGAAATTAATTTCATTAAAGATGAAATTTTGTCAATAAATCTTGAGAACAAAAATGTAAAAACAAAATCGCATGAAATCTCTTTTGATTTTCTAATAATTTCAATGGGAGCAGTATTAGATCCTCAAAAAATACCTGGATTAGTAGAAAATGGATTCAATCTTTATGATCATAAACAGCTTTCTGAAATCCATGATAAACTTGCAACAATGAAATCTGGAAAAATTGCAATATCTATTATGGGGATGCCTTACAAATGCCCTCCAGCTCCATTTGAGGCTAGTTTACTCATAGATTCTATGCTTAGGAAACGTGGGGTACGTAATTCTATTCAAATTGATTTTTACAGTCCTGCTCCAATTACATTACCTGCAGCTGGACCTGAAGTTAGCAAACAAATTCTTGAACTAGTAAATTCTGAAAAAATTGTTTTTCATAATTCATGTAAAATAAAATCTGTCGAATGTAAAAAACTAATTTTTGAAAACAGTGAAGCTGATTTTGATTTACTTTTAGCTGTACCCCCACACATTGCTCCAAAAGTAATTTATGATTCTGGATTAGCTAAAAATTCCGGATTTATTCCAATAGATAGAGATTGTAAAACACCATTTGAAAATGTTTTTGCAGTAGGTGATGTAACTAGTTTAACTGTTGGAGAAAATATGACCGTTCCAAAAGCTGGAATTTTTGCAGAAGGAGAAGGAATTACAGTTGCCAAAAACATTATCTCAAAAATTCAATCCAAAAATGATTCTGCATTATTTGACGGAAAAGGTGGGTGTTTTATTGAATCAGGTAGGGATACTGCATCTATAATTGAAGTTGATATGTTTACTAATGACAAGCCAACTACAAATCTTACAGAATACACATCAGATAATCTATCTAAAAAAGTTGAATTTGAAAAAGAAAGACTCTCAAAATGGTTATAAATTATTCTTCTGAGTCCTTGTTTTTTGAAAGATGCTCCAGAATTGCTTTAACTTCTACACTCAAATTTTCTGTATTTGAAAGATTGAGTTTTTCAGGAATTCTATTCTTAAAATCTTCATCCCCCAATTCTATATTTCTCCTTTGAATGCAATCAAGATGATCTTCATTAGTAGCAGAAATTTTATGACAAATATTACACAATTTCATTGCTTTTGTTTATCAATACGACGATTTAATAATTTCATTTAGTGCCTGTGTAGCGAGGGATCGTAGTCTAGCTTGGTATGATACTAGTCTGGGGGACTAGTGGTCGCAGGTTCAAATCCTGCTGATCCCATTATAATTTTAAAACTTTGAGCAGTTTTTCAAAGTTTTCTAATGTCTTTTCTTGTTTGTATGATTTTAAAGCATCAATGATTTTCTCTTTAGATGAGTTTTTGTAAATTTTTTGAGCTTTTTTAGAAATTCCTGAACCAATAAAAAAGGCCTGAGTAATTGATGTGACATTTGATGGTCTTCTCTTTGTGCTAGAACTTTCAAAATCAATAAGAGAAACTTTTGTTTTACCTACAATGACATGTTTTGAAATATTACTTAATTCACCATGATCCAATCCTATTTGATCCAATCTATAACAATCTTCTAGAACACTTTTTATTATAGATTTTAATTTTTTTGCACTGCCAGTTCCTTTCAACATTTCTATCCATTTACTAAATTTTTCTCCTTCAAGATATTCCATAACTAAAAAATTTTTACTTACATCAATAATTTTTGGGCCGACTTTAACTGAATTTACTAATCTTAACAATATTGCTTCATTTTTCATATCTTTTCTTTGCGAATCGGTTCTTCTTATTTTTAGAGCAATCTCTTTGTTACCTTTTTTTGCAAGTACCACAACACCAACATATCCTTTTCCTAAAATTGCTAGGTTTCCAAGTGTAGTAGGACCTGTTAAAGAAATTGATTTTATTTTTAATCTTTCTAATTCATTAATTCTTGATTTGATTTGACTATTTGTTGCAATTGGATATCCTAAAATGTTTGAGTATGGTTTCTCTGTAAATTTATTAATTGAAATGAAGGAGTGTGCCATCTATTGAAATCAACTCAGATGCTTCCTCTTTAATTGATTTGCTTAAAGTTTTATTTCCTACAAACACCTTGAAACCCCGTTTAAAATCATTTTGAAGACCTTTTGGTATGCCTACCTGAAGGTTTTTTTTCAAAAATTCATTCATAAAACTTACTGCATCAACATGCTTTCTTTTTTCTAACGCAATTATTTTTCTCTCATTTCCAATCCATACTAGGTCTGCATTTCTAAGATTTTTAGAAATAAAACTCTGGGTACTATCATCCCTGAAAAACTCTGGCCCTGACTTTTGATATATCCCACTTATTTTTGTAGATTCTAAAAAGAAAAAGAGGTAGGCTTCTTTTTGTTGATCCGTATAAGATTTGCTTCTAAACACTGTAAATCCTTCTAATTCTAACTGTGTAGACAATGTCGATGTTGCTCTTTTAATTTGTCCCCAAATAATGTCTGGGCTTCTAGCTTTAAAATCAAATTTTACTACTAGTAAATTATTCCAAAATTTATTTGATATTTTTGATTTTTTATTCTTAAAAAATTCAAGGCTTGGTTTTTCTTTTAATGCCCTGGAAATTAGAATAAACTTTCCAATATTTTCATCTGAAATGGCAGCAGCTAAATTTCTGTTACTATCAATTGGATCAATTACCACAATTGATGTATCAAATGATTTTGATGTTTTACCAATAATTTGATTTTCTTTAATCTTTGAAATTGATTTAACGAGATTTTCAAAACTTCCAAATTCTAAAATCAAAACTTCTGAAATATATCCACTAAATCCCTGTTTTGCAATTTCTGCACCATAAATTCCATTTAACTTTAGAAATGTCTTTAAAACTCTTACTTCATTTTTCATTTTTGATGTCAATGACTTTTTCATAAATTTTGTATGAAATGAAGATCTATCAGCAGCGCTTTTCCATTCTCCAATTTTTACATCATAAAATGGTACTATGTTTATTTTTGTGTTCTTAATTTTTGCCTCAACATAAGGATGTTGAGAATATCTTACATACGGAGAATATTTTTTTAATGAATTAAATCCAATTTTTTGCGAAATTTTTTCAAATTTCTCTTCTGATATATTTCTCTTGAATTTAATGAAAATGTCAATATCTGCATCTTTAGATAACCATGTATCTTTAGCAAATGATCCTCCAAATTCTAATCCTACTACTTCAGAATAATTTGCAATTTCATTCTTTACTAGATTAAAAGCAATTTCTGCTATTTGCTCTTTTGATCTCCTTATTGTTTTTGTTGGAACCACAGATTTTGAAACTTTGGAAATTATTTGGTTCACTTTTTAGCATATACCTCCACTAAATCTGAATAAATTGGTCCATTTGGAGTAAGTTCACTTTTCTTCAATTTAATATTGAGCACCTTTTGTATTCCAAAATTCACTGTTTTTCCATTCTCCAATTCTTTTGTTATATCCCCTATCTTCTTTTTAATTCTAAATACTGTGATATGAGGTTTGAATGGTTTATCGGGAAAAAATCCTAATGGTTCTAATGCTTTTTTCACTTTTTTGGACAATTGGATAAGCATACTTGCACCATGCTCATCTGTACCTATCCAAATAACTCTAGGCGATTGAGCCTTAGGAAAAGCACCTACTTCCTTGAGCATTATATTAAAACTTGAAAACTCTATTTTTTGAAGAGATTGAATTATTTTTTGACTCATTTCTTCGGAAACTTCTCCTATGAATTGTAAAGTAAAATGAAAATTTCTTGACTCAACAGGTTTTGCATCAATTTTCAATTCGTTTTGAAATTTTTCAATCAAATTGATCACTTCGCTATTTGTAATTTCAATTGCAACAAAAACACGCATCATAACATTTTTTGAATAATGCTTATAATTATTTCCGGTAACTTCATAGACGAGCGTTATTTTTGGTATATGTTGAATAAACTAATTGTCTGCTTAACAGGAATGCCAGGCGCTGGCAAGTCTACAATTGCTGATGGACTCAAAACTAAAGGATATGAAGTAATCAATATGGGTAATGCTGTAAGGGATGAGGCAAAAAACCGAAATTTAGAATCTACCAGAGAAAACCTTGGAAAATTAATGCTTGAGCTAAGAGAAAAAAATGGACCCGGTGCAATTGCCGAATTAGTAAAACCACAAATTGAATCTTCTACATCAAATGTAATTTTGATAGATGGAGTAAGATCAAATGATGAAATTAATGTACTAAAAAAATTTGGCACTGTAAAATTATTAGCGATTCATGCGTCAACTGATACTAGATTTGATTTTTTACAAAAGAGAGGAAGATCCGATGATCCACAAACAAAAGAACATTTTGAAGAAAGAGATAATCGTGAATTAGGTGTTGGTATAAGTAATTCAATCGCATTGTCTGATTATGCAATTTCAAATATAGGTTTGACAAAAGAGGAATTAATTGAGCAGACATTTAAAATTATTCAAAGTTGGATAAAATGAAAATTCCAAATATTAATTGTAAAATTGAAATGATATGCCCAGTAAATCTATCTGAAGATCCGGAAAAAGTTAAACAAGCAATTTCTAATGTTTTTCCATTTTCAGAAATAAAAAATGAAAATTTTTCAATTAAAGCTCAATCAAAACAATTAAGATCTTTGGAAAAAATTTATGAAACAATTCTCTCAACTCAATCTCAAAAAAGTTACACACGCAATTTAGAAAATAATTTAGAAGATGATAGTACTTGGTTTTTTCTTAACAAACAAGCGGCTTTTGTCAAAAGAGTATCAATTTGTGATGAAGCAGAAGAATCTCCATTGGGACCAATTAAAGTAACTTTAACTTCATCAAATATTGATGATATTATCGATTGGATAGCTTTTCCAAATTGATAAAAATTAGCTAAGAAAATTCACTCCTTTTTGACTATTTTTTTTAGTTTGAATCTAAAATCTATTTTTGTAAACTAGACATTGATGTTCATTAAATTAGGCATAATTGCTGGTTTTGTTATTTTGGGGGGTATGATATTTTCAAATGAAATTGATGAATTGTTTCCTACAACCTCTGCAACCGTCTTTGATTCTCTAAAAAATGACGTGAATATTTTTGGTTCTAAAGCGTCAGATTCTGTGGAACAAAGAATTGATGAATCAATTGATGATATTGTAGATAAGACCACCGAATCAATATCTGATGAAATTAGCAATGTAGGCAATAAAGTAACCAGTGAACTTTTTGAAGTAAAAGAATCCTCTCAAAAAATTATCAAAGATGAAGTTTCTAGTTTTAATCCTGTTGAATCAATTCAAAATATTTTTACAAGTAATTTAAATTCATCAAGTTCATTTTCAACTAATCATGAACGATCAAACAATAATTCAAACCTAAATTATGTTTCAATAATACCTGAAACTCTCTCATTATCTACCCAACAACAATCTGATGGCAATATTCTTCTTCAATACATTGATACAACTGGTAAAACAAAAAGTGTAAACTTAATTATTAGATCTGAGCATAAAGAAATTTTTTCTGGAACATTTTATACTTCAATGTTTAACACAAATGTAAGTGATGTAACTGCGATTCCATATTATGTTGATATGATTGTTGAACATGAATATTATGGAACTATTGCATCATCAGTTTATAATCCTGGAGATTCCTCAGATACTAAAATTACCGGAATATTTTCTCAATTATAATTGATTTTTAAATAACGAAACTAATTTTGGTAATGCCTCTGCACTTTTTTTCCTAATTATTACGTCCATCTCTTCTGACATTCCTGTGCTTTCTGTGTTAATTTCTATAAGTGTAGCGTTATTTTGTTTTGCATATATTGGAAGTGTATTTGCTGGAGATACAGCAAGTGATGTACCCACAATTATCATCAAATCACATTGACTGGCAAATTTTATAGCATTTTGCCATACATTTTGTGGTAATGATTCTCCAAACCATACAACAGCGGGTCTGAGTATATTTCCGCAATTACAAAGTGGAGGTAAACCAGAAATTTCTGTTAAAATTTCCTCTTGATAATCACATACGGAACATTTGATTTTCACTATACTACCATGAAGTTCCAATACTTTTGTACTGCCGGATTTTTGATGTAATCCATCAATATTCTGAGTCAGGACCACAACTTCCACATATTTTTCAAGTTCTGCAATTGCTTTGTGCCCTAAATTAGGCTGTGCCTGAAAAATATTCGTCCTTCTTTCATTATACCATTCCCAAACTAGTTTTGGATTGTCATAAAATGCATCTATTGTGGCTAATTTCATGGGATCATTACTTTTCCAAAATCCGTCTTTTCCTCTAAATGTAGGAATTCCACTTTCTTGTGAAATACCAGCTCCTGTCACAAATACAATTTTTTTAAATTTTTTAATTTGATCTTCAAATGGCTTAAACATTTTCATTTAATTTCAATTTCTAAAAGATCTTTAGCAGTTATTACCGAATTATGAATTTTCTGTGCTTCCTTCAAATGTCCCTTTTCATCTTTATATCTTGCTGAAAAATGTGTTAAAATTAAATTTTTTACATTAGCGTTTTTCCCCAATGTGGCAGCTTGCTTAGCAGTAGAATGACATGTTTCTTGTGCTCTTTGTTTTTCTTCATCCAAAAATGTTGAATCAAATACAAGATAATCACAATTCTCAAAAAATTTCTCTAAATCTTTTGTAGGCATAGTATCACCTGAAATTCCAATTTTTTTACCTGGACGTTGTTCTCCCAATACTTGATCAGGTCTAATTTTTCTTTCATTAACTATAATTTCATGTCCTCTTTGTAATTCGCTCCATAATTTTCCTTCAGGAATTCCTAATTCTTTTGCTTTTTTTAAATTAAATCTTCCAGGTTTATTTTTCTCTTCAAATAAATATGAAAATGAAGTTATAGAATGATTTGCTTTAGATACGTAGATAGAAAATTTTTCATCTTCAAAAATTTTTCCTTCCTTAATGGTTGTAATCATCACAGGAAATGATAATCCAAAATTTAATATTTTGATGTTAGCTCCAATGAATTCTTCAATCCCGTTTGGCCCAAAAATTTCTAATGTTTCAGTTCTATTTTGCATTGACATTGTTTGTAGTAATCCTAAAATTCCTACACAATGATCTCCATGCAAATGTGTGACAAACAACTTCATTTTTTTATTCCAACCTAAACCTGATTTCATAAAAGATATCTGAGCAGCCTCTCCAGCATCAAACATCAAAATCTCTCCCTCTCTTTCTAAACAAATACAAGATAACCCCCTATTTTCTGTAGGCTGAGCTGCTGATGTTCCTAAGAATACGAGTTTCATTTTATCAGAATTGTTCTTGTCAAGCTTTTATGCCTATAGATGTGATATTTTTTTAAGCCAGTTAATTTTGAATTGAAATCTAATTCTTTTTTATACATAATTGCTACTTTTTTTCGTTTAGGCAGATTAGAAATGAATTTCTTTAGTATCTCTTGAGGCTTTTCCGATGTTTTTGAGGCTGTTCCATATGGTAAATCAGTTACAATTCCATCAAACTTCTCTGATATTTTTGATAAACCTTGATACTCAGAATTTATGATCTCAGAATGGTACCCATTCACTTTTAGATTTTCTTTGGCTATTTCACACATTTTTGGATCAAAATCTAGACCAATTCCATGAATTCCCATTGATTCTGCTTCAAGAAGCGTAGTTCCTGTTCCACAGAATGGATCACAAACAGTTTCACCTTTCTTCAATCCTATCAAATTTATCATTACTCTTGTTAGTTTCCAATCTAATTCATGAGGAAATTTTTTAATCTTTTTTGGCCTCATTTGATTTTTAACACGTTTTGAAAACCCAAAAAAGTTTTCATTATTTGTAAAAATAAGATATACTGTAATATCTGGATTTTCTAATTTTACCTTTGCATGAGAAAATTTTGATATCATATCTCCCATAGAACTTTCTAATTCTGGAATGTTAAATTGATTTGATGATAAATTTATTACCCTGCAAACGAATGTTTTTGCATTTTTTAATACTCCAACATTTTCTTCATCTAAAAACAATCCTGACATTTTTCTTAATACTTGTCCTGAAACTTTGACAAATGTAGCTCGTTTTGCTATTTTATTCCAATTTGTTTTAGACTGAACAATAACTAAATTAGAAATTACTTTAATTTTTGAAAACCTATCATACATTTTTGCAATTGCAGTAATTTCATCCGTTGCAAGTTCTAAATAATCTTTAGATAATACAAAAAAACTTTCTGGCATTATTAAATTGCCTTTGCTATAGTATTAGAAATATCTACAATTGATGTTTTACCTGGAATAGTATTCGTGCTAATTATTTTTGTTACACCTGCTTTTTTAATCCTTTTTTCTGCATTATTCATCAACAAGGCATGTGTACATGCAACATACACTTTTTTACATTTTTGTTTTTTAAGAAATTGAGTGGCTTTTACAATACTTCCTCCGGTGCTAATCATATCATCTATTAAAATCAAATCTCTATTTGCAACTTCATCAAGATTTTTTGTTTTTATCTGAACTTTTCCTGTTTTTCTATCTCTTTTTTTCTCTAGTGCAATATATTCAGAACCTAATTCCTTTGCAAATTCCTTGGCTCTTTCTTTTCCTCCCTGATCTGGTGACACAACAAGAGGATTTTTCAGGCTCAATTTCTTGAAATATCGTGCAAGTTCAGGAATTGCAGATACATTCTTTGTTTTTATCGTAAAATGTTTGAATCCAATCATACTATGGATGTCAATAGCAATAATTTTTGATGCACCAGCTCCTTTGAACAACTTACCAAGGACTTTCATTGTTATAATTTCACCTGGTAAGAATTCTCTATCCTGCCTTGCATATCCCATATATGGTATCAGAGCAATCACCTCAGATGATGTCTCTTTAGCTTTTGAAATTAGTGATAATGCTTGAATTAGATTTGTATCAACTGGAGGATATATTGATTGCACTACGATTGATTTTTTCTTTGAAATTTTTCCATTTAAAGTAATCTTACTCTCTCCATCTGCAAAAACTCTGATCTCTGTTTTTACTAGATTTGCCTTTATCTTTTTAGATAGCCTTTTTGCGACATCCTCAGAAGATTTTCCTGCAATTACCGATAATTTGCTCAACAAGAAATATCATTTAATGGGATTCATAAAGTTTTGAGAAGATTAATCCTCTCCACCTCCACGTCCTAAGTCACCAATACCAAATTTATCGACAACCTCATTTCTTTGCTCATCAAGCTTTCTAATTTCTTCATTCTCTCTCTTTTCATCTCCTTGATACACTGTTCTAATTGGCCATGGGATTCTAATGTCATATTTTTTGAATTCTTCATACATGATTATTCTAATGTCTGTTTTAGTTTTGAATTGTGCACCATAATCTCTAACATAGACCCATAATGAAAAATCAAGTGATGAATCATTAAATTTGTTAAATCTAACAACAGGTTGATTTATGTCAACATGAATATCTTTGTCACATCCACAACTGGGCTTATTATTATCCAAGTAAGGACATCTTTGTTGTTTAATTAGATGTCTGCCTCTCTCATCTATTACCTCTTTCATAGCACGTTTACCAATCTTAACTAGAATTGCAGCAACTTGTTTTGGATTATTTAGATACGAAACCCCTACTTCAACAATTGCAGGCACCATTTTGATTTCTTTTGAATAATTAATAATTTGAGAATTAACCAGTTGTCTAGTTGGAATTACAGCATATGATTCATTTAATGCATCACGAATGAAAGTAACTCTAGGAGTAATCTTATGCACATATCCGTTATACCCTGTATCTAATTGAACACGCTCACCTTCTGCAAAAATCTTATCTTTTCTAATCAGTATGTAAGCAAAATAATTTTGCATAGTTTCTTGCAATGCTAATCCTATGCCTATAGCCAATCCCCCTGTAGCTGTTGCAAGTATTATCAAATCAATTCCCCACCAGCTGACTACTCCAAGTATTACTACAACAAAAATTCCAAGTGGTAAAATTTGAGAAATTGATTTTGGAAGATCTTTTCTTTTTCTTTTTGCATAACCTGGTGGTTTTGAACCAGAAATTATTGGATCAAATCCTCCAAATCTTTTTTCTTCTCTCCATGTATCTATAGGGAAAATTTCGTCAATAACTTGTCCAGGTTTTAGTTTTTTACCAGAATCATTATTTCCAGAGATGCAATCATCATAATATTTTTGATATTTCACCCTTTCAGATTTTTTCCATTCTTCAAATGGATCTTTAACTAATTGTTCAAAACTTCCTATTGGCAATCCCTTTGTTGTTCTAAACTCTTCTAGGAATTTCCTTCCTTCTTCTGTCTTTAACTTTTCTTCAAAATCTTCATCTGTTAATTCGTTTGGTGTGTATTTGGGTGGAATCCATTTGTAGAATTTATGAAAAAGATCACCATCATCATCAGGAAATCCACGTAATTCTTTCCATGATTCAAAATCTTCTTTCTCTAAATTGGATTTTTCTTTTTTACGAAGTATTATTGGAATTAAATGAGCAATAGAATACCCAATAACAAGAATGTTTATTGTATTGAGAATCTTTGCAAATGTTTCACTAGATGTTATTCCTTCTGGAGAAACTAAAGCATCATTTTCAAAAAGTGCAAATGATTGTATGTAAAAATTTATTGACGTAATTAATACAATTGCAAAAAATGGTAAAACTACTACTCTGACAAATCTTGAAAGATGTGGTCGTTCATAATTCAATCTTTGCTTTCTAACCCATTTTGAAAAAGTACGATAAATTACTGCAATTCCAATAATGCCTACAATTAATACAATAAATGCTGCCTGAAGAGATTCAGATGAGGCTAGAAGCTGGGATATTCCTTGAAACTGGTTTACTTGACCCGATACCGCTTCAATTATCTCTTCAGCCATTTAGATCCCTTTTTGTCCTTTTTTCTATCATACATAGGTTAACCTAGATCTTTCTTGTTAGAATTTTTGATATAAGTATTATAAAATTTAAAATTATTTACGCATAAAAAACCTGTAACGTTTAACAATGGTGCTTGTACTAATAACAAAGTGACCTATCAAGAAACAATTTGGGATAATTCGCCATCACTAAAATCATATACTTTATCTAATTTTCGTACTCTTCCACAAATTCAGAAACTTGGAGAGGAAATTCAATTTGAAATGGAGGTTGTAGGAAATGTTTTACCTTTTAAAGCAAACAACTACGTTGTTGAGCAATTAATTGATTGGAATAATATTCCAAATGATCCTATCTTTGTATTAACATTTCCTCAAAAAGGAATGCTAAAACCACATCATTATGAAAAAATGGCAGCTGCGTTAAAAAATAATTTGGATAAAAAAGAAATTACGACTATTGCAAACGAAATACGTTTACAACTTAATCCACATCCTGCAGGACAAATGGAATTAAACGTTCCGACATTAAAGGATGGAACAAAACTTTATGGAATGCAGCACAAATACAAAGAGACTTGTCTCTTTTTCCCAAGTCAAAGCCAAACATGTCATGCATATTGTAGTTTTTGTTTTAGATGGCCACAATTTGTAGGGATGGACGACATGAAATTTGCAATGCAAGAAGGAAACCAACTAGTTCAATATGTTAGGGAGCATCCAGAAATTTCTGATGTGCTCTTTACTGGTGGAGATCCAATGATAATGAAAGCAAAAATTTTCTCAAAATACGTTGATGCACTAATTGATGCAAAATTACCTAATCTTAAAACAATCAGAATTGGAACAAAAGCTTTGGCATATTGGCCTTACAAATTCCTAACTGATTCTGATTCTCAAGAAATGTTAGGTGTATTCAAAAAAATTACTGATAACGGATTGCATCTTGCATTCATGGCCCACTTTAATCATATTAATGAATTATCAACAGATGCTGTAAAAAATGCAATTAAAGCTGTTAGAAATACAGGTGCACAAATCAGAACTCAATCTCCTTTGTTGGCACACATCAACGATGATGCAGAAATGTGGGCAAAAATGTGGACTAAACAGGTTCAGCTTGGATGCATCCCATATTACATGTTTGTAGTAAGAGATACAGGTGCTCAACACTATTTTGGAATTCCACTAGTCAAAGCTTATCAAATTTTTAGAAAAGCATACTCTTCAGTTAGTGGATTAGCAAGAACAGTACGTGGACCTAGCATGTCTGCTACTCCTGGAAAAGTACATGTAATTGGAACAGCAAATCTTAGTGATCAAAAAGTTATTGTATTAAGATTTTTGCAGGGTAGAAATCCTGATTGGGTTCAAGTGCCATTTTTTGCAAAATATGATGAAAATGCAATTTGGTTAGATGATTTGAAGCCTGCACTAACTGACAAATTCTTTTTTGATGAAGAAATGAAAAATTTCAAAGCAACACATCCTGTTGAAGATTATCCTGAATCTTAGAATTAACCTGACAAAATAGACAAATCTATCTTACTAGATAACATTTGTAAAATAGTTCATAAAAAATATCAAATTGAATTCAGATCAAGTGTTACAATCTATACAAAATGAAAATATATCTTTCATAGATTTTTGGTTTGTAGATATTTTTGGTGAACTTCACAATGTTGGAATGCCAAGCTATGCAATTGACAAAAATAGTTTTGTTAATGGTCTTGAAAAATTGGATGCAAGTTCAATTGTTGGATTCAAATCTGTTAATAATTCTGACATGATTTTAATGCCTGATCCAACTTCGTTCAAAATTCTTCCAAATGATTATGATCCTGGGAATAGAAAAAATGCAAGAATCTTTTGTGATCTCTATGATGGCAGTACAGACAAGGAATCAAGATATAATCGAGATTCAAGAGGAATCGCACAAAAAGCATCAAAAAAACTCAATGAATTTGGTTTAACTCATACTAATTGGGGGCCTGAAATAGAATTTTTTGTCTTTGATGCTATCAATGTCTATCCTTCACCTTATGGCGCAACCCATTCTGGTGGAGGCTCTGGGTACTCTATAGAATCTAAAGAATCTCCTTGGGCAAAAGGAAATGTAAGTACTGCAATAGATATCAAAGAAGGATATTATCCAGCACAACCTAAAGATACTCTTGAAGGATTTAGAAAAGACGTATGTGATGATTTGTATAATTATTTTGGAATAAAAATTGAAGCGGAACATCATGAAGTAGCAACTTCTGGTCAATGTGAAATCAATTTAGTTTATGATGAAATGATTACTATGGCTGATAATGTAATTGCAGTCAAAAATCTGGTAAAAGTAAAAGCTAAAAGAAAAAATAAAGTTGCAACATTTATGCCAAAACCAATTTTTGGTGATAATGCATCTGCAATGCATACTCATCAAAGTTTATGGAAAGAAAATTCTAACGTAATGTATGACAAAGATGATGATGTAGCTCAAATGAGTCAAACTGGAAGATATTATGTTGGTGGAATTCTAAATCATGCATCAGCATTATGTGCAATTTCAAACCCTACAACGAATTCTTACAAACGTCTTGTTCCTGGATTTGAGGCACCTGTAAATGTTTGTTGGGGATTAGCAAATCGTTCAACTGCTATTAGAGTTCCGATGTATAATAGAAATCAAGAAAAAAATAAAAGAATTGAATATCGTGTACCTGATCCAACTGCAAATATCTATCTTTTAGAAGCTGCATTATTGCTAGCAGGATTAGATGGAATCAAAAATAAAACCGATCCTGGTGATCCAGTTGAAGAAAATGTATACAAACTTTCTTCAGAGAAGAAGCGGGAATATAAGATTGGATCTTTACCAGTGTCATTAAAAGATTCACTTGATTCTTTAGCGAGTGATTCAAATTTCCTAAAAGAAATTTTTACAAAAGACTTTCTTGATGCATATTCTGAATTAAAATACAAAGAGTATACCGCATTTGCACAAACTCCTACAGCTTGGGAAGTTTCAATGTATGCTGATGCTTAATTGGTACTAGTATCAAAATATATGAAAATTAGTATTTTTGATAAAAATTAGTAGAACATTTTTAAAATTAGATTTGTTTTTTTCAGTATGAAATTAAAATTAATAATACTGTTTTTATTAATTATGCCTGGCTTAGCTTGGATTGCTTATGGGCATACAATTGATTCTGTAGGTGAATACAGAGTAGAAATTGGTTGGATGAATGAGCCTGTTGTGTCAGGAGAAACTAATGGAATCGAATTCTATGTTAGCCCATTAATCTCATGCCCAGATATCCCCCAACCAATAAAATGTGCAGAATCTCAAGAATTTAAAAATGGAATTTCTGGCTTAAACAAAACGATAAAAATGAAATTAATCTACAAAGATGAAAGTATTACACTCCCTTTATCCCCTGACCATGATATTCCAGGAAAATATTATGCATTTGTAAATCCCACTGTTTCTGGATTTTATCAAGCAAATATTTTGGGAACAATCATTGATACCCCAATTAGTTTGTCTATGCATCCTCCAAAAGTAGATGAACGCTCCTACATAGAATTTCCTGAACCATCTGATATTACAGTGCAACAAATGATTGATGGTCATACTGCATTAATTGAAGATGTCAATGAACTAAAAGATTCAGTTAACAATTTAGAAGAAACTACACAGAATATGAATATAGGATATGTGGGAATTGGTCTTGGTATTGTAGGAATTACTATTGCAATAGTTGCCCTAAGAAAATCTAAAAACAATTAGCTTGAATTAGCAAAATTATTTCGCTTTTTTAAAATTATATACAAAACTGAACCTATGCAAATAATAGCCACACCTACAAGTATAACTTCAATTTCAAATTGTAACATCATGTAAACTGTGGTAACAAATCCAAACAGTGGTAGAATAGGAAACTTTCCAACATTGATTGGAACTTTAAATGCTCTTTTTAACGTCGGCTCCGTATATCTAAGAACTATCACTGCCAAATTAATTACTGCAAAGGTAACAACTACGGCAAAAACAACAATATTTGCAATAACTACAATGTCTCCAACAAATGTAAATCCTATTGAAGTGACTAAAATCCCAACTACTGCAATCCATGGAGTCTTTGTTTTAGGATGAATTCTTCCCAAAAACTGTGGTAATGAATTACTTTTTGCCATTCCATACAAAATTCTTGCACCAGCTACCAATGTTATCAAAACTGTACTGGCAGTTGCAAAAAGTGCAATTAATGATAAGGTGATACTTCCATTGATACCTAAAACATTATGAGCTGCATCAGCAAGAGGAGCAGATGAAGCAGCCAATTCTTCCCAATTTAATATTCGAACTATTGATAATGAAACTAGAATGTAAATAACTCCAGTGATTACTATTGATAAAATTATGGCTCTTGGAATAGTTTTTTTAGGTCTTCTAACTTCCTCTGCAACATTTGCCATATCCTCAAATCCAATAAAGGCAAAGAAAATTAACACAAATGCAAGAATGATGCCCGTAATTCCATTTGGTGCCTCAAAATAATCTACAGATTCAACAGGTTCAATCATAAATCCTAAAAATATTATGAGTATCAGTCCACCTGCAGTAATTATTGCAAATATAGTATTGGCCCATGCAGATTCTTTGATCCCAATAAAATTCACAACTGATAAAACACCAATTAAAAGAACAGCGCCAATTGTAATTGGTAAATCAATAAACTGAGTAAGATATCCTCCAAATCCTAATGCTACTGTTGCAGCAACTATGATTGATGTAATTGCAGTTAACCAACCAATTATGAAACCAAAAAAATGATTCTTAAATGCATTTTTTACAAAAGTGTATTCTGCTGCAGCTTTTGGAAACAAAGCTGAAAGTTCTGCATAAGATAATCCTGCAAATACTGCAACTATTGCACCCAGCAAAAAAGAAATCCACATGGAATTTCCTGCAAAACCTGCAGCTTCACCAATTAAGACATAGATCCCAGCACCAAGAATCAAACCTACTCCATACATGGTAAGATGAAAAAGTCCCATGTGACGCTTTAATTCAGACATTTTCAACAAAACCTAAGAAAACAGAAAATTTAATCCATATCCTACCAAATATGCAACAATTGCAGCAAATCCACCGATGATTAATGTACTAATCCCTGAATGTAACATTGATTTTTTCACAATTTTTCCTTTAATCATTCCAACAAGAAAAAATGCTGCAGCCACTGATACAATAGAATATCCAAATGCTTCAGAATTCAGTTCAATACCTATTATCATGAAAACCATAAACGGAATTAATGGAATTAACCCAACAAGATTGAAACCGGTAAATGTGCTTACAGAACTATCTAAGGGGTTTTTTTCATCTTCAATTAATCCTAATTCTTCTTTCATCATAGTATCAATCCATACTTTTCTTTTTGATGTAATTATTCGTACAACATCTTCTAGTAATTCGTCTTTGAATCCTTTTTCTTTGTAAATTTCTCTAATTTCATCTCTTTCTTGTTCCTCCAAATTATCAATTTCCCATTCCTCTTGCTTTCTCTTCATTTCTACAAACTCGTTTCTGGCCTTTGATGCTTGATAATTTGCAGCAGCCATCGAGAATCCATCTGCAAACAAATTTGCAAATCCCAAAATCAGGATTATTACTGAAGGCAATGATGCACCCATAACTCCTGCAACTATAGCAAAAGTAGTCACTGCTCCATCTATGGAACCATAAATAAAGTCATCAAAATGCCATTTCATAATTAAAACCATTTCTTGCTCATTGTTTTAATGTATTTTCAGAATCATTATTTTGTAATTGCCTTTACAATGTCTGTTTTACTAATTATTCCTGTGATTGAACCATTTCCATCTAATACTACTAAACCACTAACATTATTCTCTAAAATTAGTTTACACGCATCTGACAAACTTTGATTAAATTTAACAGTGATTAATCCCTCAGTCATGACTTCTCTAGCTAATGAAATATCTCCAAATCCTTCTTTTGAGAGAAATCCATTTCTAATTTGATCTGAAATTCCATACTCAGAATTATCTTCTTCACTTCCTAACTCTATTGCAATTCTGAATAAATCTCTAAATGAAATTATTCCAACTGGTTCCTCATTTTGATTCTTTACAATTAATCTGGAGATTTTCTTTTCTAACATCTTTCGTACAACTTTGTATAATGGTGCAGCAGTATGAGTAAATTCATAATCATGAGTCATAAAATCAACAACTTTCTTTTCATCAGTAATGTTTTCAGCATAATAATTGACAAGATCACTTTTTGTAAAAATTGTTTTTACTTCATCCTTTTCTCCAATAGCTAATGAACTAATACCTTTTTCAATCATTATTTTTGCCGCATTTTCAGGAGTGATCTCATGATTTACAAATTCAATTGGTTTCATTATTTTCATAATGGGAATTTTATCTAATCCTTGTTTTGTGATCTCTGAAAATAAAAATAATCCAATATCTTTCTCAGTGATTATTCCAATATGTTTTTCATTTTCTCTAACAACTAATCTGCTAATTTTTGTGTTCAATAACATCTTAATAGCATCTGTAATTGTTGCCCTTTTCATAATAGAAATAGGTTTTTTTGAAATATTACTAATAGACAATTGTTAAGCACACAGATTTTTTATATAAAAATTCAAGATACCATTTTCAACTTTGATTGCAATTTTGTTTTCAACTTTGGAAATTAATGACCATTTTATATTAGAATAATTATGATTTTTTATATGGCTAAATTCAAAAAAATTCTTGTTCCACTTGATGGTTCCTCGAATGCTACTCGTGGTTTAGATAGAGCAATTGAAATTGCAAAAGGTAGTGATGCTGAAATTACTGGATTTTACGTATTTCATTTACCACTAGCAGCTGGAATCAAATACACAGCAAAAATGAAGGAAAATGCACAAAAAAAAGCTGTCAAAGCTATTGGTCCTGCTATGAATAAAGCCCAAAAAGCTGGTGCTATTTTCAAATACAAAACTAGTGGAGGGAATACTGGTGCAGAAATTGTCAAGTTTGCCAAAAATGGAAAATTTGACATGATCGTAATTGGTGCAAGAGGATTAGGCGGTGCAAAAGAAGCATTTCTTGGAAGTACATCTAATTATGTGATGCACAAAACCAAGATTCCAGTTTTAGTAGTGAAATAATTCGATCTTAACTTTTTTTATTTTTCCATATCGTTGATATTCTATGTGTAATAACCTACAAGTATAGGAATTTGAAAAAATTTTGGTGTAGATAATGGTTGAAAATAATTATGATATTCTAGGAATTGTCGAAGGCTCAACAGAGAAAGAAATTCGAGATGCATTTAGAAGATTAGCTCTTCAATTTCACTCAGATCGTGGAGGCGAAAACGAACAATTTATCAAAATTAAACAGGCATATGATGATCTAAAAATTGGAAAAAAATATCCGGAAACTGATTTTGAAAAATTAAAAAATTCTAAAGTATATTCCCAAGATTCTGAGGCTGATATTAGAAGAAAAAATCAGATTTTAGGTCAAGAATTATTCAAAGAAATGAAAACTGCTGAAGAATGGGCATCATCTTTGAATAAATCAAACAACACTGGAACTAGATTATTTGGATCAAAAACTCTTGGAGAAATAGAATTAGAAAGAAAAGCAACTGGTACACTATCAATAAAAGGAAATTTTATGGCTGGTAGCTTTACTTATGATGGTCCAATTATAATGCAAGGAAGTATTACTAGCCCATCATGGACACAAGAATATCAAACAAACATTCGAGTAATTAATGGAGATTTTAAATTCATTAATCCGTTAGAAAATAAATACAAAATTGAAAATGGCGCAAAAATTACCGTTGAAAATGGTGATGCCATAGTTGGAAACGTCTATGGTAGAAAATTTAGGGTTGAAGATCCTGTACGTGTAGGAGTATTCCAAATCCAAGAACATAGAACTCGCATTATAGCTCCTAAAGGAAAAATCATTGCAGAAAATCTTGTCAATACTGTATCACTTGAAGCAGATTCAGTCATTGTTTTGAATGTAGAAGACGATGTTATCATCTCTGCAAGAGAAATTTTATTTTATGGAGGAAAATTGACATATGATTCTGTTTTAAAACTAAAAAAAGGTGGAACAATTAGATTTTTTGAGAATTTCTCTATTCAAGGTTTGAGTGGCGATGCAATAATTAAACTTGAAAATGGTAAAAAGATTAGATTGTTTGATCTAAAAACCAAAAAAATTAAAGATTTAGCTGATGAATTTGTACCTAACAAAAACAATTACAATAAAGATGCTACAATGGTTGGACATGGATTTACTATAACATATGGTATGCTAGATAAATTATCTCTGAAACCTACAAAAAAGCAAAAGAAGAGCTGGGCATCAAAATTTGGATTTTCCAAAAATAATTAGGTACAAAATCCATTTTTAGGCATGATAATGATCATTTCTCATAAATAGGACATTTTTTTGAAATTATTTGTGAAAAAGATAGAGGCTGTAATCAAAAGGAAAAATTTTCCTACAATTAAAACCAATTTGACCGTATTAGGGACATACATTATTGATAAACGAAATTTGGAAGATAGCCACATTTATGATGAATCACAAGGTTCTCGTGCAGGCTCTACTGGATTAAAGTCTGTACCACTAGCTAAAATCGAAATGGTGGTTTTGGATAAGGATGCTAGAAGAGTAGTTGAAATGATTTCACAAAATTCTGGTTTATCATCTAATCATGGCGGGAAAATCTTTGTTTCTGAAATGGAAGAAGTTGTTGATATGGAAACACTTGATGGAAATCAAGATCTTGAAATCAATTTAGAAGAAAAGGTAGAATCAAAATCATTACCTAAACGAAGTAGATTTGTTCCTTTACAGAAATTTACTTTACACAAATTACAAGTAATATATGAAAAAAATAAAGAAACACTCAGAAGTGATTATAGAATTAAATCATTTAGTGACTTTGTAAATTATTGTATAATGAAATCACTACCTTCATTAGAAAAGCAACTCAAGAATCCTACAATTGTATACGAAAATAATTTTGAAGCCTTTTAGAAAATATAGTCTGAAAATAACCACAGTGCAACAAGAGTTAGACCAATTCCAGCCATTATCAATTTTACAATACTGATCTTCTTAGAAGTTTTCATATGAACAGTAATAATATTGGTGGTATAACAATTATTCCTACAATTGCGGCAACTTTTGGATAATCTCTAGGTTTTATTGGCTGCATCTTTTCTCTGTGGAATAATTTGCTTTTACGAAAATTCATAATAATTCTCTAGATTGTTTCTTCGCCTTCGTCACCTGTTGCAATATCGACTGCACGCAATACTTGTGAAACAAAAATCTTACCAACTCTACCATGTTCTTTGATGATGTTTACTACTTCATCCTCTTTTGACTCAGGTATGATGGCTGAGATAAAATATTTGTCATTAAACTGTGGGACAAAAATCTCACTTCCTTTTGATGCGTGAATCTCTGGGCCTGGTCTTTTTCCTCTACCTCTAACCTTGGTGACTGTAAGACCTCCTATTCCGATCTCTTTTAGTCCTTCACTAATTGCCATGACGTCATTTTCGCCAAGAATCACTTCTATTTTGAGCATTTGATAATTGTAATTTCGACTTGATAAATATAATTTCTGATTTTGTAGACCAAATGATTATCATTTGACAATCAAATTAAGATATTGTTATTAATTAAAAACTAGCCGATTTTTTCAATGGTACTTGATTCTGGAGATACAGCGTGGATGCTTGTAGCTGGAAGTCTTGTATTGCTTATGATCCCTGCATTGGGTCTTTTTGAATCTGGTCTGTTAAGAAAGAAAAACGCAGCTTCAATTTTCATGCAGATATTTTTCGGTTTGGCACTTTTGAGTGTCATGTGGTTTGTATTTGGATTTAGTTTGTCATTTGGTGATTCTAATAATGGTTTTATTGGAAATATGGATTGGGTATTCCTCAAAGGTGTGCCTTCTGATGATTCTCTAGATTATGCCCCAACAATTCCTGGAGTATTATTTGTAAAGTTCCAATTGATGTTTGCATGTATCACTCCATTACTTCTTACAGGAACAATTGCTGAAAGAATGAAGTTCAGCTCATTTATCATATTCATCGCAGCATGGTCTACTTTGATTTACTATCCTCTTGTCCACTGGGTATGGGGTGGAGGCTGGTTAGCCCAATTAGGAGTTGTAGACTTTGCAGGTGGTATTGTAATTCACACCAGTGTTGGTATGGCAGCTTTAGCTGCAGCACTTGTACTAGGAAAGAGAAGAAATTACGGTCCTGCCATAATGATTCCTCATAGTATTCCACTTGCAGTTTTAGGTTCCTCCCTGTTATGGCTTGGCTGGTTCGGATTTAATGCAGGTAGTGCACTTTCAGCATCTGGTGGTGTTGCAGGAAATACAGTTATTGTAACTCATATGGCTTCATCAGTTTCAGCCTTAATTTGGGGTGGACTTTCATGGATAAGAACAGGAAAACCATCTGTTGTTGCTACTATTAACGGTGCAATTGCAGGACTTGCTGGAATTACTCCTGCATCTGGATTTGTTAGCGCTGAACATGCATTTGTAATTGGTATTGCAATTGGTGTAATCTCTTACTCTGGTGTGGTACTATTCAAAGAAAAACTACACATTGATGATGCACTTGATGTCAGTTCCGTCCACGGTGTTGCAGGTATTGTAGGTTCTCTTGCAATTGGTATCTTTGCAAGTACCATGATTAATCCTGGTGGCGTTGATGGATTATTATATGGAAATCCAGATCAACTATGGATTCAAGCAATAGGTGTAGGTGTTGCAGCTGCAATTGGATTTGGTGGAACTTGGATATTGATGCAGCTTATCAAACATTTGATTGGCATTAGAGTTTCACCAGAAGTTGAAGATATAGGCTTAGATATTAGCGAACATGCTGAATCGGCATATTCTGACGAAGAAGAGTTCTTGTTAGGTATGGATCAATACACAGAAGATTTACAGGAAAAGGATGAAATACTCTTTAAAAAGAAATCTGCTAGTGTTAAAAAATGACCATCAATTACGATGAACTATCAAAACAAGTTCTAGATATAGATCCCAAAGTTAGATTTGCTGGAGTTACAAACAGTAAGGGTGAGATGGTTGCTGGTGGACAAAAAGAAAATGTTGAGAAACTTTTAGATGGAGATAATGTCAAAATGTCTATTCACTATGCATTACAAAAAAGAGATCTTTATACAAATTTAGCATACAAAATCGGTAAAGAACTATCATCAATAACAGAATATGAAAAAGTTACGATGATTAGTGTCCCACTCAATTCTAACGAATTGTTTATGGTAAGTACTGAACCAAGAGCTGATTATTTGAAAATTATTGATTTTATTCATTCATCACTTAATTCTCAAAACTAGAATAAGGTCTTTAATACTTAGAAAGATGGCAACGAAATAAAAAACATCGAATAAAAATGTCAATCAAATTCAATCTTGGAAAAAAACTTGTTTTGCTTGTTATGCTTGTAACTATCGTTGCATTAGGAATTACATCTTACATGAGTATTGATTATGCGTCTGAAACTCTAAAAGAAAGAGGAGGGGAATTATTAATTGGAGAATCTTCGATTAGAGGAGAATCTTTAATTTCACTTTTTGAATCAAGAATTGAACAAAATAAAATTCTTGCAAATGATCCAATGATCCAATCATTAGTTTTAGAAATGAATGAAATTCCAAATAACAAACTAAAAGAATCTCAGGAAAATAACCGTAGAAATTTTCTAATTCAAGTTCAAGCATATCAGGAACTAGTTGGATTCTCAATAGGTTTTGAAGATACAAAAATAATTGGAAAAAATGGTATGTCTTTCTTTTCCTTAAGCGGTAATACAAACGAAGATTTTACTAAAAATGAATTTTTTCAAAGAGGATTGATTGAATCTTTTATTGAATTTGAACAAACAGAAACTGGTAAAAAATTACTTGTTGTTTCACCGATATTTGCAGATAACAGTAAAAGAGGAGATAAACCGATTGGAGTGATAATTTCAAAAATGAGAACTGCGCCAATTGATAATATTTTTCTTAATAGAAGTGGACTAGGTGAAACTGGAGAAGTTTACATTGTCAATAATGACTATCTGATGTTATCTGAATCTAGATTTTTTGAAAATGCAGTATTTCAACAAAGAGTAGATACTGTTGGTGTACAGAAATGTTTCAATGAAAAAGAAGATCATGTAGGATTTTATCTTGATTACAGAGAAATTCCAATTTATGGATCAACTTTTTGTATGCCTGAATTTGGAATCGTCTTGCTAGCAGAAATAGATGAAAAAGAACTTGTTGAACCAATTAAAATTCTACAATCTAGAATTCTACTAACAAGTTTACTTATTACAATGCTGATGGGATTGGTTGCATTCTTTGCAGCAGAGTCATTATCACATCCATTAAGAGCTCTTAAAAATGCTGCAAACAAGATTGCAAGTGGTAAGTTTGATGTAAGAACAAACATTAGAACAGGCGATGAAATTGAAGAATTATCTCGTGCATTTGATTTAATGGCACAAAAACTTGAAGAATCCTTGATTGAAATCAAAGAGAAAGAAGAAGTCATCAAACAACTTGAAGGAGGAAATCTGCTAAAGTTTTCTCAACGTGAGGAAAATGACTGTGTAGGTGTTATTGATATGACTGATTCTACTAGAATTTCATCAAAACTATCTGATGATGATGTTAGTAAAATGTATGAAATTTTTCTTAACTTCATGGCAAAAATCATCTTAAAACATAATGGAGAAGTCGTAAAAAACATTGGCGACGCTTTAATGTTTAGATTTGCAAATGTTGATTCTAAAGATACTGTAGTAATGAAAAATGTCGTAGAATGTTGTTTATCTATGATCGAATCACATGATGAACTAAAAAAAGAACTTAATGCAGAAAATATAGATGCACTAGATTACAAAATCAGTGTAACATATGGTTCTGTAAAGGTGGCCGAAAGTACAACTTCTAAAATTTCAGATATTTTTGGACCTACGGTTAATAGATGCTTTAAGATTAATTCAATTTGCCCAAAAAATAGTATGGTAGTTGGCAATAACATGTATGAAAATATAAAAGACTTCAAAGAATACGAATTTTCTCAATTTTGTTCCATTGAAATCAAACAAAAATATGATTATAATATTTTTGAAGTTAAAAGAAAAATAGTCTAACTGCTATTAATATAACAAATTCTAAAATTTATGACTAAACCAGTTCTCTAAATTGAAAACTATTTCCAATTATGAAAATAGCATCAAGTTTTTAATTAACTGAATTACGTCTAATAGAATATGAGATTTTTACTACTATCTGTACTTCTTCTAATTTTTACTTCTGCATCTTTTGTTTATGCTGAGGAATACATTATCGATATTCCATTTGGTGCATATAATCCTGAATTAAACACTCCTGCAGAAGTTTGGTATGATCCTCCTCAAATTATTATTACAGTTGGAGATGTAATTACTTGGTATAATGATGACAGAGAATCTCATACTGTAACTAGTGGAGATAGTCCAGGACGATTTGGTTGGATGGATAACAGAGATTTTGGAACACCTGATGGAATATTTGATAGTGCTCAATTTGCTCCAGGTGAATCATGGTCATACAAATTTGAAGAATCAGGTACATTCACATATTTTTGTATAATACATCCTTGGATGGAAGGAATTGTAATTGTTGAAAAAGCTATTCCTGATTTCCCTCATGATGCAACAGGTAAAAAATTAGAGTTTCCATTATTACAATATACTCCGGATCAAGCTATAGAAGTTAATTTGACATGGGATCCACCAGTTATTAAAACTCATGAAAAAATTCAATTTGTTTACCAATTTTATAATCCACAAACAAATTCTAATCTTGCTGAAATGAAATATGATTTTGTGATATATCAAAATGGAAATGAAATTTTCCGAGATGAGGGTCTAAGCCAAATTGGTGGAGATTATAGAAATTTCGTTTTCAGTGATTCTGGATCGATTATAATAAGAATAGCAGGAATTCAATCACCTTCAATTTTTGCTGAGGAAAGTGTTACTGTCTTTGGTGATGTACAAACTAAAGAACAACGTTCTGTTGATTTTACTAGTGCAGTTTATGATAATCCGGAAAAGGTATCTCATGAAACTTATCATATAAAACCAGCTCAAAGATTATCAACTTATTACGAATTAATGCTATTCATAATCCTAATCCCTGGCATAATGTTTCTAATCGCATTGTTTTGGTTAAAGCAAAAACCAAAAATCGCTGACGAAAAGCCTGGCGCTGTTAAAATTTAAAATAATAAAAAGAAATTAAAAATTGATTGAATTAATCTAATCGATTAATTCAGTCCAACCTTTGACGAAGACTGAGTTCTTGTAGAGTGGAACTGGTTGTCCAACAGTAAAGTCCATTGGTCTCATCCAGAAGATTGCTTTTGTTGGGCATACACCGATGCATGCACCATCAGAAATACATCTCTCTGGGTAAAAGACAAATGCTTTACCTCTCTTCCAGCCTTCAACTGGTTTTACTCTAAGGACATCTGGTCCAAGTGTGGTACAGATTTCTACACATAGTGCACATCCGATACACATTTGTTCGCTGATGTCTGGAATAATTCCTACTGGCATAACAAAATTCAATCTTGGTTTGGCATTAATATAATTTGCCTAAAATTATGGTCGTATAACGGCGTTTGATAATTTATAACGACGTTTTAAAATTGATCGCTCTGATAAAAAAATCAAATATTTTCCTCTTTTATAAAGAATTTTTTGAATCAGTACCTGTATTTTCTAAACTAACAATTACCAAGTCATTTTGGATTTTTTTAAGAAAGTATACTCCTGTTTTCTCTGATTTGATGATGTGTTTCCCCCCTGGGGACAGAATCCACTTATCATTATCTTTTTTCCTTGCCATGCCCGTTATAATTACAGATGATTTAGTTTGATTTCCAATAGCTGATAGTAACATTATGCAAGAATTAATGAATCTTGAAGACTCTAATTCATCAAACAAATTGTAAACTCCATTAAACGAATCAATAATTACCAAAAATCTCTCTTTTGATACTTTGGAAATAATTTCTGTCAATCTTTTTTCCCAATCTATTTTGTCTGGACAAAAAATTTTCATGTTTTCCTTTTTTTGAATCATTCCAGATTGTACATATCCAGTATAAAGCAAATCCATATCCACAAGAACTATTGGATCCTCAACTGAATTGATTAATCTATCAAGAAATTCTATTTTGTGGAAAGGCTTTGAACATAATAAAATATTGGGATTTTTTTGTTCAAATTGAATTCGAATTTTTCCCATGTCAACTATAGATAACTCAGGATTTTTATCCAACACTACTTTAGAATTTTACAGATATAATAATGAATTTAGCATCAAAAGATATTTCATCTGATTTTCCAATTTCTGATAAAATCTATCTTAACAATGCATCAGTATCGCTTATGCCTAATCAAAGTATTGAGGCCATGAAAGAATTCCTTCTTACGTACAATTCTATAGGTCCAGACTCAAAAGATTCTGAACCTTTTGTAAATGAGAAACTTCGAAATGTAAGAAAAACCATTTCAAAAATCATTTCTTGTCAACCTGACGAAGTAATTCTTACTCAAAGTACAACTGATGGAATTAATTTTGTAGCAAATGGATTGTCTTTTGATAATGATTCTAACATAATAATTCGTGGAATGTCACATGAGCATCATGCCAATTTTTATCCTTGGATTAAACTAGAAGAAAAAATTTCTATAAAAAATCTACCAATTGATAGTAATGGTTTCTTCAAATTAGATGATTTAGAATCATTACTTGATAATAATACAAAACTAGTTGCTCTTAGTCATGCTCTATATAATACAGGTTCTATATTACCAGTAGAAAAAATAGGAAAAATTCTTCATGAAAAAGTTCCCTTCTTTATTGATGCTGCACAAAGTATAGGATGTATTGGAGATACTGATGTATCAAAGATTCAATGCGATTTTATGTCTTTTAACGGATCTAAATGGCTTTGTGGTCCTATGGGTACAGGATTATTTTATTGCAATAGAAAATCTAGTGAATTGTTAGAACCGAAGACAGTTGGTGGTGAATCTGCAATGATTTATGATGATTCAAAAATAGCATACAAAGAATTACCAGACAAATTTCAAACTGGATTTAGAAATTATGTTGGAATTGTAGGATTGGAATCATCTGCAAATTATTTGCTAAAATTTGGAATAAAAAATATCCAAGAAAAAAATCAATATTTATCTAATCTCTTAAGAGAAGAATTATCAAAAATTCCGAATATCATTCTATATGGACCAGAAAATCAGAGTGACAGAACTAGTATTGTTTCATTTAATATCAATGGATTTGATTCACAAGAAATTGTAGACAAACTTGAAAAACAAAATATTGTTTTAGCTGTTAGAGAAATAGTAGAAAAAAAGATTGTACGAGCGTCTCCTCATTTTTTCAATACTGAAAATCAAATTCTTAAGGTAATTGATGCTATAAAGAAACTATAGGTTTTCTTGTTCTTCAATCACCATCATTGTCAATGTTGATTGAACCTTGCTGATTCTTCTAATTTTATTGGTGATAACTGAACGTAATTTTTCAGCATCATCAGAGGACAACTTTAAGACAATGTCGTAGACTCCGTATACCCCTTGAATTTCAAACTGGATTTGATCCTCAGCGAGAATTTGCTTTATTTCACTGATAATGGATTCGTCTGTTCCTAAATCCGAATTCAATAGAACATATGCTGTAGGCACAAGAAGTTTTTTCATAAAACAGTATTTAACTTTTCATTGTTCAAAAACTGATTAATTAGCAATACATTCTCTTTATGTGAAACCAATAGATTTGTCACTTACAATATCTGAATCCATTCCAACCTTTCCTGGATCACCGATACCACAATTCATTGCTTGGTCAAATATCCATGATGACGGATATAATCTGGAACTTTTATTCCTAAGTTCACATACAGGAACACATCTTGATGCACCATATCATTTTGCTAAAAATGGTCAAAAAATCAACGAAATACCTCTTGACAGACTCATTGGAAAAGGTATTCTAATAAAACTCAAAAAAACTAGGAATTCTCCTATTACAAAATCCGATATTATGCTATTTGAAAAAAACAATGGTAAGATCCCAAACAATTCATCAATCTTCTTCTATACCGAATGGCAAAAAAATCTAAAAAATAAAAATTATTTTACCGAAAATCCTGGCTTAGATTCATCTTCAGCAAAATATCTCGCATCAAAAAAAATCAATCTTGTAGGAATAGATTCTCCTAGTATAGATCTTGGAAAAGACGAATTATTTAGGGTTCATAAAATTTTATCAAAAAATAATATTTTGATTGTAGAAAATTTGGCAAACATGAACAAAATTAGTTCTAAGGAATTTAATTTCATAATTCTCCCACTAAATCTAAAAGGTGCTACAGGCTCACCAGTTCGTGCAGTAGCATCATAATTTACGCATATTTGATTTCGTAATACTAAAAATGTAGAATGATTCTAAATGTATCATGAGCAAGCCTGGGAATATTTGGAGAAAAGTTCACGGAAAAATTACTAAAAAACCAACAAATTTTTCTTGGATTATTGAAGAAAAATTAGCAGGTTCTGGTATTCCAACAAGCTATGATGAGTTTGATTGGCTTCTAAATCAAGGAGTTAAATCAATTGTCACAATGACTGAGAATGCACTTCCAGATGATTGGGTGAAAAATATTGATTATATGCATGTACCAACTCCTGATTTAACGGCACCTGATATGGACAGAATTGATTCTGCAGTAGATTTCATTCATGAACAAATCACCAATAATCAAGCAGTAATGGTACATTGTGCAGCTGGTATGGGTAGGGCTGGAACAATTCTTGCATGTTATTTTATAAAATACAAGAAATTTTCTGCAGACAACGCAATTAAAAAAATTCGAGATGAGAGACCTGGATCAATTCAATCTGAAGTGCAGGAGCTAGCTATTGGATTTTATGAAAAACATGTAAGAAATTAGTTTAAACAAATTCTGAAACTAATTTTCCATCTACAACTTTAATCTTCAAAGTTTTGTCTTCTTGAAAAAACAAAGTTAATCCACCATCTGAATCAGGATCTTCCACTTTGACCAGTTCTAGCATTTTGATTGCATCAAATTTTTCCATTCATATCACCTATTCTGGAATTGATACGGTCTCAATTTTGCCATCAACTGCTTTAATGAACATGAACCTATTGTCTTTGAAGATAAAGGTAATTCCTCCTTCTTTATCTGGTTCTTCAACTTCAAGTATTGGTTGTCCTAACAGACCATCGTATTTTGCCATTATTATTTCCACAAAAAAGTTCCTTATATCCCTAATTGATTGTTATCTCAATTTCACTGGAACTATTTTTCACACTTCCAGTTTCTGTAAAATCATGTTTTTGCCATGATGCAAAAGCTTCAGCTCCAATCTTATGCTTACCTGGTCCCAAATCTGATGCTTTGAATACAAATTTTTCATTAAAATCAAACAATTCTTGTCTTACCTCTTCCTCTGTTAGTCTGATAAATGGCTCAAAATTTTTCGCTATCTGTACCCAAATTCGTCTATCCTTCATCGGATTGACTAGTTTTGGATTTCTTGTCCAAAATATTGATGCCTTCCTATAGGTATCAATAGTTCTTCCTAATTCCTTCTTTCTGAATCCACCAGATGTCAATTTTATGCCATATTTCAATTTGAATGAAACATCATTGTTGTTGTATGCTTTTGTCCAATTAGCCTCATTGAAGGCATCTCTGATGCCTCCTTCGACTGAAAATTGGACATTTACCTCAATATTCTCATCAGAAGAGTATTCGTCCTTGGATTTTACTAATTCGATTACTGAAATCTTACTTTCTCCCATTGCTACCTCTCATAATGATTTATATCCGCAATAAGTGCTTTTTCTGAATACATGAACGCGCAAGTGATCAGTTCCGAACCCAAAGAAATCAGTCTTTCAATCACTGAAACTGATATAGGAATTTTGTATATAATTCAGCATGAGCTATTAAAAGCATCAAATATCGATTTTGCAGGTGTTATAGTAAAACATCCTCTTACCAATGAATGTTGGATGAGAATCAATTCTAGTTCAAAACCACTTGGTGAAATCAAAAAAGCAACAGATTCAGCAATTAAAATGGCTGAAGAGTTCAAACAACTATTCAATTCTAAAATCAAGGTAAATTGAATTGAAATTTTGCCCCAAATGTGAGGTCAAATTAAAAAATAGTGGTTCAGGCCTCCAATGTTCAAAATGTGGATACACTGAAGGGGGAGAAACTAAAACAACAAAAAAAATTCCTGCTGAAGAAGAACCAGATTTTTCACTACTTGCATTTGAAGGAGACGAAGGAGAAGAATCTAATCCAACAGTCAAAATAGACTGTGAAAAATGCGGACATGATGAAGCAGTTGGTTGGATGTTCCAGACTAGAAGTGCTGATGAACCTACAACTAGATTTTATCGTTGCCAAAAATGTAAATACACATGGCGTGATTACACATAACGTTTAACTTGTACTTAAAGAGAAGAAAATTGATTTGACTTTTGGAGCAAAAACAAGTGGATCAGATGATCTAAAGGCTATCATTTCTGCAATATCTACCCTTGTTGAGGAAGCAACTTTTGTTGCAACCGCAGAAGGAATTACTTTCAGGGGAATGGATCCTTCACATGTTGCTCTCATTGATATTTCTTGGCCTAATTCTGCATTTGAAAAATATGAATGCGACAGTGATATTAAATTCGGTGTAAGAATTGATGAATTTTCAAAACTTATCAAAAGAGCTGATAAAAAAGACAGTATAGAAATTAGCATATCTGAACAAAACATGCTACTTGTAACAGTTGGAAAAAACAAAAAATACAAAATGCGTTTAATTGAAAGTTCCGCAACCGATACTCCATTACCAAAAATTCCATATGATTCAAAAATCATTTTAACTTCTTCAAAATTTGATAAAATACTTGGCGATGTACAAGTAGTATCTGATTATCTTACAATCCATACATCTGATTCAAAAGGAGACTTTTCAGGAAAAGGTGATTCTGGTGAGGTTGTAATTGATTTAGATAAAGATGATAAAGAAATTGAAGAAATTTCTTCCAAAGAAGACAGTATTGGTACATACAGCCTTGAATATCTAAATCCAGTAGTAAAAGCCGTAGGTTCCAATGCAGGCTCAATTACATGTGAATTTTCAAGCGCAAAACCACTTAGAATTGAATTCAAAGTAGCAAATATTGGTAGAATTCACTTTTACTTGGCTCCACGCGTCGAAAGTTAAAGCATTTAAAGATTAACAAGTTCAGGTATTTTGAATTGAGACTCGTAATAAAATATGGTGGAACATCAATTTCTACTGCAAAAGACATCCAAGCAGTAGCTAAACACCTTAATGAATTATCAAAGAAAAATCATATTGTTGTTGTATGTTCTGCAACTAGTGGAACCACTGATGATTTAATAGAAATTTCAGAATCAATAAAAAAAGAAAATAAATCAAAAGCAGAACAATTAGCATCAAAAATTACCAATAGACATAAACAATTGGCTAAACAGACAATCAAAAAATCTGACATAAGAAAAAAATTACTCGCAAAATTTGATCAAGACTTTGCCGAACTTATTGCACTAATTGATGGTATGGTGTTATTAGGTGAAGTTACACCAAGAACAATGGATTATCTGTTTTCATTTGGAGAAAGACTATCAATTAAATTAGTTTCATCTGCAATTGACGATGCTGGAAAAAAATCAATTCCTCTTACTGGTAAGGAAGTAGGAATTGTTACTGATTCTAATTTTGGTGAATCAAAGCCCCTTATTGATACAACTAGATTAAGAGTATCAAAAACTGTAGATGCCTTATTCTTAAAGAAAACAATACCTGTAGTAGGAGGATTTGTTGGTGCAGATCAACATGGGCATGTAACTACTTTTGGTAGAGGTGGTTCTGATTACTCTGCAACAATTGTAGGTTCATGCATAAAAGCAGATGAGATATGGTTGATGAGTGAAGTTGATGGGTTAATGACTGCAGATCCTAAGATTGTAAAAAATGCAAAATTACTCAAAGAGGTGTCCTACATAGAAGCCATCGAGATGGCTCTTTTTGGTGCAAAGCAAATACATCCACGAACATTTGAGCCCCTACTTACAAAGAAAATTCCTATGAAAATTAGAAGTTCTTTCAATACTAAAAATGAAGGAACTCTAGTTTCAGCAACAACCTCATCAGCAGTAAAAAATACTGTAAAATGCGTAAGTAATGTACGAAATAATGGATTAATTGATGTTCAAGGAGGTAGTATGGTTGGAACTCCGGGTACAGCAGCAAAAATATTTGCAACATTAGCAAAAGCTGGAATCAATGTAATGATGATTTCTCAAAATCCTTCTGAATCAAGCATAACAATCGTAGTAAAAAATGCTGATCTTGACAAAGCAGTCAGTGCATTAGAATTGGAATTATTGGGTAAGATAATCAAAAAATTAGATGTAACTACAAATGTTGCTATCATAGCATTAATTGGTTCAGGAATGAGAGGAACAATTGGAGTTGCCTCAAAAGTATTTAGAGCAATTGAAAAAAATAAAGTAAATGTATCAATGATTACACAAGGTTCGTCTGAACTTAATCTGGCTTTTGTTGTCAAAAATTCTGATACTAATGCAGCTGTTCGAGCCTTACATAATGAATTTGAACTAGATAAAATCAACTAAGACAAATCATTTAAGGGAACAATCTCAAGATAATTTATTGAAAAAACTTCCAGCTTTGTTATTAATTGGAATTTTTGTAGTAGGTATAATTTTTGTATCATCAACGTCTGATCAATTTGTTGATGCAGGTTCTAGGAAAAAAATTCACTTTACTCAAACTATTACATCCTCTCAAGATCCCGGTCAAGGACATGAAAATCATCAACTAGCACTAATTCTATCTCCAAACGAGGGAACAATTTATGATGGTTCCATGACATTTACTTCAAGTGAGCCTATACAGATTGTAGTTTTACATGAAATCGACTCACAAGAATCAAAAGGTCAGCCCATATGGACTGTAGATGGAAAAACGATTTATGGACTATCCTTAGTTAATTTACAACAAAATTCAGGTTCATTTGAATTTACAGGGGCTGCACTTGCATTACATTCTCCGAATTCACAAGAATTTACCTCGACTGTTAGTGTTGATGGATGGATTAGAGGACAACCAACAGAAGTAATAATGCAAAAAATAGAATTACAAAAAGAAGAACCATCACAATTACTTTCAAGAACAAACGTTCCAGCTACCATTCCAATGCACAAAGGAATCTATGAAGGAGACCAAGTCCTTTACATTATAACTGATGGGAGTGATGAAGATTATGCAAAAACAATTACAGAGAAACAAAAATGGAATGTAGAACTTGCTCCTGTAATTGCAAAAGTTCCAAAAGATACTCTTCAAAAATTATTTGTTTTTAAAAATGGAGTAAAAGGTGATGGACTATATGGTTTTCAAAATGATGTATTTTCAAGTACTCCATCACAAGAATCAAAATACAGTGCTTTGAGTTCTATTGTTGAAGTTACATGGAAAGTAGGTCAAAAAGAAATTGAGTTTAAATCTGCAGCAGATGTTATTGCAGCTGAAGAAGGTGGGAGAGTCAAATTTAATGAAACAGGGGTTGTTCTAAATACGCCTCAAATCACTTGGCCGGATGGACAAATGGTGATTCGCTCAGACAAAGAAATATCTGATGAAATGTCTTACAGCGGTGGTCAGATCACTGAAATTAATGAAGAAGAAATGACTGTTACTTTTGTCGCTCATAGAGGTTGGGGGCCAGATGGTAGAACAATTTACTATATTGTAACTGATGCTACCCCCTCAGGGCCTGCTAAATCAATGGGAGTTGTCTCATCTCCAAGTTCTGCAAATCTTATAGCACACTCAGGAGCAGTTGATCTCTTTCAATTCAAAAATGGAATCATTGGATCTGGTCCATTAGGATTTCAGGCAGGAATTGCTGGAGCCTCACTTGGTGATGCAAATTATAGTCCAATGTGGAGAATTTATCTTGTTGAATGGAATGATATAGAATCTGCAAAAATCTTAGAAACCAAGTCAGATATTGACTCATTTCGTGCAGATAATTTGTTATCAGTAACTATTGCAAGACCAACTAACAGTGATCATATAGTTAATTGCCCATTCATTGATCCTTTCCAATAGACAAATTCACTAAACGGATAAATTACTTGATAAAAAATTTCTTTTAAAATTGACTGGTAAACTCTACATTGTCGGTGTTGGACCTGGACATCATGATCATATGACGTTTCGAGCAAAACAAGTAATTGGTGAAAGTGACACAATTGTAGGATATGAAACATATGTAAATTTGGTTCAAGATCTAATTGAAGGAAAAACTGTTCATCGCTATGCTATGACACAAGAAGTTGAAAGAGCTCATCAGTGTATTGATCTCGCTAAATCTGGAAAAATAGTTTCACTTGTTTCTAGTGGGGATCCTGGAATTTATGGAATGGCTGGGTTAATCTATGAGACACTTGCTGAATCTGGATGGAATCCAAAAGATGATCTACAAGTAGAAATTGTTCCAGGCGTATCTGCATTGAATTCATGTGCATCAATTATTGGTTCTCCACTAATGACTGATTTTGCAGTTGTTAGTATGAGTGATCTATTAGTTCCATGGGAAGTAATCTCAAAAAGAGTTGAGGCAGCTGCACAAGGTGATTTTGTAATTGTAATTTATAACCCTGCAAGCAAAAAAAGAATTCATCAATTACAAGATACAAGAAAAGTTCTTTTAAAATACAGAAAACCCACTACGCCAGTTGCAATAATTAAAGGTGCATTTAGAGAATCTGAAACAATTGTTATGACTGATTTAGAAAATCTACCAAACCATTCAGATCAATTAGGCATGATTAGTACTGTAATTATTGGAAATTCGTCAACATATACTTACAAAGATTTGATGATTAATCCAAGAGGTTACAAATCAAAATATAATTTAGAAGAACAAACTAATCCTAATCTTAAAGTCTAAAAACTCTTCTTTATTGCTTCAGATAATTCTTCATTTAGATTTAGATTTTCTCTAATAGGGGAAATGACTTTGACTAAATAATTTCCAACAGTTTGTTTCAAATCCCCTGGATGTAATTTCTTTTCTGCAAAATCTTTTTCAAGTTGATCATAATTTGTATATGACACATTGCCACCAAATTTTTCCGGCCTTTCGACCTTCATTTCATTAAATTCATGAAAGATTATTGTTCTTGAAATTTCAAGCAGCGGGTTATTTTCAACATTTGCCTCTTCACACCATGCCTTGCTGATTTTCTTCCTTATTTCATCATCCGTATTATGAACAAAAATACCTGAATTTGGATCTGATTTACTCATCTTTCCTAATATTTTATCTTCACTTGAGTCAACAGGCTTTATGAGGCCTGGTAATAATTTATGATGAACAGCAACAGGAACCTTCCATTTCATTTTTGGAAAAATTTCTCTTACTAGCATGTGTATTTTTCTTTGATCCATTCCAGCATGTGCAATATCTACATCTAAAGAATGAATATCTACTGCCTGCATTGCAGGATAAAGTAATTTGGCAACATCAATTTTTTTATCATCTTCTGATCTTCCCATTATTGTTAATGTTCTCATTGTTCTTGCAATTGACATATGTTTTGTAAATTTAACAAGATCAGACCAATATTCTGTTTTTTCTTCATATAATTTTGAACCTAAAACAATTTCAGCATCAGGGCAAACCAATTTGAAGGCATCTTGATAATATTTTGAAACTTTTGCAATCGTCTCCCAATCTCCTCCTAATTTGTCATTTATCAGAGTATGCCAATCAGCAAGAAAAATTTTACATTTTACTCCAGCTTTTACAAAATCATTAATTTTGAATCCTGTGCTAATTAGACTACCAAGATGTAAAAAACCCGAAATTTCTAAACCAATATAGTGATTTGGAGATGAATTTGTTTTGAATAATTCAATTAATTCTTCCTGTGTTACAATTTCTTCTGTTGGTGGTCTTTGAATCAAATTTACTTTTTCTGTAATATCCAAATCAAAACAACTTTTGAGAATTAACGTATAAAGTTATTCAAACACTTGATTCAAACTTAGAAGCTTTGAATAGAGGATACTTCTATAATTTTTATGACTCTTGAAGAAGGATTAGAATTAATTGAGAATTATAAAAAAGGTCTTGAAAAGTTTCTTGAAACATTACCTGAACAATCGGTTCAACTAGGCTCAGAAATGATCCAAACTTTGTCACTAAATTCAAAAAATGAGATCAAAAATTTAGAGGCAATTGAAAAAGCTCTTAAACGACAACCAAAGTACGAATCTGGTTTATCTGAATAACTTTTACTTACAATTCTTTTTGTGTTTTCTCAGATCTTCGGAATAATCAAATTCAGTACCACATACTCTACATTTTTCCTTTTTTTTGTTATGAGCCTTTTCTTGATGTTTCTTTAGTCTCTCAGAGTCAGGAAGAATGGTTCCACATTTTTTACACTTTAATTCATTCTTGTTCGAACCGAATAATCCCATAAAGAAGACATTCAGACATAGTAGAAATAGTTTTTTGTAAATTCTATCTAAAAATATTCAACTAATTCAAATTTTTACTAATCTAGACTTTTTCTTGGTTTTGTACTTAGATAGAATGCATGAGCACTAATAATAAATGCTGCAAGAAACATTTTGATAGCAAAAATTGTATTCCATGGGCGTTCAGGATCTGGATATGCGATTGATAATCTATCTATATCGGGAAGTACACCATCAACAATTCCTCCAGAAATTTGTGCAGTTAATACTGATGTATTGTATAATACCTCAAACAAAGTAATAATTGCAAAACCTAACAGCATCAATTGTAATAGTGCCATTTTTGTACCAACAATTTTATCTCCTGCAGTTCTTCTCCATCCAATTCTTGTAACACAATACCATCCAATTATCGTAGAGAAAAATATCCAAGTTGTTACTCTTGCAAAATTTTCAAATGGGATGGTTGTATTGTGAATTGCCTCTCCCATAACATAAGTTCCATTTTCCATCCATTCTATCGTGGTAACATATACTCCAAAAACAAGTGATGATGCCATAATGAAGCCACAAATATAGAAAATATACAGATAAACTTTGTAACCTGAATCTGATTTTTCAAGATAACGTGGTTTCATAATGCCGTTTGCCAAATTTTGAAATATAAAAATTCATGTTTGATTGAGGTTTATAGACTAGTTATTAGGCAGAAATAATGTTGAAAATTCCAATAAACATACCTATTGTGGGTAAAGAGGAGATTACGGCAGTTACATCTATTCTTAAAAATGGTGCTTTGACCTCTTCAGCAAACCAGGGGGGAAAACATGTACAAAATTTTGAAAAATCTGTAACGTCTTTTGTAAAATCAAAGTATGCTATCGCAGTTAATTCTGGGACAGCTGCCTTACAGGCTGCTCTTTATGCATTGGATATAAAAAATGGCGATGAAGTACTAGTCCCATCATTTACTTTTGTCGCAACTGCCAATGCAGTTGTTTCAACTGGAGCAAAACCTGTTTTTGCCGATATTTTACAACAAAATTATACCATTGATCCTGATGATCTAGAAAAAAAGATTACAAAAAAAACCCGTGCAATTATTCCAGTTCATCTTTATGGAAATATGGCTAATGTAAATAGACTAGCTGAAATTTCAAAAAAACATAACATACCAATAATTGAAGATTCTGCTCAATCTTTAGGCAGTACATACAAAGGAAAACATTCTGGTACCTTTTTTGAAATGGGGTGCTATAGTATGTATCCTGCAAAGGTAATGACTGCAGGTGAAGGTGGCTTTATTGTAACTAATAGTAAAAAACTTAGAGACAAATTATTAATGATTAGAAATCATGGAATGGTTCATGGATATGATACAAAGATTTTTGGATTAAATTTACGATTGCCAGAAATTAACGCTGCAATTGCAACTGTTCAAATGAAAAAACTGCCAAACTTTTTAAAAATTAGAAAACATAATGCAAAATTATTATCAGACTTACTTTCTGATCTTGATGTTATACTTCCATATCAACAAAAAAATGAAAATGTTAATTGGTATCTTTACACCATTGCTGTTGAAAAACGTGATAAACTTTTGAAAAAATTAAATGAAAAAGGAATTGGTGCTGCTTCATACTATCCTACACCAGTTCACAAAACACCATTTTACAAATTAAAAACAAAACTTCCAGTTACTGATTGGGCAGCTTCACATGTATTGTCATTACCTATTCACCCAAAAGTAACTCAAAGAAATATTGAATTTATTGCCAAAACTATTCGTGATACACTGTGAATGTTATAGGTGAGGCAATTGGGGAACTTTGCAAAGTAATTTTACCCATTAATGAAGAATATTACCTTGGGAATCCAAATTCCCCTATTGCAATATGCACACTTTCAAGCATAAATTTACTCAAAAATTTTGCAAATTCTGAATTTCTAAATCAAATATCTATCGTAGGACGACTACTTTCTGAAAATAAAGGAATTGACTCAATAATAAAACACGTAAATGAAAATCATCAAATTAATACCATTATTGTTTGTGGAAAAGAGGTTTGGGGGCACAAATCTGGTCATTCTTTATTTGAATTACACAAAAATGGAATTGATGATAATAAAAGAATAATTAATTCTAAAAGCCCAGATCCTTTTCTTACAGTCTCAAAATCAGAAATAAGATATTTTCAACATAAAATAAATCTTGTAAACTTGATTAATGAAACTAACTTTAAATTAATTTTAGAAAAATCTAGAATTTTTTAATATCCATTTCGTTGCCTTTCACGATTGATTTCATTTTTCTTTTTATATTCTTCTAAAATATCATCAGGTGTTAATTTTAGCTCTAGTGATGCCTGAACAACAAAATGCCAAATATCGATTAGTTCTTCTCTTGCTTCAACTTCATTAAATTCAATAGGAGTTTTCCACCATTTCCAGTTTGTTGTACGTTGTAATTCAACTGCCTCATGCATAATAGCTGTACACAAAGCAGAAATTCTTCCTTCAGAATCTTTTGGATATCTATCCAATTTCATCATTTCTGAAAGACCTTTTTGCAGTTTGAATATTGTTTCGAGTCGATCTTTCTCAGATGTTTCTTGTGACAATGATAAATTAATTTGATAAATAATTGAACTTAAGTCTTTTTAGAATCTGATCATCTTTTCATAAATCTTGACACGTTTTTCAATATCACCATTTTTAATTTTTAATAACCCATCTAAGCCATATTTTTCAACTGCGAATGAACCTAAAACATTTCCATATACTACAGCCTTTTTGATATCTGATAATTTAGTAGATTTTTTACTAGCAAGATAACCTATCATTGCTCCAGCAAAAGAATCTCCCGCTCCAGTTGGATCTACTACATCCTCTAAGGAAAATCCTGCAGTTGGAAAAATTACATCATCATAAAACATCAAGGAACCATGTTCACCCTTCTTAATTATGACATATTTTGCTCCCCACTGCATCATTTTTTTAGCACATTTTATTAAATTGAATTCTTTTGTTAGAAGTTTAGCTTCTTCATCATTAATTACAACTGCATCTACGGCTTTGATCATTTTAATTACTGCTTCACGTTTAGTAGATATCCAAAAATCAATTGTATCACACATAGAAAATTTTACTCTATCGAATTCTTTAATTAGTGAAGTATTTTGTTCTGGATCATTATTTGCAAGATATATGAATTGAGATTTTTTATAGGCTTCTGGTACTGTTGCCTTAAAATCTCCTAATACATTTAATTCAGTTTTTAATGTTGATCTTGTACTTAGTGTATTATCATATTTACCATCATAACGAAATGTTTTACCTTCTTTGATAGTTAGTCCTTGTAAATCAAGATATTTTGATAAAATTTTATGATGTGGCTTAGGAAAATCTTTACCAACTACTGCAATTAATCCCGTGTCTACAAAATTACTTGCTGAAATAGCTGCAAATGTAGCAGCACCACCTAAAACATTCTTTAGTGTTTTTTTTGGAGTTCTAATAGTATCTAATGCTGTAGATCCAAAAACAGTAAGCATTTGTTAAGAAATTAATTTTGATGTATAAATTCTCTTGCCTGCTCTTCTGTTGGATAGTACACAAATGGAACATCAATTGATGTAATTACCATATCATATTTTATTACACCCGAAATTCTTACTGATTGCGACTGATCATCTGAATTTACATCTGTTTGAAATGTACCTTTAACATAACTTCTGTCCAATGGTTGTAAAGTAAATGATTCCAAGTTACCTTTTCCAATAATTTCATCATTGGAAATTATAAAAAATTCAGTTTCCCCTGCATTCAAAATTAATAATGAAGGATTTTCAAATCGCAATTCTACATTATAGTTTGAGCCTTTCTCATTTTCATTTAATAATTCACTTTGGCTAATGCTAACCCCAATCTGCGATGCAGATGCATATTGTGAATAACCAAAAATACTCATGCCTAGTACAAACAGAACAACTATGCCTGCTTTTTTAGATGATTTCATGACTAATTTTAGCATATTTACATTTTAACTAAAAACGAAAAAAATCCCAATAAATTGTGTAAAAGTTTTGATCTAATCTTAAACCTCCTTAGAGCTAACAGAATAAATCAAAATTATATGATAATTCAGCATTGGCTAGAATTAAACTAAAACTAGGGGAAAACGAGATTGAGGTTGATTCTAGAGATTTCTATGTTGATAATCAAACATTAGGCGAAATCATTGATAATATTTCTAATCATTTACCTGAAAATCAAGCCAAAATTGTGTATGAAGTAGAAGATATCCAAAAACCAATCCCAACTGAACAATCAACAGAGTCATTTGGTTTAGAATATCTTGATGATGCTGAAGCTTATGAACCAGAATTTAACGAACCAAAATACATAGCTGCTCATGAAATTAAATCAAAATTAAGAATTTTAGAAACAAGTAGATTCTTTGATTCCCCCAGAACAGTTACTGAAACTGTTCAACAACTTAGAGAATATGGTTGGGCTACTAGTCCCTTGGATGTATCAAAGGCATTAGCAAAAATGGCATCTAACAAAGAAATTTTGAAAAACTCCCATGAAAATAGAACTCATTATTTTGTTCAAGAATCATTAGTAGCTAACTAGAAGAATAACTACACTTTTCACATGTGAGAAAAATCTCTCCATCCAAATGATCGAAATGTGTATTACATTTTTTACACGTGTGATGCATATCATAATACCCATCTTTTTCTATCTCTCCAATTCTATTTGATTCCAAATCCGTGCTTTTACATTTTATACAATGACAACCACATTCAATTTTCATGACTATTCTCCGATAATCTATGTATACTTGAATTGACTATACAAATCATTGGAAAAGAAAAGAGAGATTCCAATAGAAATTGACGATCATTTCAAACTCTTTGGAAAGGAACCATGGGAGGTAGATTATGGTGAAAAATGTGTTATTTGTGATGTAAGGATTGATGAATATGGTTTTTGTTCTTGTGGTTCCAGCGGGGATTGACTTTTTTTATTTATACGACAGTCATAATTATAATAATTGTTTAACACTTTCCAATTCCAAAGAAGGCAAGAAACCATTCCCACCATCCACATTCTATAGTATTACTTGGTTCAGAAATTGCATTAGTACCTACTATTGAAATTTCACCAGTGCTATTTGGTTTCATATTAATCCAAACATGAGTTCCATTGCTGATGTATTCGTGAAAGAAAATTTTTTCATTATTTAGAAATACATTATAATTTCCAGATAATAATTCTATAGGAATTATAGTAGTTACAAATCTATTGGCATCATTTACTTTGAAACTGATTTCTTTATTTGATTGATTAAAATCAAAATTTTCTATCTCTGCAAATGTTTTTATCTCGATTATAAATCCTGTATTTTTCCAATTAACATATTCAATTTTTTTTGGCTCATCAATTGAATATTCCAAAATCATTTGGCAACCATGACAAGAAATTCCTTTTTTATCATCCAAGAAAACTGGTCGATCATTAACATGAATTAAATCAACTTCTTGAGGAATAAAAAAAGTCGTTGTTTGAAGATATCTAAAATCCCAAGTCCACACTTTATCTATTTCTGTAAGTACATTTTCAAGATCATACTCAATAATTAATTTCTCCTTAGATGGTTGAAGTAATAGAACACTGTCTTCATTCATTGAAAATAGTTCTTCTATTCCCTGTTCATTTGTTACTGAAATATTTGAAACAGTTCCATCAATTAACTTAAGATCCACTGGAAAATTTGATGAACTTACTACATGTTTGACACGAACTTCTCCATTTGAATTGATTGTAACTTCAACTGATTTTTGTACAGCAATTTCGCCTATTGAAATTTGAGCGTAAGCTAAAGGAACTAAAGATATTGTAATTAAAATTATTAAAATCGCAAAAATCTTTGTATTCATCTATCCCACAGTAACACGAATCATTGATGCTTTTTCTAATGGGCAATCATTGCCATCTCTATCAAGATTTACAATTTTGTCTGCAACATCCATTCCTTGAGTCACTTCGCCAAATACAGTATACTGCCTATCTAAAAATGCACTATCAGAAGTAACAATGAAAAATTGTGAACCTGCACTATCTGGATCTTGCGATCTAGCCATAGAAACTATGCCTCGTAAATGTGATCTTGAATTAAATTCAGCCTTGATATTATATCCTGGTCCTCCCATACCCCATGAACCTTTGTTGTCTGTTTTTGTATTAGGATCGCCTCCTTGAATCATAAAGCCTGGTATGACTCTATGGAAAAGTGTTCCATCATAAAATCCATCTTTAGCTAATTTCTCAAAATTTCTTACAGTTTCTGGAGCTAATTCAGGAAGAAGTTTAAATGAAATGTTTCCCAAATTAGTTTCAATATTTACTGTAGCCATTAGGGTGAATCTACAAATACATCATAATAGTCTTTTGTGAAAATGGCTTTGAAAATTATTTCATATATTTTAACAATGTTGAAAAATCTATAATGATAAGTACGTTTTTCGCTAGAAAATTTATTCTTATAGACAAGAAATCTCTCATTAATAATTACATGAAAAATCTGATTCAAAAAGATGTGACAATTTTGGAATTTCAAAAGTTATAGTCTTATATAGAACAATTAAAATTTAGAATTCGTTGAATCGTACAAACCAAAGCACGATAATTAAAGAAGCGATTAATTCTTATCTTGACAAAGGGGTAACCGACAAGCAGGATATCTACACCAAAGTAGTTGATGAACTTGGTGTTCCAAGACCAACCGTAAGAAGGGTTGCAAGAGATCTAAGAACCGAACTATTGCAAAAAATCCAAATCTTACAATCAGATATGCCAAAAGCAACCACTACCTCCGAAGAAGACGAATAAATTCGGCTCTTTTTTCTTTTTAATTATATTATTTTATGATTTTTAGCATTACTGTTATAAATAATGAAATTTTCAAATAGTTATGGGATACCTAGGTAACCATTTAGCAACAATAGTAACTGGAGTCTTTGCAGCAATATTGACAGCGCTATGGCCTTACTTTGTAGACTTTGCACCGATACTAAATTTTGTTTTCATTATGGCAGTCCCAATTACATGGTTCTTGACTTTTACATGCTGGATCTCTCAAAAAAGTACCGATTATATGCATAAACACGCTCCATCACACCCTGAAAAAAAAAGCTTGAGTAATATCCAAACTATTCAAACTTTTCAAACTACAACAACACAAGTAAATCTTTCAGAAATCAAACAAATTCAAAATGAATTATTGCTTGAATTAAACAATGTAAAAGAATCAGTTAAACTCAAAGATAGTGAAATTGAAAGATTAAACCAAGAAATTTCTAATCTTGAAACTCTTGTACAAATTGAATCACTAAAAACTGAACTAGCTAATCTCAAAATGCTAGCTTCTGGAAAAAAAACTAAGAGTAAATAGATCTAATCCTTACAGTGACAACAAACTTCCCCATGATTATTCTTACAACCAGGACAACTGACAGCTCCTCCAAAATGGCATTTGCATGAGCATAATTCAGTTGGATCTTTTTTTTCGTTCAATTGTATAATCTCTAATTTATGTTAGTATTTGACTTTTATACGTTAAACAATCATGAATTACAGTAATTATAATTCCAAATTTAGAACTAAATCATTAGAAAAAAATTTTTTAAAAGCATTTGGAAACTAATTTGATTTAAATTTTCAAAAATGAATATTGACACCACTTAATCCACAAAATAAAAAATCCTAATAAATGATTTTAAAACGAATTAAAAATTTATTATCAAAATAGACATTCAAAATATAATAAATTTTTGTATATCTTAATTGAAGAAATAATATAAAATAACTATTTCAATGATAATGTATTATTCAAATTTTCACAATAATGAATTTGATTAAAAGATTATCACTCAATTAATTTTTGAATAATTGGTAATGACAATAATTGTTTGCGTATGAATTTTAAATATTTAATTTGAGTAGGGTCAAATCAAGGTCAATTTTGATGCTAAAAATTATTAAAATATTCAGTTCATTTTGAGGCTAATCTTTATGCAATTTAGAAGCAATCTGTAAAGTTTCATCTACCATTTCTTTTAGTCTACTTTGTACATCTTTATCTGTAACAGAATTTTCAGATACTGATTCAGTAGTTAGGAAAACAGCTTTTGGATTTGTTATTACTCTAAAATATGATAGCAACTGGGTGATCAATGTCTGAACGTTTACAAAACCAACAGTTCCAGCAGCTAAAATCGTAATTCCTGCAACTTTTCCTGGAGTTTTTTTATAATCGATGTATTCAAACAGATTTTTTAACGCTGAACTGAAAAATGAATTATAAATTGGTGATCCAATTAACCATACATCTGCATCCATAATCTCGTTTGCAGCAGTTTTTGTTGCTTCATTATATTCTACATCTGGTCCTCTGTAGTATTCTATTAGACCTTCTGAAAGATTAATGAATTTTGTATCTTGATTTTTTGATTTAGTGTATTCAAAAACATATTTCATTATAACTTGCGTGTTTGCATTTTTTCTTGGACTACCAGAAATAACAACTATTTTCATATCATCCACCATTTGTCTCTGTATTTAAATTTCTAAGAATTTTTGAAATTAAGCGGGCTTGGAGGGCTTCGATCCCTCGACCTGTAACTTAGGAGGCTACTGCGCTATCCATGTTGCGCGTCAAATTGACTCTGCGCTACAAGCCCAGCAAAAAAAACATTCTTAATTATTTAAGCGTAATCAAGATTCTCTTTGATCATGTTTTGAATTTTTTTCCAATCTTTATTTTCCTTATCATTCCATTTTTCAAAAAATACTACATCTTTCAATTCTAGTCTTGGTAACCAACCTTTAGTCTCAAGATCTGGTTTCTCTGCAAATTCATCAACATATCCTAAACACAAATACGCTACAGGTATAACGTGCTCTGGTAAATCTAAAGTTTCTTTCAATGTTTCATTTGATAAGATGCTTACCCAGCCAAGACCTACTCCTTCTGTTCTAGCTGATAACCACAAATTCTGAATTGCACAACATACACTATAAAGACCGGCTTCTGGAATGCTTGATCTACCAATTACAAACGGTCCAAATTTTGTAGGATCATATGTTACACAAAGATTGACTGGAGATTCCAAAATCCCCTCTAACTTGAATGAAAGATATTTTGATCTCTTTGGTTCTTCGACTAATTGAGATGAACGATTTTTTTCTTCCTCGAACGATTCTTTTATTTTCTTTTTTGTATCAGGATCTTTTATCAAAATAAAATTCCATGGTTGAGAAAATCCTACTGACGGTGCATGGTGTGCAGCATTAAGAATTTTTGATAAAATATCATCTTCTATTGGTTTTGAGGTAAAGTGAGATCTTACATCTCTTCTTGAGTAAATTGCCTTGTAGAATCCCCTTTTTTCTTCATCAGTAAAATTTTCTGTCATCTATTTTGTACCTTCTTTCTTTCTTTTGTTAAACGTTAATAATGTCAATTATTTGATTTATTTTTCAATGGGCCTGTAGTCTAGCTGGTTAGGATACCGCCTCGACATGGCGGTGATCATGAGTTCGAATCTCATTAGGCCCACTTTTTAATTAATAACCTGTCTTGAAATCTATGTCAGCTTCACTCCATGAAGTCTGAGTGGTGATCTTTCCTTCAGCAGAGAAACTAACAATTTTCTCATTTATTGCATCTTCATAAAGTTGTGAATTTGTTTCAGATTTGGTTAATACAAATATGTTTTTCAAAGGGATCTCTGCCCCTGAATAAAATATTGCTCTTCCAGGCAGAGAAATATCTATTGTAGAATACTGTCCTTTTCCTAATAATTTTTCATCACCATACAATTGATAATCAATAAGTGAAACTGTCAAGGTTTTATCACTTGGATTTTTTACTAGAAATGTAACATCAAATTTTGCTTGATTGTTTTCTGTGTTAATCTCTTTTAATGTCACACTTGATAATTCAATTTCAACTTGTTCTAATCCTACATTATCTAAACTAGCATAGTAAACAATTCCTCCCATTAAAGCAAAAACTCCAGCTATTGCTACATAAACTGTAATTTTACTTTGGAGTGCCATTTCATTAATTCCAGATTTGTACAACTAAAAAAGGTTGTCAAGATCCAAATACATAATATTTGATTCAAAATATCCTAAACTATGACTGCAATAGAACAAGCGATTATCACTTGGATTCATCTTATTGCAGCTGCAATATGGGTAGGAGGATCTTTATTCATTGGCATTGTTTTCTCTCCTCTTTTGAAAACTATGACAAATTCTATTGAAGAAAGAATGCAAATAATGATTCGTGTTGGAAAACGATTTAACAAAATTGCTGTTCCATCATTAATTATTCTAATGATAACAGGATTATACACATCACATGCATTACTTAGTAAACCTGATCTACTTCTTTCTACAAGTTATGGAACATTTCTAATAATTAAAATCATTCTTGTTATTGCATTAATTGTTACATATGCTGTTCATGTAAGAGTGATTCGTAAAGATGTAGAAGAAAAAATAATGTCCAATCAAATGCCAGAACCAGAAATTCAAAAATTAAGGAAAAAAATCATCATACTTGGAGAAATTACTGTAGTCTTGTCTATTACAATACTATTTTTTGCATCTCTACTTGATGCTGGAGTTTGAGACTCCCTCAATAATTACTTCGTACCCATAACTTGTTTTCCCAATTCCATATTTACAGCCTGTAATTTTTGATGTAACAAACAAATTTGTCTCCAGATGCTTTGTAATTTCTTTTACTTGAAAAATTGTTTTTCCATGGGCTAAACTAGCGGGAACAACTATCATATCTGCCAAATTATCATCAATCGAATAACTATTGATAAATTTCTCTACATCTAAGTCAAAATCATGTATTCTTTTATCATATAGGGCATCAATTCCTATTACTGAATTAACATCAACACTGTAAATTAATAAAGATGCACCAGAGTCTAATGCTTCTTCTGATTTAATTTTTACATCGACAATAAAATTTGCAGCAGTTAACTTTTTTACAATATCTTTTATTTTATCTTCAATTTCTTCTTTCTCTAATTTTGAAAATGAGCAAATTAATTTTATTTTATTTGTTTTTCTTTTTGAAAATGAGATTGATTTTATAATAGATGGTTGAACATGTAAATTTATTTCACCACCGCCTTTTGGATAATATCCACGTTTAGATAATTCAAATGAAAATTTTATTCCCATTCTTGAATATGCTTCTTTTAGAACATATTGTGTATAATCAATAGAAGGACTCCAAAGAACATCTGTACCTCCTTTAATTTTTAAATCAAGTGTATTCTGTGAAATTGCTATCACTGGAATTAAAACTTGTAAAATCAATGGGATGCTACCTGCAGTTCCAACATCCGCCTTTAAATCCAAATTTTCAATGTTACCTGGAATGAATTTTAATTCTGTTGATCCAAGATTTGCTCCAACAACTTTAGCATTTGCAATTTTTTGGAGTATCAAAATTGCTGTAAGATGTTGCTGCTTTAATCCAGGAGTTTTTCTATTCTTTCTAATATTTTCTAAATGAATTGGTTGTTTAGTAATACATGATAGTGCTATTGCTGAACGAATAATTTGTCCACCTCCCTCACCATGTGCCCCATTAATTTTCAAAAACTCCATTTTTTTCCTTAATATCTGCTCTTTATGATAGTTTTTTAAAAAGAAATTTTCTATGTTTGGTATGAATGGTTTGCTGATAGGTAGATTCCAGCCTTTTCATCTAGGTCACCTTAAAGCGTTAGAATTTGCATTAACAAAAGTTGATAAATTATGGATTGGCTTGGGTAGTTCCAATAAACCTGTTGAAAAAAACAATCCATTCACTGCTGAACAACGAAAAGAAATGATTCTATCTTCAATTGATGATTCAATGAAAGAGAAAATTTCAATTTATTTTATTCCTGATGTCGATAATCATATCAGATGGATTGAAAAAATAGATACCATTGTACCAAAATTTGATATAATTTTCTCAAATGATGAATTAACAAAGCATCTTTATTCAAAAAGAAATACTCAGGTTATTTCTATTCCATTTTTGAATAGAGAATCATTATCTGGAACCAATATTCGCGATCTTATAATTCGCGATCAAAAATGGGATGATCTTGTACCTACCGGGACTAGAAATTTTTTAAAAAAATCAAATGTAAAAGATCTGTTAAAAATTCTTTAATTATAAATAAGCCTCAATAAAATGTCAAACTGAGATAAGATTTGGAATATTTAGTAATGCTCCCTGGACCCACAAACGTTCCTGAAAGAGTAACCCGAGCAATGATAACGCCATCAATCAATCACAGAAGTGATGATTTCGTAGAACTTTATGAAGAATGTGTTAATAATACAAAAAAGATTTTCGAGACTGAAGGGGATGCAGTTTGTCTTTCGGCTTCTGGTACTGGTGCTGTAGAGTGCTCTGTTGTAAATTTAGTCAAAAAAGGTGATAAAGTAATTGTTCCAGTTAATGGAGAATTCAGTTCTAGATTAGCACAGCAAATAGAATGGGCAGGTGGAGAAACAATTCGTGTTGAAACTGAACCCGGTGTAAATGCTACATATGATCAAATTAAGGAGGCCTTTGATAACAACAAAGATGTTAAAGCATTCTATGCTGTATGGAATGAAACTTCAACTGGAACTATGCTTAACTATCTTGATAAAATTAAGGATTTAACGTCTAGAAATGACTCTTACTATGTTTTAGATGGAGTATCTATTGTAGGTGGTGAAGAATTACACATGGACAAATGGGGAATAGATATTGCAATGACTGGTGCTCAAAAAGCATTTGCATGTCCACCAGGAATTTCACCAATTTGTGTTAATGCAAGAACTAGAAAATACATGGAAGCAAATCCACCAAGTACAATGTATTTCAATTTACCAAGGTATTTCAAATATTATGATGAATCTAAACATACTCCATTTACACCAGCATTACCTGTACTCTATGCATATAGAGAAGCAATGAGAATTATTCTTGAAGAAGGAATGGAAAAAAGAATTCAACGCCACAGAGTTTGTTCAGATGCATTATACTCTGGATTATCTGCTATTGGATTAAGCCCATTTGCTGATGAAAATTCACGTTCAACAGTAGTAATTGCATTAAACTATCTAGATGGATTAGAAGACAAAATTTTCCGTGATACACTTGCCAAGAAATTTAGAATTCTAGTTGCAGGTGGTTTTGGAAATCTAAAAGGCAAAGTCTTCAGAGTTGGATGTATGGGAGAAGTGAATGGCTATCATGTTATGAGAGCAATTTCTGGAATTGCATCTACATTAGATATGATGGGTTATGATGTTGATGCTAAAGCAGGTCTAAATATTGCTGAAGAAAAACTTAAAGCTCTCTAAACCCTGTTAACTTAATATAAGGAAATTCGAGACCGATCACATTGACATTTGATAAAGGATCATTAATTCTAGTAGATTATACTGCAAAGGTAAAAGATACTGAAGAAATTTTTGATACTACAATTGAAGAAGATGCAAAAAAGCATTCTATTCATGAGCAAAATGTCAAGTATATGCCAAAACTAGTTTCTATTGGAGAAGTTTCTTATCCTGTTCTAAAAGGACTTGATGAAGCTCTTGCAAAAACAGCAGTTGGTGACAAACTTACAGTTGAAGTTACACCAGACAAAGGTTTTGGTGAAAGAGATTCTGGAAAAGTTAGAATGATTCCTATAAGAAAATTAGGAGAAGATGCAGAAAAAGTTACAGTAGGCGATACAATTGAAGTTGATAATAAAAGAGGAATTATTAGATTTATTGGATCTGGTAGAGTTCAAGTAGATTACAATCATAGATACGCAGGAAAAACAATTCTGTTTGATGTTAATGTCATCAAATCACTTGATTCCCCAAATGATAAAGTAGATGGAATTCTTAAAAACAGACTACCAGTTGAAGATTCAAAAATTTCATTTGACTTGAAGGATAAAGAAGTAAGCATAACAATTCCTGAAGAAATCTTACGTGCTGATGGATTACAAATCATGAAGCACTTTATACAATTAGATATTTTCAAATTTGTTCCAACCTTAGAAAAAGTGAGTTTTGTTGAAACACATATCAACAAACAAGCTCCAGCCAAGAAACCTGAAGCAAAAGAAAAAGCTCCTGAACAAAAAACTGCTTAAATTACTTTAGTGCTCTTTGCAAGATTTTTAGCTCTTCTCTCTGTCATCTCTATTTCTTTTAGAATTGTATATCTTTCTGGCCGTAAATCTTGTGCAATCATTAGTGCATCGACTACTTGTTCATCACTCAAACCAATTTGTTTTGCAGTAGTTGGAGCTCCTACGTCCTTCAATGTCTTCACGATCTTTTTCCAATTTTGTCCTTGAAGTTTTGTAATCATAATTGCACCTAATCCACATTTTTCGCCATGTAACCCTTTACCTGGTGCAATTTTGTCTAATGCATGTGAAAAAAGATGTTCAGCACCCGAACATGGTCTGCTACTTCCAGCAATACATGATGCAACTCCTGCGCTAATCAGAGCTTCAACTATTACCCTGGCATCTAGACCTTTCTTAGCATATTGACTAGATTTTTCCATAACTATTTCTGCACTCATTATAGCTAAATTAGCTGAATATCTTCCGTAGTATTCACCTGTTTTATCTCGTCCTAATTTCCAATCTTTAACAGCACTGATATTTGCTACCAAATCTCCACATCCACTTGCAAGTAATCTGGATGGTGCTTTTTTGATGATGTCAATATCTACAAAAACACCTAGAGGCGCAGTAGCAACAATCGAATGAGGTTTATCACTTTTTATTGAAACGAATGGACTCGCTATTCCATCATGTGAAGCTGCTGTAGGTAGACTAACGAACGGAATATCTAAATTAAAAGCAACCATTTTTGCTGTATCTACAGAACGACCGCCTCCTATTCCTGCAATTATATCACTATGATCTTTTTTTACATCAATCTGGATTTTTTTTAGACTGCCAAACTGATTATCTTTTGATATATGCCAAACAAATTTGATTTTTTTACTCTTTAATGATCTCTCGATTTTTTGTTTAAGAATTTTTTTTACATGAATTCCTGAAATTAATGACACTTTCTTAGGTTTAGTCAAACTTTGAAGAAAACCTGCAAATTCATTGATATTCTTTTCACCCACAACAATTTGTCTAGGTAATTCCATCGTGTGTGAATCCATGCGATCTTGATTTTTTCTCATTATTTATGATTTCAAGGGATCAAAAAGTTATTTAAAAGGGATAGATTCACATCACATTATCTTAGGTGTATTTTGTCAAATAACGTTGAAGAAAAAATTTTGCATGGGACTACCACTGTAGGTATCAAGGCTAAAGACGGTGTAGTTTTATGTGCTGATATGAGAGCCAGTGCAGGCTATTTTATTGCAAATAATAATACTATGAAAATTCAACAAATTGATCAGCATGCAGGACTTACATTAGCAGGCGGTGTCGCTGATGCACAAAATATTGTCGATATTTTACGCTATCATTCTAATCTTCACAGAGTCGAAAAACAGAGTTCAATTTCAATTCATTCACTTGCAAGACTCTGTTCATTAATTTTCCATCAAAATAGAGGATATCCATTCATGGCAGACATCTTGCTTGGTGGATATGATGCAAATGGTCCCTCATTATTTAATGTCGATATGTTTGGTTCAGTTGAAGAGAAATCGTATGTTACAACTGGTAGCGGTTCTCCAGTAGCATATGGTTTACTTGAAGAAGAATATCGAGAAGATCTTACTATAGAAGAAGCAAAACAAGTAGCTCTACGAGCTGTTAAAGCCGCAATTGTTAGAAACATTGGTACAGGCGATGGAATCAACATCGCAATTATGGACAAAGATGGTTTCCGTCTATTAACCGATGAGCAAAAGAAAGCCGTCATCGAACTTTAGTGATTTAATGCAAAGAAAACAACAATCAAAAGAATTACCTCCTACTAGCCAGAATATAATGGCCACCATACTGCAAAGTATACCCAAAGAGGCAAGTGTTACAAAAATTGAATATGAAGGACCAAGAATTGCCCTGTACACAAACTCTCCTAGATATCTAATGGAAAATAATGATACAATTTCTAATCTTGTAAATATAATTAAAAAAAGAATAGTTGTTAGAACTGACGAGTCAATTAGAAAACCTGAAGATGAAGCTAGAAAAATTTTAGCAGAATGTGTTCCAAAAGAAGCAAATCTACAAGGAACTATTTTTGATACGGCAACTGGTGAAGTATCAGTTGAAGCAAAAAGACCCTGGTTATTACAGAGAAATGCTAAAGAATTCAATCATGCTGAAATTACTGAGAAGATAGGTTGGAGATTACGTATTAGAAAAGCTACTACTATTCCTTCACGCACAATTCAGACAATTAATGCAACTCTTAAACAAGCCTCAATTGAACGAAGCAAACAGCTTAAACAAGTTGGTGATGAAATTTTCAGACCTAGATTATCTCAAAGGACAGAAGTGTCTCTTTATACTCTTGGTGGATTCGGTCAAGTGGGAAGATCTTCACTACTACTATCTACTCCTGAAAGCAAGATCCTAATTGACTGTGGAATTAATCCTGGTGCCCGTTCTCCTATGGATGCATTTCCAAGATTAGACTCTCTAAACATAACATTAGATGAACTTGATGCAATAGTTATTGGGCATGCACACTTGGATCATACTGGATTTTTACCAACACTTTGTAAATATGGCTATAAAGGCCCAATCTATTGTACTGAACCAACATTACCGATGATGAATTTGATTCAATTAGATGCAATCAAGGTAGCTTCCGCTCAAGGAAGAACTCCAATTTATTCAGAGCGAGATGTAAAGCAGATTATGAGACAAACAATTACTTTGCCATATGGAACTGTAACTGATATTTCTCCTGATATCAAACTTGTACTTGCAAATGCAGGCCATATTCTAGGTTCTGCCTTATGTCATTTTCATATTGGAAATGGTGATCATAACTTTGTCTATTCTGGTGATATTAAATTTGGAAAAAGCATTCTGTTTGAAGCTGCTAGCTGGAATTTCCCTAGGGTAGAAACATTATTGATTGAAAGTACGTATGGTCTAAAAGAAGACATTCAACCAACTAGACAAGAAGTCGAATCTGCTTTCATTAATGCAGTAAACAATACTTTGGCAGATGGGGGCAAAGTGTTGATTCCAATACCTGCAGTTGGACGTGCACAAGAAATTATGATGGTAATTGATCATTATATGAAATCCGGAGAAATGGTTGAAGCACCTGTATTTACTGAAGGAATGATCTCAGAAGCATCAGCAATACATGAATCATATCCTGAATACCTTGCAAGAGAACTAAAACAAAAGATTCTGGAAACTGATGATAATCCATTTGATTCAGAATATTTTACTAACATTGAACATGCAGATGCTAGAGAAGAACCCATGAGAGATAACTCTCCATGTATAATCTTGGCAACATCTGGAATGCTAGAAGGAGGACCTGTTTTAGAATATTTCAAAAATATTGCACCTGATAAAAAGAACAAAGTTCTATTCGTTTCATATCAAGTAAATGGAACTTTGGGAAGAAGAGTTCTTGATGGTTCAAAACAAGCAACAATGTTAGGTAAAGAAGGTAAAGTTGAAGTTGTCTCAATAAATTGTGGTGTAGAAAAATTAGATGGATTCAGTGGCCATAGTGATTATAATCAATTAATGTCATTTGTACAACGACTCAGACCAAAACTTCGTCGTGTATTAGTCAATCATGGTGAACGTAAGAAATCCGAAAACCTTGCAATGAATATTAGACGAATGTACAAAGTGCCTGCACATTACCCACAAGTTCAAGAAGCAATAAAATTATTTTAGATCGTATTCTGGTTTCCAGATCTTTATACTTGATGGAGCAACAATAATTCTTTCTTCACCCAATCTTGCAATTTCTGCATCTGCAGCTTTTGCAATGGAGTATAACTCTTCTACAACTTTACGAAGTTGCTCCACATCTTTTTGTGCCAATGGCGTAACTCTTAGAATTAAAATCATGTCTTTTTTGATATCCTCTTTGATAGAATGAACATCACTAATGTCACGAATTGTTATGGCCTTTAGATATGTGGGATTTTCTTGTTTTTGCATCCTTGTTGAAAATGAGATCTACTTCCTCAAAAACTCTTCCTTAGTTTACACTAATTTTTAAAAAATTTCACGCCTACATTCTAAAATTAATGTAAGATTGTTCTTCTGCACATTCTGAACTAATTTCTTGTGTTGAATCTCCATTTTTAACAGAAACAACACTCTGTTCAGTTTTTGGTGCATCAGAATATCTTAAAGTTACTGATGATGCAAATTGCACATGAGATTTTGCATTCTTACCACGTAAAATTGAGACTGGTCCCACATAATCTTTAACTTCAAGTAAAATATCTCCTGGCAAAGCTAATGCCTTTATCATTTCATTTTCATCTTTGTTTCTACCAACAACAAATTTCGTTTCTTCATCTAATCTGAAATGTCTTCCAATTTTTAGTAAATCAATTTCATTAATTGATGGAGTTTCAACGTGATCGAACAAATCTTTAGCTTTAATTCCAAATTGTGGCTCTGTTAACAAGCAACCACCTCCTGCATTTGGTGGATTTTCAATTCCATATTCTTTAGCCATTTTCATTTGAATTTTTCTTTGTCTTCCTCTAATCATCCCAAGATTTTCTCTTTTAATCAAACCATCTTTTTCAGCATCTGATGGTGGTAATAATCCGGCAGATAATGGCCTAACAATTTTCCCCTTCAAATTAGATTCATTTTCAATAATATGTAATGCTGGTGCATGTTGACTCATTGGACGCTGACCTAGTACTTCCCCTGAAATAATAAATTCTGCTCCAATCTCTTCCATGTGTTTTTTTGCTGCATCAAACATCATTGTTCTACAATCTACACACGGATTAAATCCAGCACCAATTCCATGTTTAGGATGTTTTAGCATCTCAATATACTCATCACCAAGATAAACTGTTTTTAAATTCACATTAAGATCATCTGCTCTTTCTCTAATCTCAAATCCACATCCTCTTCCACAATCAAAATCACAAAATGGAGTTTTAATTGCAACAGCTGAAACATCAAAACCTTGTTCTTGCATCATTCTTACTGCAAGTTGACTATCTAGCCCCCCAGAAAGTAATGCAACCACTTTTTTCTTCTGTTTTTCTTCCACCATTGCGATCTAGCTCAATTTTCCATATACAAACTTTACATCATACATAAATTGAGAATTAGAAATATTTCTGTATGAAGCAACGTAGAAAGAATCTTCTAAAATATGCTCAAAAGATCGATTGTGATACACTGGTCACATTTGAGCCTGAAAATCTATTTTACATGACTGGATTTTGGGGTGAGGCTATTGGATTACTTGAAAAAAATGGAAAGACTACTATTATTGCCCCTGAACTTGAAGTTGGAAGGGCAAAAGAAGAATCTGAAGATTGTGATGTTATAACTGCCGAACGTGGTGAAGGTTTGATTACTTCGGTAATTAAAAAAATTAAAAAAAATCGGGTCTGTACGGACTGCCAAAATTATTCTATCATGATGTCTCTTAAAAAATCAGTTCCAAAAATAAAATCATCCACTGAACCATTTTACAATGCTCGTATAATCAAAGATGAAAAAGAAATACGAATTCTCAAGAAAGGATCAAAGATCATAGATGAAATGTTCCAAATTTGCTCAAATAATATGAAAGTAGGCCAAAAAGAATCTGAATTACAAACAATTCTCATGACATATGCGATGGAACAAGAAATGTTTGATACAGGATACAAATCTACACTTAACCCATTAATTATTGCTGGAGGTCCAAATGGAGCACTTCCACATGCACAAGTTACTAATAGGAAATTCAAAAAGGGTGATCTTGTAGTTACTGATCTTACATTAAGATACAAAGGATATGTATCTGATGCAACAAGGACATTTGCAATTGGAAAAATTTCATCACAAGCAAATGAAGCATATGAAATTGTAAAAGAATCTCAAAAACTTGGACTAAAAGCAGTTAAACCAAATATTGATTGCAAAGATGTAGATTCTGCATGTAGAAAATACATTGAAGATAAAAATTTTGGTAAATATTTTATACATTCAACAGGTCATGGAATTGGATTAGAAGTGCATGAGCTACCAACAGTTTCTTACAGGAGTAACACAAAATTAAAAGATAACATGGCAATTACTGTAGAACCTGGAATCTATATTGAAAATAAATTTGGAATTAGAATAGAAGATTCACTTATTGTAAAAGACAGACCAATTATAATGCACAAATTTACTAAAGATCTAGTTACAATTTGAGCCTAGGAAAAGGTTACAACATCAATAATGTGCTTTGACTCTGGATTGTTTGATGTAATTTCTTGAGACTCTACATCAATATTCCAATCAAAATTCATTTGTCCTTTGTATGATTTGAAATTCAAAATTACATTGTATTCATCTGAATTTACATTTGTAATTGACAAATCTAGAACGGTTTTCTTGTGTTCGTAGATCTTTTCATCTGGATATTCGTCATCTATTTGGTTTTTTATGACTTCTTTTACAGTCAGTTTAGACTCTACTCCTGCATTGTAGTTCAACAAAGTATCTAGTGCTACTTGTTCTTCTCCTGATAATTCTGGTAAACTGTTCTCAAAATTTTTCTCTGATAATACACTTTGAGCTGAAATTATAATTAATGCAACGGCTGCAAGATAAAATGGTGCTCTTTTTTTAAGAAATGCCTTTAAACCTGTCTTTTTTGGTTTGTCTTCTTTCTTTTTCTTGTCTTTGGTCATTTCTCTTAATTTCTAGTATTTTGCTGTTAAAATTAAAACTTCCCAAGGAAATTGTATTATTCCATTTCTTTTTGTGTGTGGTTTTGTATTTTCCCTAATCATTTCTTTGAGTTCTTTCCTTTGTGATTTTTCAAGTGAATTTAATTTTTCCTTAATTGGTTTTGCAACATATTTGAGATAATTTCCCCAATAATCATCAAAACTACCTGGACTATACTTAAAATTATAATTTTTAACTATGACATTAGAAAATCCAGCCTTTTTTATCTCCTCTTCTAATGTTTTTTTTGTACCATATCTATCCAAATCAGGAGTCCCTGGTGGAATATATTCTGGAATAAATTGAGTTACAGCATCCAAAATATTTCCAAAATATGGAACCCTATCTTTATGGCCATGCACAGATATGCCTAATTTGCCTGATTCTTTGAGACTTTTTTTCATATTTTTTAGCGCCTTTGAGGCATTTGGAAAAAAAAACAATGCATATTGGCATGTAATTATGTCAAACTTTTCTTTAAATGATAAATTTTCAGCATCGACATTTACAAAAAATAAATTAGATGTTTTTTTGTTCCATTTTTTTGCAATCTTAATTGCAGTAACAGAAGTATCTGCACCAATTACAAATCCTGTTTTACCAACTTTTTGAGTTAATTTTTTGGTGACAACCCCTGTTCCACATGCAACATCAAGTACTTTGTTTCCTTTTTTTACCCCCAGTAAATCTACTAGCTTTTTTGTACTTGCAAATGGTCCTTTATCTTCAGAAGCCCATCTTTTATGGTATCTAGGTGCGACCTCATTCCAAATTGACATATTTCGTTTTTTGTATTCAGATTGCTTCAATTTTCTTTAGAATCCTCCAAATCTGATTTTAATGTTCTTCCTGTCTCATGATAGTATCTATGTTCTATCTCTTTGAGTTTTTCAGATAATCTAAAGCCGTCTGCATTTTTCTTTTTTTGTCTAATGATAGTATCTTTGTATTGCGAGATCAATTTCTTTATATCTGAATTTTTCATTTCAATGTCTTTTCAATTTCTTTTCTGATAAATTTTACAACTTTTTCTTTTCTCTTCCAACCAGATGTAGTTATATTTTTGTCATCTACAAAAAATACCTGATTATAGTTTGGATTTTTTTGATATCTTTCACCAATATCATTTGCAATAATTATATCTGCACCAGAATCCTTCATCTTTTTCTGAGCAGATTTGATTAATGCATTTTTTGTCATATTGGTTTCTGCCTTGAATCCAATTAGAAGTGTATCTTTTTGCAATTTTTTTACCTGATCAATTATTTTTGGAGCCTTTTTGAGCCTAATTACAAGTGATTTTTTGTCACTTTTTATCTTGGATTTTGATATATTTTGTGGTGTATAATCAGAAGCCGCTGCTGCCATAATTACAATATCGTATTTTTTCTTTAGCTCTTTTTTTACCTCATCAAACATTTCTTTATTTGTTGCAACATTGATTATTTTGGCGCCAGCTGGTGGCTCTTCACTAGCAGGACCATAAACCAAAGTTACTTTAGCCCCTGCAGAAATCAATTCAGATGCTAAAAGAGATCCTGTTTTTCCAGAACTCTGATTTGTAATTATTCTAACAGGATCAATGTATTCTATTGTAGGTCCTGCAGTCATCAGCACTTTTTTATTTTTTAATATTGATGTAAATCCAAATCTCTTTAATACATTTTCTAAAACATCTTCAGGTTCAGGGGATTTTGCTTTCCCTTCTATCATTTTTGGAGACAATAATTCAATTTTGTTTTTTAAAAATTTTATATTCTTCTTAACAGCTGAATTCTCATACATCGATGCATGCATAGCAAGACACATCAAAATAGGAATTTTTGATCCAAATCCTACTGTAAGTACTGTTGATACCGGTGTATCATCAATACCGTTGGCTAATTTTCCTAATGTATTTGCAGTTGCAGGATATACAATTATCAAATCTGATCGATTGTAATCTGCTAATCGTATATGCTCTAATTCGCCAGTAAGTTTTGTTATTACTTCATTACCTGTAGCCCACTTGAAATATTCTGGTTGAATTAATTTTGTAACTGCATTACTTGTAACACATTTCACATCTGCACCATGTCTCATAAGTAATCTTGCAAGCTCAATTGCCTTGTATGCTGCCACGCTTCCTGCTACACAAAGTACAATTTTTTTCCCAGATAATTCTACTCCATGTGAATTGACTATGTCTAAAGATGGATGATCTTTTTTCTTGATTTTCTTTTTATCTACCAATTTGTTCACGTAATTTCTTTAGTTCTTCTTCATTCATAGAAAATGAGTTTTCTTTTGTAGGAAATGCTCCTGATTCTACATCTTTTTTGTAATCTTCAAGTGATTTTACAATATCCTCAGACAAATTCATGTATCTTTTAACAAATTTTGGTTTGATTTTATCATACATGCCTAACAAATCTTGAACAACGAGTACTTGACCATCACAATTTACTCCTGAACCAATCCCAATTACAGGAATATTGACTGTTTCACAAATAATTTGTGCAACTTCATGACTAACCATTTCCAAAGCGATACTGAACACTCCTGCATCTTCAAGTTCTTTTGCATCCTCAATCAGCTTCATTGCGGTATCTTTAGTTTTACCCTGAACTTTGTAGCCTTCTGATAGCATTGTAGTTTGAGGCTGCAATCCAATATGCCCCATTACAGGAATTCCAACATCCACTATTGCACTAATTGTTTCGGCCATAATTGAACCTCCTTCCAGTTTTACGGCATCTGCTCCTGCTTTGATCAATCTACCAGAATTCTTAATTGCATCTTCAATACTTGCTTGATACGACATGAAAGGTAAGTCTGATACCAATAGAGAATCTTTTCTTGCTCTACTTACTGCCTCCGTAAACATACACATTTGATCCATAGTTACAGGAATTGTATTTTCATATCCAAGCATTACCATTCCAGCACTATCACCAACTAACAATACATCAATTCCTGCTTTATCACACAATGAGGCTAAAGTATAATCATAACTTGTAATCACAGAAATTTTCTTTTTATCTTTTTTCATCTTTATTATATCTTGAACAGTTTTATGCAATTTTGGCTCTCCTTGCTAAATTATTTTTTATTTGAATAACACTGTCCCTAAGATTTTTTTTATTGTCAAAATCACTGATAATTTTTTGAAGAGTTTTTTGGTTCTTTTTTGATAATTTTTTTGATTCTATAATCAACAAATCAATTGCTCGTGTTACATTATCTACAATTGTAATGTTTGCGGTTTCTGAAGTCCTAGAGAGAGGATTAAGATCAAACGTAATGACTGTTTTTCCTGCCTTTCTAAGTGCCATCGTTCTATCCCCATCTTCTAATGGAACTACCACTACATCTGCTACAAAAATTCCATCCTTGTCTACAATCCTTCTTGCTGAATCAATACCTGGAAGTTTTTTTGAGGAAGTAATTTTTGAACCTAGAATTTCTTTTGCACCATTTTTTTTGAGAGTTTTGATGATTGCTTGTTTTCTTTTTTCATTTGAATAGAATAGATTTACCTCTAGTTTTGCTTTAACATGCTTAGAAAGTGTTACAATCTGTTTTGGGCATAATGCTGCAATATTGCCATTTACAGAGATTACAGGCATTTCTGCTAAGAGTAATTGTGCTGCTGCAGCCCTAATTGCCTGCATAGCAGCCTTGCCTGTTTTTTCTCCTAAAAGATAATCAAAAGCTTCTCCCCTACCTTGCGCTAAAAGACCTTCTTTTGCAACTAATCCGTTATCAAATCCATCAACGAGTTTTTCACGAATTAATAGTGATTTAGCTCTTGGATGGGATTTAGGAATTAAAGACATGACTTCTAATTAGTTATTTAGAACTCTTGCTCCAATATCATCTAATTCTGATTTAATAATTATTCCATCATTACTATATTTCTGCAATATTTCTAAAACTTTAGCTTCTGCTTTTTGTGGAATCATTGAAAAAATTGTTTCACCAAAAAATGCGATTCCACATTTTATATTATTTTCAGATAGCTCTCCAACAATTTTTTCCATTCTTGGAGTCATAACATCTACATATTTTGCAAATTCTAAAGACATATCTTGAAAATGTTCATAATTTTTTGATTCTAATAATTTGTTTACCATTTTCCCTCCTAGTCCATTAATTTGAGATAAACGTTCTTTGATGAATTTATTTGTAGATATTGGAGAAAAACAAATCATGATTACAGAAATTTTATCTGTAGTAATTTTTTTAACTTCGCCTATTCCTGGTGCACCTGGTTTAATACGGATTTCAAATCCACCATAATATGATGCTAAAACATCTCCTAACCCCGTTTTACAACTTACTTCTGCATTATGAGCAATTTGCCCAATCATTGTTTTATTTAATTTTGTATTAAGAGCTTGATCTAATGCAAATGATAATGATAATGCAACTGCACTGCTAGATCCCAGGCCATATCCAACGGGGATTGATATTACGTGTTTGATATCAAAAAACTTTGTTGAAAATTCCCCAAGTTTTAAAAATTCATTTAACACATATTGTGAAACATCAGTTTTGTCTGCTTGATATCCTTTTGTTGTAATTTTAAAATTTGATTCTTGATTGTCTTTTGGTTGAACTTTAACTGTAGTAGTAACTCCCTCTTTTATTGAAAAGCCTGCTCCCATGGAGCCTAAATTCTCTAAATTGCTATGTTTGTCTTCTAAATGGGCTTTGAAAAAACCTGTGATATGTGCAGGGCAAAATGCTGTAGCCTCCATTGATCTGAGTTTAAACTTTACACAAAATATAAGAATATGGCTTAAATTAATTATACTAGTATAAATTGACTAAATTTATTCGACGCCTACAAAGAATTGGAAGTAGTATCTTAGTATCATTACCTAAGGAATGGGTTGACGCAAATAATTTGGATAAAAGTAGTCAAGTTGAAATTGAAACTGGTCAAGACAGCATTTCGATATCTGCAAATAAAGAAACAAGGCCCACAAAAGAACTTGTAATTTCTTATCCGTTGCCTAAAGAAGAAAATATTGTGGCTAACATCACAGGAGCTTATCTTTTAGGTTATGATATCATAATAATTAATTCGAAATCAATTATTCCTGGTAAAGATAGAGAAGATATTCGTAATTCAATGAGACGCCTAGTTGGTATGGAAATAATTGAAGAAGATGCATCTCATATTAACATGCAGTTTCTCTTGGATGCAACAACTCTCAATCCTGCAAAAATTCTGAAACGAATGAGTTCTATTGCACTAGGAATGTATGATGATGTATTAAACGGATTAATTTCAGATGACAAATCAAATTTACAAACATTATCAAAACGTGATGTTGAAGTAAACAGACAATATTTCTTACTTGTACGTTTAATCCGAAGCACCTTAGTTGACAAGAGATTGGCCAATGTATTTAATTTAGAAAATATTGATGTATTAGATTATAGAGTTGCAGCAAATGTTCTTGAAAATGCAGGTGATTCTATTGTCGAACTATCTGATTTTATCTTCAATTTTTCTTTATCCGAAGAATATTCAAAAAAAATCTATGATGTAGTAAGAGATTTTAATAAAGTTGCTGAAAAATCTATTAATGCATTTACAAAGCCTGATAGACTATTAGCTATTGAAGCTATATCTATGCATAAACAATATGAAAAAAAACTTAGTTTATTACGAACTTCATTAGGAAATAAAAAACAAATTCCATTAGATTTTCTAGATCTGCTATACATGTTTGAAAGAATTGCACAGTCTTGGGCTGACGTTGCAGATCTTGTACAGCCTATCTATAATCAATGATTAGTATACTTTATTCTTTGAAGCATATGACAAAATTGCACATATTGTTTTCGAATCTTGTATTTTACCTGACTTGATCATTGATAGAACTTTTTTGAAATCCATTTTTACTACTGATAATATTTCATCATCATCAAGTTTCAAATCAGATATTTTCTTTAATCCTGAGGCTACAAAACAATGAATTATCTCTGAATTATACCCGATTGATGGATAGTATGTAATGAGAGGAGTCATTTTTTTTGCTCTATAGCCCGTTTCTTCCTCCAACTCTCTAAATGCACATTTTATTGGCTCTTCTTTCTTTTCTAGTGTACCTGCAGGAATTTCTAAAACATAACCATGTGGAAATCTATGTTGTTTGACTAGAATTACTTTTTTTTCTTCATCAAAAGCAAGCATTGCTGCAGCACCTCTATGTTTAATTACTTCTCGTTTGACTTCCCTCCCTTCTATTTTTCCATTATAAACACTGAGACCTAAAATTTTTCCTTCATAGATCTTTGTTTCTTTCATATAGAAAGTTGGAAATTATTCTTATTTAATTTGTTTGATATGTTAAATGTAATTTTGGAGATTTTTTGAAATCATTAATGGCTTTTTCAATCCATTTTACATAAAATGAGATCTTTTTTGGAATGAATAAATCAGCTGTTTTTACATTTTGAATATTTCTAACTTTTTGTGTTAATTCATCCATTTTGTAAATATTATTACTATACATAAAGAGAACAATTTGATTTTTTGCTATAAATGGAATTTGCAAGTATGATTCAGAAAATGAATCATTAAGATTTTCTAAAGTTTTTTTCAAATCTCCTTCTATCCAAGTTAATATTGCATGGGGAATGAAATTTTCAATTTTTTTAGGATCGTATACTAGTGTGAATTGAATTCCTTCATTTTCATGCAATTTCTCAATACATCTTGTTATTGTTTTTGTTGACATTTTTGTATTTTTTGCAATTTGTTCTATTTTTTGTCTAGGATCTTTTATCAACTCTTCTAAAATTTCTAAATCTGTTTTTGTAAGATTTGAAATGTATCCTGGATTCTCTGCTTCAAATATTGATAAAACTCTGACATCTTTCATTAATTTCTTTGTCAGTTCTATTTTTTGCTCCATGTTCTCTTTTACGGATATGCCACAAACTGTTATTCCCCCAACACATGGGACTACAAAATATGGTTCACCAACAAGGCTTGCTTGCTCTAAAATTTCTTTGATATTTTCACCTGAGACCACAAAGTACAGGACACCATAACCCAAAACAGGTGGTTCAACTTTGATAAAAAATTCTTCAATAATCCCCTTTGCCTGCATTTTTCTAATTCTGGCTCTTACTGCACCCCCGGAAATTCCTAATTTTATGCCTATTTGCCTGTCAGATTCTCTACAATTATTTAATAATCTAGTAAGAATTTTCATATCTAAATTGTCCATTATATCACCTTTATTGACTCACTAATGTATAGAAATTACTAATGTGATATAAAATTGTCTATACTGTTAGCACTATACATAATAGACATTAAATATTAGACTATTTTACTTATTTCATGGATTATCGATTGAAACTGGCAAAACGTATGCTATTCAATAAAAAAGGCAGTTTGATTGGAGCAGTATTAGCTGTAACAATTGGAATTTTAGTAATTCATGTAAACTTTGTAATTTTTCAAGGATTATTCGATGCAATAGTTAGAGACATCAGTGATTACAGAAATGGAGATATTCTTGTAACTGATGAAGCCGATTTTATAGACAAATCTGATTTATCGATTGTAAATTGGTTTGAAAGAATTCCATATGTTGATGCGGCGACACCTCGGCTTTCATCGACGGCTGAAATGAATATGACTAAAAATGGTAAATTAATTCAAGAAACTAGAGTACCAATAGTTGGCGTCGATCCATTTCGTGATATTTTAGCATCAACTGTACATGAAACTGTTTCTGAAGGAAGCTATGTGTTTTCAAGAAACTCAATCGTATTGGGGACCTCTGTGGCAGAAGATCTTGGTGGAGCTCAAGTAGGAGATAGTGTTAAAGTTCTTGTAGTTGATAGATGGGGCCAAGATCAAATTAGGAGGTTAACTGTTTCTGGAATTGCAAAATCACCTGGAGGCCAAGGATTTGATTACACCGGAGTTGTACATATTGATACTTTGCGTGATATGATGAATAGACCTGGAGATACCGGCTCATTTATGGTAAAACTAAATGATCCTTCTAAAGCATTTGAAGTAAAAGAATTCTTTTTACGTTCGTTTCCAAATGATGATTTTCTTGCAGAAACTATAGAAGAATCAGCAGAGCAACAACTTGCTGGATTTAGATCCGGTATAGCAATGATTAACATGATTGGATACTTTGGAATGATGTCATCTGCATTTGCAATTGTTACAATTCAGATGATGTTAGTAAATGGAAAAACAAAAGAAATTGGTGTAATGAGGGCAATTGGAGCAAAAAGAAAAGACATTCTAATTATTTTTATTTTCCAAGGTATGATTATTGGAGCAATTGGAGCTGGTGTAGGAACAGCTGCAGGATTGGGATATACTGTCTACGCAAAAGAGACAAAAATGTCATTTAACAACAGTCTTCCTCTAGAAGTAAGTTATAATTGGGAAAAAATCATTCAGACTGCCTTAACTTCATTTATTTTGGCTATTATTGCATCTCTATACCCATCGTATAGAGCTACAAAATTGTTACCTGTGGAGGCGATGAGAACTGTCTAACGTGCTTGAAATAAATAATCTCAGTAAAATTTACGGAGAAGGCGAAAATCAAGTAAAAGCACTTGACAATGTTTCATTTTCAATTAAAAAAGGAGAATTTGTATTAATTGTTGGAAGTTCAGGTTCTGGTAAATCTACATTACTAAACATGATTGGATTATTAGATTCCCCTAGTAATGGAAAAATTTTCATTGATGGTACTAACACAACGTCACTTGGAGATGATCAAATTTCCTCATTTAGAAATAAAAAATTAGGATTTATTTTTCAATTTTCTAATTTACTTACTGATCTTTCAGTTTTAGAAAATGTATTACTTCCGATTCAGATTGCGGGAACATATACTACTACTGAAAAAGATGCAAAGGATTTACTAAAAGCAGTTGGACTGGAAGATCAAATTAATAAACGTGCAAATAAAATATCTGGGGGACAAGCTCAAAGAGTCGCTATTGCAAGAGGATTGATCAACAAACCTTCAATAGTATTAGCAGACGAACCAACTGGTAATCTTGATTCAGTAACGTCTCAAACTATAGTAGAATTAATGAAATCGATGGCCAAAAAACTTAATCAAACATTCATTGTTGTCACACACGATAAAGAACATTTTGGTGATGTTGATAGAGTAATTACAATTAAAGATGGTAAGGCATTTGAAGGTGATCAACCACCAGAAATGGAGATTATTACATAATGAATTCTAAAATTATTTTATCATTATTTTTAATTGGATTTTTATCACTTATTTTTGATAATTCTTATGCACAAATCACTTCAGGTGGATTTGGCCAATCACCATTTGAAAGAGATTTTGGAGATGTGAAATTTTTAGACGCATATTTTGGTACAATTGATGAAAAAATTGAGATTGAAGCAGGTGATGGAAATGTCCCCTTTACAGTAGTATTTGCAAATGTTGGAACTCAGGATATCACAGGAATTCGAGGCCAACTATCTTTACCTATGGGTTTTTCAGCATCTGATGGTCCAGGCTCAATTATTCGTGCTGACAGTGACTCAAATTCATTAGCAGGGGAAAATTTTCACATTACATTTTTTGTAAATATTGATCAAAATGTCAAGATTCAACAATATCCAGGAACTGTAAAAGTTGATTATTCTAGATTAAGGGAGTCTGGAGTTCGAACAGCATTTGCTGATTTTGATTTTAAGGTCACTGGAGATAGTGTGATAAACGTTAAAGCACAAAATCCTTTTCTTACATCTTTAACGACCAATAATGTAGTTATTGAGATTGCTAATGATGGTACTGCACCAATTTCCGGTGTAGACATTGTTGCAACAAATACGTCTACAGAATTGGCATCCACTTCATCATCAACTACTAATGTTGAAAACGTTGTAATTTTAGAATCAAGCTGGGACATTGGAAACATTAATCCAAAATCTGTAAGATATCTTACTGCCACTGTCTATGTTCCTGAATCATTAAAGGGTGACACTTTAAGAATTCCATTATCTATTTCATATTATAATGCACATGGAGATCTTGATACCATTTCAAAAATAGTTGATTTTTACATCAAGGGATTAATTGATTTAAAAATCTTTAATGTTGATGTGATAGAATTATCTGGAACACAAATGGTAATTGGTGAAATTATTAATGAAGGAAATGAAGATGGATTATTTGGTTTTGTTTCTATTGAACCAAAAGGTGATTCTAATATTAAACCAAGTACCCAATTTATTGATGAAATTGAAGTTGATGCACCTGTACCATTTAATGTTCCAATAGAATTTGAAGATGAACCAAGATATGGTGAACATGAGATTACAATTACAGTTAGATACAAGGATAGTACTAGAGACGAGATATTTCTAACTCAAGATCAAATAATTACTATTGTTAAGCCATTGGATGATGATGATACAACTGATCCTACAATGATAATAATACCAATCATTTTGATTGTAGGAGCTGCAATTTACATAATTCGTAGGCGTAAAAAACCTACAATTGAGGCAAATTAATTATATAATTTTAAATCTAAAATGGAGAAATAGGGATTAAAATTGAGATTAACTATCATCATTCTCATTGCAGTTTTGTCTATAGGAAGTATAGTAATTTCTTTGGGTTTCCTAACATCTCAAGAATACATTGATGTTCCTGAAATTTCCAACCAATATGAAAAATTGGAGAAATACAAAAATGAATTGGAAAAAATTAACCAATACAATCAACAGGTACTAAAAGATCTTGAAGAGCAAATCAAAAATTCTGATGATGTTCACCTTGATCAGATTAATGAAGAAATCGAAATAATAAAACGGGTAATTAAAGAAAATAAAGAAGAATTGGAACAAGTAATCACAAAATTGTCTCAAATGGAATCTAGTCCATAATAAATTCTGATTTCCATTTTTGGGAAATTTACATCATCATTATATCACATCTTAAGGAAATATTACTAGGTATGGCAAAAGGCATATTTTTATTTCTAGCAGGTAGTATTGTAGGATTTATCACAACACCCTTGCTGTGAGTTAAAAGATAATCTTCCTAAATTCATATAGTTACTTACAATTTTGTGATTATTGGAAATACATCAAAAATTAACCGTTGTTGGACTAGTTTTGTTAATTGTTACTTTTTTGATTAATTACTATCATCAAGAAAATCATTCTGGTATCGGGTTTAACTATGCATATGTTACAGGAGTTGCAATGTTAATTGCATTTTCAATTAGTTTTGTAATGTTTACAAAAAATCAACTAAAATGATTTCGAATCTGCCCAGATAAACAATATTAATTTTTTTAAAATAAGACTCTTCCTAAATATTTAGTTTAAAATTATATTTTTCTAAAATCAATTCGTAAAAATTATCAGTGAGATCTAAATATTATTTTATAATATCTTCATCTAGTCATCACAATAAAATTCGTTTATGGCATTAGCCTATTCACAATGTATAGAGTAAGATTATAAGCAATTACTTGATCATGCGATTATGCCTGGGGATGAAATTGAAGTCCCAAAGGAATTACGTGAATTCATGCTAGAAGACGCTGAAGAAACATTCCTTGGACAAAAAAATGGAGCACAAAAACAATATCGCTATGGTAATTTACACATTAGAGAATATGATGACAAATTTTTAGTTCATAATGACAAAATAGATCCTAGAAAAGACCCAATAGGACATTTGGTTTATGATGCGCCTGAAGTTTTGATTGGACTTGCATGTGCAATTTTTGGAGGCTCAGAAATTGCAAAAAAAATGATGAATAAAAATTCAAAAAAATCAATTGTAACTTCTGGTTTATTCTCATCAATAGTTTCTGGATATGTTGGATACATGGCTACTAAAAAAATTAAAAATTATTTGGAGTAAATGCAATGTCTACTGTTAGAACAATTCAAGTACTCGTTAAGCTTCTACCGTCTATTTTTGCACTACGCAAAGATAGAAAAAAATGGATTAATCAAGAAAAAAATCAAATTGATTCTGAACAGTTTAGAAAAAATGCACGTAAAGTCCTTGATACTTTCATTTCATTAGGACCTGTTTACATTAAACTAGGACAATGGCTTTCTTCAAGAGCAGATATCTTACCTCAACCATATTTGGAAGAACTCTCAAAACTTCAAGATAGTGTACCGCCTGCTCCTTTCGATCAAGTAAAACCAATAATTGAAAAAGAACTTGGACCAATTAATGAAAAATTTGATGAGATTGATCCTAATTCTATTTCAGGTGCTTCATTAGGTCAAGTTTATCGTGGAACTGTTTCAGGCCAACAAATAGTTGTAAAAGTAAAGAGACCAGGAATTGAAAAAATTGTCGCCGAAGATCTCAAAGTTTTAAAAAAAATTCTTCCACTAGCATTAAGATTCGTTGATCCTAACTTACGCTATTCTGCTAATGCAATGCTATCTCAATTTATTGAGACAATTTATGAAGAAATGGATTATACTAATGAATTACAAAATCTCAAAACAATCAAAAATGATATGGCAGATTCGAATAAAGTTGTCGTACCATCTGTTTATGATGATTTATCATCAAAAAATGTACTTACCATGGAATATCTGCCGGGAATTAAAGTAACAAATGTGCAAGCTCTAGATGAACAGGGTATCGATAGAGAACAACTAGTGATAAATGTACATACGGTATTTTTTACAATGCTTCTCAAACATTCTATTTTTCATGCTGATCCACACCCAGGTAATATATCAGTCACTGATGATGGAAAACTCATTTTGTACGATTACGGAATGGTTGGGCGATTAAACAATGAAACAAGATTCAAGTTAATTCGACTTTATCTTGCGTTAGTTGAAAGAAATCCTCCAAGAGTAGTTAATGCGATGAGTGAACTTTCAATGCTTACTCCTGGATATAATAGATCTGTAATTGAAAAAGGAATTGAACTATCCATTCGTGCAATGCATGGAAACAAACCTGATGAAATGGAAGTACAAAGTTTAATGGAGCTTGCAAACCAAACTATGAGCAAATTTCCATTCGTATTGCCAAAAAATTTAGCGCTATACATGAGAATGGCATCTATTATTGAGGGAATTTACAAAACACATCATGTTGATTTTAAATTTGTTAAAGTTTTAAAAAATATTCTTGAAGAAGAAAATCTTATCTCACAGGCATATGTACAAGAATTAAAAATTTCTTTTGATAATTTTACAAAATCAATTGATTCCGCAATTCGCTTAGGACCTGAGATGCAAAAATTGATGGATCAAGCTCAAATTTTTATGAAAAAAAGAAAACCAATGGTTTTACTAAGTGGAAGTATTTTTGCATCAGCAATTTTTATGGGGTCTGTATTTTTGTATCAGTCAAATGAATCACTTGGAATTATTGGAATGATTACTTCTGGTATTGTAATAACAATTTCAGGACTATTTCGAAAATATTAGATTACTCTATAGGAATATCTTTTCCCTTTTTTATTACAGGAATAATTAATGTTAATATACCGTTTTCATATTTTGCAGATTTAATTTTTTCTTCACCCTGTTTAATCTCAATTGGAAGTCTGATTTTTTTATCAATGATGTTTGGTCTTTGATTGGAAATCAGAAATTCGGATTCCTTTTCATCAATAATTTTTTTGGCATTGATAGAGAGAATATCTCCAGATAAAGATAATTCAATGTCTTTTTTTGCAAATCCCGGAATATCGATTATAATTTTTAGATCATCATCATAAAGATACATGTCAATTGGCGGTAAAATAAATTCATAAAATTCTCTTGATTTATTTCCAATTTCTTTGATTACTTCTTTTACAAGTCCCATTTTGTGTTACATGCTCAATTTTTGGATATAAACTTTGATAGATTTTTAATCAATTAATTTCTCAGTTTTGATAACTTATGATTATTGTTATTGAAGGAGGAGACCAGGCAGGAAAATTAACACAATCAACTTTGTTAGAAAAAGCCTTGAAAAAACAAAAGATCAAAACTAAACTATTTCATTTCCCTGATTATGATACCCCGATAGGTAAAGAAATTAGGAAATATCTTGATGGAAAACGAAAATTTCCTCCTCAAGTAATTCACTGTCTTTTGGCAGCAAATAGATGGGAAAAATTTGATGAAATTTTAGCAGCTGAAGAAAAAAATTCAGTATTAATTATGAATAGATACTATCATTCAAACCTGGTATATGGGTTAGCAAATGGCTTGAAGCAAAAATGGCTTGAAACCCTTGATGATGGCTTACCAAAAGCTGATCTTGTAATACTACTTGATGTAACGCAAAAAGAATCTTTTTCAAGATCTCCACAAAATCAAAAGGGTAAAATTATGAAAAGAGACAAGTTTGAAAAAAATAAACAATTTTCAAGAAAAATATCTCAAATTTATCGTACTACTGCAAAGAGGAAGCATTGGAAGATCATTGATGCATCAAAATCTAAACTAGAAATTCACGAAGAAATTCTAAAGACATTTTCAAAGAAACTTGGGCTATGAAAAAAAACTACCTTGATATCATAGATCCTATTCATGACTTTATTCGTGTATATGATTATGAACTTCCAATCATTGATAGCCCTCTTTTTCAAAGATTAAGACGAATAAAACAGCTATCTGGTGCTCACTTGACTTATCCTTCAGCCCAACACAGTAGATTTGAACATTCTCTTGGAGTTATGCATATTGCTAGTCAAGCCGGCTTTGCGTTAAATGAAAAAGGATTTCTAAATTCAGACGATGTTCAAATTTTACGTCTTGCAGGTTTGTTGCATGATATTGGTCATGGTCCTTTTTCCCATTTGTTTGAAGAAATAATTCAAGAAAAAAAAATTTCACATGAGGATTACGGTAAAAAAATTATTTTAAACTCTGAGATTGGTGATATATTATCAAAAACTGGATTTGATAAAAAACTAGTAGCAAAAATTGCATTTGGAGAATCAAAATTTCAATATCTAAATGAAATTGTTTCTGGGGCTTTGAGTGCAGATATGATGGATTATTTGCTTAGAGATGGTTATTTTACAGGGGCTGAGCATGCTAAAATAGATCATAAAAGGATAACACAATCCCTTGATATTTATAATAAAAAACTCGCTTTGGAAAGATCAGCATTGTATTCTTTTGAATCAATGATGCATTCTAGATATCAAATGTTCAAAGCAGTATATTTTCATAAGACTGTACGTGCTGCGGAAGTAATGTTGATTCAAGCACTAAGGTTATCTGATGATGAATTTGGTTTCACATCTTTTAATCTAAATGAATTTGTTAAACTAACTGATGAATTTGTCCTATCATCTCTTATCTCCTCAAAATCTACTAATCTAAAACGAGCCAGGCAATTAGCTGAAGATTATCAAAATAGAAAATTACTAAAATGTGTCTTTGAGAGAATACTTACAAGTCAAAGAAATTTGAAAAAAACACGTACTGATGAACTCAGAATAGATCTCTCTAAGAAATCAAAAATTGACGAGGATGAAATTTTTGTAGATAGTTCAGTTACTCCATCCATTCCACTTGCACCATCAAAACATGAGTCAAAATCAATAGTTTTGATTTCTAATGAAGATGGAAAATCATCTGCAAATGAGATGCCAATTTCTGAAATACCCGTAGTTTCAGCTATTTCTGGCTTTATGAACATACTTAGAATATACACTCATCAGAAAAACAGAAAAAAAGTTGAAATTGCCGCAAAATCAATCATTGGTGATCTAAAATGAAAAAACGAATTGTCATTAAATTATCAGGTAAAATTTTTGGCATGGACAATGTCAAAGCCCTAAAAGACTATGCTGCATTTTTAGTAAAAATAAGTAATATTTGCCAACCAATTGTTATTGCTGGTGGTGGAACAATTGCACGACATTATATTTCCCATGCAAGATATTCTGGAGCTGATGAATCGACTCTTGATGAATTAGGAATTGAAATTTCAAGATTAAATGCAAAATTACTAATTTATGCTCTAAAAAATAAAGCATATTCTCATCCGCCAACTACTCTACAAGAAGTAAAGCATGCAGTAGATGATGGATTGATTGTAGTAGCAGGAGGTCTTCATCCTGGTCAAAGTACAAATGGTACTGCTGCATTGATTGCAGAAAAAGTAAAAGCCGAACAATTCCTTAATGCTACAGATGTCGATGGAGTTTATGATAGGGATCCAAACAAATTCAAAAATGCCAAAAAATTTAAACGAATTGAATTGAAAAATTTGAAAAATATGTTAGTTCATGAAGATTCTGTAGCCGGTGGCTATGACTTGATGGATATTGTAGCTCTAAAAATTATTGAACGATCTAAAATCAAAACGCGAATTCTAAAAGCCACTCCAAAAAATATTGAAAAGGCAATAAAGGGTGGCGATGTTGGTACTGAAATTATCCTCTCTTCAAAATAGTTATTGAGTATCGTTTTGAATAGTAGGCCTTGCTTCAGACCAAATTTGAATCTCATTTTCAGGATATTCTGACATCCCAGTTTCTCTGAGTTTTTTGTAAATTGATATGGCTTCTTCTTTACTAACAGCCTTGGATTGAGCCTTTGTAAAACCATCTTTATCAACAATTACTGCAACATGACCGTCTGGAGAACTGATTACTGCGGTAAATTCTTCTTCTCCTACTGGATGAAATTTTCCATCAATTTTTTTAGTTGTCAAAGTTAGCATACCAAATCCTGCCACTTCAAACATCTTCATTTGTGATTTACTTGCTCTTTGTTTTCCTTGTTGTACCGCTTGAAAATATTGCACAATTTTTTCTATCGAGAATGGTATAATAACTATCTCAACATTTAAGATGTCAAGAGGGAATGAAAAACTATGAATCCTAAAATTTTTGTTGGTATTGCAGTTGCAGTTCTAGCTCTAATTTTGGGAGGAATTCTTTTTATGGGACCTACAATGGTTATACCTTCTCAAGACAATACTGGAAGTCAAAATAAGCCAGAAGCTCAAGCAATTCAAATTGAATTGGATAATATTTCTGTTGAGAGGGTTACAGAAAGATCAGCTAAAATCAACATTGCATTTAAGATCTCTAACCCTAATCCAAGAGCAGTAATTGTACAAACTATGGATTATCAATTATTTGAAACAAGTTATTCTGACTCTGAACAAATTTCGGGTGGCGAAATTGGAAGCAGACCTACAGGGATGGTTGAATTTGGATCAAATTACTATACCCTTCTTGGTGAAAATTCGATAATTCTAAAGGAAACTATTGAATTGAAAGGATCTGAAAATACTTCGGAATTATGGGCAGTACTCCAAGATGATAATCAGTCTTGGAGAGTTTCTGGCACTGTATTTTACAATCTAAGTTCAATGACTAGTGGTCAAGAGAACAGACTTAATTTTGAATTTACAAAACAAACTCCATAGTATCATAAAATCTTAAGATTATGATATTATGTTTTTAGAGAAAAAATATTGGCAAAGTTATAAAAGCCCGTTTCATTGTTTTTTATCAAATGGCAGAAGCAGGTATGGCCGCATATGGCGCAGCAGCAGGAGTCGCAATTGCACTCGCAGTAGTGTGTTTCGCTCTTCGTGGTAAAGGACATCCAGAACCACTAGATTAAACAAAGGAATTTTTCCTTTACAACATTTTTCTAATTTTCACTAATCTTTCTTGTTACCAAACCCTAACATTTCTGCAAGATCCAGTTGTTTAGTATTCTTCTTTTTCATGAAACATCTTTCATAATATTGGCATTCAGAGCACTCAGTGGAAGGCTCTAGGATAGGAGTTTTTTGCTCTTTAAGAAGATCATTTAGAACTCTAACCCTTCTAATCACTTCTTCAAACATTTTTTTATTTCGTGAGATTGAAAATGTTGTTTCTTTTCTATCTCCAGTGATATAAACAATAATTCCATCTGGCTTATCATAAATCCACATGCATGCATTAAGATAAAGAACATCATTTGCTTGTGGATTTTCTAACTCATTTGTTGCTCCTCTGAATAAGAAGATTGAATCATCAATTAACATGTCCACCTGACCCTTCAGTTTGATATCCTCAATAGCAAATTCTTTTGGGTCGCTTCCATATTGTAATTTTCTAAGTAGCCCTGAAAGAAGTTCATTGAATCCCCTCCGCTGAACCTCTTGAGGATCAATCCTATCATAATATGAACGTCTTAGACAATGGACAACCTCGTGTAGATGTATTGTTTGAATATCTGCTGAATCAATGTCAATTTCTAACTCTTTTCCAATAGAATCTAGTGCATTTTCAACAATACTTCGAAAATCTCTATCCCCCATCATGATAAATTATTTTATAACTGTGATCACTTATAGTTTAGCTCAAAATTTGGGTTAAAAATTTTGAAATTTTTGATGAAAATGCTAAAATGACAAAATGTATTGCAAATCCTAACACTGCACCTATAGCAAGATTTCCTGTTCCAAAATATATCCCTAAAAATATGCCTAACGGAGGTATTGAAAAAATCATTGCCAAAAATGTACTGACCCAAATAGTATTGATTAATGTCTCTGTAGTGATATTTTGTTTTTTCTTTGGAAATTTGATCATTTTAAAATTATTCTTCTATGATCAATTTTGACATTGTGATATCTGTAGGAATTTTCTGCTCTACCGCATAAGCGATTGCAGCCAAATTTCTTATCTCAAAAGTCGTTAATTTTGTAATTCCTATGATTGTGGCAAAACTAAACATTTTGGTAAATGATCTTACTGATGAATTGTAAAGTGCCATCTCAAATGATCTTTCAAATTGAGATACAGCATCTAGTTCATTTTCGACATCTGGGATTAGATCTTTATATTTTGTATTTGCCAATTCAACAAATGCATCTCTGATCGTTGCAGCTGACATCATTCTCAAAAGCAATTCTTTTGGTACTGATGGAGTTTGTGTTACGATCAAATCTTCAATCTGTGAATCATCCAATCCCCAGAATTTTCCTCTGATTACACTGAGCAGATTATAAAAATCAACATCCATTCCAACTATCTTTATCACTTCTCTGTCTCTGGTATTTTTCAAAGCACGTCCTAATTGTTGATATAAAATTTTATCAAAATATGTGTCAAAAATCTGAATATTTTTTGTTTCGTTGTACAATGAAGCTGCTTTTGAAATCTGATCACCAAACTGAACTGAATTTAGACTAGCAACCGTTTCCTCCAAATCTTTTGAAACCAGTGCTTTCATGATCACATCTCTTTGTTTGATTAATTCCTCTGCACGTAGATTAATGTGAGTCTCAATTTCTTCTTGAGATTTTCCTAATATCTTTCCCTTGAGAATTTGCTTCAAATTTGAAATAATGAATTTCATATAATATGCATCCAAAATATCTGAATCTCCTGCAGTTTTTGCAATTGAATAATGCATTTCTGCTAAGTGGCCTCTTAAACTAGATTCAATGTTCTGAGAAGTGTATGGCTTTTGAACGTCAGAAATCGCATCTCCATAAATTGTATTTTTAATTCTAGTCATAAGTTCTTCAAGATCTCTTGATTCTGCTAGAGTCTGAAAATCTGCCCTTTTTAGCAATTTTCCCCTTTGGCTGTATGACTTTACAGATGCGTAAACATTTTTGCCCATTAAAAAAACCTGACTAGTAACCGATTTTAATGTTTGGCGATATTACTCATTCGTACTAATTATATCTAGAAATTTTAATGCCCCATCTTTTTCTTGCTTGGAAAATTTCAAAAAAGCCTTTAAAATCTCCTTTTGGATTATTAATGATTCATCCGAAATTTGACCAAGTTTTGAAAGATTAAAGGGTAATAATTCACTGATCTTATGCTCACAAAACCCCTTTACGTATTTCTGGAATATAGAATTAGTGAAATTCGGACTAGATTTCATTAAGCTAGATAGAATTCCTTCAAATTCTCTTTCATCGGGATCAGCAATTGAAAAAAATTCCTCGATAAGACTTTCTTTGTTTTTGACTTCAGTTATTGAAAGTGCAACCAAGATTCCTTTTTTTGTCAAATGATAATATGGGATGCCTTTCTCTTGTAGAGCTTTAGGACCTCTTTTCAAAGGCAATCTTCCGCCTTCTTCGGCAATTCCCATCGGAAGTAAGATTTCATCCAGATCTCGAAATATTCCTGAATAGATATTCTTCCAAGCAATATCATGGCTTTTTGCAATTTTTTGAGATATTCCTGTCCTTGTTTTTTGTGCTGGATTTGCATTACTTCCAAGAATTGCAATGATTGCTCTTTGTCTATTTGCTTCTCCAGTTAGATCATCACCTTTTGTCTTGAATGTATCAAAAATTGCTAATTTTGTATCTGATTTGACTTTCATTTACTCACCTTTATCATAATATTCCTCTTTTATGTTATTATCAGAATATCTTGAAATATAATAAGTTACTTTTTTGCATGCTTTGGAGTCTTCAATGCTTAAATAATTTTCAATTTCGATTAATTTAATGAATTCTAGGAACTACAAGTATGCTCTATTACTTGTAGCCGCAGTATCTATCACAGCAACTGGTGCTATGTCTCAGGCATATGCACAAAGTGTTGAAGATGGTA
>DATDAD010000016.1:0-10088 GCA_036525555.1 Candidatus Nitrosopumilus sp.
TAAAGGAACTCTACTCGGAAAAATATACTCGCTTGCCCAGTATTGACTCTTTATTGAAAATCTCTCTTGGCTTGATCTTGTTTACTATAATTTCTACAGCATTGGTATATGCCGAAACAGTATCTGTAGATGTGGAAGGAAATTCTTTTGATATTCAGTATGATGCAACTGGAATGACTGTTAATTCAATTGAAGCGGATACTGATTTTATATCATTAATTCTAACCGTTGATGTCACTGGCTCCAGTGGAACTTTAGATATTACTTTTGATCGTACTTTCTTTGATTCCATCTATGATGGGGTAGATGACGACTTTATCATTTTGGCTGATGGTGATGAACCAACATTTTCTGAAACTAATACATCATCTCAAAGCAGAACATTGAATATTGAAGTGCCTTTTGGAACTGAAGATATAGAAATTATTGGCAGTGTATTTGGTATTGTTGAAACTGCTCCTGTAGAGGAAACTCCTATTGAAGAACCACCAGTTAAAGAAACACCTACTGAAGAACCACCAGTTAAAGAAACACCTGTAGAGAAACCACCAGTTAAAGAAACACCAGTAGTTGATACTCCTAAAATCCAATGTGGTCCTGGAACCATTCTCAAAGATGGAGCATGTGTTCTTGATGAACGATGTGGTCCTGGAACCATTCTCAAAGATGGAGCATGTGTCCTTGATTCAACATCCAAACCATCCGGTTCATCTGCTAAGGGATTGGGCAAAGACTTGATGATGGGCTTTGCTGTCGCATTTATTGGTGCTGGAATCGTTGGAGTAATTCTAGGTATTGTATCTAAAGCTAGCAAAAGTAGTTAATCGCAAGTCAAATCTTCAGAATTCATAACTCTATCAAAATCAAATCCTGTCATTTGAGTTGTAGTTGAGAAAGGAATTATTCCTATGATTGGAGTATCTGCACGTATTACTATGATGAATTTGTTAGGGTCTAGTCTGATATCTCCCCCATCAAACTCAAAATCAAGTGTCATAAAATTATGCTGAGTTTTTGTAATCTCATCAGATGAAAAAGTTCCTCCCTGAACTGTTGATGATAGTGGGTTAATTGTAGTTGGATTTACCACAAATGATCCTAGGTGCCTTGTATCATAAAATGTTGCAATTTCAAATTTTTGAAAACTCGTCCAAAATGGAATTGTATTACAAAACTCTATTTCTCCTGAATTAGACATTGTAAAAAAACTGAATTGTCCTGGATTATCCCATCTGTATTCTAATTGCTGGTTTCCTACTATGCTTAACCCTGAATGGACAAACGGAATGACGATAATGATTATTGCAATTATTGTTATGATTGAATGCTTATTCAAATTCCATCGTCTTCAATTTTTTCTTTTATAATTTTTTTATCAAATAGGTAATTAAACACTTGAGCAAAATCTTTGTCTGAAATCATATCTTTGAGCCACCAAACTCCTACATTCTCTTTTACCCAACTTGGCATGTTTATTTCCAAAATATTCTCTGCATTTACCTGAAATGGTACATCGATTAATCTTGGATCAACATTTTTTTGTATTGCATCAACAAAGTAGCCATCTGGGATTTCCCCATTAATCCATCCCATGATAAATTGTTTGATTAATCCTGGAATGCAAATGTTCTCTGAATCAACTATTTCAAATTCTGAAGTGGCTGATATCCCATTATACTCAACATCGATAAAATATTTTCCTGGCGCAAACTGTTCTTTTTCAAATGGAAATGCTGCTGGAATTAAATTTTGTAATCCTCCAATTGGAATGGGAATTGCACTGCTCCCCTTTCCTACTTCATCCCGAATGTGAATAATTGCAGGATCTCCTGTCACTTCAGACACTTCAATAATGTAGACTAATTTTTCACAATATTCGTATGCTGTCTTTTCTATGATGATAGAAACTGTGGGTTCTGCATATGTAGTTGAGACGAATATTGAAAAATAAATTGTAAAAATTATCGGCAAATACACAGCCCTGAATGTCATCTTTTTTGAAATTATTTACACTCAATAAAAATCTCAAAGCAATACTGAGGAATCTTTTTTAATAACTTGGGACTACTTGATTTATCGAGTTTTCTGCGGGAGCAAACTCTTTGAGTGTGTGGATTGTGAAACCCCACTCAAGAGAATTTTTAATTTTCAACATTGTTGATGCCTGTCAATCTCATCATATCAATTTAATTACATATTGTCACATTTGTGACAAAGTTAAAATATTATTTTGATTTCTGATTTACTATGAAGCAAGAATCTGTTTTAGATGTCTCTTCTTTTCAGGCAAGACCTCGGGCAGAAAGACAAATCACATATTTTTGTAGATTATGTAGAAATTATGGGATAAAAACTAGAAAAGCCCACCTTCAAAATCATCATAATGCCTCCCGTGATACAGTGACTAAACGAAGCAATGGTGATTTGGTAAATGCCATCTTCATAGAATCAAAATCCATGAGCATTTGAGTTATTAATGGGATTTTCATCAATCTCGATATGCCTAGTTATCAGGATCAAACATGGATTAGACTCTGGAAAGAGAATTCTCCTGACATACGTGATCGTGTAGTTGGATGGCGTAAACAAAGTGCTGTTACACGTATTGATAAGCCTAGCAGATTACAAAGAGCTAGAAGATTAGGCTACAAAGCAAAACAAGGTATCATCGTTGTCAGAATGAGAGTTGGTACTGGTGGTATGAGAAAACAAAGACCTACTGGTGGTAGAAGACCAAAACATCTTGGTGTTACAAGAATTAAGGCTGATGATGATATGCAAACTGTTGCAAATAGAAGAGTTGTTCAAAGATATCCAAACATGAAACTTTTAGGTTCTTACTTTGTCTATAAAGATGGAAAGCATTATTGGTTTGAAGTTATACTGGCAGATCCAGATCATCCAAGAATTGCACAGGATAAAGAAATAACTAAAAGAATTCCTAGAACTGCATAAATTGAAAATTATATTCTTAGCATCTGTTGCACTGCTTTTTGTAATAATCCCTGCTTACGGCCAACCGCTATCAGATGCTACTGGATTAGTGAACCGATTGGACATTCAAACTGGTGGCTATTCTTTTGAAATAGAAACTGTTTCCAATTTTAATATTCGAGATTTTGAATTTGATAAAGATCAGAAAAAACTAACTTTGCAGATAAAGAGTGGTTTAGAAAATAATTTAGGGGAATTGCTAATTCCTCAAAATCTTTTAGGTGGCAATTTAACATTTTATCTAAATGATAAAGAGTATTTTCCTAAAGTAAACGCCAATGAAAAAATTTCTTTTGTGACATTGAATTTTACAGGCTCTGGAGATAATCAATTAGAAATTTTTGGAACGACTCATTTTTTTGGCTTGACTGAAATTAATGAGTCAGATCCTCCAAATCCATCCATAACTCCCCTGGTTGATAATGGTGATGAATTAATTTACATTCTCATAATCGCACTTGTCTTGATTATTGGCATAGTTGCCGTAGTTATTTTTGCAGTTAAGAGAAAAAAGTAAAATACACTAAAATTTTTTTATGGTTTAATAGAATGGATAATGCAAAAATTGCTCTTGTTAGTGGGTTTATAATTACTGTAGTGCTGTCTGTTACACTTGTCTTGATTAGTTAGGCTAGTCTTCTTTGAGCAATTTCTCAATTATTGCCTCAGCATGACCTGATTGTCCAAATGAAACGTCTCTGAGAATTCCTTTTCTGTCTACTATTATCATTGAAGGTGTACCCTGTAATGCAAATTTTTCAAAAGTTTCAGCTGAATACTCTTTAGATTTCATATAACTTTTCACTCTTTCAATAATCTGATTTTTGTATTCGTCTGGTTGGGAATCAAAATCCGGAATTTGTGGATAAATGAACTCCATGATTTTCTCCTGGCTAATCTCTCCTGATGTCTTTGTAAGATTATCCATACCCAATGGGAATGGAATTTTGTAAGATAATTTGTTGCCTTCTTTGAGCTGACCATATGATGAAAGGGCATCTTTGGTCTCTCCGATAACCTCTCCTGTTTCTACAAGTTTTTTCAAATTATCTAATGTATTTTTATCAAAATCTTCAAAAGCTGTTGCAAGGCCTAAGACTCGAACTCCTTCATCTTTGTATTTGTTATAGATGTTGATTGCTTCAGGAATTGCATGCATGAAGCATCCTGGACAATTCACTTGAAAGACTTCTAGGACTACTATGTGATCTTTTTCTTGATCAAAATTTGTTGGAGCTCCCTGGACCCATTCTGATACTCCAAAGTTTGGTGCTTTTTCGCCTATTTTTGGACTCATGGGATTTTACTGAATTTTTTCCATTAAATACATAACTCATCTGATTTTTTAATTTCCTTAAGTAACCTAATATATGACTCAGAAAGTTCTAAAACAAAATGCAGGCAGTAACTGATGAAAGACTGGCACTTTTTGCTGAAATGGAATCAAAATATGAGCAAAAAGATACCGAGTATTTTGTTTCTCTTTTAGAACATCCTGATTATGTTGTTAGAACAAGGGTAGCCTGTATTTTGGTTGATTTTGGTGGAGAAGATAAGGTTCCGTATATTGCTAAAGTTTTAAAAAATGATGAAAATGAATTGGTAAGACACGAGGCTGCATTTGCCTTGGGACAGATGAGTTATTCCAGTGCAATCCCTCCCTTAACTGATGCAACACTAAATGATCCTAGTATGTTTGTACGTCATGAGGCAGCCATTGCCTTGGGAGTTGTCGGTTCCAAAGATGCAAAAGAAGCACTACAAAAAGCACTAAATGATCCTGAGGAACCTGTTGTAGAATCTGCAGTTGTTGCCCTGTCTAATATTGAATTTATGGAAAAGTTAAGTAAGAATGAGGCATTTGCAAAGTTAACAGGTGGATGAGTTGAATTTTTCTTTTGGTATTATTGTCATAGTTGGAGTTTTAGCTGCAATATCTATTGCATTCATTGCAATGGACCCTACTGATGTAATTGAACCAAGAACTGTTGAAGAGAAACCCACCATGTGTACAATGGATTACAGCCCTGTCTGTGGTGTTGATGGTAAAACATATGGAAATATGTGCATGTTAGAATCTGCTGGTGTTGAACTATCTCATAGATTTGAATGCGGTGTGGATAAACCAAAAGTAATCCCACGAGTTGAGGTAGTAGTTGCCGAAGTTCCAGTAACTCCAAAGCCACTACCAGTATCTGCAGTTGAAGGACAAGTCTTAGAGATTGAATCAGAATTTGTCGGAGATGACGGCTCCATTGTAAATCACGTCTATTACACTATATCTGCAATGCAAGATGGAAATGAAATTTTGTACGAGGAATCACACAGACACACCACAACTGATGATGCTGGAAATCCAATTGAGGTATTCCCAGTACACACAACAACTCCACTTGGTGCATCTGATGTGACAGTCAAAATCCTAGTTACAGGATTGGGACACGGTGAAAATGTTGCAACACCAATTACAACTGAATACCAAATGACAGTTACACCAGAAGCAATGCAAGCAGAGGCAGAAGAAATCCCAATTGAAACTTCCTCAATGCCTGTTGCACCTGGAATTCATACAGTCAACATTGCTCAAGGTTCTGGAATGCCAGGGTGTGATGAAACAAACGAGTGCTACTTGCCTTATTCAATTACCATTTTTGTAGGTGACACTGTAAAATGGGAAAATCCTGATTCAGCAGCACATACTGTAACTAGTGGAAACATTTCCGATGGACATGACGGAACATTTGATTCTGGTCTGTTTATGGCTGGAGGAACTTTTGAATTTACATTTAATGATGCAGGAACCTATGATTATTTCTGCATGGTTCACCCTTGGATGATTGGTAAAATTATTGTCAATGATTTTGAAGAGATGGTTGTAATCGAAGAACCAGAAGCAGAACCATCATTTGAAGCCACAGAATTACCTGAGGCAACAATTGTTTCAGTACCCGTAGGTTCAGCAGTTCCAGGCTGTGAAGAAACAAACGAGTGCTACTTGCCTTATCAAGTGAATATATCTTCAGGATCTACTGTTTCTTGGATTAATCACGATTCAGCAGCACATACTGTGACTAGTGGAACCGTTACTGCTGGAGTAACTGGAGTATTTGATTCTGGTCTGTTTATGGCTGGAGGAACTTTTGAATTTACATTTGATGATGCAGGAACCTATGATTATTTCTGCATGGTTCATCCTTGGATGACTGGAAAAGTAACAGTAAATTAAAATTCATTTAACTGATTTTACAGTGAAATTAATTCCCAATCATTTTCACCACATTTGCATTTTTTTTCATATGCGTTGATGTAATCCATATATTCTAAATCTGTACAAGGCCCTTGATCTGGGATTTTGATTTTAAATTTACACTTTCTGCATACTGCAATAAAATCATTCAATACTTTTCATAGTACTACATCTGTAAAAAACTAAACTGTCTAGGTGCATTTTGAATCTGAAAATTTATTTCACAGAGCCAAAAATTTCTTTTGTTATTTTTACTTCGACACTGTGGTCTACCATAGGCTTGTTATATGATAAATCGGTTGGAGCAGAATTTGCTAAACTATGAATCTCCTTTGAGGATAGCTCCCTTAATTCCGGAATCCATTTTTTTATGTATGTGCAATCTGGATCAAATCTCTTTTGTTGTAACCATGGGTTGAATATCCTAAACCATGGTTGGGCATCGCAGCCAGTTGATGCTGCCCATTGCCAATTCCCAATATTGACACAAGGATCATAATCTATCAATTTTGTTGCAAAATATTTCTCTCCTAATCTCCAGTCTATGTGTAAATCTTTAGTCAAAAATGATGCTACAATCATTCTCACCCTATTATGCATAAATCCAGTTTCATTAAGTTCCCTCATTCCTGCATCAACAATAGGAAATCCTGTTTTACCCTCGCACCATTTTGAAAATTTTTCCTTGCTTTTACCCCATGGTATTTTTTGAAATTTTTTATTATATTCTTTTGAAAAACTATGTGGATAATGGTACATTAGATATGTAAAGAAATCCCTCCAATGAAGTTCTGAAATTATGGTGTGAGTGGGGCCCAATTCCTTAACACATTTTTCATAAATTTCCCTGATTGAAAATGTACCAAATTTGTTATGCGCTGATAACAATGAGGTACCATTTTTTGAAGGAATATTTCGGTCTTCATCATAATTTTTGAGATTTTTTAGGTTTTCCATTAATGGTATTCCTGATTTTCGCCCTCCTTTTCGTTGAGAAGGGTTGGCTTTATCCAGAGACTCGGAAAATTTTGTAATTGGAACTTCACCTTCAATTTTTTGATCTGATAGATTGGAAAAATGAAATTTTTGTGGCTTTCTTATGGGCAATTCACGTGCTTTGGAAAAATATGCAGAAAATACTTTGTATGGTTCGCCCTGACCTGTTTTTAGTAATTCCACATCATGCAATAACAAATCATCTACTGGTATGAAATCAATTTTATTTTTTTTACAAATACTTTGAATTTCATCATCACGCTTTCTACTAAAGGGAGAATAGTCCGTATTTAAAAAAACGGCATCAATCTTTTCTTTTTTTATAATTTCTGAAATTATTTTGTCTCTGTCTCCTGAGAATATGTGAAGATGGGATTGATGAGCTTTGAGTTGGCCGTCAAGATCAAGAAGGCAATCATTAAGAAACTGTAACCTGAACTGACTAAATTTTGGATGGGCTTTTCCAAGTAATTTTGAATCCATGATAAAACAAGGTAACACCTCTGCGGAGATTCTTGATGCGTTAATCAGGCCTGTGTTGTCTTCTATTCTAAGATCTCGTCGAAACAAAAATAGTGATTTTTGATATTTGATCATTTGTTCAGTATCAGTCAAAAATTACGCTCCATGTTGGTGATACTTTCATGATAATTCTTTTTATTATTTCCAAACAAAATTAAAAATCAAATTAGCAGTAATTTATTTTTGAGACTTGATAAAATCTACAATGGATAAAATTTTACCCATGTCTGCAAGATGACCATAGCTCTTCTTTTTACTGATTGCTGATTTCAATGGTTCATTGCTTATGCTACAAAATAACATCTTTCCGTTATCTAGAGGAACTGTAATTCTCTTAATTTTTTCATAGGATGCAACAGTGTATAATCCTGAACCTAGATATTTCTTGAATCCTGAATTTTCTTTCCAGGCATCAAGTGCTCTCAAAATAGTTTGTTTAGTTTCACTTACTGGAACAATATTTTTCAATCCTGTTCTCTGACTGTTCCACAAAATACTGCCATTTTCGTCAGTTACTGCTGCAAACCTGACGGTCTCATCAAAATCCATAATCATATCAAGAAGTTTTTCGTATTTGTCCACAAATCATATAATTCATTTATGTTAATAAATATTCCAAATCATTTCCCGAGTCTTAAAATTAGTTCAAATTAATTTTCTAATTGAGAATTAATTAAAATTCTACTCGAATGTATTTACAAAGTCAACAATGGATAAGATTTTTCCCATTTCCACCATTTTTCCATAACTTTTCTTTTTTGTATTTTTCATGGGTGTGTTATCTACACTCAAAAACAATAGGTGAAATGCATCAAGTGGAAGTGTGACTCTTTTGGTTTTCTCAAAAGATGTGATGTGATAAAGTGGGGCTCCAAGTGCGATACGATCTGCTGCCTTACATCTATCTATCCAGTCCTCAGATTCACGCTTTAGGGCCTTTTTTGTTTCGGCAATTGGAACTTGTAGATTAGTGGTACTCCTTTTAGAATTCCACAAAATATCTCCTGAAGTATTGCTAATTATGGCTAGTCTAATTGATTCATCATAATCCATTAGCATATTGAGAACTTTTTCGTATCGTCCCATAGGTATGATAATATTTTGGAGAATAAAAACAATTTGTCAAAGTCTCAATCGCTCCAATTGAAAGATTAACTTATATCTTATTTTGAACTCTTACTCATTATGCTGGGAAAATATGCAGGTTTTGTTGGCGAAGTTTGGCAAGATTTTCCACAACTTGCAGAATGGCACGATGATGATCCCTCCCTCTTGTCGATGTGGAGTTTGGATAAATTCATTGAAGCCGGATATCATAATTTCCATGCCGAAAGAAAGCAATTATTCCATATCAGCAAACTGATTGAGAGCTATGCTCAAGATAATAGTCAGCCCCTACTTGCCACTTTTGAAAAAATTGCACGATACAAATTTGTTGAAAAAAGATATCAGAAGATGATTGAAAAAATTCCAAAAATTACCGTTGTTGCTGATTACGGCAATACCAAAATTGACAGTACGCCAAAAATCAACGTGATTAATTGCAAGGATACCAGTCTAATTGATGTCTGGAGTGTAATAACTAGAGGACCATACGGGCCATTTGGTTTGATAGCTGAAGAATATGAAAGCGGAAAATTTAAGGGATTTTTCACACTGAATCCAAATGTCTGTAGACATGCTGTTAACAGAATGAGTAAAATTTTAGGAACAAAATTCACACTACAGTAATCTCTCTGGTTCTTTCAGAAAACCTATTTCTAAAAATGAATTGTTTTTTTAAAAACAGGTTTGACAATCAAAATCATTATTAAAAAACGATTTGTGATCTTAAATTTTGATTTATGATGTTGACTGCCTTTTGAATTACCTGTGGACTGATTGAGAAGAATCCTGAAAACTGACCATCTCCCATGTCCTCTGCAACTAATCCAAATGGACCGTTAGGACCTTTGGTGACAACTATCCACATGTCTGAAATGTTTGTTCCATCACAACTAATCACTTCAGCACCTTTTGGTGGTTGAGGTTGCAAAAATGGATTGTTAAAGTTTCCAATAATCCATGCCTTTGGAATTTTTGTAAGAATCTCTACGTATCTGTCTTCAACATATTTGAATCTCTTTTCTGTTTCAAATGTTGCCAGCAGTGGTGCATTATGCTTTACTGCATAATTTTCTAATAAGATACTGATTCTGTATAATTCCTTTCTTGAGGTGGTATAACGCACATGTCCTGCGTTCATCCATTCTTCTAATGTCCAAAGTATGTTATGATCAGTGACATCTGTTTGCTTTGCTTCTGCTAATGCAGGAAACTCACTGTAAAC
>DATDAD010000017.1:0-6415 GCA_036525555.1 Candidatus Nitrosopumilus sp.
TGTATAACAATCTTGATTATTTCTCAGGTTATTATTGATCAATTTTTTCCAAAATAGGATTATATCTTCACTATCCTCACTGAATCACTTTTGTTCCTAAATAACGGGGAGGCAATACAAAATGATCCTCACTTGTCCTCACTAGACCATGAAGAATACCTTCCACGTCAAATAGTGTTTAGCCTAGTACTGATCAAGATCATGGATTTAGCTGTTGCATAAAGTTTTGATTTTGCATTAACTCATTCATAAAATCTTGATTTTGCATCATAGAGCCAATCATTTGTTGCCTTAATTCCTGATTGTTCATCATAGAATCCATCCACTGATTTCTGATTTGTGGATTATGCATCATTTGGTTCATGGTTTCAGGATTAGTCATCATATCAGTCATTCCATGGCCCAGAATAGGAGGGTTTGCTGGATTGTAGTAGACTACAGATGCTACTCCAAATCCTGCAAAGAAAACAATTATTGAAACTGCTATCAACGTTGTATTACTCATAAAACTTCTACTCATTTTCATCTATTATAGTAATGAAATGATTCTTTTTCATGATAATCAAATATGATAATATTAAAGATGAATAAATCATATGGAATTACATGTAAAGTGTTGAGAATTCATCCAAAATTTCACAGGTGTAGGATATAACTCAAGAAGTAACAACTAGCATAGGAAAAAATATTCTAATAGCATTACTGTTTACTTTACTTTCTGCATTTATTATTGGAATGCTCTATCTTTCTACAGTTGATCTTGTTGAAGAACAAATAGGTTCTACTCCATACGCATCATGGCTTCTCATAGCTTATGCCGCAGGACTGTCAATGATTATTCTACCGTGTACTTTGCCGATGGTGTTTATCATTGTACCACTTTGTATGGGAAAAGGATACAAAAAAGGTCTAAGCATTGCGGTTCTTTTTGGCATAGGACTAGTCATTACAATAACTGCTTATGGAATTGCAGTAGCGTTACTTGGACAATATACAGGAATTGATCAAGCAACTAGAGTCATGTGGTTTTTTGCAGGAGCCATAGCTTTTACTTTTGGATTGTCTGAACTAAAATTATTAAATCTGCAATTACCATCTTATGCTGGCACTCCAAAATTCATAGAAAAACGTGGAGACAAACTAAAACCACTTCTAATGGGTTTGCTTTTGGGTAATGCAGGAGTTGGTTGTCCTAATCCATTTTTCTATTTTATGTTAACATACATCATAGGAACTGGTAGTGTAGTTGTTGGAGGATCATTGGGATTAATTCACGGTATTGGCAGAGCAGTTCCTTTGATATTCATTGCAATATTAGCAATACTTGGGATTAGTGCAACACAGGCTTTGGTAAAGAAAAGGGTCGCAGTTGAAAAGGCAACGGGTTTTGGATTACTGGCCGTTGGTGCATTCATACTGTTACTGGGACTCTTTGGACATCCATGGTGGGAACGCTCACCTATGCATCTTGCCTGGAATGAAGTAATGCCTTTGTTTGGAATAGAACCAGAATTGACAATGGGTGCACATGTCATTATGCCAATACCTTGGACCATGTTAGTATTGTTAATAGCAATACCTGCTATAGGATATTGGGTGAAGGAGAAATATGGTAAGTAAGAAATCGATAAATTCAGTTGTACTGGGTTCCGTGGTAGCAGTTATTGTAGTTGGTTACATTATGATGAATTATTCTCCTGTTGGTACTACATCTGGAGAAGACAGAACTTTTGATATTGTTTCTTTTCAGTGGGGGTTTGAGCCACAATTTATTGAAGTAAACAAAGGAGATCATGTAACTTTCAATCTTGGAACAGACGATGTGGCTCATGGGATTGCCATTGATGAATATCAGATCAATGAACCAATCATGGTAGAAAAAGATGGAAAAGTTGAATTTATTGCAGACAAGCCAGGAACTTTTGAATTTTATTGTTCTATACCTTGTGGTGTAGGACATGATGAACAAGGAGGATTTCTTATAGTCAAAGACCCATCAATGCCAGAACCCGATACAACCATTTTAACTTCAATCAAATCTGATGAAGTAATAATTGTAGACGGAATAGTAGATTCCAAATGGAATGACGTGTCTGAAGCAATATTTTCAACAGTCTATGTTCATGAAAATCGTCAGATAGTAGCTAAATCATTAAACGATGGAGAGAAGATCTATTTTTTGCTTCGTTGGCAAGATGATGATGCAAATAATGATGGAAAAACTGAAACAGATAGAATTGCACTTGGTTTTGATATTTCTGGAAACGCAGATATTGCAATGGGTGCAGCTGGAGTTCCCCATGTCAAAGTACCTCAAAGAACAATAGGAGAGGGTGTTGTCGATATTTGGCATTGGAAGGCCTTTGATAGTCACACAGAATTACCAAATATGATAGATGATGAATTTGCAGGACCGTTTGAGCAACTAAAAGATCATTACTACAGAGATGATGACGATAATCAGGGAGGAAAAAATGATCTTACAGCAGTAGGTGTTTATGATTCCAATGAAGAAGAATGGATAGTTGAAATTTCAAGATCACTTACTACTGAAGATATCGAAGTGCCAGAATTTGGAATGATGGATAAACAGTTCACAGTTGGAAATGAATACAAAATTGGATTTGCAATTTGGGATGGAGGTCAAGGAGAAACAGCAGGAGATCACGCTGTAACAGAGTGGGGTATTTTGAAAATTGATTAATGCTGTTTACAGGAAGTGTATGAAATGGTAAAAGATCTTGTTTGTGGTATGGATGTTGATGAAAACAAAGCTGGCAATATGGAATACAAAGGTAAAACGTATTACTTTTGCAGTCCGACATGTCAATGGGCATTTGAGATGAATCCTGAATCATTTATACAAACAGAGACATGAAAGTGGAGATTCTAACCACTCCTGGGTGTTCAAACTGCAGTGTTGTTGAAAAAATGCTTGATGAAATGAAAATATCTTATGAAGTAATTGATGTAACTGAAAAACCAGAGTATTTAGAAAAATATCCCATATACACAGCTCCTGGAATTGTGATAAATGAAAAGTTAGAATTTACTGGTGTTCCAAAAAAACGAGAGCTTGCTGAAAAGTTGGAAATATAGATAATAGAAAAATGTCCGACAAAACTTCTCAAATAATTAAAGCATACAGAAAATATGCAGAAAACTACGATCTAGCTGTAAAACTTTATCGTCTATTAGGGCTCAAAATAGGAAAATATCGAAAAATGACAGTTGGCGTATTAGAATTATCAAAAGGAGACACTGTTGTTGAGCTTGGTTGTGGTACTGGATTAAATTTTCCTCTTATTTTAGATGTGATTGGACCTGAAGGGAAATTAATTGGAGTAGACATTACTGACAAGATGCTTGATCAAGCAAGAATACGAATAAAAGAAAACGAATGGAATAATATTGAATTGATACAAAGTGATTTTTCTGAGTATCAATTTCCTAATGGTTTAGATGGAATTTATTCCACAGGTGCACTTCAATACTCACCACACTATGATAAAATAATCAAGCAAGGGTATGATGCTTTAAAAACTGGCAAAAAGTTTGTAGTATTTGATTTTAAAATGCCACAAGGGCTCACAAGAAAATTTGCACCAGTGCTGATATTTTTTACAAAAGCCTTTGAGGCAAATGAAGAATACCTGAAAAGGCATGCATGGGAATCAATTGAAAAGTATTTTGAAAAAACCACTTACACAGAAGGATGGGGCGGATTTGTATATCTTTCAGTAGGGACCAAATTGTAATTCGGCTCAATATTGTTATTTTTTAGATTTTAACTCTTTTTCTAATCTTTTTTCTAATACTTCCAAACGCCTTGTCCAAGCTTTTGCTTCAACTTGAAGTTGTTTTTTCCAAACTTTTACTTCATCAAGTAGTTCTTTTTCCCAATTTTTAGTTTCTTTTTTCTTCATGATTTTTTTATCTTTTACTAAGAATTAAAAATTCCCATCCTTCCCAAAAAATAATTCCAATAGTTGCGGACCAAAAACCTGACCTATTTTTTATTTCAGACATAAATTTTCTGCAAAAATAAAGAACTTAAGCATGTTGTATAATGTCAAAAGAGTTTATGGATTGTATGTTTCACAACCAATTCCATCATAATCTCCATCAAATCCGTGTGGGTCAGGACGTAATTCTTTGTAGTCTTTCATGGAATCAATCATAGGGAAATTTCGATCTCCTTTTGTTTTGCCAAAACCCATGTTGTAATTGCAAAAAAAACCATCAAAGGAAGGTTTAGACCAGTAAGAGAAAGAAACGATTTCAAACCCGATGCATTGTCCGGAAGAATCATGATAACAGCAAATGTCACGGTCACTAGTGCTATCGGGCTTATCAATGCTGTCCATCGTGGGTAAAAGGATCGACCTGTAATAATCAAGATCAATATCAAAATAGAGATAATGGCATATACTATCACTAGAGAGTAGGCCCACGGTTGCCAGTAATCCCGAATTCCTTCAATTAGATTTGTATCTCCTGATTGGATAATGTCACCCACAAAGGCAAGTGTACCATGGAGCCCAACTCCAATAGGTGTCATATAGACAGACAGTGCTAAAAACGCTAAAGCAAATCTGGTACTTGCTGGTTTTAAGGCATTGTAAACTAGAAAAAATCCCAAGATATGAAGAGGAATAAAATAAACTGCCAAATAGTTTCCCAAAACAAATGTCCATCTGGGTTTATCTTCATAAAATCCTCGAATACTATCTAGATCTACAGAAAATGCCGTTTCCATTGTGTTCTGACTCATTGACCATACAGAGAGTACATCAGCCACTACACCAATCGACGCCCCAAATGTTGTCAAAATTCCAAGTAAGATTATTGTCTTGCGTTTCATGATCTTTTCTTAATCCAATCCATGTCAGTCCCCCAACGAAGAGTATTTGAAATAATGTGATGGGTGTCTATTATTTTCGATTCTTCTAACCAATTCATGTATTTTTCATTGACGGTCCTTTCTGAGTCTGATTCCATTCTAACTCAATTATCTTTTAAAATTATGAACTTAAGCGTATTGCCTATTCTCAAAAGACTTTAGAATCTAAGAATTTTCAATAAATTCAGAAATTTCAATATCATACCCTTCATCATCATGCGTTTTTACAAATTTTTTTGATGCATTTATTTCAAATATCATATGATCCTCTTTTTTCTCAATTAATCCTACTCCTTCAAATGGCTCATTATTCTCATCTGTAAAATGCTGAGGTAAAACATCAGACACCACTTTAAGCAAATTATCGATATCTTTTTGAATATCTCCATCTTCTCCTGTTTCTTCATTCAAGTAAAAACAAATATCCAAATGCAACTTTTTGCCCAAACTCTTTTGTCTTAATTCATCAATATTAGAAATTTCAGCAAGAATTGCTTTGGCTACTTTTTTCTTTCTTTCCACATAATCTCTAGCTGAAGTAGGAGGTGTTAATTTTCTAATCTCTATTTTAGGTAACAAAATACTTCCTTTCATTATATGATAATTGAAATGAGATTAATTAAGAATTTAGTAAACAACGTAAATGAATCACGGTGTTTTTAGACGTGATTAGACGTGATAAATCATGACAAAATATACTATTGGAGTATACAAAGCCTACAAAAATTCAGGTAACTTACGTTTTCATAGAAAAGGAACAAAGAAAAGTTGGAAGCATTACTTTATCGAGATAGATGATTATGATGAAGAGGAAGTTTCGTTTGGTTCTGAATGGGTTTCATCATTAAGAGTTCCATTTCTAAAGAAAAAACAACTCTACAAAAGACAATTTCAATGTCATGAGTGTGAAAGAATATGGGAAACATTTGTTCCCAAGAATACTACTGAAATTGAATGTCCTTACTGTGAGTAAATTCTTAATTCATAGGATTGAGTAAGCAAATAATTGGCAATTATTCACGGAATGGCAGATAGTGAAAGTAGTCTTTTAGATAAGTTACCTAATGAGGTTAAAAATATTGAGGATATTGATAGAGTAAAAAAAGAATTTGAAGAGAAACTAGAAAAAGAGAAATCCGGATTTTTTGGAGGAATAAAAAAATGGAATTACAAAAGACAGATAACTAAATTTGAGAAAAACAAAGAGAATCCCCTTCATGCAGGAGCAAAAAGAGAGGCAACAATATGTCCTCATCAATCAAAAAAGGCCTAACGCCGAATCAACATTGAATTTCTAGAAACCTTTTTCTTCTGATCCTGCCAAAATATGCCATGAAAGCCATTAATGGTGACATTATGGCCTCAGGTAAAGTGTTATGAGTGGTGTATTTGAAAATGATTTTTATTCTAAAATCATCAAATTCACCGTCAATTTATAATAATGTCATATTTTGATATCTGATATGAGATACATCGAACCTACTCGAGTTAAATTTTTGATGATTATGTTTT
>DATDAD010000018.1:0-8239 GCA_036525555.1 Candidatus Nitrosopumilus sp.
CTGGCTCCAGTCTAGACGAATAGCCCCATTTCAAGGCATACAAGATCCGCCACGTTGACGAGGAAGCGTGGATGCTCCACCTTAGGATTGCTCCCTCCCGGACCTCATCCCTTTCGATGGTTCGGTCTTAGAAGTTATCCCTTCGGATATTTCTAGTCCTGCAACCACCCGCCTCGGCGTGATTTCATTTCCGCACACCAAGCGGGAATTACCCATCTAGAGATTTACCCAACAGTTGCTGATCTCTGCATATAGCCGGTTTCAGAATAGGGCACGGCTGGCACCCTGATCCTACCTACTACCATTTTTCCTAAGAAAGTATGTTATATTTGCATTAGGTTTGATTTTCTTTTAGTTTTAAAACCATACTACAAACTGAGCATACATTACCTGTACAATCGCTTCCACATTTTTCACACTTTATCTTTTCTTTTGAATTAGAATTCTTTACAGTCTGTGAAATTTTGAGAATTGATTGATAAAAATTATTTTTAATTCCATTATGTTGATTTTCTAATGAATTAAGAAATTCACGAATTTCTGTTCTTATTCCCTCATGCATGTGTGGGCATGGTTCTGATTGAAATGGCATGTCATTTGTAAAAGCATAAAATACAATTTCTGATTCATAAATCTCACAAAATGGTTTTATTTTTCTTAAATCATTTTCAGATGTATCGGGATCCATCCAACCAACCTTTGTGGTATCCCCTGAAAGCATATTAATCACAAACGTTTGTAATGTATCATCTAAATTATGTCCTGTAGCAATTACATCTGCACCTATATCTTTAGCTGCATGATCAATTGCCCTTCTTCTTAATGTTCCGCAAATTGAACATGATGATGTTTTTTCATTTTTTCTTAAATCTAATGCCTCATCAAGCGTTAATTCAAAGAGATCTTTGTAAGAATAAACTTTGTGTTCTACATTAAGTTCCGTACAAAATTTTTCAACTATCTCTAATGCTTCATTTCTATATCCTGGAATACCTTCATCAATAGTTATTGCGATAATTCTAAAACTATGAGTTAATGCCATTTCATTAATAATTTTTAATAATGCTAGGGAATCTTTTCCTCCTGACACTGCAACAGCCACCAATTCATTATGTTTGATCATGTTATATTTTGAAATAGTTTTTGCAGTTTTTCTTACTATTGACTTTGAGAAACATTGTGAACAAAGTTTTTCACCAGAATATTTCCTTGTATATGCTGGAGGGTTCTCACATCTGTCACATTTCATGAAATTATCTAGTTTTTTTCATTAATGATTCTTTAGGTATTTTAGATTGTAAACCATCCAGATTTCAAATATGACAAGGCAATATTGAGACCAAATAGTGCAAAGGTGAATGCATAGATTCCCCACATTACAATATTGACTGACTTGTCTGAGATTCTTTTATCAATAATTGTATGAATGAATTTACCTCCATCTAAAATTGGTAAAGGAAGCATGTTGATAATCCCGATGAAAAACGAAATCATCCAAAGCCATAACAAGAACATTGAGATGTTAAAATCTACATTTGTCCAATCGATGAAATTCATTACAGGTTTGTATGGAATTGAATTATCTCTCATAATTCCTATTAATCCTCTTTCAGGATTATTTGGATCGGCCATTACTTCTAATCCAAATTCTAATTCTTGGCCATCTCTAATTACAGAAACACTAGCTGTTTCTCCTGGATTTAGGATAGGGAAATCCGCCGGACCATGAATCGGTACATCATTAATTGTAGTGATCATGTCATTTGCAAGCAATCCTGCTTGTTCAGCACCTGAATTTTCTATAATTGAAAGTATCAAAACTCCTTTTGATAATTCATAAAATGTGTTCAAGATAGAATCACCAAATAATGGAATACTTTCTAAAACCATTCCAAAAATTGGATTTGTTAGCATAATTGCACCTAACACAATTGCAAATAATACATTCGATGTGGCTCCTGCGCCAATAACTCTTAATTTTGAAATCTTTTTAGCTTTATCAAATTCCTCTTCATCTGGTTCTACAAATCCTGCAAATAATGCAATGAATACTGCAAATCCGCCAGTTTTTATTTTTATTTTTTCTAATGCAGCAACGATACCATGTGCTCCTTCATGCATAACTAGTACAATCGGAATTGAAAGCAGGAAATATGTAATAGCTGGAGCTGAAGTTAATGTAACTCCTGGAATTAAGACAGTTAATTCTGAAAATGCTTCCTTTTCTACAAAAAAGTTTGAAACATTATTTAATAAAAAGTAAAATGCAAATCCCATCATAACAAAACCTGCAATCACACTTAGATCTGCAAAAACTTTGATTCCTCTTTTTGTCCGTCCAAGTAATCTGATTAATACATCATTGACACTTTTATTCTTGTATACAAGACTATACGCCTTTAATTCAAAACCATATTTTTCTAATTTGAGAGCTTTTGCGATTACTATAATGACTACCCAAGCCATTAAGACATAGATTATTGCATTCTGAGTAATAAAATCAAGTTCCAAACTAATTGTTAATTTTTTATGGCACGGCCATTTATCGTTTACTATGAAACCCGTAGTAATTGTCTCGACATATCCAAACAAAAAATCTATCTCTAAAATTGCAAATGAACTTGTAAAAAGTAGGATAGCTGCTTGTGTCAATATTTCTAAAATTTCATCAATTTATTCTTGGAAGGGAAAGGTGGAAAATTCATCAGAATATCTAGCTATTTTCAAGACAACTACAAAAAACAAGACTTTGTTGAAAAAGAAAATTAAAGAATCTCATCCTTATGATGTTCCAGAAATTGCTGAAATTGATGTGACCTCAATTGATAAATCATATCTAAAATGGTTAGTTGAATCTACTAACTAAGATTCCACTGCATATCGCAATAAAGAAATGATTCCACCCAAACCTGTTACTCTAAGACCAATATCTGTAGATGAATCCACACTGTAAATTGAAACTCCTTTATTTTCAGCATCATTTAGAAAATCCATGATTTCCTGCTCGTCATTATCTTGTATTACTTTATCAGAAAATACAAGTGATTCAACTGCCCCCATTTGGTTTGCATTTAATGTTTCATTATACCCCATTGTGAATTTTCTACTTTTTTTATTTGCAAGAATCATAACTTCATCAATAATCGATGATGCTTTGGCTAATTTACTATCTGACATTATTTCTTGCATTGTTTGTGATTTTGTGAACGTGTAAATTCCATCTTCTCCACCAGAATCTATTCCATCAACAACCTGAATTTTGTATTTTTGAAGTTTTTGTGTTTTTTCTATAAAATTTGCAAATCTCTTCTTTGTTTCACCTGGACCAAAAATTACTATTGCATCTCCTTCTCTAAAAATAGTCGATAATGCTTGCTGTACTTGTTCAAAGAATTTTTCTATGTTGAAATTAGTTTTGTATCTCTTTCCTCCAGAGCCTGAATAGATATTTGGCATAAATTCTAAATGTGTGCCTCTTAACCTTGCAATCCCACTATCACTTGTATCAATTGCAACTAAAACAAAACTGACTTGATTGTTACCTGATTCTAAAAGTTTTTTTTCGATTGGTAGCCATTTCTTCTTTGAAATTGTAATTCCATCGTTTAGTTTTATAATAAATGAATGGTGCGATCCATGTGGTACTGATTCATTACTTGATTCAGAAATTGTACCTCCAACTCTTAATCTATCCAAGACACCATCAAGTGAAATTTTTTCTACGGTTAATGCAATTCTGACTTTGATTCTTTCTCCTTTGTCTGGTCTAGAGTAATCTTTGTCTTGTTTTAGTACTCTTGTTGTATCCCCAATTACTTTATCATTTTCTTTGATTATTCGGCGTAAATTCAAAAGATCTTCAGAGTCTTCAGGTATGACTGATATTGAATTCTCATCAATTGGCTTTGTAATCATGATATTATTCTAATTTACAGAAAGAAAAGAGTTTAACTTGTTGGTTCTTCAGTTTTTGTTTCTTGAGATTTCTTTTTTAGATAATTTTCAACCCATTCTAAAGTAAGAACACCTGATTCCGACAAATTTGTTAAAGAATTTGCAGATGCTTCCCCAGTAACTTTACCACTGTTTCTTCTAATTTGTCTCCACTTTAGAGATGTATTTCCACTTTTTGAATTATAGATTATTCCCAAAACATCTTTTCCATTTACAAATGTAATATCTCTAATTTTTTTCAAAGTAACTTTATCGGCTGCTTCAACATAGATAGCGCCTAAACTGTCTTCTCTTTCTGCAAAAACTTCAGAATCCTCCAAATATGCTCTTGGTGCGTATGATTTGCATGTACTTGAAATGACAAATCTTCTGAAACTTTCCAATGAAGCAGGAGTATCTATTGTAACCATTTTGAATGAATAAACTATTGGCCATTTATCAAGCTTCTTGAAAGACTCAATAGGAATCTTCTTGAAATATGGCTTGCAGGCAGTGATGTACCTATCCCTTTGATTGATGATGAGGATCTTGAGTTCTGAGCCTGCATTAGGATTTTAATGGATGGCATTTAATAAAAAATCATGAAATCTCTGACTGAATATTTGACATTTGAAGTTAAAACAAGAAGAGCTTTTATCAACATTACATCTGATGTGAAAAAATTGGTAACTGAAAGCAAAGTTCAGGAAGGACTTTGTCTTGTAAATGCAATGCATATCACAGCAAGTGTTTTCATTAATGATAATGAGGGTGGATTGCTTCATGATTATGAAAAATGGTTAGAGGGATTGGCTCCTCATGCCCCAACCACACAATATGATCATAACAAAACAGGTGAAGACAATGCAGATGCACATCTAAAACGTCAAGTTATGGGACGAGAAGTTGTTATCGCTATAACAAATGCCAAATTAGATTTTGGACCGTGGGAGGAAATCTTCTATGGTGAATTTGATGGAAAAAGACCAAAAAGAGTTTTAGTTAAAATTATTGGAGAATAATTATCCAAAATCAGCATCACGTTTTTGACTCTGTGATTCATTCTTTCTTGCTGCATCTCTGAATTCGTCATTATGATTTTGAGGTCCATGTCCACATTTTACACATGCAATTTTGAAACCATCATCATTTTTTTCATATGTCTCACAGCCACAGAAGCATGCCATGATTAAATATAATTTCTGAGATGATATATCTTTTGGGTTGCAATTTCAGTTATGCTGATTTACAGCATTCACCCATTGGAATTTCATGATCATGTGGACATTTTCTTGGATGCTTTAACATCACACAAAGAGCATTTGTAAATTGTTTATTCATGTGATGCTCAATTCCACAAACCATCTCTTCATCAATTTCAACTTTTAGTGCACTATCCATTAGAACTTCTAGCAATCTGCTGTTTCTCATCATGCTTGCACCTATTCTCTCGCCGTCTTCAGTCAATCTTACACCTGCTTTGTTGTAATTTACAAGATTTTTACCATTCAATTTTTTTAGCATCTGAACAACACTTGGCTGTCTTACATTGAGCATCTTTGCAATTGTACTAATTTTAACATCCTCCCCTCGTTCTTTGATGTGCCAAATTGCCTTAAGATACATCTCTACATGTTCTGCTTCTGCAGTTCCTACGAATAATACTTCTTCATCTAATGCTTCCATGTTATACCTTCTTTGAATCTTTTAATAAATATTCAAAATATTGACGTGCAAATCCTGCCAATCCCGCATGATCTGCCCAAATTGCAACAACCTCTGAAGAATTTACTCCTCCTATTTCTGGGCCTAGTAGAATTACAACATATCTTTTATCTGAAATTATACCTCCTCCAAAGAGCCCTTTCTTGATTGTTACAGTAGCAACTCTTTTGATTGCTTTAATTGATTCTTTATCCATCTTATCTGATGTTAGAATTGTAATATCTACTCCTTTGTCATGAAGTGATCTTAATTTTGGTAATGCCTGCTTTACTAAATCTACTCCAGCTTCAGGTAATGCAATCATTACCTCATTCCTGCAAGTCTCTACCATCTCTAAAATTTTTGCTGCAATGTTTACTGCACCTGATAGTACCCAAATATCTGGTCTTTCGCTAGTTCCACTTTTCTCATACAATGGTACTAATTCATTTAAGATAACATTTTGATTCTGTGAAAAATCAGTCTCCATTTTTTGTTTTGTAGTTTCCAAACCTGTAGATGGTGATTTTGCAAAATATTTTGTTGGTCTTGAATCATCTGAGCCAATCCAACCTTTTTCTTCCAATGTTCCTAACACTTCGTAAATTTTTGAGTATGGCACTCCTGATTTTTGGCTAAGATCAGATGCCGTTAGTTCGCCTGATTTGAGCAATGCTGAAAATGTTCTAATCTCATAACTAGTAAGACCAATCTTTTCTAATGCTTTTCTTGTTTTGTCTGATATACTCATATGCGATCTAGTCGATCAGTTTTGGTATTTAAATCAGGTATGCCTACCTCCTAAATTCCACACGGGGGCAAGTAGGAAATGCATTATATACCATCTCAGAAAAACGAATCTTGTAGGTATGGCACTAATTCAGATATCCAATCAATCAACTAAAAATTTAGGAAAAAAATCCACTATTAGGTTCACTCAAAGTATCTGTCCAGATTGTAACATGATTCTAGATGCTGAAGTCTTTGAGAGAGATAATCAAGTTTTCATGTCAAAAGTTTGTCCAACTCACGGTGAGTGTGAGGAATTATACTTTGGCTCTTATGAAATGTACAAAAAATTCAGTACATACTGGATGGATGGTAAAGGTGCTCATTCTCCAAACGTAATGATTGACAAATGCTCATGTCCAAACAACTGTGGATTGTGCTCAAACCATTTGTCACATAGTGGATTGGCAAACATGATTGTAACTAATAGATGTGATTTAACATGCTGGTACTGTTTCTTTTATGTAAAGAAAGGCCTTGAAGGTGCTTACATGTATGAACCAGATCATACTCAAATTAGAGGTATGATGAAGACTCTTAGAGCTGAGAGACCAATTCCAGGAAATTCTATGCAAATTACTGGTGGTGAGCCAATGCTTAGAGAAGATATTGCTGATGTTATCAAAATTATGAAAGAAGAAGGTGTTGACCATATTCAGATGAATACTAATGGTATTAGACATGCAATGGATCCTGAAGCTGCAAGAGAAGTAAGACTAGCTGGATGTAACAATTTGTATCTTTCATTTGACGGTGTAACTGCAAGAACAAACCCAAAGAACCACTGGGAGATTCCATATGCACTTGATAGTTGCAGAAAAACAGGTACTACAGTAGTCTTTGTTCCAACAGTAATCAAATCAATTAATGACCACGAATTAGGTGGAATTATCAGATATGCACAAAAGAACATGGATGTAGTCCATGCAGTAAACTTCCAACCTGTATCATTAACTGGAAGAATGGGTAAATCCGAACGTGAAAAATACAGAATCACAGTTCCTGATTGTGTTCAAAGAATTGAAGAGCAAACAAACGGTGAAGTAACTGTTGATGATTGGTTCCCAGTTCCAAGTTGTATGCCACTAACTAATGTAATTGAAGCATTCTCAAGTAAACCAAAATATGAATTGTCAATTCACTTTGCTTGCGGTGCAGGAACATACATCTTTGAAGATGCAGATACAAAGAAGTTTGTCCCACTAACTAAATTCTGTGACATTCAAGGAATGTTGGAGTTATTTGAAGATAAAGCAGAAGAAATCCGTTCTGGTAAAAACAAGTACTTTACAATGCTTGAAGTTGTTAGAAAACTCAAAGGATTTGTTGATACAAAGAAACAACCAGCCGGATTAGACCTAGCAAAGATGTTTGGTAACATCTTGATGAAGAGATCATTTGATTCAGTTGGTTCATGGCATGTCAAAGGATTATTCCTTGGTATGATGCACTTCCAAGACAAATACAATGAAGACCTTGAGAGATTACAAAGATGTGATATTCATTATCTTACTCCTGACCTTAGAATAGTTCCATTCTGTGCATTTAATGTAATTCCAGAATGGTACAGGGATAGAATCCAAAAGAAATACTCTATTACTGTTGAGGAATGGGAAGAAAGAGAGGGTGTTAAACTAGAAGATGGTCTTTACCGAGGTCTTATGAGACGCGGAGCAGGTGATGAACTTGCTGCTGGTTGTGCAAAGAGTCAGATGTTCCATGATGCTTCTCAAGCAACAATGTAAGATACTTTTTAATCCAATCCCTTAAAAACTCATTTTCATTTTCCATATTATGAATATTGGAATAATCC
>DATDAD010000019.1:0-13955 GCA_036525555.1 Candidatus Nitrosopumilus sp.
AGATCTAAAAAACGCTAGTAATAAATCACCGAAGGGAGTATCTTAGATATGGCTGATGAATTAGAACACAAGTTCGAAGTGGTAATTCAAGAAAGAGAGGGTAAGCAAAAACTCCCAGATCCAGTCAAAGAAGAGCTAAAGTCATCAGGAATGATGGATGAGAAAGGGAAACTAAAACTAAAAGGAGTTAGTCCAAAAATGCTCAAAAAGATGAAACAGGAATTTGTTGATTGTCCAGTTCTTAAAGAAGACATTCATTTCATACAGTGCTTTGTATGTCCAAATTTCCAGAGCAGAGTAATGGGTAAAGTACTTTGTAAAGGCGACAAACTGTAATAGTTCAGGTTATCACGAAAGGCTCATTAGTTAAATTAATTCAATCAATTCTAGTTTGGCAAAAGAAGACGTAGGCATTACAGTTTCAAAAAAAGATGATTTTAGTGAATGGTATACACAAGTAGTTCTCAAAGCTAAACTTGCAGATTATGCTCCAGTGAAAGGATTAATCGTTCTAAGACCAGACGGGTATTCCATTTGGGAGTCACTTAGAAGCACATTTGATAAAAAATTTTCAAGAAACGGCATAAGAAACGGATTTTTGCCGATACTAATTCCAGAATCACTTTTAGGAAAAGAGCAGAAACATTTTGCAGGATTCAATCCAGAAGTATTTTGGGTAACTCATTCAGGAACCAACGTAATCGGAGATAGACTTGCACTAAGACCAACGTCTGAAACACTGGCTTATACACTGTATTCAAAATGGATTCAAAGCTGGAGAGATCTACCATTAAAAATTAATTTTTGGAATACAGCACTGAGAGCAGAGATTAAAGCAACAAAGCCATTCCTTAGAACGTCAGAATTTTTGTGGCAAGAAGGTCATACAGTGCATTCTACAAGAGAGGAGGCAGAGAAGGAAGTGATGAAGATATTGGATATCTACAAAAATACTGTTGAAGAAGAACTGGCAATTCCTGTAACAACAGGAAAAAAAAGTGAAAAAGAAAAGTTTGTCGGTGCAGTATACACAACAACCATGGAATCAATTATGCCAGATGGGAAAGCATTGCAAATGGGTACATCTCATTTTCTAGGTCAGAATTTTTCAAAACCATTTGAAGTAAAATTTGCAGACAAAGACAACGTGGAGCATTTTGCATGGCAAACATCGTGGGGCGTGTCTTGGAGACTGATTGGGGCAATGATAATGGCTCACGGAGACGATAAAGGATTGGTGCTACCACCAAAAGTAGCTCCAATGCAAGTAGTCATTGTACCAATATACAGAAACGACGAAGGAAAAGAAAAGATACTGCCAAAAGTAGAAGAGATTAGAAACGAATTAGAATCTAAAAATATCAGAATACACGTTGACGAGAGGGAAGGGCTATCTCCAGGATACAAATTTAATGATTGGGAGTTAAAGGGAGTCCCATTAAGAATTGAGATAGGGCCTAAAGATTTAGAAAATGAAAGTGTTGTTCTTGCAAAAAGATACAACTTGGAAAAAATAACTTTGAATTTTACAGAGATAGAAAAAATTCCTGCAATATTAGAGGGGATTCAGGCAGAGATGCTGAAAAAAGCCAGAGCAGAAGCAGAAAGTAATACAGTTGAAATTTCCAATTATGAAGATTTTAAATCAAAAATTGAAAGTGGAGGATTCTTCAATTCGCCATGGTGTGGCAATCAAGAGTGTGAAGAGAAAATCAAAGAGGAGACAGGTGCTGAAATCAGGGTCATTCCATTTGGCAGTGAAAATAATAACAAAAAATGCATTTATTGCCAACAGCAAAGTGTGTCAATACCAGTTTTTGCAAGGGGATACTAGGGAATAATATCCAACAGACATAATAATAGAAAAAAGAATTTTTTAATTATGACTTCAAATCCAGAATTAGATTCAGATAATTCATTGCTGGAACAGTTTAAGGAAACTCGAAGTAGGACACTGGAACTTGTAAAGACTTTAGAAAAAGATGATTTTGTTGTTCAAACAGCATTTTTCATGAGTCCACCAAAATGGCACATTGGCCATGTGAGCTGGATTTATGAAGCAATTATGAGTAAAATAGATAAAAATTATGAATTTTACTCTAAGGAATTTTCAGAATATCTAAATTCCTATTATCAGCAATTTGGAGTGCCGCATGATAAAGGATTACGCGGAGTGGTATCAAGGCCAACAACAGACCAGATTTTTCAATATTTTAACACAATTAATCAGAGAGTTGAAAAGTTTATCAGATCTCAAATGCTGAGCGAAGAGTCCACTAAACTATTAGTCATGGGGTTTCATCATGAATGTCAGCATCAGGAACTCTTAGTTTATGATTTACAGCATTTGCTTGCTGAGCAATATAGGCCTGTAAAGAAAAATCAGCCCCCAAAACCAGTCAACGCAGAAAGAAAAGCAGTTCAGATCAAGGGAGGAATATACATAATGGGAAATAATGGAAAAGAATTTTGTTATGATATTGAATTACCTGAACACAAAGTTTTCCTCAACGATTACAAAATAGATATTTTCCCAATAACAAATCAACAATATTTAGAATTCATTAATGATGGTGGATATGAGACATACAAGTACTGGTTATCAGACGGATGGGAAAAGGTCAAATCAAACAAATGGACTGCCCCCATGTATTGGGAAAAGATCAACGACATTTGGCATGTCAGAAATTTTCTAGGAATTAGAAAAATCAATCCAAATGAACCAGTATGCCATGTTAGCTACTATGAAGCAGACGCATACTGCAAATGGGCAGGAAAAAGACTTCCAACAGAAGCAGAGTGGGAAAAGGCAGCATGTTGGAATGAAGAAAAACAAGAAAAAACAGCATTCCCATGGGGAAATGAGAGTCCAACTGCAGAAAGATGCAATCTACTTGAATCATACAATTGGAGTTGTTCGGAGATTGGAGCATACCCTGAAGGAGTAAGCCATTCAGGATGTCAACAGATGATTGGGGATGTGTGGGAATGGACATCATCAGAGTTTACAGGATATCCAGGATTCAAATCAGGTTTTGATGAATACAATGACAAGTGGTTTACAAATCAAAAAGTTTTGAGAGGAGGATCATTTGGAACACCAAAAATGTCAATCAGAGGAAGCTATAGGAATTTCTTTAGGCTGGATGAACGCTGGCTGTTTTCAGGATTTAGATGTGCTGAAGATATTTAGATTTTTGAGACTAGAGTTAGAGAAAAATGAGTTTGATCATCTAACCAAACACGTTCAATCTTAAATCCAACACTTTCAAGAAGAATTTTAATTTGGTCCAGAGTGTATTTGTGAGAGTATTCAGTGTGAATCAATTCATTTTTTTCTAGAGTTAATGACAAGTTAGATTTTGAAATTATTACAGATTGATTTACAAGAGATTTCAAATACATCTCAATTCTTTGATCTTCTTTATTGTATATGGAATGGTGTGAAAAATTATTCAAATCAAAATCAGCATCAAGTTCATCATTGATTCGAGAGAGGACATTAAGATTGAATTTGGCAGTAACCCCCTGTGAATCATTGTATGCAGATTCTAAAATTTTTGAGTCTTTCACCAAATCCAATCCAATTAAAAATAGATCACCAGATTTCATGGTAGAGTTTATTTTTTCTAAAAAGCCTTTTCCGTTAACAGGAGAAAAATTTGCAAAGCTAGAACCTAAAAATAGAATTAGATTTTTTTTGTCATCATAATTTTTCAGAAATTCCAATCCACCCTCATAGGTGTCGATAATGCCTGTAATGTGAAGATTGTTGTAATCTCGGATTAGTTGTTCTGAACTTTCGGTTAGAATTTCAGAGATATCTATCGGAAAATATTCAGTTTTAGACTGTAGCTTTGTAAAAACATCAAGAATAAGCCTAGTTTTGACTGACGCACCGCTACCAAGTTCAACTAATCTGAAAGATTCATCAATAAACGAAGGCAAGTCATTCTGCAGATTCTTTAGGATTTGGATTTCAGTTCGCGTAGGATAGTACTCAGGAAGAGTGCATATAGTCTCAAACAAATCAGAGCCTTTTTTATCATAAAAAAATTTTGGGGAAATGAATTTTGAGTTTCTATTTAGGCTGAAAGAGATCTCTTCAGCAAATGTTTTTTCAATTTTACCGGCATGTGGTTTGAAATATTGAAGTTTAGAATCAACGACAAATTTTTTGTAATCTAGATTTTTTTGAATGGTTTTGTTCAAGTATTAATTAAATTTTCATTTAACATAAATGCTTTACCCAAATTTTACGCATAGAAGATATTTCTTGATATACCACTTAATTTAAGAATATTCAATGAATGAGATACTAAAAGTAGAGCATTTAAAAAAATATTTCACTAAAAAAGGAATGTTCGGGGCAAAATCCACCACAGTTAAAGCAACAGATGATGTTTCATTTTCCGTAAGACGGGGAGAAGTTTTTGTTTTAGCTGGAGAATCAGGTTCTGGAAAATCTACTATTGCAAAATTAATTTTAAAATCAATTGAATTAGATTCTGGAAAAATATTTTTTGAAGGACAAGAAATAGATGATCAAAAAGAAAATTTGGCAAAAATTAGAATGAATTGTCAGATGATTCATCAGGATCCGTATGACTCTATAAACCCGAGAATGAAAATAGGCGAGATTGTATCAGAGCCGCTTGAAATACACAAAATGGGAAGCAAAGAAGACAGAGACAAAAGAGTAGTCGAAGTTTTGCATGAGGTGAAGCTAGAACCTGCGGAGGATATTCTTAAAAGATATCCACATATGCTGTCAGGGGGACAAAGACAAAGAGTTGTATTAGCACGAGCACTTGCACTAAAACCCAAAGTAATTCTTGCTGATGAACCAGTTTCTATGTTAGATGTTTCAATTAGAGCAGAAATGCTTGAGCTGATGCAGGAATTACAAAAAAAGTACAGCATTTCATTTATTTACATCACACATGATTTGGCCACTGCAAGATATTTTGGTCAAAGGATTGGGATATTGTACAAGGGCAAAATTGTGGAAATCGGCCCAATAGACCAAGTTCTAGTCAAACCAAGGCACCCATATACTCAGGCACTAATTGATGCAATTTCACAGCCAGACCCAGAAAACTTACACAGAGAAAGAAAAATCAGGATAAATGAGCCTGCTGCAAGTATTGACATTGGACAAGGATGTAAATTTAGAGACAGATGTCCTTACGCTATTGAGAAATGTGTTGAGGAGCCAGATCTAAAAATGGCAAATGAAGATCATTATTTTGCATGTTTTGTAAAATTAGACTAGGAAGTCTTCACTGAAGGAAGACGCTTATCTTTGTATGTAACAACATTTGAGACACCATTCTTTGGAAATACACCATAGATCAGCTTTGCCTTTTGTATTACGGAATCCTTTAGAGATACCATGATAAACTGGCTTTCTTTTGATCTTTCTTCTAAAATTTTTGCTAGCCTTTCAGAGTTTGGAGCATCCAGATGTGCATCAACTTCATCAAACAAGTAAAATGGTGATGGTTTTAGTTTTTGCAATGCTAGAACAAACACAATAGCAGCTAAAGTTTTTTCGCCACCACTAATGGAGGTAGATTCTCTTTTTGGCTTATTTGGAAACTGAATCAAATAAGAAATTCCAGAATTAAACAAATCATCCTCGTTTTGTAGCTCTAGCCATGCATTTCCTTCAGTCATTTTATTAAAAATCAAGCGAATTTCTTTATCGACTTTATCAAAAGCATCCAAGAAAGTTTGGCGTTTGTCCTTTTCAATATCCTCAATAAATTTAACGATTGAATTTCTTTCTGCCTCTAGAGAGTTCTTCCTAGTAGACATTGAACGATACCCATAGGATACTTCAAGATATGTCTCAGGTGCTTTTGCATTTAATGCATTAAGAGAAGACAGTTCAGATGTTAATCCCTGCACAATGGATTCGACATCAAATGTTTCCATATTTTTATCAAATCCAAACGCAGATAGAATTTGTTGCAATTTAGTCTCATTTTCGGTCAAGTCATGTAAATCGCGATTAAGAGAATCAGATTGTCGCTCGAATGTATTGATTTGTTTTGTCAATTCCCTATCTTGTTCAGATAAAACCTTCAGTTTGTCATCAAATTCTTTAAGATGACCAATTGAAGAACCAGAAGTAGCGATTAATTCCTGTTCTTTTTCACGTAGAGATACCAATATAGCATTCTTAGGTTCTTTTTGTTTTTCTAATTCTTGTATTTTTGTATCAAGTTCTTGGAGTTCAAGGTTCAACGATTTAGTCTCATCCACAAGACGATCAGATTGCGATTTTTCCCGATTGTATTGAGTCTGAAGTGTGGTTTGTTGTGAGGATTTATCACGGTACTCATTCATAATTGTAGTGAATAATTTTTCAATGTCAGATTTTTGGATGTTAATTTTAGCTAACTCATTTGCAATTCTGTTTTGTTCGCCGCTAGCATAATTTTCCTCAACAAGTGCAATACGCTCTTGCAATGATTCTATGTGAGATTCACAAGTATTCACTTCAGATTCTATGGTGTTGTTTCGAGAAGTCAATTCAGAAATTCTTTTTGTTAATTGTTCTTTCATGCTAATCGCAGATGCAATTCTAGATTTGAGATTGGTAAGGTTTTCAGCAGTGGATGTCAAGGAATTTTCAGAAATAGATAGTCGTTCATCATATGATTGGATAGATTCTTCTAATTTTTTTAAGGAATACTTTTTCTTCAACATGTATTTTTTGATAAGGCTGATAGATTGGAATAATCCGTCAATGTCACTGCTCATAGAGATAAGTTTTGTAAGCTTTGAGATTTTTGAATCAATATCAATTACCACAGTTCCGCCCTTTGCCTCAAAAAATTCACCATCAATAGTGACAGACTTGTATCCCTTTTGTGAGATGTTATAGGCAGATTCTCGGTTTTCAGTGAGAACAATATTTCCAAACAGGAATGTTTTGAGCGAGGAGTAGGCAGGATCACAAGTGACATAGTTTGAAAGTATGCCTAAAACGCCAGTGTCTTTAGGCAAAGATATTGTAAATTTTGGAATTGCATCTAATGGAATTATCTTTAGTTTTGGAAGTTTTCTGCTTCTTGCAACTTCTGCAATACCAAGTAAGGTTGCAAAATCTTTCACAACAATTGCCTTAATCCAATCTGAACTGACTGCCAAAACTGAGCGCTCATATTTTTTATCCCACGAGATCATTTCGTAGACCAACCCTTCAATACCAAGTTTATCAGCATCTTCTTTTAGTTTGGCAACAGTGTAATCTTCATGCATGAATCCTTTAACAGTTTTAATTTTTGATTCGTATTGATTTGCAGCTTTGCTCGACTTTTCTAAAATTAATCCAAGTTCATCCATATCATTATGTATCTTCGATTTTCTCATCTGTAGTTTTTCAATTCTAGATTTTAATTCCTGTATAGATGCATTATGATTGTTGAGCATGTTTTCTAATTTAGATTGATATCCAGTTAGCTCGACAGTGTCATTTTGAAGTTCAGAAAATTTTGCAGTGTTAGCATTAATTTTAATTTTAGATTCATCTTCCTCGTGTAAAACTTTAGAAAGTTTTAGTTGTGCATCATTTAGTTGACCAGTAAGTGTTTTAATTTTATTATCAATTTCAGATTTTTTTGCTGCAGCTTCTGATTGTTCGGTGAGAATTTTATTTCTTTGAGAATCGATTAGTTGTAAATCATCATTAATTTTATTTTTCTTAAGATTTGTTTCTTCGATGGATTCTTTGATTTTTTGTATTTGCGTATCAATGTCGCTTCTAGCTTGATTGATGTCATTAATTTCGTTTTGAATTTCAGGCAATCGAGAGTTGATTTGTTCGATTCTTTTCTTTGATGCAGATATTGCAGTGTTGTCAATTTCATATTGTTCCATTGCAGTACTAATTTCTGCATCAAGTGAAGCTTTTGCTCGATTGTAATCATTTGCCTCAGCCATTAGTTTTGTTTTTTCAGTTTCCAAAGAACCAATTTCTTCTCTTAGAGCACCTCTTTGAGTATCAAGACCAGTAATCTCAGCAGTCAATTCCCTCAAAGTGGACTCTTTTGATTCTTTTTGGCTTGAAATGACCTTCATTTTGTTGGCTGCAGCTATTGCTTTGTAGCGATTTAATTCACGCTCTAAAATATCATGACGTAATTTTTGGTTTCTTTCTTCTTCCAGTTCATCGATTCTTTTTTTGATTTCGCCCATTTTTGCAAGAGCGATTTCCAATCTTCTATCTGCCTCATCTAGTTGTTTTACAGATTCAATTTTTTTATCATCAAAATATGAAAGACCGATTAAATCTTCGATAGTTTTTCTTTTTTCTTCGGAAGTAAATTCAGAAATTCTAGTTACAGTTCCCTGCTGAACTGCATTTAGTTGTCCTAGTCCAGCATTTGCCATGTCAAGTAAATCAAGTATATGGCTTCGATTTGTTTTCTTTTTGTTTAGGTAGTATGTGTTTTCACCATTGGCATCCATCTCTCTTGTGATTTCAACAACATCAGAATCAACAGGAATTTTTCTATCAGAATTATCAAAGTGAACACTGGATCGTGCCATTTTAGGTCCTCGACTATTTCCTTCAATATCATGAATTAGGGAACGCAATTTATCAACCCTCATTACTTTTGGTTTGTTTTCGCCCATTGCAAAAATAATAGCGTCTAAGATGTTACTTTTTCCAGAACCATTGGGTCCAGAAATTGAAACTAGTCCAGGTTCAAACTGCACAGTAGTATTCTTAAATCCAAAGGATTTGAAACCAAAGATCTCGACTTTTTTAACATGAACCAATGACATTAATTTCTAATTACGTAGGATAATCGATGGTTAACAAGTTTAGTTGACATAATTGCATAATTTTTCTTGTTGTATTATGATATTTTTCGTAGCGGTCAGATCACCTTAAAGATTTTTTTAGAAAATGATCGCATACTTACGCCTACTATAATTACTAAAAGAAAATTATAGATTCATGGTAAAGTTAGGATTGGTTCAGACAAAAGTTCAGAGTTCAAATCAAAGTGGGATTACTCAAGTATCAAAAATTTTAAAAAAACTTGGAAGGCAAAATACAGACATTGTGTGCCTGCCAGAGCAGTGGCTAAAAAATAATGTAATTAGTGACTTTGAGAAGGAATTTTTGGAATTTAAGAAAATTGCAAAGGAGTTTTCCATGACAATCATTCCGGGAGCATTCTATGAAATCACCAAGAATAGTACATCCATAATTGCCCCAATTATTGGTCCAAAGGGGGAATTCATAGGCAGGCAGGAGAAAATTCATCCTTTTGACTATGAGAGGGACAGTGTAAAGCCTGGAAAAGAGGCTAAAATCTTCAATACCGCATGTAGATTTGGAATAATAATTTGTTATGACATGGTATTTCCCCAGGTTGCCAACACATTTGTAAAAAAAGGAGCCCAAGTATTATTTTCGCCCAGCAGAATAGTCAGGAGAGGGATTGAGCCTTGGCAGATGTATGTGCAGGTTAGAGCATTAGAGAATAGAATACCAATCCTAGCGGCAAATGTTCAAAATAACAAATTTGGGGGAAATAGTCTCATCATAGATTTGATCGAAAATAACAAAGTCATGACAACGAAGATTACGAGGTTGGATGGAGAATGTGGCATAAGTAAAGAATTTGATTTGAAGAGATATGAAAAGAGCAGAAAGATAAGATTTAGTGATTCAAATAATTTTCAGTGACTAGTCACCAGCAACAAATTTTTCACATTCAGTTTTTGCTAAAACATCAGATGTCTGTTCAATGGGGTGCTTCATCAAATATGCACTTGCAGGTTTTATTGGTCCACCTATGCCTCTATCGAGGGCAATTTTTGCCAATCTGATTGCGTCTATTACAATACCCGCAGAATTTGCTTTGTCATCTACCTCTAGACGAACTTCCATGTTGTATGGAATGTTTGCCCATTGACGACCTTCAATTCTCATAAACATAAGTTTGGTATTTCCTAAGAAAGGGATAAAATCAGATGGGCCGACATAAATTTGATCATCGTCAAGTCTTTCCTTGAGTTGACTCTGGACACTTTCAGTCTTAGAAATTCTCTTTGATGCCAATCTATCTTGCTCTTTCATGTTTAAGAAATCAGTATTTCCTCCAACATTGATTTGATATGTTTTTTCAATTTTTGTTCCTCTATCACTACAAAGTTTAGCTAAAGTTCTATGAACAATTGTTGCACCAACCTGGCCCTTGATATCATCGCCAATACAAGGTACGTTTGCATCCTCAAACTTTTTTGCCCATTTCTCATCAGACGCAATAAAGGATGGAATACAATTAACAAATGCAGTCTTTGTATCTAAACAAATTTGAGCCCAAAATTCAGTCACCTTATCAGAACCAACTGGCAAATAGGATACAATAATTTCAACCCCCTTTTCTTTGATGATTTTTTTTATCTCTTCAGCAATTTCTTCAGTTGTTTTTGTGCTCACAATGGGCTTAATTCTATTTTCAACCCAAACCCCAACTCCGTCTAAAATTGGACTTTCATAGACCATTGCGTCATTTTTTGGCAAGTCATCTTTTGCAATCCAGTCAACCATGTTTGGGTATTCATAAATTGCCTCATGCAAAAGTTTGCCAACTTTATTTTCACCGACATCAAATCCACAAACAAAATCAATATCATGAATGCCATATCCAGCTAGTTTATCATGAATAATACCAGTAATTTCTTGTGAGGGATTTTTTCTGTAATATTCAATACCTTGGATTAGACCTGAAAAACAATTACCAATACCTACTAAACCGACTTTGATTCTACCAGCCATTTAAAATTCATTATTTGTGGGGAGGTTTAAAGTTTCCTTAAGAAATTAAAAAAAATCATACATCAAAGGCAGGATTTTATATTCAGCGCCAACATACAGAATTATCATGATAGATCCTGGCCGCCCAGTAAAAGATATTCAAATTGAATCAAACATGCCAATAGAAAAAATTTTTGAAGAGCTTTCACAATCAGGAGGATTTGAATCAGTAAACCTCTCAGAAGGATTAGGAATTTTATCAGAAATGATTTCAGATAAACAGTGTTTGAGATTTGTTTCATTTGTAGGCGCAGTAGTATCCACGGGCCTCAGGGGAATAATCAAAGACATGATCAAAAACAAATGGTTTGATGTAGCAATCACTACATGTGGAGCATTAGATCATGACATTGCAAGACATTTTTCACATTACAAAGAAGGTTCATTTACAATGGACGATATGGAGTTGGCTGAACAAAATATCCACAGATTAGGTAATGTTTTAGTTCCAATGGATAGTTACGGTCCACTTATTGAAGAAAAAATGCAAGCATTCCTAGAGGAAGAATATAAAAATGGAAATAAAGAAATGAGCACCGCAGAAATTTGCAGAATGATTGGTAAACATCTAGGAGAAGATTCATTTCTTCATTGGGCATACAAAAACGATATCGATGTAGTTGTTCCAGGAATAATGGATGGTGCGGTAGGGAGTCAGATTTGGTTATTTACACAAAAACATAATGATTTCAAATTAAACATGGTGGGAGACGCAAACTTGCTTTCAGGATTAATTTTCAAGGCTGAAAGATCAGGGGCATTCATGATTGGTGGAGGTATTTCTAAACATCACACATTGTGGTGGAATCAATATAGAGAAGGGTTGGATTATGCATTTTACATTACAACTGCCCAAGAATTTGATGGGAGTCTGAGTGGAGCATTAGTAAGAGAAGCAATCTCATGGGGAAAAGTAACACAAAAAGCAAAACAATCAACATTGCATGCAGAAGTGACAACAATATTGCCATTTATTTATGCAGCATTAATTTCAAAAGTGCAAAAATAGAATTAGATAAAACCTATTATTTGATCATCTTTTGAAGTATTCATTGTCTACAAAAATTAGAATTAGAGAGTTACGAAAATTAAATTTAGAGGAAGGATATCTCATTGACGGGTTTCCATCTATAGGATTCAGTAGTGCAATTGCAACTGAATCAATGATTCACACATCACAATTTGAACTAGCAGGGGTTGTTGATTCTGAAAGTTTTCCACCCATCAGTATTGTTAAAGATGGAAAACCAAATTTTCCAACAAGAATTTTTGTAAATGATGATTTGAAAGTGGGAGTATTTTTGTCATATCTTACATTAGATCAGTCGTTACATAGAATTACAGCAAAAACAATGTTATCATGGGCAAAGAAACACAAAATTAAATTAATTGTTAGCAGCGTTGCAATAAAATCATCAAACGGAACTGGAGAAATGATAGGTATTGGAAGTACAGAATCTGCAAGAAACAAGGTAAAAGAAGCAGGCTTGAAAGTATTAGAACACGGAACAGTCCCAGGGATTCCTGGGATGTTACTAAATGAGGGAAGCATTTCGGGTCAAGATGTAATTGTAATAATTTTTCATACTGATGGAAAGGGTCCAGATTTTAAATCTAGTGCAGATTTATGTATGGCAATGTCAAAGCTAATCCCTGGTGCATCATGCGACATTGCATCATTACAAAATGAGGCTGAAAAGGCAGAGATAATAATTAAAAAAGCACAAGAAGAAACAAATCACCTTAAAGATTTTATCTACAGATAAAATTCAAGCAGATTTATTTCATTATCAAATATTAAATCATTGAACGATGGAGATTTTTGAATTTGCAGTTATTGTAATTATAATTTCAGCTTCTGGAGTTATGGCACCGGGACCACTTTTCGCAGCCAATATTGCATATGGATTGCAGGGAGGAGCAAAGTCGGGAATAAAATTGGCAGTGGGTCATTCAATTGTAGAATTTCCATTAGTAATTTTGTTAGGAGCAGGAGTATTTTCTTTGAAAATATTTCCAGAATTTAGAATATTAATTTCAATTTTTGGAGCTATAACGCTCTTTGTGTTTGCTATGTTACAAATTAAGACAGTGTTGCAAAAAAGAGACATCACGCCAAACCCAAAACATGGGCCATTAATTGCAGGAATTACCCTAAGTGCATTAAATCCGTTTTTCATTATTTGGTGGCTCACTATAGGGTTCAAATTGATTTCAGATGCAATGTTGATTTGGGCATTTTGGGGAATGCTGGTAGTATTTTTTCTTCATATTTGGATGGATTTTGTATGGTTGGGAGGAATTTCATTACTCGCATCAAAAAGTTCACAAATAATTTCAAATAGGAATTACAAATTTTTAATGATAGGATTAAGTTTTGTTCTAGTATATTTTGGAATAACCTTTTTGATAGATGTGATTCCTTAACCACAATCTAAAATTTCTATCTGAGATGAACACTGATCATTGTATGAATAAATTTTTTCGAGTGTATTTTCACAGAATTCAGGGTCTAATGATTTTTCATAGGAACTAATCTCATTAGATAGTATAACATATTCAACATTACAAGTGTTATTTGTTAGCATCAAAACCCCAAGCAAAAATAAACCACCAAATAAAATTAATCCTAAATATTTTAAATTAATTTTTTGAAATATCAATTTCCATGGTTGAAACATTACGTTGTTTTCCATCTTGTGAAGTTAAAGAATCAGATGAAATTCTAACGTCACTAATTACATAACCAACAGAATTCATTCGTTTGACAATCATTTGAGAAACATCAACTGCCTGTGTAATTCGTTTGCCCCTAGCTTTTATTGTTACAGTAGGTCTAGTGGAAAGTTGAGTTAAAGTTGCAGAAACATAAGTCATGATAGGCTTGGTTCCAACAAAAATTACATCTCGTTCTTCTGGAACCTTTCGTGTTTCAGAAGTATTAGCAGAAGATTCTGGTGCTTCAAGTTGTGGTTCAGGTTCTGGTGTTGGTTCAGGTTCTGGTGTTGGTTCAGGTTCTGGTGTTGGTTCAGGTTCTGGTGTTGGTTCAGGTTCTGGTGTTGGTTCAGGTTCTGGTGTTGGTTCAGGTTCTGGTGTTGGTTCAGGT
>DATDAD010000020.1:0-12964 GCA_036525555.1 Candidatus Nitrosopumilus sp.
GGCGGAACTCCATTTATACAAATTCCAACAGAACCATAATCACATGGCATCCATTATCATAATACCAATTCTCATAACTACAATTATTGGATTATCATCTTATCTAGTCTACAAATTTTTGTTACGTGATATACTTGCTAAGAGATCTGTTAATCAAACACTTCAAAAATATAATATCAAAAAAACACCTTCGCAAATAATTAAAGAATATTATGAAAATAAAGGAGAACAAATATCCCATCAAGAAATTCAGAATCTTGAAAAAAATTATAGGCAAAACGAGCCTGAACAATTCCTTGCAATGTATGATGCGATTAGAGATAATGTGAAAAACAAGGAAGATTAAGGAAAAAAGTTTTATCTGTATTTAATTTACAAAAAAAATAGATATGTTTTCACGAAAAAAAGAAATCATTGTAGGTAATATTTGTCCAAAATGTGATATGAAATTTTCTGACGCACAAAGAACATTACGTCATATGGAAAAAGCCCATCAATCTAAAAAGAAGTTTGAATGTAATTCATGTGGATAAAAATCATTTGAGAATTTTATTAAATATCAATAATAGGTGAAAGAGTTATGAATGTAAAAGACAAATTAAACAAAATTTCAGGCATTATTGCATTAGGGATGTTTGGAATTCTAGTATTAGGCTACATAATGGAAAATGATGTATTAATTGGATTTCCCAATGCCATGGTTCTTTACGGACTTTTGCCAGCAGCACTAATCTGGTTTGGTACTAGAAAGAACGGTTGTGGGAGTTGTAATCAAACATGTGAAATTACAGATCCTGATAAAGAATTAAAAAAATAATCCCTAGTTTCTTTAAGGAGAAACGATATGTTAGGTTGTAGAATTGAAAGCAAATGACAAAAAATGGATTATTCTTGCCATGATTGCAGGAATATTTGGATTAGCTGCAACTATAGGCTTTGTAGGACAGGGAAATGTCAGACACGTAGATATTTTTTGGGCAGAAACTGTCAAGCAGACAATAGTTTTTGAAGACGTTGATGGAGAAACAAAAGTGAGGGGAATTAAAGGAGTCAAAGGAGATGCAAATCCAACATTGTTGTCACGCACATCATTTGCATATATTTTAACAGTGGTAAATAATGGTACAACTTTTCACAGATTATACATAGACGGATTTAATGTTCAAACAGATCTGCTGGAACCAGGACAGCAAGACACAATTACAATTTATCCAGATAAAGAAGGCGAGTTCACATATTATGATAAGAGAGAGAATCTAATACCATTAGGTAAGATAAAAATTGTAACAGTAGTTGCAAGTGACGAGTTTAAAGGAATTTGGAAAGATCTCATTTAAAGCCTATTTTTTTCCTATTATCAAATCAACTTTATAATTCAGAGTTGCACGTGGATTGAGTTTTAAATTCCAAGGTAGGAATGAAGGTTTTTTTGTTTTTGCAGTTATTTTGAAATCAAAATCATTCAATGTTTTGCGTAATGTAAATTCATCAAGAGGCTTTCTAACAGATTTTGTTCCCCTGTCAAAGTCATAAGGTTCAGAGATTATCAAATAACCAGATGAAATTTGTTTTGATATATGTTTTAACAACTCTATAGGTTCAATTAATTCCAAAACATTTAGACCTAAAATCAAATTAAACTGTAATTTTCCAAATACTGAAGATAGGGAATCAGCTATAAAATAATCAAGATTGTTTTTGTAAGATTGTTTTGCAACTTGTAATGCACTAAATGATCTATCAATTCCAAAAACCATTTTGTTAGAATCAGCTAAATGCGAAGTCATAATTCCAATTGAGCAACCATATTCCAATACAAGATCAGATTTTGGCAAATTATCAATACTGCTTTTCACAAGAGAGTAAAATTTTGAATTCCTGCTATTTTCATATATTTTGGACCATCTTTCTTCTAGTTCCGTTCTGTCTTCATTAAAAGAATTTTTGAACAAAGAAGATTTTAAGAATTTCTTCAGATGCTGATTTTCAATTAATTGGTATAGTTTGGCCCCTAATTTTTTACGAGACGAGAGATATGCAGAAAAATCATCCCATAAGACAGGTATTTTTTCAATGATTGGGAATTTTAGATTACATTTTTTGCATTCTAGTATTCCTTCTTCAATTTCTCTATCTAGTTTGAATGTCTTTAATTCTAATTTTGAACCACATCTGACACACCTTAAAAATTCCAAACTTGATTCATGCATTTTACAAATCTAGTATCTGGATGCTAAATATTTCTTTGAAACAAAAATCAGGATAATATTAAATGGAGTTTAATGAAAGAAAAGGGATGACAGAGTATGATGAATTTGCAGAGGCACTAATTGATCAGCTTGGAGTAGAGATTAACGAGGAGAAAGAGAATTCAGAATTAGCCTCAAAAATTGACGAAGATCCTTCATTTAACTTCAATTTTGACTCTTTAGAGTCAGTCACCGAAAAGATTTTCCCAGAAATGAAACAAAAGATCTCTGAATTCACAGGTCTGAAAGTATCTGAAGACACAGAGATCAAATTTCCAGAATTAATTGAATTAAAAAAATTAAAGGGAAGTAGAATTTTTACAAATGACAATGCAAGACAGTTTGTTGATTCATTAGTTGATGCGATTTCAAAAGAAGACAAAGGCAAAATTGCCAGTTTGATGAAAGAAGACACTGTAAGATTTTTGGTCTACTCCACTTATGCAAAAAATTACATTTCAAAAATTTCAGTTACATTTGGAGATTATCTAGATAATACAATATTTTTAAATAAATTATTTTTATCCATTTTACCAAAAATCAAATTGTACAAAAAAGGTGATCCATACGAATTAAATTTTGAGCAAATCAAATCAAGTTATTTGGGTGCTGTCAAAATGGCATTATTAGAAGAATCAATTCATGCCATTCAAAAAAAAGTACATGAAAATAACAAGAAAGCCGTAATCAGAGTCAATGAAATTTATGAAGAGCTTGCAAAAGTTATTTTAGAATTAGATGATTCTACTCTTTCACAAATTTTTGAGTACATGAATTTGGAAGATGTTCCAAATGAATTCCCAATTGCAAAAAGAGCAAATTTGTTTTTCATATTGAATCCAGAAAATTTTATTCTAGGAACATTACCTGAAGACAGAATGGCAACAAAACAAGGTCAAATTGACATAAAACTATCTGAAATGATTCCCCAGTTATCTGGAATTTACAGTCAATGGCTAAAACCAAGGCAAGACCAATATTCTGCAATGATGATCATTCAAGGAATGGCAAACTTTGTCATCAAAAAGACTCTCAAAGGTGACCCAGACTTTGAAAATTATCTAACCGTGTTTAAGGGAATTGATTGGAATAGCTTTGAATCACAAAAAAATTTAGGAGTTAATTTTGTAGAGGCAATTTATGACAATCTAGGCGTAAATTCATTTGAAAAAATCATTCAAAATCCACCTGACATCCTAGAAATAAGGGATCCTCAACTATATCTTAAAAAACTGAGTTTGTGACAATTGGAAGAAAAATTTGATCCGCTGGTTGCAGAATGGATGTCATTTGTAAAAAATCCAAACTTTAACTTGGTTGAAAAGTGTCTAAAATTTGCGCAAATTATAGAATATCCAGATTTGATTATTGATGAATATATAGAAAAAATAAACAGAATTGGGAAATCCCTAAAAGAGTCAATCAGTGATGTAAAGAATCCGACATATTTGATTTCGATGTTAAATGAACATCTCTTTGAGAATCTAGGTTTTAGTGGAGATGATGAAGACTACTACAATCCAAAAAATAATTTTCTAAATGAGGTTATTGATAAGAAAAAGGGTTTACCAATTACTATTTCAATTTTATATGCAGAAATTGCAAAGTTCGTTGGATTAGATCTTAAGATAGTAGGATTTCCTAGCCACATATTGGTAAAATACAATGAAGAGATGATTTTAGATCCATTTTATGATGGACGGTTGTTGGACATAGACGACTTGCAAGATATTCTGGATGCAAATTATGGAGGCCAATTAGAATTTCAACCAGAGTTTCTTGATGAAGTAAAACCAGAACAGATTCTTGTCAGATTAACTCGTAACTTAAAAAACTCTTATGTTCAATCATTTGTATATGAGAAAGCATTACGATGTGTTAACATGGTTTTGGCAATAGAGCCAGAATCAGCTGAAGACATTAGGGATAAAGGAATTATAGAAGATAGACTACAAAACCCAGAAATTGCTTTAAAATATCTGAATAAATATTTAGAAATCAATCCAAATGCGGAAGATGTAGACTTTATTTTAGAATTGATTAGAAGTATAAAGACAAAAAATTAATCAATAATAGAATCTATGTCTTGCCCTTTCTTGATCATTGATATTTCATGACGAGCAATTTTATTTCTTAATGCGCCTTTGAGAATATCAACCTCACTTCGAAGTAATGCAATCTCATCTTCAAGTTTTGCTACCCTTTCATAGATGGTTTCAGCTTCTGAACTCATAATTATCTATCAGCAAAAATTTGTCTTAAAAAGTTATGGGTGAAAATCTTGATGGGCAGGTTAGTTTTTTGAACTATAATTTAAGATAGGAAATATTGACTTTTTCTTTAAATGACTGGCTATTTTGACTCATACCATTTTTAGGGATAATTTGAGACATAGATATAAGATAAAAAGGAAGAGAGGCGCGGTTATTCTTCAACTATGAATAGACCTATCATTCCTGCATCTGCATGACTAACAACATGGCAGTGAAATAGCCAAACTGCAGGTTTGTCTGGTTTGATAATGAATGATTCAAGTGTTCCTTGAACTAGTGGAAATGTTTGGGATGTTATTGTAGAACCTCTTTCATTTGTACTTGAAATCATTTTATTTCCGTGTAGATGGAATGAATGAATTTGATCTCCTAGATTTGTAACGGAAAATTCAACTGTTTCTCCAACCTTTGCTTTGTAGACAGGTAATGTGTAATTGAATTGTGCAACAACACCGTCTATTCCTTTCTCTGCAAAAATTTCTTCAAGAGCTTTTTCTCCACCGGGCATACCTTTACCATTCATGATATAGTATGGTTTAGGGCCATCTGCTATTCTTTCAACATCATGACCTACTTCTGCCATCACAATTGGAATGTATCTATCAATGTATGGTCTTGGAGGGTTTCTTTCAATTATGATATTGCCGTAAAGACCTTGCAAAATATGATCTTTTATTCCAAGACCTTCAGAACCTGCATGATCATGGAAAAATGTTGTTCCCCAAGTATTTACATTGTATTCGTATGTCCATTCATCACCTGGTGGAATCATTGAACCAGCCCCAACTCCCGTAATTAGATTAACGGGTGAACCATCATGTTTAGGATCATAGTCACTCATATGAGCATGAAAACTATGAGTCAGATTATGATTATTGATTACTCTGACTCGTAATAGATCCCCTTGATTTACCATTAGAGTTGGTGCAGGAACTGTTCCATTGTATGTCCAAGCATGCCAAATAGCAGTGTCAGATATTTGAATATCAGTTTGCTCAATTATCAATGTGTATTCCCTAACTGGTTGTTCTTCAGCTTCGGCAACTTGTGATTGTATATCAGATACTATTTGAGGTTGAATATCAGAGAGATTATGTGTTTCTGTATTTAATTCTGGCAAAAATAAAATAGTCCCTGTTGCACCTATAATTAAAAATGCAAGCAAGATTGGTATTCCTATCAAACCAAATTTTTTTTGCATAATTAATGTGAAAAGATCATCAAATTAAATCAAAGTAATTTTCTCAAAAATAACAATCTAAAGATGGATTCTTATGGGATCTAGAGCAACTATTGTCTTACAAATTTTTTGATAACTTTAAGCGTGAGTGATCTTCAGAAAATTAAAATTCGATTTGATAGATTTAACTATAATTCAAATTCTTGACGGCATTTTTCACATTTTGCTCTCTCCTGACCAGGTGAGCCAAGAATGAAAATCTTACCGATTGTTTTACAAAGAGGACACATTCCAGTAGTAGCGTTTTTTGGACCAGTGCGAATAATTTTTTGTGTTTTTCTTCGTCCCATACAAAAACTTCTGAAATGCGTCTATTAAGTTTTAATGGCGCGGGGAGGGGGATTTGAACCCCCGTGTCCTTGCGGACATAGGATTAGCAATCCTACGCCCTACCAGGCTAGGCGACCCCCGCATAATGATGCCTAGAATTTATCTGTAAATAAATTCACTCGTCTGAGAATTGGCTATAATTATTCACAATTTCATCAATAGGAAGTCTTTTTCCACCTACAATTTTGAGATCCACTTGAACTTTTTTGTCATTAATTGTGAGAATATTGTATGTATTTTCAAAAAATCCACGAACTCGTTCAGATGTAGCTGTCCCTGCATTTACTACAGTGAGTGATCTAAAATTCCAAGCCCATGGCCTATGCTTATGTCCACACAATACCACATCTACTTTAGAATCTAAAATTGTTCTAAGAACATCACCTGCATCAACAACTGTAAGTTGATCTGAACCAGTATCAGGAATTGCAATCAAATGATGATGCATTGCAACAATCTTTACTCTATCTTTGTATTTCTTCATAGTTCTTTCTAACCACAAGTTTTGCCTATACCCAACTTCACCTTCATTTCTATCAGGTCTGGCAGTGCCAACAGTAACTAAGACAACATCATCAGATAACTCATTTACAGTTTCAAATGGAAAGAATTTTTTGAATAACAAATAACCAGTGTTTCTATAATCATGATTTCCACTTATGGTGATAATTTTTTTAGTTTTAAATTTAGATAATAATGATTTACATTCTTCATATTCTTTCATCAATCCTTCATTAGTCAAATCACCAGTAATTACAATTACATCAGGATTTAGATCATTTACTTCATTAACTAAAATATCAAATTTTTCTTGTAAAAATTGAGAGCCAACATGTAGATCAGAGATTTGAACAATCTGCATTTGAATATCATTTAACAAATTAGGTATTAAATCATCTCTATAGAAAATATGTAGATAGTATTTTCAAATACAAGGTAGAATTAAATAATAAACTCTTCAAAACATTGCAGTTTTGAGTAAAAAGGCAGCAGTAATGAAGGGAGATGGTATCGGACCTGAAGTTGTAGATTCAATGTTAAAAGTCCTAAAGGAATGTAACTTTCAATCAGAATTGATCCTGTGTGAAGCAGGCTCAGAGCAATGGGACAAAAATGGCAGAAAAGATGCATCATACATTCCTGATGCAACCATGAAAACATTGGAAGAAGCTGACTGTTGTTTCAAAGGACCCACTACTACAATCCCAGTTCCAGGTGCACCTAGAAGTGTTGCAGTAACATTAAGACAGAAATTTGATCTCTATGCAAATATTAGACCTACTAAAACTTATGATAGATTAACTCCGGATAGAAAGCTTGATTGTGTATGTTTTCGAGAAGCCACAGAAGGATTGTACACGGGAGTAGAAGCAAAAATCACAGATGATGCAGCAATTGCAATTAGAAAGATTACAAGACACGGGAGTAGAAGATTAGTTGATTCAGCAGTAGACTGGGCAAATAAATTTAACATGAAAAAAATGGTTGCAATTACAAAAAGAAATATCCTAAAACAGACAGATGGAATATTTTGGGAGGAAACACAAAAAGCAGTAGAGGGAACTGGAATAGAATTATCTGAAATCTACATAGATAACATGGCACAGCAAATGGTAATTGCAACTGAGCAGTTTAATGGTGCAGTATTAGTGAGTACCAATTTATTTATGGATATTATTTCTGAGCTTGCATCAGCTCTAGTTGGTTCAATTGGATTAATTTATTCTGCAAACATTGGTGATAATTATGCAATGTTTGAGGCAGCACATGGAAGTGCACCACAATTTGCAGGACAGAACAAAGTAAACCCCACTGCAACTGTTCTGTCAGGAGCTTGGATGGCAGATTATATGGGTGAGAGAGAAATTAGAGATGCAATATTTCATGCAACTGAAAAAGTAATCAATGAAGGAAAAATGGTAACTTGGGATATTGGAGGCAATGCATCAACTACACAGATGACAGATGCAATCATCACATATGCCAAAGAAAATCTTAGAAAGTAATCACCATATGGTTTCTACAAGAATTAATTCCTCAAAGAATAGTTTCTTTTTTGCCATTATTCGAGTTTTCAAGCCTAATTTCTCAGCATAATCAATCAATTTTTGATAATTTGACAAAGAAGATGTAACAAAGATAAATTTTCCATTTTTAGCCATGTTGTTAATTATAGAATCAAATATTTTTTTAGGAATTTCAAATCCTTCTGAACCACCATCTGTTGCAACATCCATTATTTCATTAGTTGCAAGATAGGGCAAATTGCATACAATAAAATCAAATTTAATTTTTAATGCATCTGAACCATTGCAGCAAATCAGATTATTTGTTTTGTAAGAAGTCTGATGTTGTAATACATTACAATTGACATCAGTACCAACTACAAATGAAAAATTATCAGAAAGTAATTTTGTAAGATATCCAGATCCACTTCCAACATCTAAAGCATAGTTTCCTCTTTCATTTTCGATATTATTTGCTATGAAAAAAGTATCCTCAGAAGGAGGATACTCATCATTTTTCGAGAATTTTGTTTCCAAGACTAATTATTTCATCTCCTGAAAGATCATCTACTCGTTTATCTATTATAGACTCTATATCAAATTGTTTTAAAATATTTTTAACAGTTTTTCTTCTATATGAAAATATTTTATTGATTGTTTGAATAAGATCTTTACTTAGATTATTTTTTTTAATTATTTTAAGAATAACAGAATCAATTTTTGGAGGGGGAGAAAAATTATTTTTTCCTACTTTAGATATAAGGATTATATCAAATGCATGAGTTGCTATAATGCTTATGGCTTTTCTATTTTTGGATGATTTTGCAAGTAATTTATCAGCAAATTCTTTTTGAACCATTATCACCCCATGAGAAAAAGATGTTTGTGCCAGCCACTCAATTGCATCCTTACTCCTAGAATATGGAAGATTTGATACAAAAATAGTGAAGTTATCTTTATTCTTCAAGCCATCTCCAGATTTTAAAACAAGATTATCCAAGCGAGAAAATTTGGATTTAGCATTTCTTACTAGTGTTTCATCAACATCAACTGAGATTACTTTACCAGCCTTTTCACATAGCAAAGGAGTGAGAATGCCCTGGCCAGTTCCAATCTCAAACACAGTGTCATTTTTTGTGATTTTTGCTTCTGAAATGATGGATTTTGCTATAGAATCAGAGTTTAGAAAGTGTTGTCCAAGTTTTTTTCTTTTTATCATCTCTTAACGAAGAGATTCATTCTACTTTCACCTGTAATTTCATCCAATATTCTTTCTGAAATGTGTTTAATTGGTTCTTTAAATCCAACACGATCTTGTAAGTCCTGATAGCTTTCGAATTTTTTTTGTTCTCGTTCCTCAAGCATTGTTTTCATGTATGTTTTTCCAATTCCAGGAATTAATTCCAATGCGTGAATTCTAGGTGTTAGTGGTTGTGCATTGTTTAGATAATTTACAAATTTTTCCTCATTGTCAGTTACAATTTTTTCAACTACAGATTCCAATTCACTTTGTGCAGAGGAAGATACTCGGGCATAGTCCATCTTTCCTAAAACGGATAGAACTTTTGTCCTACCCTCTTTTCCGATATAGATTTTCTCTCCAATTTCAAAGGTAGAGTTTGGAATTCCAAGAATCTCTAAAAGAGTTAGTCTGTCTTCACCAATTGCAGTAATGATAATTCCTTCTCTACCCTTTACAGTAGATGACTTTCCTCTAGCGTTAAAATCCAAAACATATGCATATTCTTCATACTTTCTAGCTGGGGGTTGTGCCCGATACAAAATAAAATACTCCGAAAAACTTACGAATGCTCCTTGATTATCTTGAGCATTTTTTCTAGTGTCTCAGCAAGAATTAATTTTTTCCAACCAAATGTAAAGGAACGTAGTTCTGCCAAGCTTGTTGGTCTGATGTTTACTATTTCAACAGCTTCATCTTCTGTTAATTCACAGTCTTTGATCAGTTGTTTTTTCATTTCTTTAGCATCTTTTGATTCAATAGATACAAATTTTGAAACATAATCATAAGTCCAACGTTGGATTTGATCCATTTCTTCCACATCAACTTTACCTAAAATTTCTTTAACTTCTGAAAGTGAGATGGCTTGTTTCTTTTTTATTTCTTCCATATTATACACCGAATGGTTTAATGTGATCCAATCTAGTGATTAAGGTTTTCGATTTATCACCTAGTTTTACATCTAGTGTAATAGCACGTCTACCAACTTTTGTAATCATACCTACCTTACCATGGTATCGTCTATGTGGTAATCCTTTGTGCTGTCTTGGATCAATAATGACAAGTGCTTGTTCACCTTCTTTGTATTCACGTAACAAAAATGAGACTCCTCTTGGGGCCTTTTTCTTCATTACAGATCTTGATTTATGCTTAAATCCATGTGAACGACCAGAAGATTTCTTAGTTGCCATGAGTGTAAAATCTTCGAAAGCCCTATTTTAAGACTTAGAACAAGACATGCTCAATTTTAGCCAACAAGATCGGTTCTAAGTTGACCACAAGCAGCAGAAATCTCTGTGCCCTTTTCGATTCTAACTGTACAATTTATGCCAGCATCAGATAAAATTCGTTCAAATTCCAAGACATTTTTTTCAGAGGGACGCTTAAAATCACCGGCTGTGGGGTTGATAGGAATCAGATTCACATGAGAGCCATTGCCTTTCAAAAGCCGTGCCAATTCTGTTGCAATTTCAGGGGAATCATTGATTCCAGCCATGAGTGCATATTCAAAAGTCACACGGCGTCCAGTCTTTTTGAAATAGTTTCTACCTGATTCAATAATTTCTTCTACTGAAGTAGGACTAGCTGTTGGAACTAGTTTTTTACGTAATTCATTATTTGGAGCATGTAATGATATTGCAAGACCAATCTGCAGATTTTCTTCAGCAAGTCTTTCAATTCCAGATCTTATTCCAATAGTCGAAATTGTTATGTGTCTTTGACCTAATCCAAATCCCCTATCATGTGTTAAAATTTTTACAGCCCGAATCATTTCATCATAATTTGCCATGGGTTCACCCATTCCCATAAAAACTAAATTTGTTACATGTTCTCCACGTTTCTCCAATAGTTCTGCAAAGTGAATTACTTGAGATACAATATGTTCGGCTTTTAGATTTGTTTCAAACCCCATCTGACCAGTTGCACAAAATACACACCCCATTGCACATCCAATTTGAGTAGAAACGCAAACAGTTGATCTTGGATGACCGCCAATCTTGTTGGGATCATATTGCATTAGAACTGTTTCTACAGAATTATCATTAGATAGTTCAAGTAACAATTTTGTTGTATCTCCATCATCACTCACAATACGATGAATTTCTTTTGCAGAGCCTATCGTATATCCTGCTGCAGTTAATTCCTCTCTTAATTTTTTTGGAAGTTGTGGAATATCATCAAGTTGTTTTGGAAATTTGTAGTATAGTGGAAGTAAAATTTGGTCTGCCCTATATCTGGGATATCCCATATCAATTACAAGGTGCTCCATCTCTTCAGGAAGCAATCGATACAAATCAGTCATTATGTATTAAGAGATTCACATAAGGGATATTTTATAATTTGGTGATTTAATTAAAATGAAAATCAAAAAGAGTGAAAAATAGGAGAAAAAGAGTGATTACTCTTCTACAGGATCTAAATCATCAGATTCAATTTCTACTGTAGCCTCTACCTCAGGTGCTTCTACTGTAGCCTCTACCTCAGGTGCTTCTACTGTAGCCTCTACCTCAGGTGCTTCTACTGTAGCCTCTACCTCAGGTGCTTCTACTGTAGCCTCTACCTCAGGTGTTTTTGCCTTTTTGGTAGTTACTTTCTTGGTAGTCTTTTTCGTCTTTTTATCTGCGTCTTCAGGATCTATAACACCTGCTTCGCCTAGAGCAAAGATTACTTCCTCTTCAGGATGATGAGGACTGTCTACCATTCTAGCAATTCGTTTCTTACCTGATTTCTTAAAGTAGATTCTGTAGGTACTTGTATGTGCAACTACATTTCCACCAATTGGACGAGTTGGATCACCAAAGAAGACATCAGGAGATGCCATAACTTGGTTTGTTGCAATTGCAGCACAGTTGTATGTTTCTGCAATTCTTGACAACAAGTGAACAAAATGATTTAGTTTTTGTTGTCTTACTGACAATGTTCCTCTTCCAAGATATTCAGCACGGAACAATCCTACTGCAGAATCTGCAACAATTAATTTAACATTGTTTTCTTCAATTACAGGACCTGCTTCTTCTAGAATCAGTACTTGGTGTGCACTGTTATATGCACGAGCTACTATGATATTATCTAAAACTTTTTCAGGATCCATGTCATGAGCTTGAGCAATAGATACAATTCTTTCAGGCCTGAAAGTGTTTTCAGTATCAATGTATAATACAGAACCTTCAAGACCGCCCTCTTCTTTGCTTTTTTGAACCATTACAGACATTGTATGAGCAAATTGTGTTTTACCACAACCAAACTCACCATAAACTTCTGTTAAGGCCTGAGTCTCTATACCTCCATCAAATAATGTATCAAGACAATTTGTACCAGTTGTAATTTTACCAATACTTTGTCGATGTTTGTAAATTTCAGTTGCACTTGTAAAATGTTTGGCAATTAATCCACCATCAACTAAATGTTGTCTGGCTTTATTGACAATTTTTTCAGCAGTGTCCTTTTCCATTCCAGTTATTTCTGCAATTTCAACAGGACCCCTTACGATGAGGTCCATGACGTTGTGGACACCTGCATCGGATAATTTTCTTGTAGTTACAGGACCTACGCCCTCTAAACTATCTAATCTTAAATCTTCTACCATACCGTATAGTACGGTACCAGTACTTTATAAGAGTATTGTT
>DATDAD010000021.1:0-19191 GCA_036525555.1 Candidatus Nitrosopumilus sp.
GCAAAGCAAAGCAACTACAAAAGAAGAATTAATCTCAGACTTGGAAGATGCAAGAAAAATTCTCTTTGCAACAAGACCTACTGCAGTAAATTTGGGATGGGGATTAGAAAAAATTATGAATGTTGCAAAGACTGGAGAAACAGCAGAACAAATTAGAGAACTAGTAATTGAAACTGCTAAAAAAATGGCAGAAGAAGATATTGATATAAACAAAGCCATGGGAAAAAATGGTTCTGTTCTTTTTGATGACAATGACACCATTATGACTCATTGTAATGCTGGTGCACTAGCAACAGTTGCATATGGAACTGCATTAGGCGTTATACGAGCAACTCGTGAAAGCGGAAAAAATGTTAAAGTAATTGCAACTGAAACTAGACCAATTCAGCAAGGTTCAAGATTAACTGCATTTGAACTAAAACATGATGGATTTGATGTTAGTCTAGTTCCAGATACTGCTGTAGGATATTCAATGGCAAATGGACTTGTAAACAAAGTTGTAGTAGGAGCAGATAGAATTGTAAAGACAGGTCATGTCTTTAACAAAATAGGAACATATCAAGTGGCAACAATGGCAAAACAACATGGAATTCCATTTTATGTTGCAGCACCATTATCAACAATTGATCTCAAAACAAAGGCTGAAGATGTAATTATTGAAATGCGTAAAGGAACAGAAGTTACAGGAATTGGTGATAAAAAAACAGCCCCTGATGATATCGGTGTGATTAATCCTGCATTTGACATGACTCCTCCTGAACTAATCTCAGGTATTATTACAGAAAAAGGCGTGGCTACAGCTCCATATGACGAATCAATTCCAAAATTATTCGAAGCTAATAATTAGAAAGTTTTTATTGTTTTTCAAACTGCCCTTTACAATATGAGTACTGTTTCTCCACAAGCAATTGAGGATTCATTAAAACAATGTATGGATCCTGAAGTACCATTAAACATTGTAGAAATGGGATTAATTTACGGAATAGATGTGACTGAAAACAATGATGTAAACATCAAAATGACAATGACCACACAAGGTTGTCCATTACATGAGACACTGGTTGAGGATGCAACAAGATTTGCAAAAAAAGTTCCTGGAGTGAATAATGTAAAAATTGACATTGTATGGGAGCCAGCATGGTCAATGGATAAAATGACTGAAGAAGGAAAATTGAAAATCAAAAACATGGGTGCTGCAATGAATACTCCTGCACCAATTAACTATGAAACTGCATTGCCTCAGGGAGTTGGAAAACTAGTACAACAAGAAGACGGCTCTATGGTTTTAGCAAATGAACATGAGCAAGGATTTATGGTCAATCAAGCAATAGTTGACTTTTGGAAGTCTTGTAATGGACAACGTAAAGTAACAGAACTGGTAGAAGTGTTTGCTCAACAAACAGGACTACAAAGAAAACAAGTTGAAAAAGAAGTCATGCAGCTATTACAACAACTTCGTGAAGGTGGATTAATTGCAATTGCAGGTCAGCCAGACTCACCAAATGTAGAGTTTAAAAAATAATTCTAATAAATATAGTTTGAATTTGCACCATCAAAGTTTATTGTAACACCTGAAAGATATTTGATCTTATTTTGAATAATTGATTTGACAAAATTACCTATTTCTTCTGGCTCACCTAGTCTTTTCATAGGTAATGTCTTTTCAAATTCTTTGACATTTTCAATTAATTCTTGAGTTCTGTCTGTGTTAATAGGGCCAGGTGCTATGTTGATACAAGAAATATTTTTTCCTGCATATTCTTTACTTAGTACTTTGAAAACCTCTGCAAATGCGGCACGATAAGCTGATGATATTATCAATTTTGCATTTGGCTCTTTAATTACACTGGAACTAATCAAAAAGATGTATCCCCCGTCATTTATTTTGATATTTTGTAAAATGGTGACAAATCCTAGAAATAATTGATTGTGATATAGTTTCCAATCCTCCTCAGTTATTGTAGGAAATGGTTTTGGAGCAGGCCCTCCTGTGTTTAAAACTAGAATGTCTGTCTGAGTATTTTTTTCTAAAAATTCTCTAACACTATCCATACTTGATGTGTCAATATCCTTTCTTGATGTTGCAAAAACATCAATGCCTATTGATTTGATTGAATCTGAAATTGCTTTTCCTATTCCACGTGAGCCCCCAAGAACAATTGCACTAGTCATAATATTTCAAAGAGCATTTGATAATTAAATTTCCTTAATTTCTGTTATGGTGCCTAAGACTGAATCCATTTGAATAATTGCCTTTTTCTCATCCCATCCTAATGCAACATACCAGTCTCCTGCATCATCGTGATACTTTGTCTCTAAGGTTTTGATATTATCCGGTTTTATATCGTATTTTTTTGCAATACCTGAAACTGCTAATGCAATTGCATCTTTTTCCTTCTCTAGGCGCCTTTTCATTAATCCTATACCTGGACTCATAATCAGATTGAGATTGTTTCATCTAATATAGTTAATTCATAAAATTACCCACAAGTTGAATTTTTCCAATTCACACCTTTACAATATTTCAAATAGTCCTAATATTGTAGAAACAAAATGAAACTAATTCAAAGATTTTCAAATTCCGCACTTGCACAATCAAGTACTCTTGTATCACTTGTATCAATTTTGGCAGTTATTGGCCCTATAGTGATTGTTTCAGCAGGATTTTGGGATGCCATATCTCATCTACAAAAAGAACCAGAGTTTTTCTGGAGCCCTTCTCACATTGTGGTATACTTTGGGGTCTCCATAACTACTTGTGCTGCAATCATGGGAAGCATTCTAATCATTAGAAAGTCAGTTCGGGGTTCTCTAAAAACTGGAATTAAACTAGTTATTGTAGGATCTGTCTTACAAATTGTTTCAGGATTTGGGGATTCTTTATCTCACGATGTATTTGGAATTGACGGATTAATTTCATGGTCTCATCAACCCCTCGAATTAGGATTGGTACTTGCATCTTTAGGGGCCGTTCTAATATTGAAAAACAGAGAACACACTAGACTCAAAATGTTTTTGCCCTTCTCAATTATAGCATTTTTATTTTTTGCAACCTGGCTGATTTTCAATTTTGTACTGTTCTTTGGACATACAATCCAATGCATTCAAATCTATGAGATATTCTCTTCTGGCTGCTCTATACTGTAATTTTTTATTTTAAAATATGATACTATCATAATAACAACCGCACCAACAAGTATCATTATTCCTGATGGAAGCATTTTCTGAGAGTTTGTATTTCCAAATTCTATTTGAAGATTAATTGGATTTTCTGCAATGTTTGTAATTTTTATTGTATGCTCCCCATCTTCATCAAAATCAAAATAACCAACTGACATTTTTGTTTGCACCTTTTGCTCTTTAATCACATTGTCTTTTGTATCTAAAGCCTGAACGAATACCTCTTCTCCTGAAAATTCAGGCATGTAAATCTTGAAATATCCTATATCTGCCCCTGAGAATTCTGATTTTGTTTCAAATGAACTTGATTCTTTTAGTATGATTGAATCATGTTTTTTTTCAGTTTCATCAAAAATTAATCCTGTCCAAATCATTCCTATAATGACTAATATCAATCCAATCTTCAATGGCGATATCTTCATTTCACCATGCTGAGAAATTATTTACTTTATAAGATAATCTAAAGGGCTCGGAGGGCTTCGATCCCTCGACCTAGCGGTTCGAAGCCGCTCGCACTATCCAGACTGTGCAACGAGTCCAAACAAGTAAGATTTTAACAGGTGTAAATATCTGTCTAGATACTTTGAAGGTATCAAAAAAAGTAGTTGGAGTCGAATATGCAATTAGAGATATTGTTCTAGCTGCTAGAAAAGTAGAACAAAAAGGAATGCAAGTTGACTATCTGAACATCGGTGATCCTGTACAGTTTGGATTTCAACCACCTGAGAATGTAAAACAAGCTTTGATTGATGCAATTAACAGAGGTGATAATTTCTATTCTACATCTGAGGGACTATTGGAATTAAGGCAAGAAATTGCCAAAAAAGAAAATGCTAAAGGGCTCTCAATTGGTGAGGATGAAATTCTAATCACGAATGGAGTTTCAGAAGGACTTGATATGGTGATCTCCTCTATCGTTGAAGAAGGTGACGAAGTGCTGTTGCCTGGCCCTTACTATCCCCCATATGCTTCATACGTCAGATTGCACGGCGGAATTCCTGTAGAGTTTGCAGTAGACCTGAACAATTCAACTCCAGATATTGATGATATAAAATCTAAAATTACCTCAAAGACTGTGGCTATCTGTTTAATCAGTCCAAATAATCCAACAGGTGTCGTATTTAATGAAAGAGCACTCAAAGAATTAGTAGAGATTGCAAATCAACATAATCTCTACATCATCTGTGATGAAATTTATGATCAAATAATTTTTGACGAAAAATTTATTGGAATTGGTAAAGTTGCAGGCGATTCCCCTGTAATTGTTCTCAATGGATTCTCCAAAGTACATCTGATGTCTGGATGGAGAATTGGGTACATTGCATTTAATCAATCCCCACAACTTGATGAATTACGTGAACATCTTCCTAAACTAGCTAGAGTTAGAATTGCAACCAGCCTTCCTGTTCAGTATGCTGCTTTGGAATCTCTTCGCGGTCCGCAAGATTACATTAGTACCTTTGTTTCAGAAATGAAAAAGCATAGAGACTTTGTTATCAAACGACTAAACGAAATGCCTGGATTGTCATGTCCTACTCCAAAAGGAGCATTTTACGCATTCCCAAAAATTGAAGACAATAGATTTGGAACAGACAAAGAATTTGTTACAAAGTTGTTAGAGCAAAAAGGCGTACTTACTGTTCACGGTTCTGGATTTGGAGAGCAATATGGCAGTGGACACTTTAGACTTGTTTATCTTCCGGATCTGAAAATATTAGATTCAGCAATGAACAAAATTGAGGAATTTATTACTCAGTAATTCCAAACTGTGATTTTATCCGGAACTATCTCAATAATACAGTCAGTATCATCTAGTAATTCTTTTGCCGACTTGTTTTCTAATGTTTTAAAATATCTTAACAAAATCTTTTTTGCAATCATTTTTACCTTTGACTTTTCTAGGATTAGATTCGCATTTCCTTGTCCCATCACTCCATAGATATTTGGAGCATTAATTCCCACATCTACACAAAATGAGACTCTGCTGTTTCTTTTGAGATTTTTTACTTTTTGCCTGCTGGTGTTCGTTCCAATGTAGAATTTCTTGCCGCTGTATCTATACCAAACAGGTGAAATATGCGGAGTCTTGTTTTTGCCTACTGTAGCTAAACGTAATATTTTCTGCTCTGTTAGAAATTCATCGCTTTTCTTCATTCTTTCTAAATCCTAACGCTATCATAAAAAGCCCAAAGCCTATCATTGCGACAGAAACTTTTTCATTTGTAAATTCAGCATTAAACAAAAAATCTACAACAAAATCTATTCCCCATAGAAATAATTGTTGAATGAGAACCGTTCCTCCCATTATGCAAAAAAGTACGCCGATAGCTGTAAACCAGTTCCTACCCCGTCTATAGTACTCGTGACTCATGATAAATAAGACTTAGATGATCTTGATACCTGGATTCTTTATCTTGTTTCTAATCATTGCATTAAGTAGCAATGGAGTAGACATTTCTGCAAGATATGATAATTCAATTGGTCCCAAGTAGATTGATCTTAATCCCTTGATTTCATCAATTAGACTATTTACAACTCCAACTGATTCTTTATCATCTCCACAAACAAAGATGTCATAATCTAGCTCTAGAGTTGGATTGATTAGTTTTTTTTCAGAAATTACATGAAATGCTGAAACAAGTTTTGATTTGTCTTTCATATGTTCTAAAACAAGTTTGTATGAGAATGGCTTGTTATCTTTGATTGAAACACACTCAAATCCAACATCTGTTTTTGTCATTGGAACAATTGGTGATACTACAACACAACTGTCTTTAACTTCTGATAAAATACCTGAACACACAGAATCAATATTCTCATATGGGATTGATAAAATTAAAACATCACTTTCTTTTGCAACTGAAACATTATCGCTTCCCGTAATTGATCCTTTAATTTTACCAAATGCCTCTTTTGCCAAGTTAGTATATTCTACAGCTGATTCAGATGCTCTGGCAGAATCTCTAGATCCAACAATTACGTCATTGTTTTGTGACCATCTTAGAGCAAAACCTTTGCCCATTCCACCAGTTCCTCCAATAATTCCTATTTTCATGATTATCTACCTGACAATGTTATTATTATCTCTATTTGAAAATCGATCAAATTGGGACAGATTATCTTCCTCAGACATGGGCAGGCAAAAAATAACACTGAGAGAATACTAGCTGGCAGAACAGAAGGAGTTCCATTAACTGAAATTGGAGAAAAGCAAGCTCAACATACTGCAGAACTACTTGAACACATGAATGTCTCAGCAATTTATTCGAGTCCCATTCAAAGAGCAAAACATACTGCTGAAATTGTTGGTAAACACAATTCAATTGATGTTACAATTGATGAGAGATTAATTGAACTTGATATGGGAAAATTTACTGGAATGCCATATGATGAGATTTTTAATAGTCATGGTAATGTCTTTATGAAATTTTACAATGGTGAATTGGAAATTGCTCACAATGGAGTAGAGACTTTTGATCAAGTCAAAAAACGAGTCTTAGGAATAGTGAGTCATGTCACTGAAAAACATCCTGATGAAAATGTTGTTCTGGTAACTCATATGGATCCCATCAAAGCAATGCTTTCAACTATTGTTGATCTGTCTCCTACAAACCTCTTTGAATTAATCATTGCAAATGCATCTCTTAACATCTTTAGAGAAAAAGAACAAAAATTCACTCTATCAGGACTTAACGTAATGCATCCTTCTCGATTCGATCAGGGTTGGTAGTAAATAATCTTGAAAACCCTTAAATAGAAATTATAGGCCACGTCATTCAATCACTATGAAGAAATTCGTTGGATTATTCTTGGTATTGGGAGTTTTAATGGTAATTCCAGCTGTAGACTTGGCATTTGCTGTACCTGATGAACCTGGAGAATACCTTGATCGTAGAGTGGTTATTTGGAATTTATTTTATAAATTGATGACAGTCGGATTTACTGTAGGCGCAGTAGTATCTGGAACAATTATTTGGCAATGCTGGAGATTCAGGGAATCCCATCCAAAAGCAAAACCAACTCCATATGAGGGCACGGACTGGTAATAATGGGCGGACATTCTAACTGGCCTGAATGGATTTACATCGGTGTAGTGGTAGCTTTGATGTGTTGGGTTGGAGCAGAAGCTTGGGAAGCAGAAAGACTTGTTGAACATGTTCCAGCAGACGCTGAAACAATTATTGTAACTGGTCAACAATGGTTCTGGACTTTTGAACATGAAGATGGAACAAAAGAAATCGGTGAACTACATGTCGAAGTAGGAAAGGCCTACAAATTTGAAATTCATTCTAAAGATGTCAATCATTCATTTAATATTCACGATTATGTTGTTTTGATGGATGCAATTCCTGGTAGAGTAAACACTGTATGGTTTGCCCCAACTGATGCAGGAGAACATGATATTCAATGCAGAGAATATTGCGGTCTGATACACTATAACATGAGAGGAAAATTGATTGTGGAGGATCCAACGGCTTGACAACGCTTTTATCACAACTTTCATTGGTTCAAACTGAGGAGATTATCTAATGGTTCTAGAATTACAAAAACCACGTCCAATTTGGCAGATAATGTTTTCAACACATCACACTGATGTTGGTTTACTTTATCTAATTACATCACTAGGATTCTTGTTCTTAGGTGGAGCCTTGGCTCTTGCAATCAGAGCAGAACTGTTCTTACCAGGTGCACAAATCATTGGCGACGCAATGACATTTAACAGAATTTTTACAGTTCACGGTACAACATTAATTTTCTTGTTCATTATTCCATTTGCATCTTCAGTTGGTAACTACTATGTTCCAATTATGGTCAGATACAAAGACATGGCATATCCAAAACTAAACGCAATTGCATTTTGGATGATTCCTCCTGGTGGAGCACTCATCTGGCTAGGCTTTGCAGACTTTACATGGTATGCAACTCCACCATATTCTATCATCAGTGCTCCTGGACCAGCAGCTGACATGTGGATTTTTGGACTAAAGATTCTAGGTATTTCATCCGTATTAGGAGCAATCAACTTTGTCGTTACAATTCTAAAATGTAAACATCCGGACATGTCAATTGGACAAGTTCCGCTCTTAGCATGGTCATTCTTATCATCATCATTGATTATACTCGTTGCAATCCCAACATTTGCAGCAGCACTCTTGATGTTGCTCACTGATAGACTTGGTGTAAGTGGATTCTTCAATCCTGCAATGGGGGGAGATCCAATAGCATATGCACACTTGTTCTGGTTTACATTCCATCCTGAAGTGTATGTATTGGTAATTCCAGCAATTGGTATGATGTATGAAATCATTCCAAGATTCTCAAGAAAACCAATTTACAGCTATAATTCCGGTGTCTTTGCATTTGTTTTACTATCTATCGTCGGTTTCTCATCATGGGCACACCACATGTATGCAACTGGAATGTCATTTACTGAAAAAACCGTATTCATGGTAGGAACTCTTGCAGCAGTTCCAGCATCTGCCATGCACGTATTCAACTTTGTAGCAACTATGTGGAATGGAAGAATCAAATTCCTTACACCAATGATGTGGGCAGTAGGTGGAATTGCATTATTCTTCTCTGCAGGTGCAGGTGGTGTCGCAAATGCCGCTATGCCATTAGACTTTACAACACACGATACATACTGGGTAGTAGGACACTTCCATCTCTTTGTGATGGGAACAATCGCATTTGGCTCAATTGGTTTCCTATACTACATGTTCCCATATGTGACCGGAAGAATGTATAATGAGACATTGGGTAAGATTCACTTTATCATGTCCTTTGTAGGAACTGTACTCGTATTCTTTACACAACACGTACTTGGCTTATATGGAATGCCAAGAAGAATTTTCGATTATCCGCCAATCCCAGAATGGATTGCCATGAACCAAATTGCATCAGTGGGTGCAATGATTATTGGTGTCAGTATGGCAATCTTCTTAGCAAATATGATTTACAGTTCCGGAAAAGGAAAACCTGCAAATACCGAAGATCCATTTGGAGTAGGTGGGAAATACTATTATCCATTTGAGGCAAAGAACCCATCACACTAGGAGATATATGAAATGAGTCACGATAATTCCCAAGTTTACATGACCACTCCAGCTAGAACTGGAAAAATGATGATAATCATGTTGGGTATCTGTATCGTAGGTGGAGCCATCTTCTTTGGAATGTGGGACTATTGGATATCAGAACCTGCTCCAGTTGTAGCAATGATGGCAGGTGGCAATGATAATACTGCACCTGCAACACAAACTGGACAGACAATCATATCTAATCTTTCATTTGTTGAATCATCAGACTTTAGGACTTTGGCATTTAATGCACTTCCTGGGGAGCCAGATAACAATCCAACAATCAACATGAACGTTGGAGACAAAGTAATTTTTAATGTTGATAATGCAGGTAAATCATTTCACGCATTTGGTGTAACAAAAGATGCTGAAGGCTTTGGAGGAATTATTCCTGGCAGTGAAGTCGCATCTGCATCAAACCCATTAAAAGCAGGTGAAAGTGGTTCTGCAGAATTTATTGCTGGTGAGGAAGGAACTTACTACTACATTTGTACAGTTCCAGGTCATAGAGAACAAGGAATGGTAGGTGAAATTATTGTAGGGCCTGCACAAGGCGGTTCATCATCAGTAGCAGCTGCCCCAACAGGAGTATCACATGACTTTACTTTGGACTTTGTAGAATCTGCAGATTTCAGAACTTTGGCATTTAACGCATTACCAGGAGAAGAAGGACATAATCCAGATATTCGTGTAAATTCTGGTGATGAAGTAACTGTAACTTCAAATAATTTGGGCAAATCATTCCATGCATTTGGAGTAGTCTCAAATCCTGAAGATTTTAACAGCATAGTAATGGATTCAGCAATTGCATCTGCATCAAACCCATTAAAACCAGGTGAAGGTGGCAGTGTCACATTTACTGCTGGTGTACCAGGAACTTACTACTACATTTGTACAGTTCCAGGACATGCATTACAAGGTATGCAAGGTAGTTTCATAGTAGAGTAATCTTGGCAATTCAGTATCTAGCATTAGCAACAATGATAGTTTTGTATTCTCTGATGTTTATCGGTGGATATATTTCAGCTGCAGGACTTGGGTTAACTTGTCCTGAGTGGCCTCTGTGTCCTAACGGAGTAATGCCTTCTGAAGAATATCTTATTGAGTGGATTCATAGAACAATTGCTGCATTCACTGGAGTACTGGTGGTTTCGACCATGATTGCAAGTCTAATTAACAAGAATTCTGACATGAAAATAAAAATCACAAGCTCAATTGCAACTGGTTTGGTAATTACTCAAATCACACTGGGTGCTCTAGTAATTGACACAAAACTACATGCAGTACTCGTTGCAATTCACTTGGGAATTGGAATATGGCTGTTTGCTATGGTGTTGTTGACTGTAATCTTTGCATTTAGAATTTCAAAGTCTTCTAAGACAATCACTGTTTAGATTTTTTTAATATTTTTGGCAAATAGATGTATAACATCACTCCTAAAAATACAAAAGCTCCTGTAGTAATTGCACCGATAAATATTACTCCAAATGGACTCTGTGTTCCCATGTTAAATGTATAAGTCAAAACTCCATCTTCTCCTTCCATGTCATACAAATCTACTTTGACAATATGATTTCCTATATTCCTCCAAACATAATCAAAATCCCAATGAGAACCCTGTATTGATGTAGGAGGAATGGCATCTACTTGCTGATCGTTGTAGAATACTCTGATTCCCATCGTAAAAGTATTCACATCTTCATAATCAAATCCTTTGGTGACTTTGATGAGAAATTGAGATGGCTCATCAATTTGTGGAAATTCTGGGGTTGTGGCCACTTGAACTCTGTAGCCACCAAATGATTGCTCAGCAGAATTGAACATGGAATGGGCATAAGCTGAGCTAAATCCTGAAAATGATGAAAATATCAAAATAAAGATCAAAAAACATGATCGCTTCATAGTCATTCAATTTTCTATGTGGAATGGATGAATATATTGTAAGTCAAATTTATGAGGAAAATCTTCAAAACCTTTAAATCCTTATTGGCAAGAAACTCAATCGTTGACCCTCGTTACAAAATCAATCGATATCAAAACACCTGTAGAGAATGTTTTCACCTACTTTGCAAGACCAGAACACGTTTCTGATCAAATCAAAAATGACACTGTAGGCATGACAGTCGTTCCTATGGACATTAAAGAAGGAATGGGTGTTGGTACAACCTTTAGAATTATCGGTGACTTTAGCGGAAAACGTTTAGAGTGGGATTGTGAAACAACTGAATTCATTAAAAATGAAAAAATCACTGCCAAACAAATTGAAGGTCCTTTCAAGAACTGGCAAATTACCAACGAATTCAAAGCATTAGGTAATAATCTCACAAGAGTAACCATGTCAGTAGACTATGAAATGCCATTTGGTCCCCTAGGAGCAATTTTGGATAAAGCAAAGTTTGCAAAATCTGCTGAAAAAGGAATGGAAACTGCTCTTTACAACGTTAGAGGACTACTAGAAGGAAACGGTTCAATTCCAGTATACATTACACTAGATGCATACCAAAAACTTCTAGCCGAAAAGAAAAAGATGAACGATGTTCCAGTTTCAACTGCACTTACAGCAATCATTGAAAAGTACAATGAAATTGAAGCTAAAGCACAAAACTAAAAATTTTCATTTATTTTAAAATCTTAAGATTAATAACAACTCTAGGCTTATCCATTTTGGTGGGTCTATGGCGCAGCCAGGTAGCGCACCGGACTCTTAATCCGGTTGTCAAGGGTCCGAATCCCTTTAGACCCGCTTTTTAATTTTAAAATAAACTTCTAAAATTGATATTTTTTCTAAATGAAACTATTTTTCCACTTTAATTTGATAATATTTTTTGGCAAGAGCAAGTAATTCATTAATTCCCAATGGTTTTGAAATAACTCTGATTAATCCCTGTTTAATTGCCTCTTTGTTTTTTAAATCAGACTCTGAGAATCCTGTAATGATTACTACATTTGCCTTATTGTCTATTTCTTTGATTTGTTTGAATGCTTGATATCCATCAAGTATTGGCATGTCTCCGTCCATGATTGTCAAATATGGTCTGAATTCTTTGAATTTTTTTACTCCTTCTTCTCCATGTAATGCAGTTTCTACATCAAATTCATGCATCTCTAAAATCTCCCTGTAAATTTCAATTAAATCTTGATCATCTTCTACAATTAGCACTGTCCCACTCATGACCAGATAAGATTATCATACTTTGATATTAAAGAATACGTTAGTATTGATTATAACATATTCCTGATTATGTATTATTTTTATCAATAAATTTTAGGAAAAATGCTATTGATTTTATGTGAAAATGTATATTCATAAACTCTAGAATATATGTTAAATTAGGAGGAATTGAACTTTGAGTGAATCTATTTTAAAAACAAACTTTATTGATAATAAACGGATCATAATCTCGTTAATTACAACTCTGGTAGGATTTACCATTCTTTATCAATTAAGACCATTTCTTGATGATGATCAATTTATGTGGATTTCAATTCCTGTATATGCGATCCTTCCTGCATTAATGGCATCTTTTGCTATGTTCATTGCAGTAAAATTACATAGGCAAAAAAATCCACATGCAAAGGCTTTTCTATTTTTTGCTTTAGGTTCTACATTTTGGTTTATTGCTGAACAATTATGGCAATTATATGATCATGTCTGGCAAGGTGATCCATTTCCATCAGAAGCTGATATTTTCTATATTGCATCATATCCATGTTATGCTCTATTTTTACTCCTTTATCTAAAACCTACATTAAAATCAGCTAACAGAAATGTTTGGTTATTTGCAACTGCACTTTCTTTCTCTTTTCTGATCCCCTCTATTTTGGTATCATATGATGACATACAAGGAGAGGATCTATTTTTTACATCTATAGCACTTGCATATCCAATACTATCGTCAGTACTATTAGTTCCTGCCATTGTTGGTATCATGTATCTTGCCAAAGATTCAACTCATGTTTTCTGGATGCTAATTATAATTGGATTTATTATGTATAACGTTGCAGATACTTATTTTTTATTTGCTGAATTAGACGGAACATACTATGATGGTCATCCTGTAGATTTGATCTTTGTTTATGGTTTCATATTTTTCATCTTCTCCTTATACTATCGTTTAAAATTGACATCTGTCTTTGATTACAATGATCACCATCTTTTTTCTGAAAAAGTGAAATTTGAAACAATAACTAAATTTGGAATGCCACTTACTGTGGCAATACTTTGCATAGTTGTCTTGATCTCTCTTATCAATTCAACTTTTGCCACTGCTCAACAAGATATTTCTCATAATCTTTTCTTTGGGGTTGTGGCGATATTAGGTGTTGTAGCAGTAATTGTATTTACAATCAACAAGAATCTTTCTCGTCTGGTTAAAATAAGAACTGCTGAGCTAACTCAACAAAGAGACAATCTTGAAAATCTTGTTGAAGAAAAAACTCAACAAGTACTAAAATTTGAACGATTATCTGCAATTGGAGAATTATCTGGACGACTTGCACATGACTTGAGAAATCCATTATCAGTAATGAAAATGTCTGTAGATTTGATTAAACAAAGTCCAAAGGATTCAAAAATATCTGATCCTAATATCATAAAACGAGTTGAGTTAATTGAAAAGAGCATTGATAGAATATCTCATCAAGTTGATGATGTTTTAGGCTATGTCAGACTTTCTCCATTAAAATTGACAAATGTCTCATTGTATGATGCTATTGTTGGGTCGTTAAAAAAAATAAACGTTCCATCTGACATTCAAATAATTCTTCCTCAAAATGATGTGCGTATTGATTGTGACGTCATAAAACTTGATGCCGTTTTTATCAACCTAATTGTCAATGCGATACAAGAATTACCTCAAGGAGGAAAAATTACGATTCAAATCTCAGAAAAAGACAATACAGTAATTTTAAAATTTATTGATTCAGGTAAAGGAATCTCTGATGATGACCTATCCAAAGTATTTGAGCCCCTCTTTACTACAAAACAAAAAGGAACTGGACTAGGTCTGGCAAGTTGTAAAAATATCATTGAACAACACCAGGGAAAAATTAGTGTTGCAAATAATCCTACAACTTTTACTATATTTCTGCCAAAAATGTTATCAATCCAGCACAAAAAAAAATCTAAATGAAATTACAACTTTTTCAATAAAGTAAATCTTGGCTTTTCAGGCTCTATATCTTCATGCATATCGACATTACTGACAAATTTCACATTATAATCTAGCCATCTTTTTTTCATGTTGCGAAACTTTTGGTTTTCATCAATTTGTTTTTCTGTCTCTTCAAACTTTTCACAATTCATTATGTATTTGCCTGCAACCCTGAACATTTCTGAAATTCCTTTTTCTACCGTATCATCATCTAAGTAGTTCATTAATCCATGACTAAATACAAAGTCTACTGAGCTGTCTTCAAACGGTAATTTAGTAATTGAGCCTTTTTTGAAATCTGCAATAGATAATTTTTCTTTTGCAATCTTTAATGCATTATCATTTAGATCAACTCCATAAATCTGAAATGTATTTGGAAATAATCTTAAATCAATTCCTGTACCACACCCAATTTCTAGAACGCTTGTACATCTCAAAGAAATAGCTAAATCACGAACAAATTTAGAAAACTCTTCATTATACTTTACTTCATTTTCATCAGAGTACTTGTTCCAAAACTCTTCGTTATAACTCATAGAATTTTTTAAACAAAGCTGTATTTGATACTAATTGTTTAATGATTGCATTTGCATGGAATCAGTTTCGTATCAAAAGTGCAATCATGTGGCCCATCTGATTTTCCTTGTGTTGGAATTTCTTTCATACAATCATTATGGCGACCTTTTCTACAAAACCAGCATATTTCTTGGGTATCGCCAGTAGCGCATGAATCCATAATATCTAATCCCTCTTGTGGGTAAAAAACTTCATGGAATTTAGATAAATGTTAACCATGGCAAGAATCTCTCATCTTTCCCCATGACTACATCTGTAAATGATTTTTGCACTGCTTTAGTGATACTGCCCATTTTTCCATTTCCAATCTTTACTTTGTCTACCTGAGTAACAGATTTTACTTCAGCTGCTGTTCCTGTCATGAAAATTTCATCTGCATTATAGAGATCGTCTCGTTCTAGATCACGCTCAATTACAAATCCTCCATTCTCTTCAATCATTTGAATAATGCTGTCTCTAGTAATCCCTTCCAATCCCCCTGCTGATAGTGGTGGAGTTTGAATAATGTCATCTTTAATGATGAAAATATTCTCGGCACTGCCTTCTGCAACTTTACCGTGATAATTTAGCATAATCGCTTCATCATATCCGTTTTCTAACGCTTCCATTCTTGCTAGAGCAGCATTTGCATAGTTTGATGCAGCTTTTGCCTGCATTGGCTGAGATCTTGAATCAATCTTAGTCCAACTTGACACTTTGCATTTTGCTCCTGAAAATTTACCTGCTTTTGATTCACCCATCTTCCATTCCCAACATGAAATTGAGACATCTACTTTATTGGTAGTGGGAGTTAACCCCATTGTTCCATATCCATAATATGCTAATGGTCTAATGTATGACTCCTTGAGTCCTCCAGCCTTTACAGTTTGTACAATTGCATCTGAAATTACTTTTTTTGAAAATTGCATTTTCATTGAATAGAGTTTTGCAGATTTGAAAAATCTATCAACATGTTCAGGCAATCTAAAAATTGCAGATCCTTTTGGCGTGTCGTAACATCTGATTCCTTCAAAAATTGATGTTGAATAATGTAAGGCATGAGTTAATACGTGAACTTTGGCATCTTTGAATGGTACTAGTTTTCCATTCATCCAAATTTTTCCAATCTCTTTCATAGGAGAGCAAAAAAACAATGCTAATTTAAAGAATTATCTTTTTACCTGCTTTTGAGGCATCTTAAACTTCATATCCTATTAGCCCTAAATTCAAGTATGGAATGGGCTTTGGGCTTTGCTGGAATTGCATGTCTTGTAGTAGGTTTAGTTGGTCAGGCATTTGAAATGAGAAAAATTCGTCTGACCACATACAAAGATGAAGATTTAGGCTCAGTCAATATTTTCATGAATAAAAAAAACTACAAGTGGTATGCCTTGTTAGGAGTTGGAATTGTTTTGTGGTACGCAGCTGAGCGTATTTGAATGGATCTATATAGATCAGCTCTAAATACTATGAATTGTAACGTATAGTATCGCGTGTTTTGGGTAACGCCGGACTAACTCTAGATAAAGGTCCAAGAACAAACCCACGATGGTGATTACAGGTGAAAGCCCGTAACGCCACTTTTACATTAAATAAAATTAATCTTTGAAATTTCTTGGTGTACTGCTTTGATAGCTTTTGTAATGTTGTCGTGTGAATCTTCCACGACAATAATTATTCGTGAAGTTTCTTCTTGTGCATCCATGTTCAAAATATTTAATCCTGATTCCCCAATCTTTGCACTAGTTCTAGACGCTACTTGCTGAACTCTCCACATCTCATCACCGATTAATGTAATGACTCCTCGGTTGTATGTAATCGTGGCAAGTGAATCAAATGCTAAAAGATATTTTTCATTTCTCTTAACATACTCTCCATCTAAGAATAATATTCTAGAGAATTCTATTCCATCTTTTGTAAATGGTGATAATATGACGAATTCACTGTAATGCTTGTCCTTTTCCAAAGATGTCAATAATCTTTGAATTGAATTAGTTTCAATTCTAAAAATAGCACAATTCTTTTTCCCCGTCACTATTTTGATTGGATGTCCTTTCTGTTCTTCTAGACTTCTTTTAATCGTGGTAATTTTTTCGGGATTTCTCATGTTTGTAATTGTAATTGGCATATCTACACCATTCTCTACAATCTCTTTAATTGCAATTGGATCTAAAATTTTCATTCCGAACATTCCAGCTAGTCTTGCCTCATTATATGACAATTGAATTACTTCCCTTAATTCAGAATCTACTATTTTTGGATCTGCCGAAACTACTGCACTGTCCTTTTCAAAGTCTATGCTAGTTTCATACTTTTTATGAAATAATATTCCTAAATCTGCTGCAGTTCTATCTGATCCCCCACGCTCGTATGTTGTAGTAATTCCATCGATTGTTTTACCAATGAATCCACCTATAGTTACCACTTGATTATTATCGACTAGCTCTGCAATCTTATCCATTTTCCCGCTGGATTCTGTTCTGAGAAAATTTGTAAATTCTATATTGTGATCAGTAATAATTGGCCAATCATCAAATTCCACTGCCTCAGTTTTGATATCACTGCTTCTTAAAATATGGGCCATTACATGTGACATTAAAATTTCCCCTGAAAACGCCAATGCATTTGAACGCACCTCATTGACAAACTCTTTACTGTCAAATGCCTGATCTAGTGCTTTCTGTGCTTTTTCTAAGTGAAAATCAATTATTTTTTTACAATCTTCTTTATTATTCTCATCAACCATCTCTAGAATTTTTTGATAAGTTGATTTTACAATATCTAAAGATGGTTTTATTCCATTTTCTGCATTTTTACCTTGTTCTAAAATAATATCTGTCAATGAACGTTTTTTTTCATTGTCAATTGTTAGCGGGGCTGAAAAAACTGCAATTACTTTGGAATCTGTTTTTAAATCAGAAATTCTTTGAATAATTTTTGGAATTGTCTCACCATCTTGACCTATAGCACTACCACCGAATTTGGCAACTATTAGCTTAGTCATAGTACTTTATCAAAACCAAATGGCCTTCTATTAAGCATTTGATTGTTAATTCACTAGTTTTTGAATAATTTTTGCTGCAACTTTGGCACCATCTGTATTTACTTGGTTTCTTTTGGCTTCTAATTTTTCTAAAATTAATTCTTCTAATCTATTAATATCTCCAGACTCAAATCCTTCTTCTTTTGCATTGTCTTCTTGTTCAAAATGTCCTTTGATTGGTATGAATATTGCAGGGGTTCCATATACGCTGGTCTCATCTATAGTTGATTTTCCTGCTAATGAAATAACCACATCTGATGCAAAAATTAATTCATGTAGATTATCAACAAATCCCAAATTTTTCACATTCTCAAATTTTTTGTTTAGTGCTGGACCTGAAACCAAAATTACTTCTATGTCTTGATTAATTTTTGCAATAGCCTCTAGTGCTTTTTCGATTAGAAATGATCCTGCACTAGTTCCACCTATGGATATGATTATAGTCTTTTTTTCAAAAGAAAATCTTTTTCTTAATTCTCTCCTAGTACTATTAATTTCTCTGACAATAGGCCCAACTCTTTTAATATTATCTTGATCGTCTCCTAATTCAGGAATTATCACCGTATCACATTTTTTAATTATTTCTTGCATTGACTTGTTCATCCTTTTTTCAATCAATGATGCTATTCCTTTAGTAAAGTGGGTTTCTAAGACATCTGTAATTAACACTGTCGGGATTTTCATCTTTTGTGCTACGGTTAGTGATGCAAAATCTTCATCACTAATAACCAAATTTGGTTTGTCTTTTTGTAGAATTTTTTCTGAAATATTTTTACAATCTCTATAATATTGATAATAATTCCATAACCACTTTGCTGGATTCTTCAGAGTTCCATTTTCGATAGTAAACAAAGGGGGATTGTATACATCTTGTACATTATAATCTAATTTTTCTAGAATTCTTGCAGCACCGCTTCCAGTTACAAAATTTGTTGAAATATTTTCAAAATTATTTACAATTGCAATATCGCGTGTAACATGACCTAATCCAATTGGACTCGAAAAAAAACTAAAAACATTCATGATTTTCTTGATTTTTAATCAAATTTCTAGATTCTCTCTTGTCTCAAAGTTTAAATGGATTTTAACAACGTTGATCTCTGGGCTCATAGTCCAGGTCGGTTATGACGTCGCCCTTACACGGCGAAGATCCGGGGTTCAAATCCCCGTGGGCCCATTT
>DATDAD010000022.1:0-43500 GCA_036525555.1 Candidatus Nitrosopumilus sp.
CAATCTGGACATGCATAGACTAGGACTCTGTGTTCATTTGGAGCCTTTGGATTTGATAATCTTGGATAATACACCAATCTTGCGCTACAATCCACACAGTATCTGTTGGCCCTTCTAGTTCTGACCAATGTAAACCCCCTGCATTCTTCTTAATGTGCGATCATCTATTAGATCTATGTTGTCTAATAGAGTAAACCAATTACTAACAACCGATCAATATTTCTAAATTCGAATTTAGAAATATAATAAATTTTAAGTTTTATTTGACTATATTTATCTAGGAAAATATTTCAAAACTCGGGTTTAGAAATAAAAGCGCCTCCCACCAGACTTGAACTGGTGACCAACCGGTTAACAGCCGGTTGCTCTACCACGCTGAGCTAGGGAGGCACAAGATAAGACCTTGGCAAAAGTGATTTAATCTTTGCGACTATGCAAAAAAGACCAAAATTAGAAAATGTTCAGTTAAATTTTGCAAAAAATTCTTTGATTTCTTTTGCATGACTTTCAACTAATTCTATAATTTCCAGGTGTTCATCCGCTGTTGGTTCTCTTTGATGAACAATTTGAAATGCACTAAGTGCAGAACCTACCATTTCCCCAACAAAAAATCCACACAAAAAATCCCCAATATTACCACATTCCCAGGTTTCACCTATTCTTGGGGATGCTCCTGCAGATTTGTATAATTCTAATGTTTGTTGGATTAAATCAGTAGTTTGTTTCGAAAATTCAGGATCAAGAGTCATTTGTTAAATATGAATTTTATTTTTCTATGCCTTTATTTTTTTCAAATGAATAGATACCGTCTAGGAAAACTCTATGATCTTTGTTCTTTACTTTAGATTTTAGTTCAATGTTAGCTGCAGTTTGAGTAACGTCTGTCCAAACTTCTCCAGTTAGAATTACATCTTCTCCTTTAGGAATTACTTTGGTATTTCCGACAATATGTGTAATTCTTGGTGCACGTTCACCTTGGAAATTTTCAATTAAAATTTTCTTTCCTTCAACTTTTACAGTAATTGGAAAGTGAGAAAATACAACTTTCATTTTAATTGTATATCCTGTAACTAGACCTTCACAGATATTTCTGATAATTGATCTTGCAGTGTGCAGGATTGCATAGTCTTTCTTCTTTTGATTGACTGCTGTAAGCAAAATTTTTCCTTCGTTTACTTCTATATTGATTGGAATATTTCTGAAACTCTTATGTGTTTTTCCTAATGGTCCTACAAAGGATACCATGTGTTTGTTTACTGTGACAGTTACGCCTTCAGGAATATCTACCTGATCTTTGAATTCTTCGATTTGTTTAGTAGACATATCCTATCAAAAATCCTCCAATTCCTTTTTGTGATGCTTCATGGTGAGACATTACTCCTTGATTTGTTGTCACAAGAAGCATTCCTCTGTCATATGCTGGCAAATATTGTTGCTCCCAACTATTGTATTCATCGTTTTTGACTTTGAATCTTGGGGATATTGCTCCACATTTGTTAATTTTTGCTAATAATTTAATTTTGAATTTGCCTCCTCTTTTATCGTCAATATGCTCAAATTCTCCTATATAGCCATCTTTCTGAAGTGTTTTCAGAACTTCAATTCCTAATTTTGATGTTGGAAGAATTACACAGTCTGATTTTCTTCTAGCTTCGTTGTTGTAAAGTGTGACAAATAGATTTGCTAAGATGTTTGTTGCTGGCATATTATATCACTTATTTTTCCTGAACCCTAAAGATGTTGCGACTTCTCTGAAGCATCGTCTGCATAGCATTAAATCATATTTTTGAATAACTGCTGTATAGTCTCCACATCTTTTACACCATCTTGAACCTCTACCAAAGTCATGTTTCTTTCTACCTGTTGCTTCGTAGGATCTGTCTTTTGCCATTATGTTACGGTCACTCCAAATTCTTTTGCTAGATAATCCTTTGCTTCTTGACTTTTGATGATGTGAGTTTTACCTACTCTTGCTTTATGTTTACTTCGAGTTCTAATTCCAAATCCTGGTCTAGTTAATGTAATTGAAATTCCAAGACCTAAAATTCCTATTTGGGGATCGTATTTTACATCTGGTATGTCTATGTGTTCGTTAATTCCAAATGAGAAATTACCAAAATTATCAAATGATTTTCCGTTTACTGTGTTTCCTTTAGCTTCTAGTAATCTTTTCAATAATGCAACAGCATCATCACCTCTAATTGTAACTGCTACTCCTATTGGTTCTCCTTTTCTAACTCCCCAGTCTCTATATGCTGCTTTAGCATTTCGTGTAGATGGTTTTTTTCCAGATATTTGTTCTAAGGCCTTTTGTGCAATATTGATGACATCGCCGGATTTACCTAGTCCCATATTCAATACAACTTTCTCTAAAGAGATTTTTTTCATTGGGGATTCTGTTACTTGAGACATATGATCACTTTAATTGAATTATTGGCTCCTCTTTTCCAATTGGCATAATGATATCTGCAGGTATTTCGATTTTTCTATCCCCCAATGCTAAGATGACTCTTTTAGGTAGGATGAAAGTTCCTTCTTCAATAGTTTCAATTTTTCCAATCTGCCCTGCGTTGTTTCCACGTGTAACCAAACCTTGGCAACCTGTTTCTAGTTTGATGACTTCGATAATTTTTTGCTCTGGAATTTGTATTAGACAACTATCGCCCACATTTACTTTGGCATCTGAAATTGTCGAACGACCATCATGGAATCCAATCTGAAGTCTTCCTTTACTGATTGTTGTTTTACTTGTTACTCTTACAAGTTTTTTTGATTTCTCTGATTCATTAATTTTAATTGGTTTTAGTAATTTCTCTTCAGTTGGGACAAGACGATAAATGTCTGAAACATCTTGTAGTTCTACAACATCCATCAATCCAATTGCATGATGAAGTGATTTTCTTACAACACCATCAATCTTTACTCTTCCAGAGTAAATTGCAGATTTTGCTTCTCTTAAACTTGTGACAATGTTTAACATGTCTCTGAGAAATACTGCTGTTGGAACTGAATGGTTCTTTTTGTGTGGTCCTGGCTTTACTGTAATTACAAATCTCTTGTCTTTTCTAGTAATTCCCCAGAATTGTGGGGCCATTTGGCGTTTGAGTTTTTTACTACCTGATATGCTTACCATTATTCTTTATCTCCTTCTTTTTTGGGCTTTTCTGCTCCTTTTGTTTCTTTAGGGACTTCTTTAGCTTGTTCTGTCTTAGTTTCAGTTTTTGGAGTTGTCTTTGGTTCTTTTCGCGGATCCTTTCCTTCCAGTTTTAAAATTCTCCATTTGTCTTCACTGTTAAGTGAAGTGACAACTAGATTGGATGTGTGAATATATACATCAAATTTATCCCCTTTAGTTTTTTCTTTTTTAACTCCTTCAATTGCAACACTGCTTTTTTCTGTAGATACATTTGATACTTTGCCATCTACTCCTTTGAATTCACCTCTAAGAATTGTGACACTGTCTCCTTCGACTACTCTGACACTTCTTTTTCCATATTTTTTACGAAGATCTTTAGAAAGTGCACTCCCAAGTTGTTTATTTCTAGTTTGGAAAGTTGCCTGGTATATCATTTGATTACGCATTTTTGTTGGTTTCATTTTTTTATACCACCATTGATGCCAAGTTAGCTACTCTTGGCCATTTCTCTGAAGCTTCTGCTGCTACTGGTCCTTTGATGTCTGTTCCTTTTGTTTCTCCTTCTGGAGTGATAAGCACTGCTGCATTATCTTCAAAACAGACTCTTACACCGTTTAATCTACGAACTGCATATTTTTGTCTAATAATCACTGCACCATAAACTTGCTTTCTTAATTCTGCAGGACCTTTTTTTACTACGACATTACAAAAATCCCCAACAGATGCTGATGCAAGTCTTGATGATCTAGTGTGATGTCTTGGTACATTAATTACTTCTAAAATTTTAGCGCCAGAATTATCTGCACATACAATATTTGCTCCAATAGGAATTACTTTGGTTACATATGGTCGGAATTCTTCTACTCCTTTGCCTGCTTGCTTTGCCATTATGCTTTAACCTCCACAACTACATATGAAACAGATTTTGATATTGGTCTGCATTCTGCAGTTAACACATGATCTCCTGTTTCAACATCAATGCAACCTGGAACATGTGCATGAATTGTACTTGTTCCTCTTGCATATCTTTTAAATTTGCTAAAGTAAATTGGTGCATCTTTTTGTAGGGTGATGGTTTGTTTAGCTTTACTTCCAGTCACTTTACCGTCAAATAGTTTTCCTCTTACTGATAAACCACCGTGGAATGGACAATGTTTATCCTCACATTCTCTCGTTGGCTCTTTGACTTTTAATCCTATGTTTTGAGTCATGCTTTCCCTCCAATTCTATCAAATGGTCTTTTTGCAATTTTTGAGCCGGCAATAACAATTTCTTTTCCTCCAATTGAAAATTTCCAACTGTTGATGGACTTTGCTATTGATTTTACGCCCTTTTCTGTATTTATTGAAAACATTGATTTTGTTTCATTGATAATTCTTCCATTTAATCCTACTACTTGAGGATTAGTGGATTGTGTAATTTCTGTGTCTAATCCAATAAATTCATGTGATATTATGTTGTCTGCAGTAATCATTTCTCTCTCCTCAATTCGTTTAATCTTGTTAACATTCTTGCAATGTCATGACGTAATGGTTTTAGTTTACCGCTTTCTTTTCTTAGTGTACCTTTAGATCCATCAATTCTTAGTTTGGCAAGTTCAGTGCGTGTTTCTTGAACTTTACTTTTAAGATCTTTCTCGTTTAATTGCTTAATTGTCTTCATACTGAGTCTGGTCATTTCATTTGACCCTCCTCTTCTTCTAATGTTTCAAGCTCTTCCATCTTCTTTGCTTCAAGTGCAATTCTTTCAGATTCTGATTTTGCTTTGTCTGCTTTACCTTTTACTTTTATAACTTCAATTTTTGCTCCCTCCACTTCAATTTCTTCGATTTTTATTTTATCATCTGCTGCTTCTCTTTCTTTTCTGGATTTCTCTGTTCTCATTTCAAATTCTGGAATTAACCTTTCTTTTCTTGCAATTCTAATTCTAACTCCAATCAATCCCATTGCTGTCTGTACATGTGCAATATCTTCATCTACTACAATTTCTGCGTGATGACCTGCTCTTGGTAAAATTCCTTGAGTGTGCTTTTCAAATGCTGAACGGTCACCTCTAAGTTTTCCTGAAATTGTAATCTGAACTCCCATTGCACCACCTTCCATTATTTGCTTTAGAGTCCACATAGTTGCTCTTCTAAACGCAGTTCCTCTTTCAAGATGTGATGCCATTCTATTACACATTACACTTGGTGCAAGTTCTGGTTTTTCAATTTCAACTACTGAGATTTGTGGGTTCTTTAGTCCAAAGTCTACTGCAAGCTTATCTGTTAATGCTCTAATACCTGAACCTTTTCTTCCAATTACAATTCCTGGTCTTGTTACATGTAATGCGACTCTTGTTCCTACTGGTGTTTTTGAAATTTCTGCATGTGAAAAGCCTGCATCTTTAATTGCCTCTCTAAGATAGTCTTTGAGTAGCATCATGTTGTAGTTATCTTTGATTACATTTTTGACTGCTGACATTTCTAAATCTCCTTTGCCACCAATTCTACGTGCGTTAAAACATTGTTCTTTGGAGTTGCTCTTCCCATTGCTCTTGGTATGAATCTTTTTACAATAACTCCTTTGTGAACAGTAGCGTTTACAATTCTTAATCTATCTAAATCCATGCCTTTGTATTCTGCATTGGATTCCAAATTATCTAAAACTTTGATAAACTCTTTTGCTGTTTTTTGTGGATACCTTCCAGACATTACTCCAGGATCTGGTCTATGTCCAACTTGATTTTTATATCTTCTAAATGGAACTGCTCTTTTCTCATCTATCACTGCAATAAGATAATCTCGTGCTTTTTCAATTGATAGACCTTTAATTGACACTGCAACTTCACGTGCGTGCTTGTGTGAGATGTCTTTCTCTCTCAATGAAGAACGCACATGTCTAGTTGGGTCATAATTTTGGAAAGCGTAATCGAATCTACCCATAATAATCACTTTAGTGGCACGTAGAGACTGGATCTTGATGCACCCACACCTGGGGCACCGTGTGAAACTCTCTTGTTTGTTATTACATATTCTCCTAAATAATGTCCAATCATTTCTGTTGTCAATGCAACGGGTTGGAATTCTTTTCCTGAAAATACGTTTACTGTAACACCAACCATGTATGGTAGAACAATTAAATCTCTAACATGAGTTTTAATTGGATTTTTTAATTTTCCTGCTTTAGCTGATTTTATCTCTTCAATTAATTTTCTTTTGCCGTCTGTAATTCCTCTAGTAAGTGATCGTCTTTGCCTTGAATTGAATAATAGGAATAATTTTTCTAATGATAGATTATCTAATTCCTCTTTTGGAATGCCTCTGTATAAAAATTCTTTAACCATATCTTATTTCCTCTGTTAGTCTTCGAGTTTTATGGTCCATATTATAGCATTCCTATCTTTGTTGCCAAGTCTCTGGCTTTTTCGGTGTTTTCAAACTGAACAAAAGCTTTTTTGCCGTAAATTGTCCTTGCAGTGTTTACTTTTTTGACATTTTCATTGTAAAGTGTTTTTACTGCTTCTGAAATTTCTGATTTGTTAGCTGAAATCTCTACAATGAAACAAATTTTACTCTCATTTTCCACCATTGCAAAGGTTTTCTCTGTAATGTATGGCTTGAGGATAATTTTCATTGCTTGATCTACATTCATTGTGTTTTCACCATTACTTCTAGATGTGTTGATTTAATTTTCCCAATCTCTTCTATTGCAGATTTGGAATACACTGTTAATCTGATAGGATCTGAGCCTGGTGCTAAATCTAGTACACTTAATTCTTTAACATTTCTTACTTCTACTCCTGGTATTGATCCTGTTGCCTTTGACAAATTGGAGGAATCTCCAGTTACAAACAAAACACTTTTTCCTATTTTTTTAGTTCTGCCCCTAAGTCTTGATTGACCAGAACGTGGTTTTCTTGTGTTTAATCTTTTAACATCCTGTGACAATTTCAATGAATCCATAACTTTCATAATTTCACTTGTTTTGGAAATAGATTCTATGTCATCTGAAACTATAATTGGGAATGATTCTATGCCTTCAATTTTATGACCTCTTGATTCAACAAGATTTTTTGATGCAGTAGCTGCAATTGCAGAGCATAGTGCCAGTTTGTTTTCTTTTTTGTTTAATTTTTTGTAAATCACCTTCTCTACAATTGGTGGATGTGCTTGTCTTCCACCTCTAGTAGATGCCACTTCTGCTCCTTGACCTTGTCTTCCACCTCCGCCACCTTGCATTCTTGCTACACGAGATACACCTTGACCTGTAGGAGGATCGTTAGAGTCTGCAACTACATCCATACCTGCATTTGGCTTTCTTCCCTGTCTTTGGAATTTGTGTGATGTTAAGTTGGTGAATGCTTTGTGAATTAACTCTCTTCTAAATGGTGTTGAGAAAATTATTGGAAGTTCTACTTCGGTGTCTTTTGTTCCAGTAGTTGTATATGCTGTTGTTTTCATTATACTACTACCTCCAAAATGTTTGGTTTGGTTATTTTCGCTGGTGCATTTCTAATTTGTGTTCTTAGTTTAATCAATCTCTTGTAAGTTCCTGGAACTGAGCCTTTTAGAATAATGAAATCTCCTTTGACTAGACCAAAGTGTTTGTATCCTCCATCTGGATTAATTTTAATTTTGTCTGATTCTGTGTTGCCCATTATCATAATTCTTTTGTCATACTCTATTCTTTGATGGAATCCTGTTTGACCTGCTCTTGGAACTGTGTACATGACACTCTGTGGTGAGATTGGACCTAATGAACCGACTTCTCTGACAGTTTTTCTTGATTTGTGCTGTTTCTTCTTGACATTCCATCTTCGCATAACTCCTTGCCATCCATGGCCTTTTGTAATTGCTGCTACATCTACTGTTGCACCAGTTTCAAAAATTTGTTCAATTTTAATTTCTTTTCCTAATGATTCTTTAACATGAGCAAATTGTTTTTCAATATCTCCTCCACTTACCATTGCTTCAAAAATATATGGTTTTTTCATTTCTAGTCCTGCAGCTCTTGGTGATACTGCAACAATTGCGTAAATCTCTTTAATTTTTCTTAATCTTGATTCTGCATTCTCAATTGAACCTGCGATATTTTTAATCGTAATTTCTTTTGCAATGCTTTTTGGAATATCTTCTGCATAAACATCAAATTCTGCATGTTTGCCATCATGATCTTTAGAATAACCTCTAATCCCTAAAATCAGAACTGGAGGCGTCACTAACACTGTTCCTAAACTGACTAGTTGTTTTCCTGCATTAGGAACTTTGTCACGATCATCAATGGTGACAATCTGTACACATCCTGCTTTGAATCCACAATGTGCTAATATTTTTGGCTCATCTGTGGCTGAAAGTTTTGGCCAAGCTCGAATTCTTGCTTCCATGCTTCTTGCACGAACTCTAGGTGAGTATGCAAGACTTCCTCTACGTGGTTGATGTCTTTTTCGAGCTCCCATGATTAAATCGAATCATCGAATTCCCTCTATTAAACCATGTGAGATATCGTTAACCACTAAAAAAAATTAGGTTAACCAACTGTGCCTATTTTGTTAAGGGGAAAATAATTCTGATGCTGAATTCCAAATCGTATATCCACCAATAATGATCCCTATGACTCCAAACCCGATTGCCAACAATAAGAAATTTTTTCTTTCAGTCATGATACTACTAACTTTGAGCATTAATTATTGCTAAAGTGCCAAGTAATGCTTCTTCTAGACGTACTGTTTCAGTTGCTTGATTTGGAAAAAAGTTTAATGATTTTGCGTTTTGCACTTTATTCATCCTTCCACCTATGATTTCATGAATGCCTTTTTCAGGAGAACCAAACACGACAAGGGTTGGCTCGTCTGATTTTGCATATTTCGCTAGTTGGTCATTTGATACGGGTTTTCCTTTTCTTGATGTCAAAATGATATTTCCTTTCCATTCTGATAATACTGAAAACAAATTTGCTCTTTCCTTTACAGAATATCCCCAATACGTTGGAACTTCGCTTCTGTCAATATCTTTGATCGATAGTTTTGGATATCCTTCTTTGAATCTGACGGTAACTCTTTTCCCAGTAGATGTGCTGCCATAGTACTGAACCAATTGATTAATTCCCACATCTACAAATTTTTTCCCCTTTATGCTAACTACGATCCCCTCTCTAATGTCTCCAGTTTTGATTTTTTTAGAGTTTACTGGTGTGATGTGACTGGGAATTTTTAGCGGATGTAACACTCCTGCAAATTTTAAATCATTCATCTTGGAGAATAATCTTCTTCTCAAGAACTGTGGTGTTTCCAAATATTTTAGAATCATTACCATCAATCCTCCATCTGATTTGTTATCTCCTTCTTGGTAGATGTAGATTGTATCAACTTTAAAAATTGCACATGCTCTTGCTAGAACTGAAATCTTTCTTGTCTTGTCAATTTTTAGTGATTCATCTGATAATGCAGACTGAGGAATTGCAACAGATAATTTCAACGTAATTTAATCTCACAGGTATGCTCGAAATAATTATTTTTGCTCGTGTGGGTATTTTTCTTTTGCATCATTAGCATACTTTGTAATCTGTTCTTCTGGAACCAATTCATACAATCCAGTTTCTTTTTTGATATGTGCCATTCTGATGTGACTTGTTCCCTCTTTGTCTTCACTTGAAAGATAAATTCCTGCAGAAGCTAAAACTGCAGCATCATCTAGTGAAAGATCTCCTTTGTATGTTTTTTCTAAAAAGTCTGTTACTTGATCAGAACCGGAACCAATTGCAATTGCGTCATAAGAAATGTATGTTCCACTAGGATCAGTCAAATACAATTGTGGTGTGTTGTTTACAACTCCTCCAAGAATTAATGCAACACCATAAGGTCTTACTCCTGCATATTGCGTATATTGTTGACATTGATCAGCTAAATGTTTAGCAATGGTTTCAACTTCAACTGGTTCATCATAAATCATTTTGTTACTCTGAGAAAAGAATCTTGCATTGTCTACTTGACTTCTTGCATCTGGAATATACCCTGCAGCGGCTACTCCTACATGATCATCAATTTGGAAAATCTTTTGAGCCGTATCAGAAATTTGCAATTTTCTTGGTTTCTCTTCAACTGCAATAATAATTCCATCTTTACATTTTATGCCAACAGCTATTGTTCCCCTCCTTACCGTTTCAATAGCATACTCAACTTGGTATAGTCGACCGTCTGGGGAGAATACTGTAATTGCTCTATCATAACCTTGTTGTGCAGGAAGCATTTGATTGCAATGCTTTGATTATTCAATTTAAACCATGCCCATTATTGAGAGTAATTACCACTTTGATCGGAGCCTATGAATTTTATTATCAAACCTTAATTTGAAACTGAATTTATGATGGATTTATGAAATTTGAAATTGAATTTTCAGGTCATGAAAATATTCGCTCTAATCATCAAAAAACAATAGAAATTACTAAAGAATCTCACTTGACCCCTCAGGGCGATTGCATTGTGGGCGTTAATGCAAAATATAGCTGTGCTGATTTGCCTGAAGAATTAAAAAACAAACTCAAAAACCTCAAGTCTAAAGTAACATTTTCAATCAAAGTAGGTGACGATGATTTTGTTATTGAGGGAAAAGGTCATCCTGATCTTATCTTAACTCATACTGAAGACATTGTTATCAGAAAAAGTGATTTTATTTGTCCTAGAACATTGGCAGTAAAATGTGATAAGGCCTCGGATTTGTTACCTAGAAGTATGGTGACCAAGTTACAAGATCCAAAAACTCTTGGAATATTTACTATCACTGTTGAGTAACACTCACAATTTTATACTTAGTACACTGAACGTTGTTATGGGTCGTAAAACCAATTTTTTTCTTCTAGTTCCATTGGCAACTTTTGCTGCAATTATAATTGGATTCGGAATGTATATGACAATCTGTAAAAATTCAAACATTCCAATAAATTGCTAATATTCTATATTGGATGTTGTTTATTTTTTCTACTCTTTATTTTTTTAATTACGATGAAACCAATTATAATTCCTATCCCCACAACACTTACAAACACATAAAGTTCCATTGTGTATCCTTTAGGTTCTCTAAAATCTATTGGACTTGATTCCTTCAATGTATAATCTATTGCTGGTGAATCGTAATCTATGGGTGTTATTCTTAGAATTTTATCATCGTTTGTATTTGGTATTCCTCTCCCGTCTTGATTGCTAGTGAGAATATACAAAAATCCATCAGGGCCTGTCTGCACATCCCTTATTCGTCCAAATTCATCTTGAAATAATTTTTCATGTGATATGACTGAATTATTTTGTAAATCAAACTCAATCACATGAAGATGACTTCCATACAATGCTGCAAAAAAATATTTTCCTTCCCATTGTGGAATTTTATTGCTATTGTAGAATTCAGCTCCTGACGGTGCCCATGTTTCCTTTCCTGAATGTAAAATTGGATTCAGTAGATTTTCTTTTTCTTCATCTCCAATAATATCTGGCCAACCATAATTCCCACCTGGAATTATTTTGTTAATTTCATCATGAGCCACACCTCTCCATCCTGATGGACCATGCTCTGTTGCAACCAAATTTCCTGATTTGTCCCAATCAATTCCTTGTGGATTTCTATGCCCGATAGAATAAACTGGCGAATTTTTCCATGGGTTATCCTGTGGAATTGTACCATCTGAATTAATTCTTAGAATTTTCCCTCCCAATGAATTCAAATCTTGTGATAAATGAGGGAGTCCTGCTTCTCCTGTTGTAACGTATAGTTTTTTGTCTGGACCAAATTGTATTCTTCCTCCATCATGAAACGGTCCTCCTGGAATGTCGTCAATGAGTATTCTGTCTTCAATTAATACTCCGTCTAAAAATTGATACCTAACTAGTTTGTTTTTTGTTGATAAAAGTTCATTGTAAGTGTAATACAAGTAGATGTAATTATTTTCTGAGTAATTAGGATCAACTGTTATTCCTAACATTCCTCCCTCGAATCCTCCGACATTTAATGATAAAAGTGGCTCTTGCAACAATATTCCATGTTGAATTATTCTAAGATTTCCATTTCTTTCAGTAAATAGGATGGTTCCATCAGGTAGCCAGTCTATACTCCACGGGACGGTTAGATTATCCGCTATGGTCTCAACTTTTACCTGAAGCTCCGGATATTCTTGAGCAAATGTAACGGGAATCAATGATAAAAATATTATACTCAAGACTAGTTCTTTCATAGATGTTCTAGTTGTAATTTTAGATTAAATGTTTGCTACAATAACATTGCCAAAAATGATCATGTTTTGTTAAATCTCCTTTAGCAAGATTCTCTTAAAGTATAGTCTGGCTAGTTTATTATGGTAAAACCTACAATAGAATTATCTATTTCAAAAAAACCTACTGATGCTGAACTAAAAAAGATCAAAGAATATTTTAAGGAAATGCCTGTAGAGGAAATTCTATCTGGTCTGAAATTTGCAAAAAATAGATGGTCTGCAAAAGATGCTGGTACACTAAAGGTTGGAAGAAAAAGTATCATTCAGAAGGAAGTTCATTCAGTTACTGCCGAACAAGCTCAATGGAGATTAAAAAATTGGAAAATGATGATTGCAAATTATCGTAGACGAGGATACAGTTATCCGACAATATCACGTATAAAGAAAATTTTAATTCAGAAAAGTAAAAAGAAATCTAAATAATTTCTAGATGAAGATATCTGTTTTTTTCTCAACAATTTGTCGTTTGAGTGAATCTGGAACATCTGGAATCGAGGATTTAGTTTGTCCTGCAATTACACTGTGTGCTTCTTCTAGAATCGCTAGTGAATCTGCATTTGATTCAGGTATCATACTCATACTGTCTCCTATTCCTACTGATGAACCTGACATTACGTCACCAAGAATTTGTGACAAGTCTTGCATTGAAGCATTTGCTTCTGGCATAATTCCGCTTAATGATGGACTTAATCCTCTGATTATTGCCATACATGGACTGAGTGTAACTACTACATCTCCTAATTCCGAAACTGTGTCTAGTCTAAGTTTAACTTGTTCCATGGATAATTTTGCTCCGCTTACCATGTTTTTCATTTTTCTAATTTGGGTTAATTCTCCTGCATATGCCTGAGCATAACTTGGTTTGTTGTTTCTCTGTGCATTTACTATTTTTTCAAAAATCATATCGTGTTTTTTCTTTAATTTTTCATTAATTCCTTCTAATTTTGAAATTTGAAATTGTAATTTTTTTTGAGCAAAATCAATCTTGTTCTTTAATGGCTCATCAGGCTTTACCCTGCCCATTACTTTTTGAGATATACTGACCCCGTCAGTTTTATTCCAGGAATTACTGATCATGCTTTAGTTCATAATCTCATTGAATTTTTTGTTTTAAACAGATTTGTCACCCTCTGTGGTGTAACTGGAGTTACAATACTATGCAGTTACACTATCCAAAGGTAAATGTGAATATCTGAAATCCTTTGCCCTTCACATTAATCTCCATCAAATGTGATGCGCTGGCCTTGCTAGAAATAATGTTGTACAATCCAGCTTCTGTGACTCTAAGGATATTGTTGTCTTCGATATCCTTTCCTGAATATTCTACTGGTAATGGTTTTCCATCTAGAAGTATTTCTAATTCTGCACTGTTCTCAGTTACTATGTTCACTTCTTTTGCGTTGTATAGTAATTTGATAGAACCCATATCTGACACTAGTTCCATACTGTCCTCGTAATTTTTCCAATCTCCAATTGGATAGAATTTGTGCAAATCTATGTTGGCTGGTTCATAATATGAAACAATTTTTCCTGGCTGAAATCCCTCATCACTTCCTAATTGATTTCTATTTTGTGCAAACTTGTAACCAAAATACAATTCAGGTGTTCTAAACATTGAATGCTGAAATTCTTCAATATCTACAAGCGATGATGTTGAATCTACTGTTATTCCTATTGCTGCAGCTCTTTCTTTTAGTAATTGCTGAATGATTTTTTCAGTTTCTTGATATCCTCCCTCTCCTATGTGATCATATCTTAGAAATCCTTCATGGTCTGCAATGTATTTTCTCGGCCAATATCTGTTTTCAAATGCTTTCCATGTTTTCATGTCATTGTCCATCACTACAGGATAATCAATTCCATATTTTTCAACAGCCATTCTTACGTTGTCAGGATCTTTTTCAAATTCAAATTCTGGTGAATGAATTCCAACAATCAATAATCCTTGGTCAGAATATTTATCACTCCATGCTGTAATGTATGGTAATGTTCTAATGCAGTTTATGCAGCTATATGTCCAAATGTCATACAAAACAACTTTTCCTTTTATCTCTTCATTTAATTTTTCTGGTGTTGTGTTTAGATAATTTGCAATTCCAACTAATTTTGGTGCCTTTTTGAATTGTGATTTATCCATATTAGAAAGTGAGTATAGATCTTCAAAGACCGTATTGGATTCTACATTTTGATCAAGGGAAGAAAAAATCATTCCTACCACTACTAGTCCTACCGCAATAGTGACTCCAAAAATCAACCCTGCCTTTATCTCAGAATTCATTGAATCACCCTACTAACACCAATTCGTTAAGAAGTGGAAAATTTGCAATGTATGCAAGTTGATTCGTAAATACTAATACTCCTAAAATAATTATGAATGATCCTAAAACTATGTTATAATATTTTAGATGTTTGGACATTGAGCGAATTACTCTAGTTGCTCTTGAGAAAAAAATCCCCATTAGAAGAAATGGGATACCTAAACCCAACGAATATGATAGTAACAAACTAAATGAAACAGATGGTGTTGTTGCCGCCAAAGTCAGGATTGTACCTAATATTGGGCCTACACATGGTGTCCATCCCACTGCAAATGCTAAACCAAACACAAACGACATTGGGTAACTTGACTTTGAATTTTTAGGAAAGAATTTTTTTTCTACATTTAATGAACGAATTTTTGTAGATAGCAACAAAAATACTCCAAATGCCACAATGATTACTCCTCCCACCATGTTAAGGGTTTCAACAAATTCGCTGACAGTGTTTGAAAGAACACTATTGATTATTACACCTAATATTGAAAATACGATTGAAAATCCTAAAACAAAAAATACTGTATTTAGAATTATGTTTGCTCTGTTGATCGAAAGAACTGTGCCGTTTTTTGAACCCAATTCTGTTAGAGTTGTTCCGGATATGTATGCAAGAAATGCTGGAATCATTGGTAAAATACATGGAGCAATAAAAGAACTAAGACCCGCAAGTAATGCAATCAAAATTGTGACTTCTACCATATCGTAACATTTCCCTTTTTCCTTTAAAGAATTCTTCCAAATCTTTTCCCTATGTTAATTCAATCCCTTTTTAACTGGGATATCTCTATTTTGAATATGAATAAGAGATTCATCATTGTAGGAATTGTTTTAGGTGTTATTGTTGCACTTGCAGTTATAATCGGCTCTCCTGCAATTGGTGGCTTTGATGCCATGCGTTAACTATAAAATTTTTTAAATGCTTTTTCAAAAATATCTAGAGTTTTTTCAATTTCTCTGCCTGACAGCCATGCAGTAACTGAAATTCTTAATCTGGCCCTGTTCTTTGGAACTGTGGGAAATCTGATTGGCTGTGCGTGTATCCCGTTGTCGAACAAAAATTTTCCAAAGTCCATAGCTGTTCTTTCATTTCCAATTATGATTGGAATTATTTGTGTATGTGAGTTTATTTCATATCCAATTTCTTTAAGACCTTTTATGATCTGATTTGTATTTTTTCCTAGTTTCTTTTTTTGTCTTTCTCTGTTAGATTGAAATCTTTTAAATGAATACTCTACCAAAAATGAAGGCAATGCTGATGTGTAGATAAACGATTTTGATTTATTAATACACAGATCAACAACATTATTCTGAGATGCTATGTATCCTCCAAATGATCCTAATCCTTTACTCAAACTACTAATGTACAAATCTATTTTTTTTGCTACATTGAAGTATTCTGGAGTTCCTTTTCCATCTTTACCAATAACAAAATCCCCATGAGCATCATCTACGATTGTTATTGCATTTGACTTTTCTGAAATTTCAGTGATTTGTTTTAATGATGATAAATCCCCATCCATACTGAAAATCCCTTCAGTAATAATGAACTTGTTTCCTCCTTTCTGTTTTAATTTTTTATTCATATCTGCCATATCATTATGTTTGTAAATTGATACTTTGGCATCTGACAATTTACATGCCTCAATTATGCTTGCATGATTTAGTTCATCACTGAGAATTAAATCTCCCTTCTTTGCAATAGCTGAAATTGCCCCTAAATTTGCCATGTATCCTGTTGGATAAATTAGACTACTCTGTTTTGACTTGTGCTTTGCAAGTGTGTCTTCTAATTTTTTATATGATTCATCATTTCCTGATACTAATCTCGAACTTGATTGAAGTTGCTTGATTTGAATTTTTGTGGTAGGGATACCTAGATAATCATTTGAACATAAGTTAAGAAGTTGCCTGTTGTTGATGGTTATTTTTGAGCCTTTAGAAATTCCATATTTCATTTCTCGATAAAGATTTTTTTTCTTTAGAATTTCTAATTCAGAATCCACAAAATTTAGTTTATGATCGGAGGCCAATTTTTTCAATCATTTTACGGTCTTTTTCAGCCTCATTTCCTCCCATGGTCAAGTATCCTGCAGTGATAATTCCGTTTGCCCCACTCTGAAGCAATTCTTCTCCTGAATCATCAAGATTTGTCTCACGACCCCCTGAAATTTTGATGACTGATTCCGGTAGTAGGAATCTAATTACTGAAAACATTCTGACAATTTCGGAATTTGGCAAGTCTGCTTGCAATTCCAACGGAGTTCCTGGGACTGGTACTAGAATGTTTATTGTTACTTCTTCTGGATATAGTCTGGCCAATTCCAATGTTAGCTCTAATCGTTGTTCTCGTGTTTCCCCAAGACCTATAATTCCCCCTGTACATAGCTCCAGCCCTGCATCACGTGCAATTCCTAGAGTCTTCAATCTATCTTCATATGTGTGAGTTGTACATATTTCAGAAAACTTTGATTTTGCAGTCTCTAAATTATGGTTGTATCTCTTTACTTTGAGTTCTTTTAGTTTTTTTGCTTGATCTTTGGTTAAAAATCCTAAACTGCACTCTACACTAATACCAACTTTGTCATTAATTTCTGTGATTATTTTACAAACCTTTTGAAAATCTCTAGGAGATGGTTCTCTCCATGCTGCAACAAGACAGTATGATTCTGCACCTTCTTCTTTAGCTTTTTTTGCCTTGCTTACTACCTCTTCTGGTGTTGGTAATTGGTATGTCTCAATTCCTGTATCAAAGAATGCAGACTGTCCACAAAATGTACAATCCTCGCTACATGCATTCTTTTTAATATTGTTTAATTGTTCAACATCCACTTTGTCTCCATTAAAATCTCTAGTTATTTCATTAGCACATTTTGCTAAATCTTTAAGATTTTCTTCAGGTATGTCTAGTAATTTTTTTGCATCCTCGGCTGATATGTGGTTTCCTGAAAATACTTTTTCTTGACATTCTTTAATGAATTCTAAAGCACTCATAATTTTATTGAAATAATTCTATTTTATAAGATTAATGGAATGGTTAACCCTAATCCTGCATGGGGGTTAACAGTCAAGATACCTTTGATTTAGCAGATTTAATGGTAATAATCGTCTTTTTTAGGAGTAATTCTAACTCCGATTCTGATATTGCCAGTGGAGGAACAAGCATGACTATGTTGCCTAATGTTCTAAGATAGATTCCGTTCTTTTTTCCTTCATCAAAAAATATTTTGTTAATTGATTTTTTTGGTGAAATTGGAGTTTTTCTTTCTCTATTTTTAACTAGTTCAATTCCCATTAGCATTCCTTTGTGTCTGATATCTCCTACGATGTCTATTTCTGAAATTTCATCATAGAATTTTTCAAATATTTTGGATTTTTTTTGAATTTTTTTAATCAAATTATTTTTTTTGTACATTTTGAGATTCTCTGTTGCAACTGCTGCTGCAATTGGATTCCCAGTGTACGTATGTCCATGGAATAGATGCTTCCAATCATTAAACTCTCCCAAAAATGAATCATAAATTTTCTTATTTGCTAAAGTTGCAGCCATCGTCAGATATCCTCCAGTTAACATTTTTCCATATGCAACAATATCTGGAATGCTTTTTTGTTCTTCATACTGTACCATTGATCCTAGTCTGCCAAATCCAGTTGCTATCTCATCCAATACAAATAACACGTCATATTTTTTACATATTTGACTGATCCTTCTCTGAAATCCTTTTGGATAAATTATTACTCCTCCCGCAACTTGTGCTCCACTCTCCATTACAAATGCTGCAATGTTGTCTTTTTTAGAAAATCTTTTTTCAATCTTAGCTAGACATTGATTTTGATAGTCTGAGAGGGTAAGCCCCTTTGGTATTCTGTATTTGTTTGGAACTGGAAATTGTATTGTTGAAAATAATTGTTTTTTAAATTTACCAAAAAATTCTGGAACATACCCTACAGACATTGCTCCAAAGGTATCTCCATGATATCCGTTTTCAATTGTAGCAATTTCCGTTTTCTTTTTGTTACCAATATTCTTCCAATACTGTAATGCCATTTTGATTGCAATTTCCATTGCAGATGAGCCATTATCTGAATAAAACACCTTGTGCATTCTAGGTGATATCTTTACAAGACTATCTGCAAGTTCTTCTGTAGGCTCAGTTGTTAGATTAAACTGTGATGAATGTTGAAGTTTTTTGGTTTGCTGATTAATGGCTTTGATTAGTTGTGTGTTTGAATGTCCCCATACGTTACACCACATTGATGCAACGGCATCTATCATTTTATTTCCTTTGGAATCCACTAGCCATACTCCTTTGGCTTTTACAATTTTATCAAAAGAAGTCCATTCTTTCATCTGAGTATTTGGATGCCAGACAGAGCTTTTCAACGGCTTTCGTACAGTTTCAGATCTTAATAATTAACCGATGAATTAATCTATGAACAATTATGAATATTCTTTGTTGAAATCACTCTTTATTGCTGGAACTGACACGGATGTGGGAAAAACATACATCACTGCAGGGCTTGCGGTTGTACTTCGAAAAATGGATATAGATATTGGTGTAATGAAGCCCTTTGCAGCAGGTTCTGCGCAAAAAAAGGGCTACAAATCTGAAGACATTGAAATTTTATCCCGTGCTGCACACATATGTGATCCTGAAAATTTAGTAAATCCACAATTCTTTCCAATTCCTGCATCTCCATATACGGCATGGAAGAAACTAAAAACAAAACCCAAAATTTCTACAATTTTATCTAGTTTCAAAAAATTAACAAAACTTCATGATATGATTCTAGTGGAGGGAATGGGTGGAATCATGACTCCTATTCTCAAAGACTACTACATTACAAATTTAATTAAAGAAATGAAAATTCCAACAATAATTGTAACCAGAAGTAAAGTTGGAACCATCAATCATACTATAATGACAGTAAAGATGTGTGAAAAATATAAAATTCCAATCAAAGGAATCATTATCAATCATTTTGATAGCGGGTATCCTATCAAAGACTTGACTAAAGACTTGCAAAATCTTACTGGAGTTAAGGTGCTGGGATCAATCCCCTTTATCAAAGACATGAGTGATAACTCTCTAAATAGAATTTTCAAAAAGAATATTGATTTAAAGACTATGTTAGAGTAATTTTCTATTTTTGGAATCAGTATATCTACGCATAAATTCTATATTTCTCTGTACGACTGTCTTTTCTAGTTATGATCATACTCATTTATGAAAATTAGAAGTTGTTAAATATTTGACATACATTAAACAGCTATGTCCCAAGGAAGTAAATGCCCATATTGTGAGTCCATATTTGAAGACAAAGAAAAAATGTCTCAGCATATTGATAAAATTCACAATAATAATTTGACCTAGATTGTCTTATTATGATTAAATATTCAAAAAGTACTACAATCCAGTAATTTACACTCGTAAAATTTTGAATTTATTTGAACCGCCAACATTGCTAAATTTTGCAATCTCAAAGATTATTTCAGAAAAGGAATTATTTTCTTTTTTCAACACAAATGATTTTTTTTGTGTTTGAATATTTTCTGATAATACTAACCAAATGTTGTCTTTTTCTGGTTGGATTTTTTCCAAATCGGTGATTTTTTTATTAACTATTGTGATATCTGATGATTTTGGTATGCAAATTAACAATGTCTTTTTTGGATCCTTTTCCAATGTTTTGATATCTGGAATTACAATGTCTAGTTCAATTCCCTTACAATCTACCTTTCTTTGACTAGTGATCAAGGCATTTGTAAGTAGATAATGTAATAATCCTGTGGCTAAGACTCCTATGGCTTCGTCTTTTTCACCCATAGAGATTACTTTATCATAGCAGTTTGTTGTAATCTCTTCAATGATCTCATCAAATTTTTTCTCACTAATTAATTTAGGAATTGTTTCTGATTTTTCAATATATTCAAACAAATAATCCTTGATTGGATTTGACTCATCGTCCATTATTCATTGTAAATATAACGTCTTTCGCCTCTAGACTCTTTTTGAGTATCTATATGCACCAAGACAAATTCTTTCTTTGAGTGAACCATGGATTCTTCTGGGGATAATTTGTTTTCGTGTAATTCTTCATATTCGTCCCATGTCAATCGCTTTCGTTCACCAATCTCTGCTTCTAAATTCATGTCTTTTACCATTTCTTTGTAATCTGGTTGGATAACACCGCTGAACACCATCGCACTACTTCCACTTCCATAAGATCCAAATCCTACTCTTTTTCCTTCTAAATCAATTCCTTTTTGATATTCAAATTCCAAACTACTTCTAAATCCTAAGTAAAGTGATGCAGTGTACAAATTACCAATCATACTTGATGCAATAAGTGAACTAGATAGTTTGGATTCGTAAACTTCTTGATATGCCTGAGTTTTTGTAAACAATTTTGTAAATTCATGATCTTTTGCCATAAATTCTTCATCCCCTAACACCGATTCAATTGTACCCCGTGGATCTTTTGGTCTAGGTTCTTCCATTCCTATTTCTTGTAATAATTTCTTCCAGCGTGGAAGCTGTCTCCATTCATGTCTGACTAAATATGCCAAAGCTTTCTTACCCATGTTGCTGTATGGCAAGTGCATGTTGATGTAATCCATATGATCAAGAATTGTTTCACCTGGTTCAATTTTTATCAATCCGGATGATATCACTTTTTTCTTGTATGCTTCCAGTGCTTTCCTGACTTGAATCATGTATAGTAAATTAGAATATTGACCATGAACAATTGGTGTCTCTTTTCCAAAAGGTCTGTAAAAGTCATATTCATCTTTAATGGACGTGGATGTTACTTTAGGATCAAATGCTAATAATCTTGGGTCATCATTCAATAACATAACTACTGCACCTGCCCCCTGAGTCATTTCTCCACTAGAACCCATGTCGTATTTTGCAATATCTGAAACTACTACAAGTGCATGTTTTCCTTCTGCTTCACCTGCCCTAATCCAATTTGTATTATCATAAAGTGCATAAGAACCACTTACGCAAGCAAATTTGGTTTCTACTCCCCCACAATGTTCAAATGCTCCTTGACCATAAACTTGCTCCAGCATACCAATAACATATGAGTTCATTGCCTTTGATTCATCAAATGCGGATTCTGTTGAAACATACAATCTACCAATATCTTCTGGTGAAAGTTTATTTTTCTGCATGATTCGCAAACACGCATTTGCTGCAAGACATGCAGGGTCTTGATTTGCATCTACGATTGCCATTTGAGAAACTCCTAGGCCCTTTTGCAATTTTACTGGATCTAATCCTCTGTTTTTTGCAAAATCAGCTGCATCGATATACAATCTGGGAATGTATATTGCAATATCGTCTATACCTGCTGCCATAAGCTTGCCTCCGAGTTTGTACATTTAAGGATATTGGGTAAATTCTAAATAACTAGGAAGGAAATTTCCATACTTTTTTTGACAATTCATGAATAAATTGATCGCAACTGACTATTTTTTCAATTCATTTTCAAAAACTTTTTCAAATGTTTCAAAAGGTTGAGCTCCAAACAGTCTTGTAGTTTTTCCATCTGGACCAATCACAAAAAATGCTGGAGTTCCAGTCAATTCTAAACTCCTTGCATCTTCATTACTTGCAAGTATTATCTGTGAATGCATTCCATTTAACATACATTCAGACCAAACATCCATGTTCAATCCTATCTCCTGTGCAAATTTTCTAAGATTCTCTGATGAGGCCCATCCGTTATTTTCACCAGTCCAGTTTGAATATAAAATATCATGATATTCCCAAAACAACCCTTGATCATTGGCACAATGAGCCCCATGTGAAGCATTTACCGAATCTGGACCAATAATGTTGTAATCTTTGAATATCATTTTGACTTTTCCTGTTTCAACATAATTATTCAAAATGTTCTTTTCAGTTGAATGAAAGAAAACATTGCAAAAATGGCATTGGTAATCACCAAATTCAATTAATGTAACCGGTGCATCTGGATTTCCAAGTGTTGGCGAGCCATTGTCTATGAATGTGTTAATTGTAATTTTTGCTGGTCCTGCTTGCTGAATAATAGGCGCGGATTCTATTACAAGTTCCTTTTGATTAGATATGCCATCAAATCCTAGAAATGCAATAACTATTGCTATGGATGCAATTGTAGCTCCTATAGCAAGAGAAGGCCCGTGAATCAATATTTCTAAAAGTTTTCTTGATACATTTAGTCTTTTGTTCTAGTTTGCTGTAGTAATGTCAAAATCAATACTTTGCTGAAACTATCTTTTCATTGTGAGTAATTTCTATAAACTAGATTTTCACTTCTTTTATTTTCGTACGATCCTGTGTATTTTAGGGTTTTTTAGTATTGACTGAATTATTTTTTCAAACTTTGAGACATATTACGAAATATCAAAATTCAATGATTATAATGTTACAAACACTATGATGAATGCAATTGTTACAATGGCAATTGAAATTTTCATAAATGAAGACATGTTTAGTATATGATTTGTCAGGATTATAATTGTTTTAGAGCAACTATATCTTTGGCAAGTTGCCTGTTTTATCTAAATTAGATTTACACACTTTACAATAAAGTCTAACTTCTTTTGATGGAAACTCTGAGCCACAATTTTTACAAATAAAGAATTTTTCATCATCCATAAATAATTTGAAATTGTGATCAACTTAAGAGTATTGTTTATTTTTTTTAGTAATATTATCTGCCCGGCCTTTTAAATTCCGGTTTTATTATGCAGTTTGAAACAGATGATTTTTGAAATTTTTTCCCTGATGATTTATTTTTTGATTTTCCAGTATCCTGCTTTTTATCGACTTTGAAAATTCTTTCATCTGTTTGTTCATCATCTATTTTATCTGAATATATGATGTTTGTAGGAGAAATCTTTTTTGTTTTCCTTTTATTTTTTATTTTTTCAGGTTCACTAGGGTTTTTCTGTGTCCATCTGATGTTATTTGTATCTGCCGAGGATGACTTTTCTTTATTATAGTCTCCTAATGATTTTACCATGACCAATTACAGTAAATAATCAACTTAAGGGTGTTGCTCAAATTTTGGATTTATTTCCTTTTTTCATCAACTTTATTTTTGATTGATTGCATGCAGTCATGACAAATTATGGATTTGTTAGACATTTTTTGTATTTGCTTATCATTTTGAAATTCTGAATCATATGTAGCTGCTATTACTATTTTGTTATGCCACACTTCAAAATCTTTTTTCTTCTTTGAACACACAAAACAATTCATATTTTTTCTGAAATCGTGCAAACATAAGCGTGTTTACTCTAAACTAATGTAAATAAATGGGTTCATGATATCGATTTTATGAAACATGTATTTGTTAATGGATATGGTTCCATTGGCAGTAGAATAGTTTCCTTTCTGAAAGATGATCCAGAAATTACTGTTGTTGGAGTTGGAAAGTATTCTCCTGATGAAAAAGTTGAAGAGGCTATATCTAAAGGACTTGATGTTTATGTTCCAGAATCAAAATTAGATGCTTTTTCAAATTATAAAATTTCAGGTACTATTGAATCTGCATTAGATAAATCAGATTTAGTAGTAGATGCTGCCCCTGGCGGACATGGTTATAAAAATAAAAAAAATCTCTATGAACCAAAAAACATACCTGCAATTTATCAAGGTGGTGAGTCTACACTGGGTTCAGAAGCCGTATCAGATTTGTTGTTTAATTCCAGAGCAAATTATGATCAAGCTTTAGGAAAATATCATGTTATGCAGGGAAGTTGTAATGTTACAGGTATGGGAAGAATTCTTGAACCACTTCGTGATAAATTTGGTGATCAATTAGTTAGATTTGATGTAACCCTTGTTAGACGATGGGCAGATATTGAACAAACTGAAAAAAAATTAACTGACACAATTGAGATGACTGAGAAACCTCATCATGGTGATGATGTTAAACTGTATTTTGGAAAAGATGCTCCCCTATACGTTCGTGCAATCAAAGTTCCAACTAGACAAATGCATTTGCATATTATGGACATTAGGTTCAATGGTGTTGCCCCCAAACCGTCTGAAATTCATGACATATTTACAAATGAATTCGGTGTTGCAACTTTGTGGACTGCAAAGGGAACAAAGGATATCAGAGATTTTGCTCAGAACATGGGCTTCAATTTTACTGATACTAACATGATACACATTCATGCAAACATGACTACATCCATTGGGGATACTGTACAAATGATGTATTCTGATGACCAAACAGGCATCGTGATTCCTGAAAACCATATGTTAATGCAAGCAATGCTGTTTGGAAAATCATATTCTGAAGCATTTGCACATACGGAATCTATTTTTCACATGAAAGAGAAAAAAGAAAAGTTACAAAAGCATTTTGCAAAATAATTTACTTTTTCATTCGCTCTATTCTTATTTTCACAGGTAGGTTCTTTACGACTTTCTCAACAACTATTCTTAATTTTTCTAATTCTAATTTATCCCCTTCTTGAGGTATGTCTTGTAACTTTTCATGTAGTAATCCATTAAGTGTGCTGTAATCATCCCCTTCTGGTAATTCTGATTCAAAAATTTCATTAATTTCCTCAATTTCAATATCTCCTGTTGCAACAATCGTATCTTTATCTATTGAATGATACTTTATGGATTGAGGAGAGTCTGTTTCATCTTCAATATCTCCGAGAATCTCTTCGATAAGATCTTCTAATGTTACTAATCCTTCAACTCCTCCATGCTCATCTATTACGATTGCCATGTGTGTTTTTCTACCTTTCATTTCTCTTAGTAATGAAGTAACCATCTTTTCTTGAGATACAAAAACAGGTGTTCTTGAAATTTGCTCTAATGTCTTCATCTTGTTATCTGATTCAAGTTCTCTAAGTACATCTCTTACATGAATAAATCCTACTATGTCGTCATGTGTTTCACCATAAATTGGAATTCTAGAATGTGAGTTTTGATTAATTATTGGGAGCGCCTCAAACAACAACATTTTAGCCGGAAGTGTTTGCATTTTCATTCTTGGAGTCATTACTGCACGAATTACGGTATCATCAAATTCTAATGCTCTATGTAATAGATCTCGTTCTTGACTTTCTAGTGCTTCATCTCTATGCCCTTGATCTATAATCCCCTTGATTTCATTTTCAGTTAATGCTGGTGGGTGATAATCACTTCCAGTTATTTTGATCATTACACGTGTGATCCTCTCCAATACCCACACTATCGGGTAAGTAGCGTAACTGAACATTAGTAGAATGCCACTTGAGCGAAGTGCAACTTTAGTTGCATTAGCATTACAATATGTTTTAGGGGTAACTTCTCCAAAAATTATTATCAAAAAGGTCATAATTCCAATTGCAATTCCAAGCCCATTATCTCCAAATAGTTTTATTGCAACTACCGTAGCTAAGGCAGATGAACCAATATTCACTAGGTTGTTGCCAAGGTTTACTGCTGACATCATCCAACCTGGATTTGATTTGAGTTTTTGAAGTGCTTTAGCTCCGCGTCTTTTCTCTTTTACTAGCTGTTCTACAGTGGCCTGACTTGTACCCACCAATGAAACTTCTAATCCACTAAAAAAACCTGATAACCCAATTAGCGATGCTAATGCAGCAAGCTCTAACCACAATTCTACCAAGCTACTACCCTCACAAACCTCTTAGAAATACATATACTCATTTAGTTATTTTGCACCATCTTTTGGTTGTACTTGTTTTATAACGCATGGATTTAACTCTTAAGATGTAAAAATTTCCCTAGCTCAAAAGCAAGGCTAATTTTTAGGTGGAATTGCAAATCTGTTCTCAGGATTCCTATGATAATCTACTGGAATCATGGCGTCTTTTTGTCTGCCTGTCAGAATTCCTACTACTACATCGTCTTTTTTAATGACATCTGCTTCGATTAATTTCTTAATTCCAACCACTGATGCTCCTGATGCCATCTCACAATCAAATCCATTTAGACCTACTACGGACATACCATCTAGCATTTCTGAATCTGAAACTGTAGTTGCAACGCCATTTGTAAATTCCAATGCTCGTAAACCTTTCAAAATATTTGCAGGCCTTCCGATTTGTATTGCAGTTGCCTTTGTTTTTGGTTTTAGTCCTTCTTTATCCAAATGCTCATAGTATCTAGTGATTAGTTCCGTATTTGGATTTCCTTTGTTCCATCTTAGTTCTTCCCCTTCAAATTCACCGTTATACAAATCAGATAACGTGCTTGCACCTTCTGAATTAATTACTGCAATTCTGGGAATTTTTTTAATCCATCCCCACTCATATAATTCCATTAATGCTTTACCACAGCTTGATGTGTTTCCTAACGCTCCTCCTGGATAAACAATCCAATCAGGAACTTCCCATTCTAAATATTCTAATGCTCTAAACGGTATTGTTTTTTGTCCTTCAATTCTAAATGGATTGACAGAGTTTACTGTATATCCATCATGATTTTGTGCATCCTCTAAAGATTGTTTTAATGCATCATCAAAATTTCCATCAACTTCTATAATTTGTGCTCCAAATTGATATGCTTGACTGAGTTTCCCTGGAGCGATTTGACCTGCTGGAATATACACATCACAATTCATTCCCTCATTTGCTGCAAACATTCCTGCTGATGCAGATGTATTTCCTGTAGATGCACAAACAATTTTCTTTGCACCAATCATTTTTGCATGAGTTACAGCTGTTGCCATGCCGTTATCTTTGAATGAACCACTTGGATTGTATCCCTCAGGCTGTAACCAAAAATTATTATTTGAAATTCCCACAAATCCTGCAGCTTTTGACATGTGATATGGTTTTGATTGCCTGCCCTCTGCTCCATCAAGGGATACAAGATATTTTGAACATTCTTCCATGTCTTCTGTATCTATTTGACAAAAATTTAGTAAATCCCTAAATCTCCAAACTCCGCTCTCGTTGAAAATACTACCTTCAGAATTCCTCCTTTCGTAAAAAACTTCTTTGAGCGAGGTTGGTGGTTTGTTTTTGTATATTACATCTAACATGTGCCCTTTCTCACATTGAACATTTGTGTTTTCAATTGGATATTCTAAACCACACCGTGGATCAATACATTTGAGATAAGCATCATACTGCATCGTAATTACAGATTATCAGTGATAATTTAAAGGAAATCCTGTAAAAATTGTTCTAGTTGAGCTATTTTTGCTAAACTTTAGATTAGATGCATCACAACTGAAATCATGGTCTCTTATAGTGAACATCTGAAGAAAATCCTTTCACAAACTGTAGAATCATACTATTTTCTCAAAGAACTTCAAGACAAACCCGGAGATCTTGAAAATATCAAGAAAGAAATGCTGAAAATTAATGGATTCATAAAAGTAGCCACAAATAATGTCGATGAATATAAGATCCCATTATCTGATTTCAAAAAATTAAAATCCAAATTAAATCACTACTTGGAAAACTATTTCTTTGAAAAAGAGATTGAAACTATGACTCCTTTATACTCTGATGATGTTTACCGAATAAAAAATATGAGATTTAAAATAATTGAAGCACTTGAAGACAACAAGATGATTGAAAGCATGGAGGCTTTAATAGAGCAATTATGACTGATGAAAAAAAATGTATTATTTGTGGATGTCGTGATCATAAAATTTTTGGATGTAATAGACATATGGCAAAAAAATGCAGTTGTTATGATGATGTTAATTAGGTTTTAAAATAATTATTTTCGTTTAGGACCAGATCTTTCATGAAAATTTAAACAGCATTTGCATTCTTTTTGCAAGCATTCTGATTCATTATGATGGCCACAAATTCCACATTCACAGCTTTTTGACATGATATGGATTGTTGGATTTAGAATATAATTTATCCACCAATTTTTTATGAGTTTAAGGTCAAAATGGGATTATTTTTTGGATTTTGACTTTTTTGCAGGTTTGCCCTCTAGTTCTTTTTTGATTTCTTCTGCTTTATTGTCTACTGCTTTAATTATTTCCTGGATGATTCCATCCAAATCACTGTCTTCGGGCTCTGGTTCTACCGTGCTTGCAATTTCATTAATCGTGGTTGAAATTTCAGAACTAACATCTTCAAAACTTTCAGGATCCTCGTATGCTGCATTGTATAGATTTTTCAAGTTGTTTACGTGCCCAATTACCTGTTCAGTTATTACAATTTTGTAATCAGTTCCGTTGACATCAAATTCTTTTGAACTCATGATGTTTTTTCAATATCTTTTGTTTATAATGTTTTCAGGCAAAAATTAATCATGTTGGATGTAATTTATGATCTAAAATGCGATATAGTCAAGTGCTGAAGCATCACTGATCAATCTGGTATGTTTTGAACCTACCACGTAACCATTTTTGATATCCTCTGCTGGGATCCACCTATTGGTTGACGAATAATGACGCTTTTCAGCTAATTCTCTCTCAATGGATTCAATATCAAATTCTGCTTCTTCGACCTGCTGAGTTGTAAGGTGCTTTATTGTGACCAAAATTTTTGTTACTTTAACACGATCTCCAAATTTCCATTTCAATACTGGATTTTCATCTGATACTTCTAAGACTTTGATCTTCATTTGCTTTTTTCCAAATGCATCATGACTGATCAAAACTCTCTCATCTGTAAACTCTTCAAAACTTATTCTTGAATTTACTTCGGCATCAGAGACTGTCTCTAAAAGAGATTCTGTAATCTTCTCTGCTGATTCGATATTTGATTTGTCTTCAGTCATATAATGTTACAAGACATCTTATCCTTAAAAACGATTTGAAGATCCTTTCAAGTTAGGCACTAGTTCGTTGTTTTGTTTTAAATGGCATTTTGCATTCTTTGAGGGCAATCTCCTTTCGAACTCCTTGAATTTTTCTAAAAAATTTACCTTCATATGTACAAACACAGTCTGTTATTTCTAGAGATTCATCCCATATTTTGAAATATTCTCGTAGCTCCCTATTTTCATACTCTCCAACACCAATTCGTTTTTTTGATAAAAATTTGAATGCCAACAGAACTTTTCTTTTTTTGTAAATATCAAAAGTTTTAATCCATTCTAAACAGCGCTCAATTTGATCTGCAGGCACAGGCAATGATGTACCAGTTCCAGATTTTGCCTCAATTGTAAATATGGTGCTATTTTCTGTATTTACAGCTAGAACATCAGGTAATGCAATACTGGGTGATCCTAATCTGAATGCTTTCCAATTCTCGGCACTGTTGAATCTTTTGACTATGGTGTCCTCCCATTGATACCCTCTCTGCCTACGTGTTCTTGCTACTTTTTGATTTAATATTGATTTTTCATCATTCTTTTGTTCTGTAAGGGTTAATGATTGTAATTTCCTTCTCAATGGCATTTTGTTCTTCTATTAGGTATAGTAAAGTAGGTAATTATACAATACCCGTTAAAATTAGTTGGGTTTTCGTTTCTTATTAATGACAAATCATCTGATGAGATAACTCTGTTTATCATGTATCAAAAATAGCAAAATTTTATCAACACTAATTCTGTATCTAAAAGCAAGTCCTTGAAGATAGTGAGGATATTCCCAAATTTTGGAGAAAATTGATCAACAATAAACCCATAGATGATAGAGATTGTAATGCAGTAACTCAGCAAAATATAATGTAAAAGTCATTTCCATCTTAACATTTTAAAATCTAAAAATCAGGTATCTTTTGATGTCCTCAAATGAATTAATTGTTGAAAAGCTTCTTGAACAACGGAATTTGAATTTGACTATATTGAAGCATTTAGATTTTGAATTGATGATGGATCCTACTGAAAAAGAAATACTGGATATCAAAACCCTTCAGACTGATACAATTAACAAATTGAAAAAAATAGAGCAAGAGATTGCTTTTTTGATATCAAAAAAATCCCAAAGTAAACGTGTTTATCAAACACCATTCAGACAAAATATCATGCAGGATGAACTTGTAAAGAATTTAATTCATGTCAAACAGATATTTGCAAAATCATATGCGGGGAATTCACATATTCAGGAGGTAATCCCAACAGAAATTTCAGAAAAATTTCAAATTGATCTTAAAGATTTAAAATGTCTTCATGATTTTGCACGTAAAAATCCAATTTATCATAATCATTATGAGCAAGAAATTGATGGGATTTTATGCACCGTCTATGAAGGGGACATTAATGATTACTGGTTAAACAGCATAAAACACGGTTCAAGCTGTCAACCATTTTACCCAACATGGATTATGTCTGCATTCATTATGGCTCTGTTAGCCAAAGAATTAGGTTATTCTGAATTAGTTGATATTGGCTCAGGAGATGGGCGTATAGCATATTGTGGAAATATTGTTGGACTAAATTCTCACAGTATTGAAATAGATGATGTGCTAGTTCAACTACAAGATACTATTTCTACATCTACAAAACAAAACTTTAATCCCATTTGTCACGATGCACTAGAATTTGATTACTCTTCTTTGAATCTTAAAAACCCTATATTTTTCATCGGGGGACTGGCACAGATGGGAGGGGATGTTTTAGCTACAAGCATTATTGATAAAATTAACTCAATTAGCAATCTAAAAAAAGATACGGGAATTGTATTTGCAGGAACTCATACAAAACGTCAGCTATCTGGCAATTTAGAAAATGGTGGATGGAGCTCATTGATTGAAAAACATGATCTAAAAGTGATTGACACTGTATCGCTACCTACAATTTGGACATTTGATCAAGATGTTGAAACACCATACATCTATACTGAATTCAAATAACTTCAAAAAAATAATTTCCATTAATAATGCCGCATTTTGATATTTTCACTGATTGCCCTATATTGGGAATTTTAGGGATTTTAGCAATGATTCTAATTACATCTTCAAATTCTACCAGACAGAAATATTGTTTATCCTCTCGTGAGAATTCTATGATTTTACCCACAAAATGTCCTTCTTTTAAAGAAACTTTTCCAAAACAGTGATTGCAAAATTCTGATGGGGGCCATACAATTTTTTTACACTCTGCACATTCTGGAATAGAAAATACTCCTTCATTTAATTTTGATTCAAAATTCATGTCTCTAAAACCAATACTGTTGAAGATGTGGCCGCAGCAGACATGTTATGGACTAATCCTGCTTTAGGATTATCAACTTGCCTTTTACCTGCATTCCCTTGGAGTTGCTGTGTAATTTCTATTGTTTGTGCTATTCCAGTTGCCCCTAACGGATGACCTGAACCAATTAATCCTCCTCGTGGATTTATTTTAAAATTATTTGCATTGTGTAATTCTTCAATCATATTCATCCCACACCCTTCTGCTGAAAATCCTAATGACTCTAGTGCCATAGGTTCACAAACAGAAAATGCGTCGTGAATTTCTGCAACATCTATATCTTTGGAATTTTTGTTCGACATTTTTAGTGCAGTTTGACCTGCAAGTTTAGTTGATTCCATTGAACTAAATGAACTGTTCTTAGTAAAACCTGCAGAAGTGGTTTTCTGACCAATTCCCGTAATCCATATTGGTTTGTCTGTTACTTGTTTTGCTTTTTTTTCTGATGCCAAAATTATGGATGCACTTCCCGTACATGGTCTTGAACAATCTAATAATCTGAGATCTTCGGTAAGTTTTCTGGAATTTACTACCTCATCAACTGTGTATGTCTTTTTTGATAAAGCATTTGGATTTTCTTTTGCTTGCTTGTGATTTTTTACAGAAACAATTGCCAGTTGTTCATCAGAAATAGAAAATTTTCGCTTATATGATTTTGAAAATATAGATGCCCAAAAAATAGGATGTTTGTATTCCCCACGAGAATTATCCCATTCTAATATCTGTCCAGGACTATCGTATCTCTCAGCCCCTGTAACAAGTATCATGTCTGCCAGGCCTGATGCAATGTAAGAATACGCTGATACGATAGAATTTGTCCCTGAATTACATAGGCTCTCAATTGTATGGGATATTTTGGGTTGAATTCCTGTCATTTCAGATAGGATGGGGGATAGGTATTTTGAATTGTTATTTGTTGACACTAAAACTGCATCTATCTCATGGCGATTAATTTCAGGATTGTTTCTAAAAAGTTCTTTTGCGGAATCTAATAAAACTGACTCAATTTTTTGATCCTCCTTAGAAAAAGGTGTAATGCCATATCCTACTATCCCTACTTTGTTCATATTACTCATCCAAAAATGTTTTTTTAAATAATTTGAAAGAATTCATTGTATCTCCTATGGGATTAAATTGTAAGATTGGTTGATTAATTCCGACATTTACAAAATCTGTCAATTGATTTTTACATTCATCAGATGTTCCAGATATTGCCAGAGATTGAAGCATAGAATCTGTCACTAATTCATGGTTTGATTTGAATCCTGACTTTTTAAATTCACCATAAATATCTGATGTTTCATTTTGAAATCCATTTTTTGCTAAAAATTCTCTATAGATATCGCCTACTGAAATATAAAATGCAATTGTCTTTTTAGCACGGTCAATTGCTTTTTCTGAATCTTCAGAAACGCAAGTGATCAATTGGCATGTGACATCAATCTTTTTCTTTGATTGCATTTTGGAAATTGTTTGTTTCATTTCATTTAATGGTCTTAGGTAAAAAATCACGCCATCTCCAATACTCCATGCCAAATCTACCATCTTTTGATTTATTGCAGCAAGATAAATTGGGATTTTATCTCTTTGTGGTTTTATCAGCAGTGTGAAATTATTTAGCTTGAAAATTTCTCCATCATAATTTACTTGTTTTCCAGAAAGTACCAGTCGAATTATTTCCACATATTCTTTCATTCTTTGTACAGGCCTTTGAAATTTGTAACCGTGAAAGAATTCTACAATAGGTATACTGCTAGTTCCTAGTCCTATGATCATTCTTCCATTAGATAACGAATCCACAGTAGCTGCACCCATGGCAATAGTTGATGGACTTCTGGAAAAGATGTTGATGATTGAAGAGCCTATTTTCTGTTTGGTCGTCTTTGCAGAAACTGCGCCTAGCATTGAAAAATTCTCCATCCCCCAAGTTTCAGGCACCCAAATGGTATCTGCATTTGTTTTTGAGATGATCTCTGAGCACTGCAATACCTCGCTTATTGAAAGTAAAGAGCCTAAACTACATGCAATACGCATGAAAATAGTAATCTCTTTTGGATATTCTAGTGTTATGCTTGATAGACCATAGCAATATGCTTAAGTTAACACAGAATTTAGAAAGACATGATTCCAAAAGGAGACATACCTGGCGTATGTTTAGATTGTGGGGAGAATATCATGTATTCTAAAAAATCTATTCAAACTCATACGGAATTATTAAAAAAACATCGATGTCCAAAGTGCGGAAATTTTGCATTGAAAACATTGAGTACAGATTTGTGAAAGTAGAGATTCTGAACTCTTTGGAGAATAGTCTAAACGCTTAAGTTCGATATTCTAGTGTAAAGAGCAGCAGCTGAGCATCTATGAATTTTATCACAAAAAAAGTCTTGGAATTTCAATACAAAAAACTAGATGACTCTAAAAAGAGATTAAATCAACATTTAGAAAAAAGAGAGTCTTTGATTATCTCTGATTCTGATTCTAAAGAGCTTGAAAAAATAGAAAAATATATTGGGATTTGGAACAAGAATATCCAAAAAATAGAAAAAGAAATCAAAAAAATCGAAGAAAAGGAATCTTAGATTCTAAAAAGATCAAATATCTTTTGCAAAAGTAAAACATGGATGAGCCTGGAAATGGGCATTTAGCGACCAGAATTATTGGTTTAACTGTTTTAGTAATAGGTTAATTTTGATTGAGGCGGAAGATTAACTGATGATCTGGGAATAAAAATCATTGAGCCAACACATATTCTCAGAAAAACAGGAAGAAAAGACAACCTTCTGGAATGATGCAACAAAATATGCTTCTGTCAGTAAAGATGAATCTTTTGTAGAAGAATTGGCGTACTGTATGGTCACCTTACATAGAACTGGTGCATAAAAATCAAAACTTTATTTGATTATTTTATCTACTTCTAAAGCACATTCCTCCATATCCTTAAAGGAATCTACAGAATACCATTTCACATCTTTAAATTTTACAATGTGCAGTTTTCCCTTTTTTGCATAATCTGGAAAAACAGTCTTTTCAATATCTCCCTTATCAGGCAAATCTAAAAGTATGTTTTTTTGTAAATGGTAAATTCCTGCGTTCATCCACAGATTAGAAATTTCTTTCTTTTCTTTAAATTTTGTAATTTTGTCGTCTTTTGTTTCTAAAACACCAAAGTTTGTCCTTAATTCTATGGATGCAATTGAATTGAATTTAGTTGATAATTTTTTTAAATCAATGTTAGTAATCGTATCTCCGTTAATCACAAAAAATGATTTGTCTTTGATCAGTTTACCTGCTTTTTTTATTGCCCCCCCTGTTCCCAGGGGTGTATTTTCAATAGAATATTTTATTTTAATTCCAATTTTTTTTGCATTCAAATGACTTTCAATCATTTCTTGTTTGTATCCTGTACAGATAATTACTTCATCAATTCCAAATTTTTTAAGATATTTTAATTGCCATTCAATTATTGGTATATTTTTTATTGGGATTAGGGGTTTTGGAACATAATCTGTAATTGGTCTTAATCTTTTACCCCTGCCTCCTGCTAAAATAATTGCTTTCATCTAACTTGTTGAGGATTTTTCAGGTTTTATGTTTTCAGAATTTACTAGATCTTCCATCTTTTTTGCAAATTCATTATAGATATTTTCTAGCTCCTTCAGTGGCATCTCAATACCTAATAGTTTCATTGTTTTATTCCAAGACTCTATGTATTTTTCATCATCTAGTCCCTTTCCCAGCGTTTCAGCAATGGAATGAACTCCTTCTGTTTTCCCTAGTGCATAAATCGCAATTTCTTTATCAGTCAACATGGGTTAATCCTCCTCAATGGGCTCACTAGTGTAATAGTGTAGTTCGGTAAAGCATTCAGGGCAAAATGGGAAATCTATCTTTGGTTTTTTCATGATGTTTTACCTTCTTCGGTAATGTTGTAATGTAATTCTGTATAGCATTCTTTACAGTAACTTTCTTCATTTGTGTGATCACAATCATATACCTTGTTGACATCATTTTCACATTTTGCACAAGTTGGCATTGTTTATCGCTTAAGATTTGACTATCTTAATTGCTCCCAAAGCGATTTGGAAAATTGCCGGAGCAAATAACATTATTGGATTTCTTTCAACACCTTCTGGTGCGGGTGTCATTACCATTGCAAGTCCACCAATTATAATTAAAATACCTGATACGATAATCAAACCTCCTAATCCTTTTGATGGTTTTTTAATAGACATGAAAAATGCAATGATTGGTAAAATAATTGCTGGACCGCCTAGCCCTGCACCTCTTTGCATATCATCTAATGGTAAAAATCCATCGCCATCAGCACTGCTCATGGCAACAGCAACATCTGCACCATACAATACAAGTAATCCTATAGATATTCCTGCAAGTATCATGGATGCCTTTAGCAACATGATTACGTTCACTATTCACAATTAATAAACTAATCAGATGATTTGACAACTAATTTTGGTAAAAGTAATTCTAGTTTATTCGTAAGATCCTGTGTAGATTCATCATTAATTCCAATTATGTTAACATGGCCCAATTTTCGTAAAGGCTTGGAAATTTTTTTGCCATACATTTTCAAAAATACTCCTGGTCCAGATACGCTCAGAGGCAAGTATTCTCCGGTAAAACTACTATCTCCTAAAATATTGTACATTATTGAATTATGAATTAATTTGGTACTTCCCAATTCTAACCCTAGAATTGCTCTCAAATGCTGCTCAAATTGAGATGTATCACTTGATTGCAATGTATGATGCCCCGAATTATGAACTCTAGGAGCAATTTCATTGATAACTATATCGTCATTTTGTGTAACAAACATCTCGATGCCAAATATGCCTGCCCCCTTTAACACTGACATTGTTTTTTCTGCTATATGTTCAGCTTTTTTTGCAATAATTTCTGAAACTCTTGCAGGTGCAATCGTCATTCTTAAAATATTCTCCTCATGAATATTTTCCACAAGTGGATATGTTTTGATTTGACCTTTGGTATTTCTAGCTGCAATTACAGATACTTCCATCTTGAATGGAATGAATTTTTCCAATAATAGTGTCTGCCCTTTAAAATAATCATATGCTATTTGAATTTCCTCTTGAGAATTAATTTTAAAATTACCTCTTCCATCATATGCATCTCTTCGAGATTTGAGCATTGCAGGATATCCAAATTTTTTCAATCCTGATTTAACGTCATCAATGTTTTTTATTTCAATAAATTCGGGAACTGGTATGCTATTTTCTTGTAAAAAGGATTTTTGTAAAAATTTATCTTGAATTATTTTTAATGTTTCGGGTGATGGATTGATCTCAGCTTTGTCTTCTACTGATTTTAAGACGTCACTATCTCCAGATTCAATTTCATATGTTATAATGTCTGATTTATTTGCAAGATCAATAATTGCATCTCTGTCTTTAAAATCTGCAATAATTTGCGTCGCTCCAACTTGTGATGCGGGGCAATTTTCAGTTGGATCTAACACTATAATTTCAGAAATCTCATTTGGCATTTTCTTTGCTGCCTCTGCTATCATCATGCCTAATTGCCCTCCTCCTATGATCCCAAGAGTTTTTGTCATTACAAATTTGTTATTTTTGCATTAAAAATATCTAATGCCGGCATGATTTTTTCTAGATGTATTTCTAATAGAATTGTTAATTACTCTCTAGTTTTTCTCTATATCATGGCATATTCTAAAAAACCTCTTGTTGGCATAATTATGGGATCAAGCTCCGACAGTAGAATAATGCAAGGAGCTGCAGAAATTTTGGATGAGTATAAAATCAAACATGAGGATCAGATTGTCTCTGCACATAGAACTCCCGCAAGATTGGCAGAATATGCAGAACACGCTGAAAAGATGGGCTTTAAAATCATCATTGCTGGTGCAGGAGGGGCGGCACATCTACCCGGAATGATTGCGTCTCATACAACAATTCCTGTAATCGGAGTACCAATACTAGTTTACAATGACAAACACCCAAAAAAATCAGACACTACAAAATTCTCGGCATTTGGAGGGTTGGATTCTTTACTATCTATTACCGAAATGCCTTCAGGTTCTCCTGTGGTATCTGTTGGCATAAACAAGGCAGGCAATGCAGGAATTTATGCAATGAAGATGCTTGCAAATGAATTCCCTGATTTAAAAAATAAACTTAAACAACACAAATCCAATCAACATGATTCAGTAGTGAAAGAATCTGATCAGTTGAAAAAGCAAGGTCTTTCAAAATTTGCAAAAAGTAAATTCAAGTAACTCAGGTTAGTAAAGTAAACTGGATGTTTTTACCCTTTAAAGCATCAATCAATGATTGAGCTTGCTCCCTTCCCTGTGTTTCTAGACTTAGTGTTACTCCTGCAGAACCTGCATTGATTGTAGAACTCAGTCTGTCGTGAACCACTTCTACGATATTTGCATTAGCCAAAGTAATTTCGTCAACTATTTCTTTAAATGCCCCTGGTCTATCAGGCAGCATAATTGATAATTTGAGCAAGCGACCCATGGCTGCAAGACCCTTGTCTACAATTTGTCCTAGCAGATACATATCCACATTTCCTCCTGCTAACACTGCAACAACTTTTTTTCCAATAGATGGTTTTTTTGAAATCAGATATGCTAAACTTGCAGCACCTGCTGGCTCTACTACAAATTTCATTCGTTCCATCAAAAGAAACATTGCTTTTGTAATTTCTACATCATCAACTAGAACTATTTCATCAATGAGTTCTTTGATAATTGAAAATGTCAATTGTCCTGGCACTTTTACTGAAATACCATCTGCTATGGTTCTCTCTCCACCACTGGCAGTAATTGATCCTTGTTTTACTGATTCATACATTGCTGGAAATGACTTTGACTGAACACCTATTACTTTGATTTGGGGATTCTTTTCTTTAATTGCAATTAGTGTTCCAGCTGCCAATCCTCCGCCTCCTATAGGCAGATAAACTTCATCGACATCTTTCAAATCTTCTAAAATCTCAAGGCCGATAACCCCCTGTGCTGCTATAATTTGAGGATCATCAAATGCATGTATCATGGTAGCACCAGTTTCCTTTGCAATTTCTTTTGCTTTGGCTGACGACTCGTCATAATTTACCCCTTCAAGTATGACTTTGGCACCATATCCTCGTGTTGCAGCCACTTTAGCTGGTGAAGCGTTTTTGGGCATTACAATGGTACAAGGAATTTTCTCTAGTGCAGAAGCAAATGCAACTCCCTGTGCATGATTCCCTGCAGATGCTGCAACAACTCCGTGTTTTTTTTCTTCACTAGATAACGATTTAATTTTAAAATATGCTCCTCGAATTTTAAATGAACCTGTCTTCTGTTGAAATTCTGCCTTTAGATAAATGTCAGAACCTGTCATTTCACTAAATGTTGGAGAATGTATTAGTGGTGTTTTTCTTATCTCATGTCCTCGTAGTGAATTTGCTGCAAGTATATCATCATATGATGGTTCCATTGGAAATGATGCTATTGATTTGCTGTATTTGACTTCTTCTATACAAAATTTGCATCTTTGGTCAAATTTTATGCGTAAATTATCGGAAATGGGTAAATGTTGTATACTGTCGTTGAAAACATATCCAGAAACTGATGAATCTCCATTGAGATAATATCTTATGATACGGTTTCTTGGTTTATCATTAAGATTGGATAATAGTTTCTAATTCAGATAATCTTTTCAAAATATTTTCTTTTACAGAATCAGACATCTTTCTAGGATCAAACACGCCCTCACGGTTGCCATTTTTAATAAATTCTAAATCCAGTGTCAATAAACATCCTTCTTCGCCTGCAACTAATCTGGGATCATCTATTAACACATTAGATGTTTGATATGTTTCAATTAGTAATGAATCTAGTTCAGAAAAAAGTTTAGATTTTTTTTCTGACATTTCTTGAAAATCGACACCTGCATCTTTTTGAATTTCTTCAAAAACTTTTTCTCTAAATTCGTCATTTTCATAGAATACCTCAAATAATTTCTGATGATCAAAATCTTTGTAACCCATCTCTTTTAATTTATCCAAAACAATTTGATCACTACTATCTGAAAACTGCTCTTGTTTATTTTTTGTTAAATCCACAATTTCAGACAGTTCTTTTTGACAATCAATTACTCTCTGAACCGGTTTGTAGTATAATAAAACATGAAACTGTAATGATAAATGTCCTGACAGTAAGTAACTTCCTTCCTTAATCTCAAATTTTGTGAAAATCCTTCGGACATCTTGATTGTTGGTAATTGAGACATCTTGGACGGACCATTCTTCAAGGGAATCATTAATTTTTTGAAAATAATTTGAAACTAATTTTGGATCAAATGTTTTTTGCTCCGTGATTGTAGAATCTCCCATCATGACTTTGACATCGATCATTTTTGTAAAATCAATCATTTTTGGAAGGTATGCTTTTTGAATTGATTCATTTTTTTCATTTAATAGTTGAATGAATTCATTAGATGATCTTGAACCTAATCTCACAAGAAGTAGAAAATAATCACACTCCTTAAACCTTCATCATTATATCTAAATAGATTGTATGGGAATCATAGGTATGGATACACTTGATATTGAATGTAATAATTGCGATGGGAGGATTACAGAGTATTACCATGATGGCTATAGGGGAAGAAGGGGCAAATGCTCCAAATGCAATACAGATTTTCCACTAGAATGAGATGAAAATATGACTGAAAAAGAGATTTTGGATAAGCAAGAATCAGAACAAGATACTCAAATCAATGTTGTAGATATGCTGCTTAGCAAAAATCAGACCCAAACACTGGATTCTGAAACAATGATTTTAGAAACTCAAAAACGGGTTTGGGCTTCTTTGAAAAAAGGTTATGAGTATAGCGGATTGATTGATGAGTCTGATGCATTTTTGAGAAAAAATGTTTTTTCAAAATTAGATATGGTTGTACTCTATGTTGATCTGGTCGGTTCTACCACCATGACCTTGGAAATGCCTGCAGAAAAAATTGCAATTATTATAAGTTCATTTTCTCAAGAGATGGCTGCAGTTATCCGACAGCATCATGGCTATGTTTTAAAATTTGTAGGTGATTCAGTAATTGGATATTTTGTAGGGGACGGAATGCTTGCATCAGACAATGCTGTAAACTGTGCAAAGTCAATGATATCTGTTATTCAAAAAGGAATCAACCCTATTTTGAATCAATATGATTATCCTGATTTGATGGTGAAGATAGGACTAGATTTTGGCAAAAACATTGTTGTACGATATGGTTCAGATGTAGAGAATTCCCATGTTGATTTGATGGGACCAGCTATGAACATTGCAGCAAAAATTCAACACGTGGCAAGACCCAACCAAATCTTAATCGGACATGATGTTTATCAAAGATTGCATCCAAAAACGCAGAAAAAGTTTTCATTAGTAGTGTGGAAAAAAGATGAATGGAAATATCGCTCTAGAATAACGGGTGAAATTTACAACATTTATGAATTTAAAGGATGATTTAATTTTATTACTATATTGTAAATTTATCAGGACATTCTACATGTTCATAATGATGCTCAGTGAATTTTTCTTGAACTACGTAAATTACAATTTTATGCAAATCTTGTTCTTGGATATCTTTTTTACATCTTAGACATGCCTTCTTTGATTTATCCATTTATCAGCGATCCAAATTGGGAATCTATAAGGATCTGCGATCAGCTCAATTTGAGCTAAAACGCCTGAAGTTTAACTAAAGAGTATATCAAATGACTAAAGCAAGCCACAAATATAGCAAATATTGATGTTCTATATGGATAATTTGGCAATTAATCATCTTCGTGACCTCTATGGATTGAATCCAAACATTCCTCATTTAGCATTTCAATTTCCAAGACTGCCACCTGGCCTATCAAATCCAATGTTCAAAATTCATGGAAATCCTATGAAGGAACAATTTTTACAAAATGCCGACACAATGGCTCAAAAACTACAGGGATTCCAGCACATGTATCAACAATATGCATCAGGGTTGCTTAGCATGAATTCCACTGTGATTCCACCAGGACATCCCGCATATACCAGACAAAATTCTATTGAGACACTCCAAACTGAAAATGACAAACTGTTAAAGGAAAATTTGGAATTGAAGAAAAAGCTAGACAAAGAGACCAATTCAAAATAAAATATCATGGTTCTAAAATTTGCAACTAGTCAATAGGCTTATTAATTTCAAAAATTACTTTTATTATGGTCAAAACCCCTGCAGAAAAATGGAAAGATACTGTTGTAAAATATAGAAAACAATGTCAAAAAATTTTAGAAATATCCGATAGTGTAAGATATGCAGGTATTGTCAATGCCTATGGTAGAACTTTGACTGGAATGATTAAACCAAATCTTAAACCACTTTTACAATCAGAAGATTTCAAAAATGAATTATTTGTCATATCTACATTGATTTCATTAAGAAAAAATTCAGTTAGTTCTATTGGAAAATTGGAATATGTTGTATTACAACATCAAAAAATTACAATTTTAGTTTTACAAAAAAATAATGTTACATTCTATGTTTCAATTGATAGAAAAGAAAAAGGCTTAGAGAAGATTATCTCTTTAATTAAAAAGACAATCTAAGCTGGTGTAAATCCTTGATATCCGCCTGTTTGTTGATCTTTATCCTCAAAGTTAGGTTCGAACAATGAAATAAGATACTCGTCAGGATCCAAAATTACTGCATTCTTGCCTGCATCTTTTTCAACAATATCACGATGAATTGTGACGCCCTTCGCTTTTAATTCATCAACAGCAGATTGTACATCGCCAACAAGAAAACCGATGGTAATTCCATTTTCAATTGAACTTCCAATATGCTTTTCTGTTAATGATGCCGGATGTAAACTCAATAAAGCACCAGATGTGCCCAAATCAACCCAAGATCTTCTTTGATTTCTAATAGGAAGACCTATGATTTCATGGTAAAATTGTAGGGATTTGTCAATGTCTTTAACTGCTAAAATGACATTGCCTACTTTTTTGATGTTCACAAATATACTAACTAGAAGTTCTTTAAATCCATTGCGTCATTGGACTTCAACAAAAAGAGTATCTCCTTTTTATTGGACTTCAACAAAAATAGTCTCCCCCCGTTGCAGGCAGTAAAAGTTGCATTAACCTAGATTATAATGCCAATTATGATTTGTTGGAAATTCGTTAAAGGTCAAAATTATAACGAACATTATGACGCATCGTGTCAAACTCTTACGGGGTTATGGAATGTCCATCACTACCAAAGATAATCAAATAATTTTAAAAAATGGAAAACACATTTACGAAAAAGAACACGATATTGAATCCTTTTTCCCATCTGAGAACAGATACGAAAGGCTTGTAATTTCTGGAAACGGCATAATCACAACTACTGCCATCAAAACCCTATCTGAGTATGGTGTGAACATGATTTTTACTGACGCATACGGCAACCCTACAAGTTCTCTTAATTTCCCTATGGTTTCAGGTGTAGGATCAAGGAATAGAATAGGTCAATATGACACATTCCGAGATCCTGTAAAAAGAGACTATCTGCAAAAGCAGATTCTAAAGGCAAAATTTGAATCTCAAATCCTTTTCCTTAGTTCACTTGATGAAGATTGCAGAAAAGTAATATCCATTCTAAAAAACAACATTCGAGAAATTCCAAATTCAGACACTAGACGATTGCTATCACTTGAAGGTCATGCTA
>DATDAD010000023.1:0-27129 GCA_036525555.1 Candidatus Nitrosopumilus sp.
TTTGCAGCAGGATTGTTTGTTGTTGGATTTGATCAAGGTCATATCTTTAGTCTAGTTTATGGCGAGCAGGCATTTACTGACCTCTATGTTCATGAACTAACTCATGACATGAGACACGCAGCAGGCTTTCCTTGTCATTAAGTGGTGTGAATGAAAACCATACAATTTATTGTAATTGTATTGATCTCAGGTGCTTTTGCAGGGTTAATTCATGGAACTGTTAATTTTGCCATTGTAGAACCATACCTTGATCAAGCAATTGGGATTGAAAATAAAAATCTCTTTGCGTCTGGTGAAGCAGAAGATTCTCCTGAATTTTGGGTAGAATATGAAGGATACCGAATCTGGCAAAAAAGTGGTCAAATTTTAGCTGGCGTTATTTTAGGGATTTCAATCGGTTCATTGTTTGGGATTGTATTTGCTTTATCTAGAAATTCACTTCCGGGTAATCATGATGTAAAAAAATCTCTGCTATTGGCAGCAATAATGTGGTTTACTTTATACCTGATACCTTTTCTCAAATATCCTGCAAATCCTCCCACTGTAGGTGATGGTGAAACTGTTGTATTGAGGGCAATTCTTTATCTTTCATTTATTGCAATTTCAGGAATTGGTGCACTTGCTTTTTATAAATTATCAAAGAAATTTGAAAATAACAAAAAACTCATCTCGTTAGTTGGCTATGGTGTTTTCATATCTGTAGTTTTCCTTATGATGCCTGAAAACCCTGATGAGATTACTGCGCCAATGAATCTTGTAAATGAATTTCGATTAATGTCTGTACTTGGTGTAAGTTCATTTTGGATATCTGTAGGCATAATTTTAGGATTATTTTGGAATCATTTTAAATCTGATCAGAAAACTGAACAATATTCATAATTATTCTGACTCTATAGAATGAGAACTATAACATCTCGTTTAAATATATGAATGATTTTTTTGTTATTTACATGTCGCGGAAATTAACTTTACCACAATTAAAAAAATATGATATTACTCAAAAAGTAATAGAAGCTTTAGCCGATTCTGAGTCTCGAGCAATTTTGTTTTCAATAATTAAAAAAGGAAATACTGCTGCGGAGCTTTCAGACAAACTAAAAATTCCTCTTAGCTCTGTATACAAAAAATTAACTGATCTTGAAGAATTGACATTAATTGAAGTTGAAAAATGGATGCTCTCTGATAAGGGTAGAAAGTACAAAGTGTATAGAAGCCGAATCAGCAAAGCAGATATTTCTATCAGAAAACCTGAACCTGTTCTTACACTGATCCCAAATTAGGTGATAAAATTACAAAAACCTACTATAATTCAATTATCCGAATTCGACATCACACAAAAAATCATTGAATCCCTTAGCAACGTTTGCACTCGTTCTGTCTTGTTTTCAGTGAAAACACAATCCAAAGATGCAACTCAAATTGCAGATGAATTGAAAATTTCACTTTCTACAGTGTACAAAACATTATCCACACTAGAAGATCTTGCACTAGCCGAAGTTGATAAATTCATCATATCTCCAGAAGGCAAAAAAATAAAATTGTACCGAAGTAGAATAGGAAAAGTAGAAATAACTTTGGATGATTTAGAGCCCAGTTTGAATTTGTATTCGAATACTGCTAATCCTAAATCCTCTTAACCTAATATTTCAAAATATATTTCACCTTATTCTCATTCTATAGACTTGGAATGATTATTTGGAATGATGCTTTGATTTAAATAATTTAGCTTATCCTAATTTTTTGTTAAGCATGAAACTACAAATTACATTGGCATTGATTGCTGCTTTTGCAGTAATTGGTGTATTGTCTGTGTCATTAACTCAACCTGCTCAAGCAGAAGGTTTAGTCCCCGAATGGATTAAAGCAAATGCTGGGTGGTGGGCTGATGGTACTTTGGATGATGAAACTTTTCTAAATGGAATTACTTTTCTGTTAGAAAATAATATCATCAATGTTTCCTCTGAATCTGACACTGTAGATGTTGACACTCTTACCATTGGATTTATTCCAGTTGAAAAAGCTGATGAGTTAACTCCAAAGGCTCAAGAATTAGAAAAATTTCTTGAGACTGAACTTGGTGTAGATGTTGAGATCGTAATCCCAACAAATTATGAAACAATCATCGAAGGAATGAGATTTGGCCATATTGATGCTGCTTTTATGGATACTGGTCCCGCATGGATTACCCATCAAAGAACCGGTGCTGAGGCAGTAATGGCTGAGCTTGTTGCCGGAAAAGTAAATTATCAAGCAACAGTTTGGGCACTTGCTGAAAATGATTCAATTAATTCATTGGAAGATACAGTTGGCAAAAAAGTAGCATTTACTAGCATTACTGGTTCATCTGGTTTTGTTAGACCTATGGGAACTTTGGTTACTGATGGTTATGTTACCATAGAAGGAGATGATATAGTAGCTTTGGAATCTGCATTGGCAAATAACTTTGAAAGTTATACTTTTGCAGGTGGATACAAGGCTGCATTACAATTGCTTCTTAATGGTAATGTAGATGTTGCATTTGGTTCAGATATTGCTCCACAAAAATATCTTGACTTGGAAGATCAAATAAAATTAAGACCGGTTACTACAATTGGACCTGTACCATCTCATGTGTTTATGGTAAGTTCTGACATGTCAGATTCCACCAAAAAAGCACTAGTTGATGCAATGATTGAACTCAATTATGATGCAAATAATCACATTTTGACAGATTTGTACGGTGCCGAAGCACTAGTTCCAACTACCACCTCTATGCATATTGGTGAATTTGGTGACTTTATTGATGCTTTGACAGGACTTGATCAGTTGATTCTTGACAAGTCAAACTATGACAAGAGCAAATAAAACCCGGGATTCCTGAAATGAAACAAATTCAGATGACCCGAAATCCTTCTTTTTCATTAATTTCAACAAAAAAAATTATCCAAATGAATGATGTATGGACTTCATATGATTCCAAAAATTTTGCATTAGAGGGAATCAATCTCTCTATAGATAAAGGAACTAACTATGCTATTGTTGGACAATCAGGTTCTGGAAAATCTACCCTGCTGAAACTGATGAATGGTATGATGATTCAAAGTAAGGGCACAATCAAAATTGATTATGTTACACCTAACATGAATAACAAAAAATTCAAAAAGATGATGCATACTATAGGCTACATTCCTCAAAGTCTTGGATTGGTAAAAAATATCACTGTGCTTGAAAATATACTGATTGGCGCATTGCCACGATTAAATGCAATCCAATCCTTACTCAAAAGATTTCCTGAATCTGAAATCCAGGAAGCTAAAAGAATCATGGCTCTTGTTGGTTTGTCTGGAAAAGAAGATAGAAAAGCCTACATGTTAAGTGGTGGTGAAAAACGTCGAGTAGCTATTGCTAGAGCATTAATGCAAAAGCCAACGATACTACTAGCAGATGAAATTGTTTCAGAACTAGACCATGTAACTGCTCGTGAAATAATGAACTTGATTGTTGATGCTCAAAAAAGAATGAACTTGACTGCCATCATGGTTCATCATGATATGCAGCTTGCATTAGAATATGCAAATAGGGTGGCAGTTATCAAAGAAGGCAGGAAAATTCTAGAAATTGGCGTTGAAGGTGACACTATAGTTGATTTTCAAACAGGGGATTTGAACACTGAAGAAATTATGGAGATGTATTCTGATGACACCAAAAAATAACATCGTAATTGGAATTATTGTGGCACTAGTTGTAGTTGCATCATACAATGTAGATGCAAATCCTTTAGAATTTGCTCAAGGACTTCCTAATCTTGCAATTGTTGTAGAAGAGATGCTTCTTGTAGAACCCAAGTATATTCCAACAGCACTTTGGGCAATGTTTGAAACAATCCAAATGGCCTTCATCGGAACTGTTGTGGGAACTGCAATAGCATTACCTCTTAGCATGTTTGCAGCACGAAATCTAAACAGCAAGTATGTTTATGCACCAGTCCGTGCATTATTGGCTGCAATCCGAACATTTCCTTCAATTCTTTGGGCAATCTTATTTGTAATCATGGTTGGACTCGGAACATTTGCCGGAGTTTTAGCAATTGTCATGTATACAGTTGGATTTGTTGCAAAATTACAATATGAGGCAATTGAGACAATTGATTCTGATCCTATGGATGCTGTAAGCTCAATTGGTGTTTCAAAATGGCAGCTCATTCGTTATGTTGTAATCCCTGAATCTGCATCCCATTTGCTGAGTCAAATATTGTATATGTTTGATTACAACGTTAGACAGACCAGCATACTTGGATTGGTAGGTGCAGGAGGAATTGGATTTTACATTATAAATTACATTAAATTCTTTGAGTATGGAAAAGCAGCAATCTTCATGCTGGTAGTACTGGTAACTGTCTTGTTCATTGACTGGGTCAGCGTAAAAATCCGAGACAAATACATCATAAAATCACAACACGGAATGGTAGTAACAAAGTAAATTATCGATTAAATTTTTAGGTTGTAATTTTGTCTAATTGGTTGGATTCAGTTGCAGTTTTTACTTCTCGGCCAATTCTTTTTCCCATGCTCATTGTTTCATTGAATAATAGAGAATAGTAAGGTGAGCCGTCCATGTATATGTTTGATCCTGCAACAATTCTTGCTGAAAATTCAAACGATGTGAATTTGGCGTTTTCATCATAAACTCCCTCAATGCAAAATGGCCCATTCATTCCAGGTGGTACCACTCTTTTAGATGCCTCAACAAAATTTTCCCCCATTGCATAAACCTCTTCTAACAATGACTCTCGTAAAACCAGAGGACTATTGCCAATAACATTGAATGATGGAATTTTGTTTGATTTGAGTTGCTGCTCTGCAGGTATTCTACCTAATCCTTCGATGTCTGATTCATGTCTTTGATCAACTCCAAAGAATTCCAACTCTTCCCTTAGTGGAGAATAGAAAAATGTCAAATAGGCTAAAACTCCTGCTGCGTACTCTTGAATGTATAATGTCTCATCTTTGGAAATTGTTCCTTCTAAAATCAATTGGTTTCTTTTTTTATTGTAATCGTCTTCATTTGCTGCCATGAAATACCCTTTGCCTCCTGCAGCTCCCTGTCTTTTCACAATCACTAATTTTTCAATATCTTTGGGGTCTGTAACTGGTTTTGGCATTGGAAGTTTTGCTTCTCTCATTAATTTTTCTTTCATTTCTCTGTCTGACTCCCATCTTAGAATCCACTTGTTTCCAAATACCGGCGTTTTGATTGACTCTATTTCTTCAGAACTCATTTGTGCAATTAGTGTTCCATGTGGGATAAGAACAGCCTTGTTTTCTTCAAGAATTGATTGACATTTTTGATCGAGTACTTCTTTGAAAGAATCTACAAGGATTAATTCGTCAATAAATGGAAATCGTCTGTATAATTTTTCACGTTTTTTTTCACATACGAGAATGGTTTTAAGACCTTCATCTTTTGCCCCTTTTAATACCTGTAAAGAACAATGGGAGCCTAGTGTTGCTATGGATGTCACTGTTATTGTGATTATTTTGTACTTTATGAACTATTATGTGCAGATGTAACGTATTGAAATACTTCGTCAATTAACTCTACACTCAATTCTGACTTGATATCTTCTGGAATTACCTTTAGCACAAAATCATACATTGTTGTATTTTTTGGCAATTCTTCTCGTTCCTGCAATAATGAAAAGACTGCTATTCCATTTGAAATAATTGCAATAATTTTTTCCTTGTCTGAAAGCACCATGCTTTTCAATAATTGATATAATTTAATATAAATCCGACTTGGGGGTTTCTACAGGATTGTTTTTCTAAGTTCTGGATTTTGTAAAATTTGCACAGATCCTGATTTGTCAGTTAGTATTTCTAATTCTATGTTGATATTATGACCTTCTACAGCAACTTGCTGTGATGCATGGTACCCAACGTATACAGCCACAATGATAAACATTGCAATTACTAGAGCCATTAGGATATTCATCTTATTTTCTTGGGGAATTTTTACTGGCTATAAGCATTATGAAAATTAATGTAATTGTCCACTATTTTGTATAAAAATTAATTACACCATGAAATCAGCAATAATGTAAATTATGATTGAAACGGAATTGGGAACTTTACGAAGATCTCACTATTCAAATGAAATAAACTCCTCTATGGATGGCACTCAGGTCACTGTAATGGGATGGGTATTGACTATCCGTGGACATGGAAACATCAGTTTTGGTACAATCCGTGACAAAAACGGTGATCTATCTATTGTGGCAAAAAAAGGAGATTGCCCTGACGAAATACGTGAAAAAATCTCCTCATTGAAAGCACACTCTTCTATTGCTGTTACAGGTAATGTAAAAGCATCAGAAAAGGCGCCAAACGGATTTGAAATTATACCTACAGAATTACGAGTCTTCTCAGATGTTCAAAAAATTCCTCCTTTTGAGCCTACTGTAAAAACTGTCAAAAATATTGATACTCGTCTAGAGGTGAGACCAATTGATCTGAGACGTGATACATTACAACATATTTTCAAAACAAGAAGTTTGGTTCTAAAATCAATTAGAGATTATTTTAGCAATCAAAATTTCGTTGAAATCAATACTCCAAAAATGATTGCAACTGCAACTGAAGGTGGAGCAGCTTTATTTCCAATATTTTACTATAACAAAGAAGCATTCTTGGCTCAGAGTCCCCAATTGTACAAGGAACAATTGACAATGAGTTTTGAAAAAGTCTTTGAGATAGCACCTATCTTTAGAGCAGAGCCATCAAGAACAAATCGCCACTTGGCAGAAGCAATTTCAATTGATCTAGAAGAGGCATTTGTTGATTACAATGATGTGATGAATAGAATTGAGGAGATCATCAAAGTTTCAATTCAATCTGTAATTGATTACACAAAAGACCATTCTGATTCTGGATTTCCTGAAATTAAAGTCCCTGATCAAATACCAAGATATACTTACGATGAGCTAGTTGATAGGATGCAAAAGGCTGGTGCAAAAACTGAGTGGGGTGATGACTTGTATCCTTCTAATCTTAAGAAAATAGGTCTTGATGGATTTTACTTTATCACTGATTGGCCTCTCGCACCAAAACCATTCTATGTAAAGGACAGTAAATCAAATCCAAAGGTTTCTGAATCCTTTGATTTAATGTATGGTGATTTGGAATTATCCTCTGGCAGTACAAGAATTGAAAAACGTGACGAGCTAGCTGAGCGAATGAAGAACAAAGGGATGAAAACTGATGCATTTGAATATCATCTTGGTGCTTTTGATTATGGCGTACCCCCACATGCTGGTTGTGGAATTGGACTAGAAAGATTGATCATGGTTTTAACTGGAACTGAAAATATCCGTGATACTACGTTTTATCCAAGAGATGTTGATAGGCTGACTCCTTAATCTAGAGCCAAAATTGATTTTGTTTTATATTCATTGAGAAATTTGTTTTATTTTTAAAATCATTTCTTCAGTCATATTTTCCAAATCTTTGATACTTAGATTGGTCATTTCTTTAGGCATGCTTTTTGTTCTACGGTGAAATAGATAACATCGTGTTTGTTTTCAAAGATACACTTTTTCCATCATTTCAAGCAGCATTGCAATTTTACCCCATCATGCAGGCTCGGAGATTAGGCTCATTATGTCATTTCCAAAATCTGAATTGTATGTTATTTGGAATACAAACTATTTGATATATTTCCCAATTATGGGAATAAGATATGAATTTGAAACAAGCAAGGAAAAGAAGAGCTTTGGCCACAGTAATTACTTCTGCAATTATGATGACAGCAGTAACTCTAATGGGCGGTGCAGGGGTTGTTTGGAGCCAAACTTCATTGAATTCTCAGCAAATTGAAATGAACGACACTGTAGATGATTATCTTAACAAAATTAACGAATCCATGATGTTTGAATACGTCTATTGTAATTCTGATCCTTGTGAAACAATAATAGTTGTAATAACAAATGTTGGTAATCTTGGCATTGATGTATCTGAAATTAGATTCTATGACAAGGTATCTGGTTTCAGTAAAGTTCAATCCCTATCCAAAGGTCAGATAATGCCTGATGGTAGCATTTCTGTAGTTGTCGACGATACATCATTTCAATTCTATGGTGTATTGGATGTCTCAGCTACTACTACTAGAGGAAATATAATACAAACACAAATTCACACATAATGCTTTTTACCTCATTAGAATTTTGTTGAGTATACTTTGATAAAAAAACGACGAGGGCTAAGCAATGTTATTGGGATGATCTTCCTCGTGATTGTTCTCAGTTCAGTAATTGGTTATTTCACATATGGAATTAATCTGATTGAGCGAGTCAACGATGAGGTAATTGTAAAGGGTATTGAAAGTGTAGACAAATCTAAAGAAAATTTTGAAGTTATTAGCGTAGGTATTACTGATGGAAAATTTGATCTTGCAATCAAAAACACAGGTCAACTACCTATTCACTTTACAAGAGTATGGGTCAATAACGTAACTGATCCTTCATGGCCACTACAGAATTTTACTTTGAATGAAATCTCTTCACCTGGTGAAACTATTTACAATGTGGGTCAAAGCCTAAATCTTTACGCACTAGAATCGCAGTCCTATGACTTGAGATTAGTAACTGAGAGAGGGAATCTCTTTGATGTACAAATAACATCTCCTCAAGATGAAAGTCTTGAAATGAATTTATTTTCAACTTCAAAATCTGTTCTTACAGGGCAAGATGTGACACTCTGGTTTGGTGTTACTAACAATGTTACTGATGGCAGCGTTTTGCAGTTACTTACTCCACAACTAGAAAACCCTCCAGATACAACTGGCGGTGCTACTGCAACATACAAGGAAGGACCAATCCCGTCATCAAAAGAAAGCTTGTCACCTGGTGATACTGCATTCTTCAAATGGATTTACACAGTTACAGGTAGTGCTAATGATTCAATAACATTCAATGCCACTATTAACAATGCAAAACAAGGAAACTATGTACAAGAAAGTGTTGAATTTTTTAACATTGATGCAGATTCTGTATCTGCACAAAATGCAGGTGTACTTCAGGTTGACTATGCATCACTTCAGTGGATACAGGGCACAAGTGATTGGACATCTGGATGGAATTTAGATACTAATTCAGACACTGTATGGAGAATCAATGTCACAAATAATGATTTATCCAACACATTCTATATTGGTGAGGATACGGCATTATTACTGAAACCCATAGGTGGATCTGCAAATACATTCTACATTGTGGAGAATGCTACTGCAAATCTTCCAACTATTACTGCATATACGGATCTTTCTTACAGCATAGCTCCTGGGGAGGAATCACAAGTTTATTTTGGTGCAACAACACCTGGTGGCATAAGTGAATCTAAGACTCCAGCAAATAAAGGGATTAATGAATCTCCAATTCTGATGTTTGGCGAGATGTGTTCTGGGGGAAGTTGTCCTGGCTCTGGTACCAAATATGGTCAAACTATTCCATTTCTGGGAATACTATTAGAATAATATAATATGGATTGATATTTTGAAGCAATATGGTATCCGAAGAAGAAATTGAACACGTCTCAAAATTAATGAGAATAGACATTGATAATCATAAAGAATTTGTTGAAAAAGTATATGCCATGATTGATTATTTTGATATTTTGGATTCTGCAGGAGTCGAATCCGAAGAAATTTCTATGCCTGAAATTTCTATTTCAAATTTGCGAAAAGATGAGTACATTCCATTTGATGATAAATTGATTGAAAAACTAAACCACTACAAGGGAACTTACGTTCGTGCACCAAAGATGTCTTCATGAATCTAAAAATATCTGCCCTTGATTATATTCAAGAAGTAAAATCTGGAAATATCTCTGCAGAAGATTTTGTTGCAAAAACTTTGGAACAAATTCACAACGTAGATGACAAACTCCACGCATTTTTGTCTGTAAATGAAAACGCAGTTGATCAGGCCAGAGATATCGATAAAAAAATAAAGTCAGGTCAAAAAGTCGGTGACTGTTTTGGAATGCCAATTTCAATTAAAGATAACATGTGCATCAAAGATTCTAAAACTACATGTGCATCAAAAATGCTTGAAAATTTTGTTGCCCCCTATGATGCAACAGTAATCACAAAACTAAAACAACAAGATGCGATATTTATCGGCAAAGTGAACATGGATGAATTTGCAATGGGATTGACTACTGAGTTTAGTGCATTTGGTCCTAGCAAAAATCCTTGGAATACAGATTATGTGCCAGGAGGCTCATCTGGTGGAAGTGCTGTATCAGTTAGTGCGTTTGAATGTGTTGCATCACTTGGTTCTGACACCGGTGGCTCTGTAAGAAACCCTGCCAGTTTTTGCTCTACAGTTGGGTACAAGCCAACTTATGGATTGATTAGCAGATTCGGTTTAATTTCGTATGCCAACAGTATCGAACAGATTGGTCCTTTGACTAGAACAGTAAAAGACACGGCATTTATGCTAAATATGATTTCAGGAATTGATCCTAATGACAACACCACGATTGATAACAAAAATCAAGATTACCTGACCGGAATAGATTGCGGCATTGAAGGCAAAAAAATTGGAATAATTAAAGAAATGATTGGAGAAGGGATAGATCCTTCAGTATTGTCTGCAACAAAAGATGCCATTTCTAAACTTGAAAGTTTGGGTGCAATATGCGAAGAAATATCTCTGGACATGGTGAAATATTCTGTTGCAGCCTACTATACAATAACTGCAACAGAGGCTGGAAGTAATCTTGCAAGATATGATAATCTAAGATATGGGTATGATTTCCCCTTGGAAGGCTATGAGTTTATTTCCTATATTTCAAAGGCCAGACGCAATTTTGGTCCTGAGGTAACAAGACGAATGATAATTGGAGGATTTGTTCCCTCTGCAGGCCATGCTGGAAAATATTTCTTAAAGGCATTAAAAGTAAAAAGTAAACTCACAAATGAGATCAATGAAGCATTCAAAAAATATGATCTCTTACTCTCACCTACAGTCCCTGTACCTCCATTCAAACTAGGTGAAAAGATTGATGATCCTATTTCCCTGTTTTTAGTTGACATTAACACGGTAACTGCAAATCTTACAGGAAAGCCTGCAATCTCTATTCCGTTTGCTATTTCAAATGGTTTACCCATCGGAATTCAATTGATGGCAAATTCATTACAGGATAAGCAACTACTTCAAGCAGCATATGCATTAGAGCAAACTGTAAGATTACCGGAGGTTCCCCTATGACCATGATTGGTTTGGAGATTCACTGCCAGCTAACAAATCTTAACAGCAAATTATTTTGTCCATGTAAAGCAAATTATCGCGGTTTTAAAATCAATGAAAATATCTGTCCAATATGTATGGGATTGCCTGGAAGCTTGCCTCGATTAAATCAAGAAGCTGTTAAAAAAGCAACAATTATTGCAATGGCACTAAATTGTTCAACTCCAGAAAAAATCGCGTTCTTTAGGAAAAATTATTTTTATCCTGATTCCCCAAAAAATTTCCAAATCACTCAACTCAACATCTATGGTGATACCAGTGTTGGTGGGAAGGGGTCAGTAATGGTGGGTGATAAAAAAATCAATATCACTAGAATACAACTAGAGGAAGATCCTGGGAGATTAATTTACGAAGGAAGTTCTTCTAAAAATCAGATCACCCTTGTAGATTACAATCGTGCAGGAACTCCTTTGGTAGAAATCGTTACAGAGCCTGATTTTGAGACCCCTAAGGAGGTACGTGATTTTCTAAATATTCTCTCAGATATTCTTGAAAATCTGGGAGTTGCAGATCCTAGTTTAGAGGGTGCAATGAGAGCTGACGCCAACGTTTCAATTGAAGGAGGAAAAAAGGTTGAAATAAAAAATATCGGTTCGTTTCATGATTTAGAAAAAGCAGTTCATTTTGAGATAACACGACAAGAAAGTTTGCATTCTCGTGAAATTGAAATTATTCAAGAAACACGACATTGGGATGATAAAAGAAAGATTACCATATCCTCTCGCTCCAAAGAAGAGGAATTAGATTATCGTTATTTCTTGGAAGGTGATATTCCATGGGTTACAATTGATCCTGAAATTAAAATTAAATTGAATTCTGAAATGCCTGAAAGCATCAGTTCTAAAAAAGAAAGATACATTTCAAAATATAACATCCCCGCGCAAGTAGCTGATGTGCTATCATCGGACAAATATTATTCCGATTTGTTTGAGGAATCTCACACTGAATCAAATGCAAAAGAAATTGCAAATATAATTACAACTGATTTGATGGGGCTAGTAGATACAAGAGAAAAACGTGAAGCCTCAAAACTAACATCCGTACATCTAAAAGAATTGGCAGACTCTATACAATCTGGTAAAGTATCTAGGAATTCTTCTAAAAATGCATTGCATGAAATTCTGAAAACTGGAAAAGATCTGTCAACTGTTATCAAAGAACTAGATCTTGGAAATGTGTCTGACGAATCTGAGTTATCTGCAATCATAACGCAAGTGATCTCTGAAGAAGCCCAAGCTGTTGAACAAGCAAAATCAAACCCCCAAACAATAAATTATTTGGTAGGCAAAGTTATGCAAAAAACAAAGGGAAAGGCAGATCCCACATTGACATTGAACTTGCTTAAAAAACAGATTGGTGTATGATGCCGGAATTATCTCTTGAAAATATAGAATTTATCAAAATTTTGGCTACATCTGATGCCACAATCCTTCAAGCAGGCATGAATGAGGCGACTAGGCAGAAGTTAGATGATGAAATAGGCGTAATTTTAAGAGAATATTATCGTGAAAATACAATGGGGATGCAAACTGGATGGACTGAGAAATTATTAAAATTTGGAATTGACGAAGATGCCGGCAAATCTGCAATAGCATGTGCCCGACGTCTTGGGATTGATATTTCATAAGAAAAAATCTTTTTACAACATCAGAGTCTAAAAAAATCAAATCTTGTCTAATTTTGAATTTATTCCAACAGATAAACAAATCCAAGAATCTAACATTTACAAATTTATGAAAAAACATAATGTCCTAACAATAGATGAATTGTCTGAAAAGGCCAAGAATGATCTGGAGTGGTATTGGAAATCAGTGGACGAAGATATTGGAGTTGTTTGGGATAAGCCCTATACAAAAGTAATGGATGATTCAAGAGGAATTGCATGGTCTAAATGGTTTCTAAACGGTAAAACAAATATTTACAAATCCTCAGTTGAGAAATTCAATAAAATATCCCCTGAAAAAATTGCATATAATTTTGAATCCGAGGATGGAGAAAAATCAAGTATCTCATATTCAGAATTAAATTCAAAAGTCTCCAAACTTGCAAATGGATTAAAATCTCTGGGGGTCAAAAAAGGAGACGTAGTTGCAATTTATCTTCCTATGATTGAAGAGGCAATTTTATCTATACTTGCAGCAGCAAAAATAGGTGCGATACAAACTGTAATTTTTTCTGGATATAGTGCAGAATCATTGCACATAAGATTAAAAGACTGTAATGCTAAATTTCTAATAATTTCTGATGGATTCTATCGCAAGGGAAAACCTGTTTCTCAAAAAAAATCCATAGAGATTGCAGTTAATGACACACTTGTAGAAAAAACAATACTGGTTTCTTACAAAAAAATTGATCAATATGCTGAATCTGAGAGAATTATTTTTTATGATAAACTTGTTTCTGTTCAGAATGATTTCTGTGAGACTGAAATTTTGGATTCTGAGGATCCTTTGTTTGTTTTATACACTTCCGGAACTACCGGAAAACCAAAGGGCGTAATTCACACTCATGGAGGATTTTCAGTATTTGCAGGGCATCAGGCAGCATATCTTGTTGATATGCAGGCACAAGACACACTATTTTGGCCTGCAGATATTGGATGGATTACGGGTCTAGTGTGGAATGTCTATGGTCTTCTGATGATGGGTGCTTCTGCTGTGATTTATGATGGTGGGTTGGACTTTCCTTCATCTGATAGAGTTTGGAGGATGCTATCCGATTACAATGCAACAATATTTGGAATATCTCCGACTGCCGTAAGATTATTTAAAAAAAATAATGTAGAACCTGCCAAATTATTTTCATTGGATAAAATAAAAAATATTCCAACCACAGGTGAACCCCTTGATGAGGATTCATGGTGGTGGCTCTACGAAAAAGTTGGAAATAAAAAAATTCCAATCATGAATCTCTCTGGGGGCACTGAAATTGGAGGTGCAATGCTATCTGTTTTTCCTGGAATGAAATTAAAACCATCTACTGTAGGAATTCCTGTACCTGGAATGAATTTAGATGTAGTTGATGAAAATCAAAATCCTGTCAGGGGAAAAAATGGTTTTTTGATAATAAGGTCCCCTTGGCCTGCAATGACACGTGGATTGCTAAATGATGATGAAAGATATTTGCAAACATATTGGTCTAGATTCAAAGATGTTTGGTTTCATGGGGATTATGTGTATGTGGATGATGACAATCTTTGGTACATGCGTGGACGAACAGACGATGTGATTAACGTCTCTGGTCACAGAATGTCTACTGCAGAAATTGAGCATGCGGTGATATCTCATAAAAAAATATCAGATGCTGCATCAATTGCAATTCCTGATGATATAACTGGCGAAGCAATTGTAGTATTTTTTGTATCTGATGCATCTGAAAAATTATCTCTATCTGAAATTTCTGATTATGTGGCTGAAAAAATAGGCAAATTGGCAAGACCCAAACTTCTTTTCCAACTGTCTGATCTCCCAAAAACGAGAACAGGAAAAATTATGCGTCGCCTGTTAAAGTCAAAATTACTTGGAGATGACCTAGGGGATTTGTCTTCCTTGGAGAATCCCGGAGTTTTAGATGAAATTGAAAAATTAAGTTGATAAAATCTAGCTCTTTGATATTGACTATTTCACGATTAATTTATAATTTGAATTACAATAACATACACCATTGAAATTCATAGTTGATCAGCAGGTGGAAGACATTGAGATGCCTGAAAACCTCAAATTAAACACGTTTTTGCAAGAATTTCATTCAGACTGCCCTCATCCTGAATGTAATTTTGGATTTTATGGATTTGCATTTGGTCAATCCCCATTTCCTGTGCCTAAATTAATTCAGGATGCATTAATCAAAAATGCTGACAAGGGAGCATATGCCGCAGTTCCTGGAATCCCTGAACTGCGAAATGCAATTTCAAAATACAATAAATATTATTTTGATATGGATGTTGCCCCTGATAGAATCTATGTCGGGCCTGGAACAAAGGAACTCATCTTTAATCTTTTGGAGATATTGCATGGAACTGTCATCTTGCCAACTCCCGCATGGCTTGGATATCTTCCACAAATACGATTTCTTAAAAAAAATTATCACATGCTACCGACTCGCGCTAACAAAAAAATATCTCCCAGTGATCTTAGAAAGTTAGCACTGAGATTACAAGACAGGCAAAAAATATTGATATTAAACAACCCCAACAATCCTACCGGATTATTATATGATAGACTGGAACTAGAGGAAATTGCTGATGTTTGTAAAGAACAAAACATCACAGTAATCTCTGATGAAATTTATGCTCTCACAACATATGATTTTTCAAAATTTGTTAGTATGGCAAAAATCTATCCTGAAGGGACATTTGTCACAAATGGTTTGTCAAAGTCTCATGCAGCTGGAGGTTATAGATTGGGTTATGTGATTTTTCCACAGCACGCAGTTGATCTGAAGACCCAATTTAAAAAAATCCTTGCTACAGAGTATACTGCGGTTTCAACTCCAATACAGCATGCCGCGGTGGCAGGATTTGAAATAAGTAATGAGATGAATGAATATTTTGAAGTTACAAGAAATATACATCAAATAATGGGAGATTATACTTTTCATACTCTCACCTCAATTGAAGGGGTAAAGGCAACAAAGCCTGACGCTACTTTTTATCTTCTAGCTGATTTTAATTCATTTGCCCCTGATTTACAAAAGGCACACATTTTAACATCCCAAAAATTGTCTGAAGCATTAATCGTTCATCCTTTTCATACTGCCATAGTTGGTGGAGACAGTCTTGTTTTAGAAAGAACTGATTTTAGTGCAAGGATTGCATATGTGGATTATGACGGGGCAATGGTATATCAAAATTATTTGAAAAACAAGCCAAAATCAAATGCTGAAAAAATTGAATTTGTAAAAAAGAATGCCCCCAAAGTTGTTGCAGGTCTTGACATGATTGTAGATTTCTTTGGAAAACTCAGAAAAGATACCCTATACGACACAGAATCCTCTGGTTCTGTCGTAGTTCCCTGATTAGTCAATTTTTGACCTTAGTCTTTCATATTCTTCCAAGGCAATTTCTCCCTTGACCAGTCTTTTCTGGAGAATTTCGCTAGGGGTTGGGGATATTGCAGGATTGCTAATTTTTGGAATTCTTATGTTATTTCTGTTGATTAAAATTTGTCTTGAATTGCTATCTGCCTGTCTTTTAACTCCGTATACTGCTCCAAACAATATTCCTATTGCTGCTAGAACTAATGATGTTTGTGCAATTTCTGAACTGTTAACCTCGTTTTGAGTAGATTCAACAATGGATGATGCTTGTGCTTGAGGAAGAATTTCTTTCTCCATAATGTTTTGAACTGTGGATTTTATTTTTTCAACATTATCTGTATATCCGACTGTTTCCTCAATTGTCTGACCCGGATAATTTCTATCAAACCAACTCTTGTATGCAGGTTCAGAATAATATCTTTGAATATAATGGGATGGATCTTCATTTGTATCTACAAAATCCCTATTAATGATCTTAGGTTTTTCTTTTGATTCATTAACTTTTTCAGTTTCTAAATAGCTCTTTTGTTCGATATTGCCAATTTCAATCTCTCCTGCTTCTAAGATCGGGTCAGCAACTGTTTTGCTTTCATTTAGTGATACATCAAATTCCGTTGTAATCCCACGAGTCATGTTAAGAATAAACCCGGTTGCATTGTAAATTCCAACCTCTGTGAATTTGTTTTCTACAACTATACTCTTTTCAAAAGTATCATCATGGTTTATTGTTGCCTGTGTTAACAATACAAATTCATTATTTTGATCTCGAATTACAATTGTCACCAGTCCTCTGGATTCTTTTTCTACCGTTCCTGAAAATTTAATTTCATCTCCAATGAAAAATGAATTATTATTTGTATGAAGACTAGTCAGATCTCCAAATGCTGGATTGACAAGCAATCCTGAAAAGAGTAATAGTAGAGAATAGGACCAGTATCTTTTTTTGTTCAATAGTGTCCTTTTTGATTTTTTTAATTTAAGATGAGCGTAGAATTCATCCAGATTAATAATGAGTAATTGTTAAATTCTAATTTGAAATTTTATTGTTTAATTCATTATTTGTTGATGATATTGTTGGTTTTTTTGGGATTGTAAAATAGAATGTTGTTTGCTCATTAATTTTACTTTCAACCCATATTTTTCCACCCAATCCCTCCACAATTCCTTTACATATTGCCAATCCTAATCCACTACCACTACGTTTTCTGCTGGTAGAAGTGTCGATCTGGTAGAATTTTTTAAAAATATCTTTTTGATTTTCAGTGGACATGCCTGAACCATTATCTCGAACTAAAAATTCCACAACATCCCCACAATCTTTTGCCCCAATTGTAATGATCCCCCCACTTTTTGGTACAAAATCAATTGAATTTTTAATCAAATTTGAAAACACCTGACTTATCCTATCCTTGTCTGTGAAAATGGATATATTTTCATTAAAATTCATCTCTAAAAGTATCTTTTTTTCTTCTGCAATTGGATGAAATTCTTTGATGACTGAATTTAGTAATTCTAAAACATTTGATTCTTCTTTATTGAAATCTAGTTTTCCTAAATCTAATTTTTGAGTAGTAAGTATGTCCCCCACCAGTCTTTGCAGCCTTACTGTTGCCGAATGGATTTCATTTACTGCATCTAATTGTTTATCATTTAATTCTCCAAGAAAATTCTTTTTCTGAAGCATTTGAACATAGCCCAATATTGGAACAAGGGGCGTTTTTAATTCATGTGATACCATTGAAGAAAATTCAATTTTTTTCCTGTCCACCTCTTTTAATTTTTCAACATAATCATTTGTCAGTTCAATCGTCTTCTCGACCTTTTGTTCCATTTTTTTAAAATCTTCATTTAATTGAAATATTTCAGACACGTTTGTTTTTAGTGGTTCTCTTTTTGATGCCTTGTTGGTTGATGAAAATTGCTTCATGTCTTGTGTTAATTTTTCTATTGGTAGTGTAATATTTCTGGAAATGTTTACTGTTGCAAGCAGTGTTCCGGTTGCGACAAAAACTGAAAATATTAATAAAATCATTCCTGTTGTTTCTTCCACAGATGTCAAAAAATTTACTATTCCCATGTAAAATATAATAAAACTTGATACTCCTGAAACCAAAAACAATGTAATTTTGATTGATAGCATTTAATTGCGCTTCCTATCACAATTTTGCGATTTCTTTTAATTTTGAATGTAGAATATCGATATCTATTGGTTTTAGAATATATGCTGAAACGCCTCTTTTTACCAGATCATCCAATTCATCTTGTGTGATAGTTGATGCAGTAAAGACTATGATTCTCTGATCTTTTAGCATATTGTTATCTTCTAAATCTTTGATCACGGAATATCCGTCAAATTCAGGCATTGCCAGATCTAAAAGTATTACATCATAGTTATTTTCTTTGATTCTTTTTAATCCTTCACTACCATCGCTTGCAACTGTACACTCGTGATCATTTAATTCTAAAAATGTAGTTAGCATTTTTGTTATCTGTTCGTTATCATCCACAATCAAAATTTTTAATTTTTCTTCTTCTTGTTGATTTTTGGCTTTAGTCATTTCTTCTTTTTCTCCTTATCTAGTATTTTGAAGTTTTTTTGTAGATAACTTAGGATCATTTTTTCTTGCTCAATCTCTCTTAATCTATGTTCGTATGTGATTTCTGAGCCTAGTAGTGATTCTACGTCAGTTTCATCAAGATGATGTGATTTCTTCCACATTAGACTAAACAGTGATCTCAGTGTTGTAACAAATGCTTTGGAATCAGTCCATACTGCAAGCATGTCTTTGACCTTGTTGTTACTTATGAAGAAAATTACTTCTGAATCGTCTTTAATAATAAAGCAAAAATCTTCTCTGTTTTTATCATCTATTTTTTTTACTGTTTTACTTGGCATGTCTTCAAAAATATTTGGGGTATTTTCTGAAAAATCAGTTAATATTTTTAAATTAGATTTAGTTTTGCTTAATAATTCTGTAAATTCTGTAAAGTAAAATCTTTTAAAATCTGCATCAGTTCCTAGCACCAGAATATTTTCTTTAGACTCTTTAATCATCTGTTCTAGCTTAACTAAAATTGAATTTCTTCCTTGAAGGGATTGGAATTTGTTGTCTTGTGATGCTTTGTCATTTTCAGCATAATTTGGTATGATGCTCCATAGTTTAATCAGACTGTCTTTGCCTGATTCTAATTCAGATATCCTGTTTTTTTCATTGTTTAGTAGTATTTCCAGGGACTCTTCTAATCCGACTGCATTAAATTTGGTAGGCTTTCCAAACACTGAAAAAATTATCCCTTTTTGTTGCAGTGTTGATAATAGATGATATGTTTCAGTTCTTGGAATTTTGAGTGCTTTTGATATGTCTGATGCTGTCTTGACACCAATTTTGCTCAAAAACAAGTAAACTTTAGCTTGATTTGGAGTCAAATCATATCTGACAAGCATTCTAGTTAGTTCTTGGATTGGAGAGTCTGTATGAAACATCCCCTCTTCTACGGCTTCAGTGACTGTCATCTAAATTTGTAACATTAAATTATAACATAAGCGGGTGTATGTTCTTGAATGTTACAGATTGTTGATGGGATTACACCGAGCCCAAAAACTGACTCAGAATAATGTCTCCGTAGATTAATTGGATGATGAATCCGCCTGTGATTAGTAGTAAATACGGAATCCCTGGCGTAATCCAAGTATTTGGAGTGGAGCAAAACTCTTGATCTTCAGCATGATGTATTGCCAAATTCAGTTTCTTTTTTCCTTTCTCTGTTCTTTCTATACTAAATGCAAATTTTGGATTTTTTGATTTGTAGCCCATAAATGATGCAACAATCTTTTTTGAAATTGGCTCATCAAACCCTTCAAAAATATTATTTCCTCTTATTTGCGAAACTGCATTTCTCGTCAAATTGAATAGGAATGGAATTATGAATAACAGTGCTGCATTGGACAGTGTTGTGAACGGCGATATCATGTTGTCATTTAATGATGCCATTGGGGCGACAACTGCTAATGCTATTAATGCGAATGCATCTGCACCCCCAAACAATCCAATTCTCCAAACTATAATTACAAATGGCGCTATAATTAGTGCAAATCCTATCGATAATAACTGGGAAATAATGTTTGGATTGAGTAATGCCAATACAATTCCTGCCCCTCCGAATACTATCCAATACAAATCATGGATTTCTCTTTTCCAAATGTCTATTATTGAGCCCAAAATTAGCATAACTAATGCCAAGATGACTCCTGCCATTTGAAAATCAAGGAAAAATTCTGCCATCTTCTAATCCTTTACTAAAATGCTATTTCAAATAGATTAAAAAAATATTTTTTTTATGTTCGGTCATATTTTTTACATTAATACTATCTGTCTCTCATGTCTGAAATTTTTTCTTTAATTCCTTCTATCTTATCTCCAATATCTAAATCTCCCATAGGAATTTTTTCTGTAATTGATTCTAATCTGTCTGTACGCTTAAGGAATATCAGTACAGCCACAATTATTATTGGTATTATGATTAAGCCCAATGTCGTTCCATCTACATTCAATCCCTCTAATGGCGATGCTTCTTTTACAATCTCTGGCTCTGGTGTGTCAATTATTGCAGGTATGTTTTTTATTTGAGCAGTCTTTGATGCTGCAGCTGAATCCAATCCCTTGCCTGATACCTTTGCAGATATTGTAACCTGCTCTTTGTCATTTGCAATGATGTTAAGTATTGCAATTCCATCACTGTTAGTGACTTCTTCTACTGATTTTACTTCTCCACCATCAGTAGTCCATTCTACATTAAACCCTTCAAGAGAAGATTCTATTTGTGGGATTGTCACTGATAATTTTGCTTCAATTCTTTCATTCCAGTTCATATCTCCAATAAGATTTAGTGATAATACGGGAGTCAAATCTATGACATTTACATTATATTTTGATAAAGGCAGGTCTTTGGATAAAATTGCCAACTCTGCTGTTCCTTCTGATAGTGTTTCTAATTCAAATGTCTTAAAATATTCCCCCTCTTTTATCAAGATTTGATTTGGTGTTTTTAGTATTGATTCATTGTTTGACACTACTTCAATAACGGTGTCTTTTTTTGCATATACTGGATTTCCTACAGAATCCAATAACTGAATTGTGGCTAAATTACCATCTGTAATCAAAATATTATTGATGTATCCCAAATGAATTTTTGTAGGATCTGTCGTATGGCCTGTTATGGATGCTGATCCTGAAAATTGACCAATTTGCCCTTCTAGTGTATACGTTCCAACATTCTCTGATGTTGGATAAGTCAAAACATATTCTTGGTTTTTATCAACGTTTGAGGATTCTATCGAGATGTATTCATTTGCTGAAAATGTTAAGATTCCAGATTTAACAAATTGTGTTGGTCCTATTCTTGGGTTGATGTCTTCATCATCGTCCGTAGTTGCAGCAGTTTCTTCACCTTCCCCTTCTGCTTCTAGTAAATACCCTAGCAATGGAAATTCTTTTCCAACCAAAATCATCGGAATAAGCGATTCAATCATTAAACTAATGTCATCTGCAATAGGGCCGTCAGGTGTAGCTGTAACTGTTTTGACGCCGTCATTATCTGTGATGTATATCTCAATTTGCTCATCTGGTGCCATGGTACCTGTATTACCTGTAATCAATACTGAATTTTTGCCCTTTTCCATTATTGCATTAATGGGTTTTACGACATTGGAATCTGAAGATGAAATGTTTAACTCATAATCCTTTTGTGCAGTAACAGGGACCGTTACTGTTACTGTCTCTCTATCATTTGTTGCACCAATTCTTCTAGATACTTCAATAACTGTTTCAAAATATGTGACTCCGATTATCTCTTCTTTACCTGTTGTTAGAAATGGTAAAACCTCTGTAATTGAAGGTCCTGCCCCCTCTAGTGCTCCTATTTCATCATGTATTACAGTAAATGTATCCCCCCGAGCAAGATAATCTTCTACGGATACAAACATTTGAAACACTTGTTCATCGTCACTGGTAAAATCTGCAAGGTTTGGTCTTGGTGAAAATTGTGTAAATGTGGAATATTCTCCTTTCTTAATTACTAATTTTTTTTCATCAAACAAAATCTCATCAAAATCTGTGCTTGTATTTTTTGATATGTCTGGATTGTCTACATTTAGTTCAAGATAGATATCTTCTTCTGCTGCAACTGGAATTCCTTGATTGTCTACTAGTTGTAATACTGCAAAGCCCTTTGCAGAATTGAAACTACTAAAAGTATCAGGAATCACTGAAAGTTCAATTCTTAATGGGCCTTCTGGTTCTAATACTGATAATATCTTACTAATTTTTTTCATTCCTTCGGTTTGTGCAAAAACTATTGCATCCCCAGAACCTACAATATCAAATTGCGTAATTCCAAAATACTCGCCTTGCTTAATGGTAATTTCTGAATCTCTTAGCTTTATCACATCCGTATTTGGAGTTTGGATTGATACTGTAACATCTTCAAGTGCAACTGTTGGTAGTCCTCCTGTTGTAGATAGTTCCACTGCAACATATCCATATCTTGGTCCATCGACTGAAAATTCATCCGGTGTAACTTTCATCATAATTTGTGTAGGGTAGTTGTTATTGTTGAATACCTCAATTGAGATTTCTTTGGATGCAAATCCAGGTGCTGCCAATCCAATGGTTGCAATTCCTGGCTTTAGTGCTTTGATTTTGACATTTTTGATAAAAATTTCTGAATCTTCTGAAACTTCCAATATTTCTACAATGTCTGTATTAGAACTAATCACGGTTAGATTTTTTATCGAAGTTGGAACCATCAAGCCATTGGAAACCACATAAATTTGCAAATCCCCAATCGTGTTTTCTAATAGTTTTTCAGGCAGCAACTTATGTCCAAATTGAGATGTAGTTTGAGCATTAGCAGGTATGAATAGACTGCCCATCATTAGCAATATTACAAATATGACCTTTAACACATCATTTCTCTTAATTTTTTAGTTATATTGAACAGTATGAAACATTACAATACACACAATTATCCGAAAATAGATACAACGCTGAACAATTTCAACTGAATTATCATGATTGCTACAATTGAAATCCCAACCAGAAATACTGAATACATGAACCCTCCTGTATAATTCCCTGTCGTGATCTTGCCCAAAAATAACCCTGCAATCCAAGATTGCACCAAGATTGACAATCCTAACAGTTTGAATCTTGACTGAGCCTCCTCTTCTAAAATAGCTCTTTTAGCATCATCTGTCTCCAACTGTCCTCCTAAACTGGTCAGCGAATCAATTACAAGTAATGTGGTAAATCCTGTAATTGCTATTAACATAAATCCCACCATGACATATGGCTTTAGCATTTCTCGTTTTGTAGTCTCTATGTTTCTCATCTTTTCTGAAACACCTGCCAGCGTGATCAATGTATTTACATTTCCCCCTCCTGCAGAAATTATTTCAAATAATACTTTGAAATTAATCAAAATCTGGAAATCACTTGTCTCTTTTTTAATGAACTTGAAAATGTCATTTAATGTCATACCCCACTCTAACTTATTTGCTACACCGTTAGCAACTGGATTGAATAATCCAAAATCTTTTCTCTTGGCTGTTCGTATTACACATTTTTCTGGACCTAATCCTGCTTTGCGTGCTTCAGCAACATCTCTCATTATCTGAGAAGTTGCGGCTTCTGCATCTAATGAAAATTTGTATTTGTTTTTGAATTTTAATGCTGGCCATAATGCAGATAAGATTAGCGCAAGACCTAAAATATACAGATCATATCCTGGCAAGAGATTTAGAAAATTAATTATTACTGCAGCAGAAATACCTGGAATTCCAAAAATCAGAATTTTTTTCCAATCCATCTCATTAATTTTTGCCCTGTTTAATTTTCTTGAAAGCAATAAAAACAATGTTGTAATAATTGGCGGCAGCATAATTACTAGATAGAGTGGATCAATGTCATTGGGGCCTGGCGGAGTCCCAACTCCTCCTGTAGATGTGGCTGTTACTATGATGTAGATTGCCAAAATCACTATCTGCATTGTCATGTATGTTTCAACCAATGTCTGAACTTTGTTTGCAGATTCTTTTTGTTGACTCTCATACACTTCAAATGCACTATCCATTTTTGATTTAAGGTAACTTACAACATCTCCTCCACTCTGAATGGATGATACCCATCCGCTTAGGAACTCTCCAAAATTTGATATCCCCCTCTCTTTGGTTTCTGCCATCACGACAAGAGGATCTTTTCCAAGAATGTCTATTTTTTTTAGAATTTTAATTGACTCTATTCTTACATTTGGAAGTAAATCCAAATCCTTGATTTTTGTAAAAATTGTGTATGGCCCAAATCCACTTGTTGCCAACAATGTAACAATTGTAATAAAAAATGGTAATTCGGCTTCAATTTTTTTATTAGATTTCTTCTTCTTATCTACTTCCTCATGTTTTTTAATAAATGACATACTACACCCCGAACTCTATTTCTTTCATCAAAGCATCTGGGTCTCTGTAATACTTTCCAACTGTCTCTGCAACCTTGTCATATCTTCTAATTCCCCTTTGCACAAGCCATTTCAAAATAGCCTCCCTTCGTTTTAATTCGGCAAAAATCTCTTCCATATCTCTACCTGATTGCTCTGAAATCCTGTGCAACATTTCACTATCCTCTAGTGCAGGATTGAAATAGTCTGATTTTGGATTCCACTTGAAAGCATCATAGTATGTGTTGGCATCTTTTATCTCTTGGATAGAAATTGCTTTTCTGACTCCCTTTCCATCTGCACCTTTTACTCTTCTAATTACAATCGCGCAATTCATCAATGCCATATATGATGCTGGTATGTCCATTGGCTTTTGTTGCAATCTCTTGCTTGCAGATTCTAAACTATCTGCGTGCATGGTACATAATCCACCGTGGCCTGTAGCCATTGCCTGAAACATTACATATGCTTCAGAACCTCTAATTTCTCCCACTATGATATAGTCAGGTCTATGTCTCACACCTGATTTGATCAAATCATACAATCCAATTTCTCCCTCCCCTTCACTGCCAAACCCTGTTCTAGAAATTAAACTAAACCAGTTTTCATGTTTGATGTTAATTTCTGATACATCCTCTACTGAAAAAATCTTGTAATCTGGATTGATCAATCCTGTAATTGCATTAAGAATTGTAGTCTTACCACTACCCGTAGAACCAATAACCATAATAGACATTTTTGATTCCATCAGCAACCACATGTATGCTGCAATTTCAACACTAATCGTACCAAATGTTATCAAATCTACAATGGAATAAGGATCTTGCTTGAATTTTCTGATTGTGAAACTGGTTCCTTTGGGAGTAACTTCCTTTTGGTATAGAACTGAAATTCTGTGATTTCCTTGTAAGGCCAAATCTGAAATTGGATAAGCTGAGCTGATGTGTTTTCCTGCTCTAAAAACAATTCTTGATACAAACGAATTTAATTTTTCGTCCTGATATGATACATTGCATGGAATGCTATCATATTTTCTATGCCATACATAGATTGGAGAGTTAATTCCACTGCAACTGACGTCCTCTATGTTTGGGTCTTGCATGATTGGATCAATTTCACCAAATCCGTCAATGTCTCTTTCAAGGTAATACTTTACTTTCTCTATACTTCCCTTTGGCTGATCCAGGAATAATTTCTCGTTTTCTTTTAGTATTTTGTTTACAAATGACATGAATCCAAAATTCTCCTCAATGTTTTCTGGAGAGTCGATATTTTCTTCAATTAACTGGTAGAGTTGATTGTAAATTGTCTGTTCTGCTTGACTCAATTTGGTCTCATCTATTTGATATGATAAACTCCCAGTTTCCTGGTTTTGAATAATGTTTGCATAACTAAATGGTGCTTTTAGCGGATATTTTTCCAGTAAAATTGATCCTACAGGTGTTTCATTTTTTAATTCGCCTAAAAATTCACTTTTAAGAAATGTCTCTAAGCCTTGCTCTTTGTCCTTTTTACCCATGATGTTCAATCATTATTTCTGATTTTTTAGATATATTGACCAGTATGAAACATTACAATACATACAATTCATGATTTTTGTAAATACTAAAGAAAATGTAAAAAGGTTTTATGGATAATTTAAAAAATTCCCTTATCCTAGGATATTCCTTCTATTGTGATTGATTGAGGTGCTCCTGCTTTACCTGCAAATATGTTCAAGGTTGTACTAGCACCAGAGTCTAATGTAGTCACTGTTCCATTTGTCATTTTGAAATAGATAATGGCTGAACTTCCTGGTGTTAAACCAACTGGACCACTTCCTGCTGCTGCACATACGTCACCTACTCCTGTAAATGTGACTGATACTTCATGTGGATTTGGATGTGTACATCCGTTTGAACCTTCATCAGCTAACATTCCGTTAGTATTTGACCATGCTGGTAGGTGTAATGATTGTTGGAACACTGTACTGTTAACGGTGGTATCTGGATACCATTGTGAAAATGGTACGTTTGATCCTCTAATCTGGATTGTATCTATAGACACTACTTTATCTCCAGTATTCCTAATTTTTGCTGCACCCCAAGCTAATCCGTCTTCCTCAGTCGCATGCACCCATACTTTTACACCTGATACTGAAATTGCTTCTGATTGAGTACCGCCTTGGAAAAGACTGGTACCATACAAAACAACTCCTGAACCAAGTACAACTGAAGACACCAATATGATGACAGTTGTAAGTACTGTACTGATTGCACGTTTTTTGCTTAGTTTGGTTTTCATTTTATTAAATCTGATTTCCATTAATGGGATATCTA
>DATDAD010000024.1:0-7799 GCA_036525555.1 Candidatus Nitrosopumilus sp.
CAAACTTTAGAGTTTCTTAATTTTTTAGGCTTTTCCAATCAACATTTTCATTTTTTACCCAGAGGAATTTCTTTTGTAATGCTGATGTGTACAATTTCTCCCATTCTGCACCTACCTCATCAGTCCATGCTTTGAAAACCCGAGGATCTATGTAGTTTCTTAATGATGTTCCAATGTTGTAATCTTTGGTTTTTTCAGATAAATCTATTTGTAACTCTAATTTTTCTAATCTTTCTTTGTGTTTTGATTTTTGTTTTTTAATTTGCTCATTTAACGTCTTGATTCTTTTTGCTTTGGTTTTCTTTTGTGCATCTGTTTTAGGCTCACTTGCTTCAACCTTTTTGAGGGTCTCTTGAGTCTTCTTCCACACTTGCTCTCTTTCAACTTTCTTCAAAGTATCTCTTTTCTTTTGTAATGATTGCTCAAACGTCTTAGGAATTGTTCTTTTATGGTTACACATCATAGCAGCTTCAAGATTTGCCAATTTTGCATGGTATAGTTTCTCTGTAGCTGTTTTGCCTTTCATATTATCGTGCTCAACAAGATAGTTTTTGACAACAGTTGTTGCAAGATATGTTCTGAATACCTTGGCAGTCAAGCCCTTTACTATGCTAGAATAATACTGATTGACATGTCTTGAAGTTATGTCGTCAAAAATCTCATCTTTTGGTTTTTTCTTCTCCACCAATCTCTTGAGATTTTCATGAAATTGTTTATCATGGCCTTCTGCAACCACTGTCTCTTGCCATCTGACACTGTCTTTTCCTAGAAAATCAAATTCAATTGAGTTAGGAGTAATTTTGATGTGCTCTTTTCTTAGAGTTGTGGCGCCTACAGTATCTGCCTCATCTGGATCTTTTTCATCCCCTACCCTCATGGCAGTTCTATAAATCAAATAACAGGCAGTGGCAATTCTGCTAATTTTAGGATCCTTGCTTTTCATATCTTTGACAATTCTCTCTTTTATCTTGTCAATTTCCTTTGCAAGCTTTACTGCTTTTTCATATTTTTCCTTGTCTCTATCTTGTTTTAATCCAGCTGTATCTGCGAGCCATACGTATTTTCTTTTTTGTGTCAAAAAATCCATCCAGCTTGCTAGCCACATTGAATTTTTATCATGAATTATCTTGCCCCATTTACCTTCTGGCACTTTTGCCTCTTTTCCAAGGTTTAGGGTAACGTCCTTTGCAGTAACTCGAGGCTTCCATCTACCTCTAAGTGGATGTTCTCCCCTTCCGATAAAAATTCCAGGTGGCTCTGCCATATAATTTCCAACTTCTACTTCTTTACCATCCATTATAGCGATTCCAAATTTCTCCTTTAGTTTTTCTCGCAATTCTTTTCTTTTTGCTGCAAGAGATTTCTTTTCTTCTTTAGTCATCATCTCTCTGAGATCTTTTTCCTTGTCCACTATTTTGTAAGCATTTGAAAAATCAATATCTTCATATGAAATTTTTTTAAATTTTGAATCTAGAGTTTTAGCAAAATCTGCAGTAAAATTCTTCTGAAAAACTTTGTCTTGGACGTATGGTGTATCTTTCTTTTTTGCCCATTGGTACACCATTTCTTCTTGGCTGAGATCAAGATTTACAGGCTCTCCTTTGATCTTTATCTTGATTCCTTGAGCCTCATATGCAGGAGGAAACAGGATTCCATTATGTTGTAGCGTTTTCCATTTCATATCATTTCAAAATTGCGGACTTTGATGAAAACTCTACTTTATCTGTATATCAATTTAGCGTACAAGTACGATGTCAGCTGGTAAATAGCTCTTTGCTCATGTATTTCTCAAATTCTAGGTCTGTTTTCATCTTTTTTGCCTCCATGAACATAGCCGCATCAGTACCCACTACATATCGTGGTAGCATCTCCTTATCATGAATTGCCTTCATTACAACATCTGCAACCTGTGATGGTGGGGTTCCCATCTCTACCATCATTTTTAATCCTGCCAAAATATTATCAGTCAACTCTTTGTATTTAGGATCTGCCTTTGATTCTGGAACTCTCATTGAACTGAAAAAGTTTGTCTTGATAACTCCTGGCTCAATAAGTGTAGTTTTAATTCCAAACTGTCCAAGCTCATATCTTAAACATTCACCTAATCCTTCCAATGCAAATTTTGAGCTAATGTAAGCTGAGGACCCTGGTAGCCCCATTCGTCCTGCGACGGAGCTAATATTGATAATATTTCCTGAACCTTGTTTCCTCATGATTGGTGCAACTTCTTGTATGATTCTTACAACACTGAAGAAATTTGTCTCGAACTGTTTTCTAAAATCATCAACTGTTACATCTTCTGTACATCCAAACTGTCCATATCCTGCATTGTTAACAAGTACATCCAGTCTTCCACACTCTTCAACAATTTTTTTAATTGCAGAAACGATCGATTCTTCTTTATCAACATCTAACTCAATTACTTTGATAGAAAGATTCTCTTTTTTTGCAGCATGCTCTAGTTCTACAGCCTTTTCAGTATGCCTCATACTGGCAAATGTATCATACCCATCTCTTGCCAATGACAGCACTGTCTCTAAACCAATCCCTGACGAACTGCCTGTTACTAGAGCTACTTTTCCCATATTGATTCAATATTTTTGTTATATTTATCCCATTTTGATTTATTATACTAGAGGTTTGTCTCCTTCTACAGGATCTGTCAACTCCGTTTTTTCTCCTGAATTAATTCTCTCTAAAATTTCCAATGCTGAATATTTATGAAGATACTCGTTGTTGTTACCACATCTGTAGGAGAACGTGCATCTGGGACATCCTGATTCATTTTTACAAGGACATTCCTTTACTATGAACATACTACGTTCTAGAGCTTTTTCAAATCTGTCGTAGAGGGCTTTGCTTGCCCCACTTCCACCAATTGCTCCATCATAAATGAAAATCAAGCCTGATATACCCAATGATATACCTCCCAAATCTTGTGATACTCCACCTGTAATCATATTGCTTCCTTCAATTACAACATGTTCTGTTGCATGATATCCGCTGGCTTCTGTATATTCCTCATCTTCTGATTCCTCAATCACTTTGAGAGGTCTTGGTGCATGAAATACAATTCCCTTTGTAACAAAATCGTATTCTAAAGGAGTATCTAGTTGAACTTTTTCGCCTTGAGTTATCTCTTGTCCCAATTCGATATTGACATAACCGTATACCTTTTTTTCTATGTGTAATTTACAAAATGCAATTTCAATACCCTTTGCATTTCTTCTCTCAAAAACTGTTTCAATAGTTGGCCATTCTTCTGTTAATGATTTTGTATAGTATGGATAGTCTCTTGGAATTCGCTCTATTTTTGCATAGTTGTTTTTTGGATAATCAAATTCTTTTACTTTGTAACGTACACCTGCTAGAAAATAGATTGCATCTTTATGTAGTTCCTCTAATGCAATTGGCAACACTCTGTCGCCTACCTTTTTTCCATCAAGAAAAATATCAATTGATTTTCCAATCCCCCTAATGCTATAGTCATTTAACATGGAATTAATTTTATCAAAATTTGGAATGATCCTGTTGTTAAACTCCTTTAGATTCTCGTTGATGATGTGATATTCAATAATTTCTTGATGTTCTTTTAGTTCATGTTTTGATATGGGTCTATCGCATGCCATGGCCAACACTTGGAATTCTTCAACAAATGGGTTCTTAGGATCGATGTATATTTTTTCAATGTCTTCAAAATAATCTTCTGGATGATTCTTGTAATATTGTGATATTGGATCATTTCCTAATGCCAAAAATGCATATCCTCTTTGGCCCTTTCTTGCAGCCCTTCCTATTCTTTGGATTAGCCTGTTTACTGGTATGGTGGATGAAATCACACAGTCAACACTGCCCACATCTATGCCTAATTCAAGTGTAGGAGTGCATGATATTGCTTGCAAATTACCTTCTTTGAATTGCCTCTCAACTGATGCTCTGTAATTTGCCATCAATCCTGCCCTGTGAACTTTGATGTTCACTTTTTGTTTTTTTGCCTGTATTGCTAGCAATTCAGAATTTAGATGCGAATTATTAAAAATCATTGTCTTGTGATTTTTTTGGGTTAGCTTCTTTGTCAATTCTACCATGAGTGCCCTCTGTGTCCGAAGTGACGGAAATAACATCGTAAAATCTGTCTGCCCTTTTTTACCAGAACCTTGAATTTTTTGCATCTTTTCTCCAAACAACTTTTGACAGAATTCTTTTGCGTCATCAAGTGTGGCTGAAGCTGCAACAAACTGTAATTTGTTGGTACAAATTCTCTTGAGTCTTTTAATTATGTAATGAACATTTGTTCCAAAAATTCCAGAGTATACATGAGCCTCATCTGTTACAAGAATTCTAGTTGATGTTAGTAATGACGAAAATTTTGTTTGGTGCCACATGTGATAATGCAGAACATCAAAATTTGTGATCAAAATATGGGGCGGGCTGTCTATTATTTCCCTGCGCTCTTCTAATTTTGTATCGCCATCAAAGACCTCAACTCTAATGCCCATTTTCTCTGCAAATTTTTGTATTTTTGGATGTTGATCACGTGCTAATGCTTTAGTAGGATATACAAAGATTGCAAAGACATTGCCTTCACTTGCATCTTTTTTTATTCTTTGAATGACTGGAATTAGAAATGCTTCTGTTTTTCCAGATGCAGTGGGTGCCTCGATTACAACATTTTCGCCAAATATTATTTCCTCAATTGCCTCCTGCTGAAATTTGTAAAATTTTTCTATATTGAGCTCTTTGAGCTGCTCTATAATTGATTCATCTAATCCCAAATCTTCTACTTTACAGCCCATTTTAGGCTCAGGATTGCTCAAAACTTTGTATTGTGAGATATAGTCTTTTTTTGAATATAGGATTTCTTCTGTAATCTTATCTGGCTTGTTCTCTCCAATCATTTCTTTAATCTCATTTTCTCCCCTGACGATTCCTTCGTCTTTGAGTCCTTCAGACAGTCCTCCTTCTGTTACCAGTCCCTTGTCAAACCTTGAAAGAAATTCTAGAAATACTTCGTCTGGATTCTTTGAGAATTCTAAGAGATCCTCAATACCACATTTTTCACAGGATACGTGCATTTTTTTATTGAATGTTTTTTGAATTTCAATTTTTGACTTGCATTTAGGACATGAGAACTTCAAGATCTATTTGATAAGAAATGCTTGATGATTTATTGTTTGATAGGTATTTTTGTCCATGACATTATTAAGCTGGAATGGAGTTTTGAATTTAAAATTGAAAAAAATAGAAATCAACAAAATTTACAATCAAAATTGCATTGAGGGAATGAATTTAATTCCTAAAAATAAAATTGATCTTGTCATCACTGATCCTCCATTTGCCATAAATTTCAAGGCTAAAAAGGCAAATTACAATCGAACATCATCTCGAGTACTATCTGGATATAATGAAATCCTTCCTAAGGATTATTATGATTTCACATTTGCTTGGATGAGTGAAGTTTTTAGAATCTTAAAAGATTCTGGGAGCATGTATGTATTTTCAGGATGGAATAATCTCAAAGATATTTTGAGTGCATTAGATGATGTTGGATTTACCACAATAAACCATATAATCTGGAAATACCAGTTCGGGGTTGTTACTAAAAAGAAATTTGTGACTTCTCACTACCACTGTCTTTATGTCTGCAAGGATGACAAGAAACGAAAATTTTTCCCATTCTCTAGGTTTGAAAAAGATGAAAAAACAGATGATGGACGCAGTCTTCACTATAGGGATAAGGAGGATGTTTGGGATATCAAAAGAGAATATTGGACCGGTGATGAAAAAACTCCTACAAAACTGCCTTCTGAAATAATTAAAAAACTATTAGAATATTCCAGCGAAAAGGATGACGTTGTATTTGATCCATTTCTTGGTTCAGGCCAAGTTGCGGTAGTTAGCAAGTCTCTAAAAAGAAAATTTCTTGGTTTTGAAATAGTCCCTGAATATTATAAATTTGCTAAGAAACGACTTGATACTGATACATATAGAATTAAAAAATCAAAATAACTATTCTTTTTTCCCAGGTTCATCTTTTCTTTTTTGTCCCAACTTCAATGCAATGCTTTCCCTTAGTTCATCATCTGTTTTATCTCCGATTTTCACCCCTGCTGATTTTGCAATCATTTCTAACTTTTCTCGCTCTGTTTCAACAGGCCCTGAAATTTTGGGTATTTCTTCTGTTGCATCTTTGATTTGGTCTTGAATCTCATTTTTTGCTTTGTTGTATTCGTTAACTGCTTTACCCATTTTTCTTGCAGCTCCTGGTAATTTTCCTGTACCTAAAATTAAAACAATTGCAACAAAAATTATGATCATCCATTCACTGCCGCCAATGTTTAATGAATAATCAAACATGTCTTGATATTGTCTAATTTGAAATTAAACGTAATGTCTGTATTTGTGCCTAAATTAGTGGTTTAACATTGAATTTCATTCATGAGAAGTACTTATTGATTTAAATAAATTCAGAGCTGAGACCCTTTATGAAAAAAATTGAGGCAATTGTTCCATCAGGAACAAAAGATGCAGTAATCACAGCAATCAAAAAAGTTGGCGTTGGTGGTGTAACTGTTCATCAAGTTCAAGGACAAGGTGCACAAGATCCTCCTCTAGTTGGACAATATTTCAGTAGAGATATGATCATCTGTGTTGTAGATGATCCTAAATTAGATGAAGTAATAGATGCAATTGCAAATGTTGCTTGTACCGGAACTAAAGGTGATGGCAAAGTCTTTGTAACTGAAATAGTTGATGCACTTGATATTTGCACCAAAAAACGTGGAACAATGGATATCTAATTCAAGATTTTTTGCGGTTCTAGTTTCTTTCTAGCCTTTATTGCAAATAGTGCAACTCCAATTCCTATAATACAAAATACTAGATATGGTGTTTCATTTCCAAATGATTGTGTCATTGGTCCGCCTATAGTTGGTCCTATTGCCCAACCCATTCCGAAAACTGTTTCATATGCACCAATTATTTTGCCTGAAATTTTTTTACTAGTTTTACTCAAAATTATTTCCAGAGTTAATGGGAAAAATATACTAAATCCAAATCCCATCAAAACTAAAGCAATTCCAAAAGTTATGATTGAGTCAGCAGCAATTGATATTGCTAACCCTGCTGAGACCGCAATAGTTCCAGCAATCAAAGTTTGACTTGTTCTTCTGGCAAACTTTCCCGCTAACGCAAGAGATACAACTCTTGAAACTCCAAAAACAAAATACAATAACAAAATATCTGTTGCAGACATCCCATTATCATTGAGAAATGCTGGATAAATTGTGAGTATTATCCCAAAAGAAGATGTACAGAAAATCAACAAAATAATCACTTCAGGAAATTTCTTCATTTCTTTAATCGACGAAAATGAAAATTTTTCATGATGTTTCTTTACATTTTTTCTTGAGGCTAAAAGTGAAGAAATTATTGCTGCTGCAAGAATAAATGCTGCAATTTGGAACATAATTCTGTAAGTAATATCCATGCCTTCAAGTAATGCTGAGCCTAGTAGTGGCCCAATCATGAACCCAATTACAAAAAACATTGTAAACCACGAAATGTGTTTTACTCTGTTTTTTTCTGAACTCTCATTTGAAATAATTGCTTCACATGGTGGCCAAAAAAATGCATGTGCCACCCCTGTCATTATTCTGAATCCCATGATTTCTGGAACCGATTGTGCAATTGATAGAAGATAGATTGATGCTGAATTAATTGCAGCACCTAATGATAGCAAATACCCATTGTTAATTCTGTCAAGTAAAATTCCTACAAAAAGAGGGATGAACATGTAA
>DATDAD010000025.1:0-12928 GCA_036525555.1 Candidatus Nitrosopumilus sp.
CAATACAATCCTGCTGGCCAATCTCAACAAGTTCTATTAGAGTATGATGAAATCCCAAATATTTCTATGACTCTTGATAGAGATCTTTATCCTAAAAATGCTGAAGTTTTTTTATCGTTAAATGATTTTCAACTAAATCAAGATCCAACTGATGAAGATTCTTGGACTTTTGATGTTGGTTCTACACCATCTACTTTTTATCAAGCATATGATGATTCTGGTTCTAATTCTGCAAATGGGGATGTTGGTTTAGTAGATTTAGTTCCATATCTTTCAAATATTGGATTTGAGGATAATGGAAAATTTTCTATAAACAAAAACTCTGTTCTCAAATTACAATCAAATAGTGAGCAACCTTATACCCATGTTTCTAATGGTTCTCCTCCACCATATTCTGAAATTATTACTTTAGTTGAGGATGGTCCAAATTCTGGTATCTTTGATACTGGAGATGACAATGACCAATCTACTTTGGGAATTTTAAATGATGCACCTAGAGGTCAAGCAGGATCTATAACTTATGATAAAAAATCTATTTCTGTACTGACTGGCTCTTCATCAGCTAGTGTATCTTTAGATGAACCTACTTTGAGAATCGGTGATGCCTCTGAATCATTAAAACCTGGAAACAAATACCCTATTATTCTTGTTGATCCTGATCAAAACATTAACTCTGGTTCACGAGATGATTTGGATGTATTTCGTGCAACTGCAATCATCCCATCAGTTACAATTGGAAATCCTGTAACCCTTGAGAATGCACAAGATGTTCTATTCCACAATTCCTTACCCACAGGTAATGCTGCAAATTCATCCGTGCCTGATTCTCACTCTGACAGGCTACATATTGATACTTTGGTAAATGGTTCATATGAAATAATTTCCATTGATTTGGGCATTTCTGCATCTACCTTATCTTCCACTTTGCTTGATATTGCTGAATCAAATACTGCTGGGACGAATTGGATAAATTATGATTTAAGATCTTTTGAAAATGATTTTGGAATTTCTGATTTTAGTGATACTTCATTTTCTCTTTATTTTGATTCTCTTTCAGATCCTACTCCAATAACTATAGTTGATGCAGGTGAGATTTCATCTTCCCAAGGTTTTATTCAAATAGATGATTCTGATGTGTCCGATATTTCCCAGAAAAGTGGAACTGTATTCCTTGTAATGGCTTTTGATTCTTCTGGAGCCTTATCCGTTTTTGATGAATCTAATGAACAACCCATTGTCTTTGATTTCTTTTCTTTTGGATTGAAAAATGATCAAAGCATTAACAATTCTATCTATCGTTTTGAATTGGAAGAAACGCAGGATAACTCTTCAACTTTTGAAGGTACTTTTGAATACGCTGTGGCAAATCAATTAAACATACTAGATCCAAATTTTATTCGAACTATACAAACTATTGATGATGAAATAAAAATCATCATAACAAATAGATTAATTGATGAAGCAGGGATTGCAATATCTTATTCTGATTTAGATGAAGTTGGTGTATCTACTACAACTACTACAAAATCTGATGTTGCTACTAATTCTGGTACTGTTTCTGCATCATCAACATCTTTTAGATTTGGTCAACCTGTAACTCTCACTCTAAAAGATTCTGATCTAAATTTAAAAAGTGACACAATAGAAAGCTATCACACTATCAATGATCCGAATTCTCCTAATGTGGATACAGTAGGAAAAGATGGAGAAATTTTATTGGAAATCAAACTCAAAGACATTCGTTACAAGCGTTGTACCATAAATGGAATTGAATATGGTGGTTTAGCCTCTACTGGATTTTCTTTAGTTGAAACCGGGCCCAGTACAGGAATTTTTGAAGGTGTTTTTAAAATGCCTTCACAAATTTGTGACAAATCTGGAACCAAATTGATTTCAACTGCTGGTGGAAGCCTTGATGCAAAATATTATGATTCAAGAGATAGTTCCGGTAATCCGAATACTTTCAGTTCATTAAGGGACAAACCTTCTTCATTTTACAGTTTACCACAACTCAGTGCATATGATGTTGTAAAACCCGTTTCAGGAAAAATCAAAGAAATTATTCTTTCTGGAAGTATTGATAATCATAGAAGAGGCATCCCTCTGAAAGTAATTATTAGTACTCCTGATGGTCAGACTCAAAACTTTGCTGCTACTCTATCCAGTAGTGGTGGCTACAAATCTGTGATTTCAATTAATGAAAATTCTCTATCGGGAATTTACAAAATTGATTTGTTTTACAATGATTCATTTGTAAAGGAAATTTTGTTCACTGTTTCAAATCCTCCAATACCTGATTGGATCAAAAATAATGCCCAATCCTGGTCTTCTGACGATTCATCTGATTCAGCATTTCTTGATGGGATAAAATATTTTGTTGATAAAGGATTTATTCACAAATCCGATTCATCTGTTTCTAAACCTGAAATTCCCCATTGGATTAAAAACAGTGCAAAATGGTGGGCAAATGATCAAATATCTGATGATGACTACATAAAATCAATTCAATACTTGGTCAAAAAAGGTATCATTAGAATATAATCTGGTCAATTTTTGTTTCATTGAAAATATAAATACTCTCAACCCATGAAAAAATTGAAAATGAGGCTAACTGGGTTCTTAGCATTTGCTCTATTATCTATTTCAATTCTATCTTATGGTATTAGTGGTGCTGCTTTTGCAACTAGTGATCCTAACCCTGCATTACCTGTATCCACTGATTTGGATATTGTTTCAAATGGTGGGTCTGTAAAATTATCTGGGACTATTAAAAACTATGATTCTTCATCTGGAAAAGGGCTTACTTTTATCATAAAATCACCCGACAATAATATTGTCGGTATTGGACAATTAACTCCAAGTTCTGACGGGTCTTTTTCAAAAAGCTTTGTTGCTGGTGGCCCTTTATGGAAATTAAATGGTGACTATATCATTGTATTACATTATGGTGCAGATTCATCTGAAGTTTCAGTAAATTATGTTGGTGCAGATTCAGAACCTATTGTCAATAAGCCAGTAGAACCAAAACCAACTGTACCAGAACCAGAACCAACACCTGAGCCAGAACCAGAACCAACACCTGAGCCAGAACCAGAACCAACACCTGAGCCAGAACCAACATGTGGAGCTGGCACTGAGTTAGTCAATGGAATTTGCCAAGTGATAAAAACTGAAGAACCAAAAGGTGGTGGTTGTTTAATTGCTACTGCAGCATATGGAACAGAATTAGCCCCACAAGTTCAATTCCTTAGAGAAATTAGAGATAATACTGTGATGAGTACTTCATCTGGAATTGCATTCATGTCTGGTTTTAACCAATTATACTATTCCTTCTCACCAACAATTGCTGATATGGAAAGAGAAAATCCAATGTTCCAAGAAGCTGTAAGGGCATTTATCACTCCTATGATTTCGACATTGTCTATTATGACATTAGCTGATGGTGGTTCAGAGGCTGAAGTTTTGGGATTAGGAATTTCTGTTATTGCATTAAACTTGGGTATGTATATTGCGGCTCCTGCATTAATTGGATTCAAAGTTCACAAACATATCAAGTCTAGAAAATAATCCTTTTTCACTCTAGGTTATTATATTCAACAATCTTGTGGTAATTCATGCATATTGAATATGAAGAATTTGAAACAGTTGAAGATATTCTAATGTATATGGCATCTGCCGCTCCTCCTATGAAAAACACAATGCCGATTAATTCTTACAAAGGCTATGTGATGTCTTTTATTCCACTTAGTCCTGCAACTGGAGAGACATATCTCATGCTTTATGCAAAAGGCTCCCTTGAACCAGGAATTTATGAATTTGATGTTTCATCAAAATCATTTAAAAAAGTTCAAAGTATTGAAAGGGCTGACAAAGTTTACTTTATCTGCCTAACTCCTAAACGAAACACAATTGCAGATATTGCTATTGAAAACCTATAATTTTTTAGTTTGAATTTTAGGTGCAGAAACTGATCTACTTCTAGCATATTTGTCAATTATTTCATCTGGAGTTCTTCCATTGAATAGATCTTTACAGAGTCCTGTAAGATACCTCATAATTGCCCAAGTTCCAGCTTTGAGAATTCCATACATGAATACCTTCATTGGAGGACCATATGTCTTATTTCTAAGAATAATTGGAATAATGTCATTAATTACACGCAAATTATTTTCCCAGCATTTCCAAAATAGGGTAAATTGTGCTTCATTCAGATTCCCAAAGTGCATGGAATTCTTTTCACTAAAGTCTTGGTAAAGTAATGGTGCTACTAAACCTCTAAAGTTCATTTCTCTAAAGTCACTCATCATGTCTATGGTATATTGAATATCGTCAGGTGTTTCATCTGGCCATCCAATTATGATTGTTGCAGCTGGGAACCAGTGATTCTCATTTAGAATTTTTGCACCTTCTCTTACAACACTTCCCCATTCTTCAGGTGCAAATGGTTTTGTTTTAACACCTAGGTGTTTCTTTACCATATCTGGTGCAACTGTTTCAATTCCTAGATTTGTTGCAAGCCATCTTCCAGTTTTATCTTGCTGATTAACCTGTGAAATTTGTTGCATTAATAATGGATCTGCCGCTACAGCAGAAAATGTCATATGTGTTGTACCAATAAAGTTTGCACCTAGACCTTTGAGCCCTTTCCACAAATCAACTATGGCATCTCTATTTGGAATAAAGTCTCTGTTGTCACACCCATAGAGTAACATTTCATCTGAATGTAACCATACCGAATCAAATCCATAATCTAAGTTAATTTTTGCCTCATGCTGTAATCTATCTAATGGGAGATCTTTCTTTGATCTTTTGTTTACATCACAAAAGTCACATCCTCTCCCACAACCTCGCATTGCTTCAATTAACGAATTGATAGTAGGGCCTTCAATAATTGGAATGTTTTCAAGGTTTCTTACAAAACAGTGCATAAGTTCTGGAGCATCGTTTTTTTCTAAATCTTGAAACAAATCAACTGCTAATTCATCAGCTTCTCCAACAACAACTGTGTCAATTCCGTGGATTTTCATTCTATCTGACTTAGCTAATTCCCAAGCTCCATTTCCTCCAACTACAACTTTGAAATCATATTTCTTTTTTAGTTGAATAATGCTAGCACACATTTTTTTAAATTTCATTGCTACATAGGATAATTTTTCTGGGGACATTGTTGTTGTAACTGGTGCCATTCCTAATGGGTCCATGACATTGATTCCCACAACTTTGGTGTCTGGACCAATTGATTTTTGTAACATTTCAGGATGTGCCATGAATACATCCTCTCTTTTGTATCCTCCTTGAATCAAAGAACTCTCAATTCTTCTTAGTCCTACTTGAGCAACTTTTACTTCTCCTGTAATTGGATCGGTTTCTACAGAAGGACAAAATACCTTATCAAAAACCCATTCAGGTAGAACCTCATATGGTCCACATGCGATAAATCCATACAGAAAGTTTCCTCGATAATTTGTCATTAAACTACGATCAGCAGTAAGAACAACACGTTTGCCAGCCAATTAACCAACTTCTTTTAGGTATCTTATATATGATTTACGAGGTACATCCTGAAAATTCTAACCTGAATAATTTTTTTTGATTGCCCTGTTTGCAATATTTGCTGCTATCCCTCCTGCAGCAATACCGTTATCAATATTCACCACAGATAGTCCTAAAGAGCAACTTTGAAGCATAGATGCTAAGGCTGCTATTCCCTTTTCACCATATCCATACCCTACTGATGTTGGAATTCCAATGACAGGAATATCTACCAAAGTTGAAACTAGAGTAGCTAATGCTCCCTCCATCCCTGCAGCAACTATGATGCAATCTACATCCTCATTGATCATTTTTTTTAAAATTGGAAAAACTCGCTGGATTCCTGCAACCCCTACATCATAACTTGTAATGCACTTACAATTCATTGCCTCACACATCAATCTGGATTCTTCAGCCACTCCTATATCCGAAGTACCTGCAGTCATAATTCCAACTTTTCCCCCATGAAATTTTATTGGTTTTTTAAAAAGTAATAGCGATGATGAATTTTTTCCAGTCTTTATTTTCACTTTTAATCCCTTTGCAAATACTAGAATTTTTGGATAGTCTGTTTTCTTTATTCTCGATATGATTAATGAGTTTGTTTTTTCTAGAGTCTTTTTTGTAATTTTTTTAATCTCGTGTAATTCTTTACTTTCAGCAAAAACTACTTCTGGAATACCTCTTCTTTTTCTTCTGTTGATATCTATTTTTACAAATCCTTCCACTTCTTCAATTGAATAAAGTGATAATAGCTTTTTTGCATTATTAATTGAGATTTTTCCTTCTTTTAATGATTCTAAAATTTCATGAATTTCCAATGTAATATTTTCTTTCTTAGTATAAAAAAAGGCTTAGATTTCGATACCTGAGATGGCGCTTTTTACACTCGCAACTGCTTTATCAAATACTTGTCTTTCTTCATCATTTAGATCCAATTCGATAATTTTCTCAACTCCTTTTTTACCAATTATTGCCGGAACTCCTATTGTTACATCTGAATGACCATATTCTCCATCAAGATATGTTGCAACCGGAATGACTTGCTTTCTATCTCTTACAACTGATTCTACAATTGCAGAAATTGCATTTCCTGGTGCATGAACTGTTGCTCCTTTTAATTCAATTACCTTGGCTGCTACTTGTTTTGTGTTAGTTACTAATTCATCCAGTTTCTCTTTAGGTAGAAAAGTCGATAATGGAATTCCTGATACGGATGAAAATCTTGGTAGTGGCAACATGTTTTCCCCATGTTCACCAATTACTAATGCTCTGATGGAATCACGAGAATGACCTGTTGCTTCATGAATAAATTGTCTAAATCTTGATAGATCAAGCATTCCTCCCATTCCAAAAACTCTGCTTCTATCAAATCCAGAAACCTTGTAAGTAATGTAAGCCATAGGATCGAGTGGATTTGTTACTGGAATTATCATGGAATCGTCTGCATATTTTTTCACATTCTCAACTACGCTCTTTACAATTGAGGAATTAATTTTCAAAAGATCCATTCTGGTCATTCCTGGCTTTCTTCCAGAACCCGCTACAACAACGACAACATTTGATCCCTTCATATCTGCAAAATCGTTTGAACCTTTTACTTCTACATCAATTCCTTGTTCTGATAACATGTGATTGATATCCATGGCTTCTCCCTGAGGGAGACCTTCAGCAACATCTAGTAATAATATTTGATCATCTAATCGCTTTAATGCCGAAAATAATGCTGCATCGCCTCCTACTTTGCCTGAACCAATAATAGTAATCATGAAAATTCGTGATAATTTTGAATAATTAAATCTAATGAAATTCCTGAAATATTAGTCGAATTTATAAGGATTTTTGATAAATTTTAATCATGGTCCTTGTGATTGATCCCCAAATTGCTGGTATATCTGGTGATATGCTTCTTTGCTCATTGGTGGATTTAGGAGCTGATAAAAATAAAATCATTAACGGAATCAAAAAATCTGAAAAATTTCTTTCAAACTCTACAATAAAAAAAATTGATTTTAGTAAAGTCAAAAAACATGGTATTGAATCCTTACAACTAATTCTAGAAATCGATGAAGAGATTCATGAAAGAAAAGGTTTAGAAATTAAAAATGCAATTGTTGATTCTGCCAAAGAAATTAATCTTTCAAAAAAAGCAAAATCATTTGCTGAATCTTGCATTAATACTCTGATCTCATCAGAATCTAAAATTCATGGTATTCCTGAAGAATCTGTTCATTTTCACGAGGCCTCAAGTATTGATACTCTGGTAGATGTTATTGGAATTACAATTGCATTGGAAGATTTAGGTTTATTTGATGAAAAAATAGTGTGTTTACCAGTATCAGTAGGAGGTGGATTTGTAACGTTTTCACATGGAACTATGTCCAATCCTGCAAGTGCAATCCTTGAGATTTTTAAAAATTCAAAGTTGACAATTAAAGGAAATGATGCTAACGAAGAACTGACTACCCCTACCGGAGCCTGCATTTTAGTAAATTTGGCACATGAATCAGTAAAATACTATCCTTCAATGAAAGTAGAGTCTATTGGATATGGGGCAGGTCAAAAAGACTTTGAATCTTTTTCAAACGTTCTAAAAATTATTAGAGGCTCTGAAAATAATTTTGAAATTGACTCTGTAAAAATCCTTGAAACAAATGTTGATGACATCTCAGGAGAAATCTTGGGAAATCTGATTGAGAAAATAATGGTGAAAGGAGCACGAGATGTCTCAATTTACCATGGAATTACAAAGAAAGGAAGACCAACAAATCTTGTATCTGTGATTTGCACTGATGACACTCTTGATGAAATAGTTGACACATTGGTGTTGGAGACTGGAACTTTGGGGGTTCGGATTTCTGATTCTAATAGGCTTGTTGTCCCTAGATCAAATCATGATGTTTCTATATCTTTGAGTGGCCATACTTTTCATGTACATTACAAAAAATCTTCATTTAAAGGAAAAGTTGATTTTAAAATAGAGTTTGATGATCTAAAGAAAATTTCGAATATAATTGATAAATCTATTAAAGAAACAGATGCATTGCTGAGAAAAGAAATCGAAAAATTGGAGGTGGATAATGACCACTCTTGAAAATCTTGTAAACTGGTTTGAGGACAAAAATAAGGTGATGATTGCACTTTCTGGTGGGGTTGACAGTGCACTAGTTGCATATGCTGCATTCCAAAAACTAGGAGATTCTGCTATTGCCGTAACTGCCGATTACAAAACTTTGTCTACAGAAGAACTTGAGACTGCCAAGCAAATTTGCTCAGAGATTGGAATCCAACAACTTTTTTTGGATTATAGTGAACTTGAAAATGAAGACTTTACAAAAAATGATTCAAATCGATGTTTTCATTGTAGAATGGAATTGGGTGAGCATTTGATCAAATTGGCAAATGAGCATAATGTGGATGTAATTGTTGATGGAACAAATCTTGATGATTTGGGTGATTTCAGGCCTGGAATTAAGGCATTAAAGCAGAATGGAATACGTAGTCCCCTTGTAGAGACAAATTTTTCAAAATCAAAAATTAGAGAAACTGCAAAAATGATAGGACTGTCTGTACATGACAAGCCGTCAAACTCATGTTTAGCATCAAGAATTCCTTGGGGGCAAAGAGTAACTGCAGAAAAATTAATTCGAATTGAATTTGGTGAAACTATAGTTAAACAACTAACCAATGTGAAACAAGTTAGAGTGCGTGATATAGATGGCTCTGCAAGAATTGAAGTTGAAAAACATATGATATCTAAATTTGACGAAATGATCTTAAAACAATTAACTGAGAAATTAAAGATGATTGGATTTAATTCTGTTGAAGTTGATCAAGAAGGATATAAACCAGGAAAAATCAACGTGATTGCAGATTGATTTATCTGGATAATGCCGCATCCACTCAAATTCATGAAGATGTTCTAAGTTCAATGTTACCCTATCTTAAGGAACAGTATGGTAATGCTTCATCAATTCATAGATATGGTAGAGTAGCTCACAAGGCTATTGAAAAGGCTAGAAAACAAATAGCATCACTGATTAATGCAGAACCTTCTGAAATTTTGATTACGTCTGGTGGCACTGAATCAAACAATACTGTTCTAAGGGGTATAACTATGGGTAATTCTTGTAATCATATTATTACATCATCAATTGAACATGATGCTATTTTGGAACCCTGCAAACAACTAGAAAAAAATGGTTTAACTGTTGATTATCTTCCGGTTGATAATTTTGGCATAGTTGATCCTTTAGAATTAAAAAATCATCTATCTGATAAGACTTGCCTTGTTTCAATAATGTTTGGTAATAATGAAGTTGGTACTCTCCAAAAAATATCTGAAATTGCTAAAATATGTAATGAAAAAAAAATTCCATTTCATTCAGATGCTATTCAAGCCGTGGGCAAAATATCTATTGATGTTAAAGAATTAGGCATAGATTTACTCTCAATCTCTTCCCATAAACTTCATGGCCCAAAGGGAATTGGTGCATTATACATAAAAAATGGCATCAAAATTGATCCTGTGATTTTAGGTGGTGGACAAGAACATGGATTACGTTCTGGAACTGAAAATGTTGCAAATATTGTTGGATTCGGTAAAGCATGTGAAATTGCAAAAAATAATTTAGATGAAAATATGTTATATGTCAAAAATATTCGAGATTTACTCGTTGACAAGATATTGCATGAAATTCCTAAAGTGACTCTTAATGGTCATCCTAATTTGAGATTACCAAATAATGCACATTTTACATTCCTTGGGGTTAACGGTGAAGATCTTATCATAAAACTTGATGAGTATGGGATTGCTGCCTCTACTGGCTCTGCATGTTCTGTTAACACACAAAGGGCTTCACATGTTTTACAGGCAATGGGTTTTTCTCATGAACAGATCACAGGTTCCTTAAGATTAACTGTGGGTATATTCAACAATGAAAAAGAAATTGAAGAGACAGTGACTTCTCTGAAAAAAATTGTTGAAGAACTGAGATCATTTTCTCCGTTTAAAGAAAAATATTCTTTTACTTCTAAAGTCTAGATGCTAATTTGAAATTTATTTCTAGAAACTAAAACAGTCATCATAATCCCAACAATCAAAACCAACATCACAATTGTTCCAAATTCAGGAACAACATAGGTTCCAATAATTTCAATGTCTGAATCTCCCTCTTCAAATTCGATTGTTATCACTCTGGATTCTGAATGAACCACTGATTCCTGATATGCTACTTCTATCCCATCTATTAAAATGATAAAAGTATCATCTTTACCATCTTGTTTTTCTGCCCCTATGAATTCTCTTGGCAAATCTAGTGTTATTGTTCCTTCATCTGTTGCATCGATTTGCACTATCACACCAAAAATGTCTGAATCTACCACCATTTTTTTAACCGTTCCACCCTTGATGGTATATTTCACATCAAAAGTTCCATGACTTCCTGCATCTACTTCGTAAGGCTCTGTTGTTTCAACCATTTTTGATTTTGGAGTAAATGAAAATTCAGTTTCAGTTTGGTACTCTTGATATGATGCTATGACTGTATAGTCTCCCGATTTTTTCCATAATGCTCCTTCTGCAAGGAATGTTTTTGTAAAACTACCGTCTTGTGCCACTGTAAGTTGTGCAATATCTACCAAATTGCCTTCGTTAAATAATTGTAATATTACTGGCGTTTCACCGATCACTGTTTTTACATTTCCTGAAACTACAATTGCATCTCCTTCATCATAATTATTGTCATCTGTTTGAATTGAAATTAATGGTTCTTGTGCAAACGCTGTTCCGGTAGAAATTATCAATAATGCTATTAACCCATAAAAAATTTTTAAATCCACAAATTTCAAAATACTCGTTTGTATATTTCCTTTACTATTAAAAAATGAAAAAATGAAAAAAGTTGTGTGACTTTTAATATCTTGGTATAATGCTTAGTCTTGATTTTGCAGAGATTGCAATTATTGAGATAATTGCTACTGCTAGAATCATTGCTGCGATTGTACCAAATTCTGGAATCACATAGGTACCAATTATTTCAATTGTTTCAGCGCCTGCTGGGAACATGATTGTTACTTTGTTTTTAGCAATTTCAACATCATCCCATTCTTCTCCATCTACTAGTACCATAAAGATACCTTTTTGGACTTTTGCTGATGGGCTTACTGTTAGTATTCCATCATCTTCAGCGTTGATCTTAATGACAATTGAGTTGTCATTAGTATTGAGCATTGCACTTGTTACCATTCCACCTGAAATGCTAAATGGTATACATTGACCACTTGCAGATAGTTCTTTAGCACCACATTCTGTTGTTGGTGTGGTGTAGTCTGGTGTATGTGCAACTCCACCAGTTAATTCAACTTTGACACTGTTACTTTTTTCAGTACTGCCATAGTTTGCTTTAATGGTGTAGGTACCGTCGTATTTCCACATTGCACCTCCTGTGTTTAATCTTGTCTCAAAACTACCATCTTCTGCTACAGTGATTTGATCAATTGTAACAATGGAGTTTAGAGGACTAATCACAGTAATTGTAACTGGAAATCCAGATGTATTTGCTACTTGACCTTCTACCATAATTATGTCACTATGTCCATATTCTGTTTTGTCTGTCCAAACAGATACGGGGATTGCATCCATCAGAGCTTTTGATGCCATTACTTTTGCATCCTCGATGGAACATCCTACACATGCTGGATTTTGTTCCTGTGCATATGCTGATGACATAGTTATTGTAGCGACTGCAGTCAATAGGGCTAGTAGCGCGAACGACGTACGATTGTTCATCTTGTTGCGATTTACACCCGTCTCTATTTATGTATATTTAAAAATAGAAAAAAGTTGTATGAACTTAGTATCTTGGAATGATGCTTAGTCTTGATTTTGCAGAAACTGCAATTATTGAGATAATTGCTACTGCTAGAATCATTGCTGCGATTGTACCAAATTCTGGTACTACAACTCCGTCTAAGATATCTACTTCAGCTGAAGCAGTATATTTTGGATCGTCAAATTGTTGCACAGTTACAGTGTAGAAACCATCTTGTTTCCATAATGAACCACCTACTGTAATTTCAGCAGCGAAATTTCCATCAAGTCTTGGTGATATTTGATCAACTTTTACCACATTTCCGTTTGGTGCTGTTACTTTCAATGTGATGTCTTGACTTACTCTATCAGTCATTCCGGTAACCTCAAACATTGTAGAACCATTCTCGATAATTATTGGGTCGAGGAAGAGTCCTGCATCTGTAGCAGCATTATTTTCATTTGGTTTGAAAATTCCTGTTTCTAAATTACCAAATGTTTCAGAAGTACTTCTTAAAGTCATGCCATTTGTTACATCAACAGTTGCTTTTACTTCATATGTTGATGATGTACCTTGTTTTACTA
>DATDAD010000026.1:0-3084 GCA_036525555.1 Candidatus Nitrosopumilus sp.
ATCTCGAGCCTAGATAACTAATGACGCCTTCGATTAGTGGTCTAGGCATGCTATAAACGACCACTATTCCAAGACGTTGATTATCGTTTTTTTAATAATGCTTCTTCAGGAGTTTTTTCTTTATTTGATTCCCAATGCCAGATGTGATGTTTTTTCCAGTGGGTTTCTAATTCTTCTGTGGTTGGTTCCTTGCCCAAGGGGGTGCCACATAATTTACATTGTATCACTTTTTGTTACCTCTTGCTTTTTCTTTCTTAGTTTTAAAATTGGATGACATTGTACAGGTAAATTCTCATCATCCATGAAATTATTATCAATTAGTTTAAAATTAAGAGTTTTCTTTTTGTGTAGACTGTTTCTTTTTAGGGTGCTTCTTGGCTTCTCTAAATTTCTCTCTTTTCCTTTTTCTTTCCAAATCTAATATTGAATATGCCTTTCCAGTTTCACAAAGTTTCATCTCTCCAGTATACTCATCATGAATTGAATCGAACAAGCCGCTTGATAGTAATTCTCCTACAATACTCCATGCCATGTCTTCAGAGACATCAAATTTGTATGAAATAGTTGAAACTTTTGTGAAATAACCATTTTTAGAATTTCTTTTAATAAATTGTTCAACTTTTTGCTCTGTTGTCAAACTGGGTTCTCTTTTTTTAAAATTTCTATATGGTTTTCTTTCTGACATTATCTCACTATCTCTTTTTGTTTTAATCCTTGGCATTAAATGTGTCAGGATCATTGTTTCCTGGCATATATTTTGCTCCTAGTTTATTTTTCATTTTTTCATCAAACTCTTCTTGTAGTCTGGTAAGATAGATTTCCGCCTCTGTTTCATCTTCTGGAATTCCTGTATCTGTAGTAAAGTTAAATCCTGTTGCTAAATGGTAAAATTCCTCAAAAAATTCTTTACAATCAATTACATCTGCTTTTTCATCAATTCTTGTAACTAGACAATCACTATCCATTCTAAAATTAAGGCAAATTTCCTCTTCAATCATGACATCTGCTATAACTGACATCAGATATGCCACATATTTTTTATCTAATTTTCCCTCATTTTTGTTTGCAATCCACAATTCATTTCCATCCAAGAAATTGTCAAATGTTCTTACTATCATGTCTCGAATATCTGAATCTGGATGAGCTAATTTTGATTTCCATGATTCAAATTTTCCAGGTTCTGTGTATACGGCGTCAAATGTCAGTTCTTCATTAATCTGTTCGAATTCCCAAATTTCTTTATTGGTCCACATTGGTGAAAATTCTGCAATCAATTCTCTAGTAGTATGATCCAATAAAATTTCTGTTTTTCTCCGGTGTTTAATCTTATCTTGAATCAGTTATTTATTCCTGATTTCAAAAATTCAAGTGTGCATTCTGCTAATTCCTTACTGGCATGTTTTTTGATATCATGTTTGCAATTTGGGCAAATCCCTGACGTTTCTTCAGATAATCCATCACCTACTTGTTTCATACAGCATTCCATCAGTTCCTCTGTAGAATGAGATTCCATTGCAAGTTTACAAGTAGGACATTCTGTCAAATCAATACAGTTTGATGGTAATTGCACTGTTAATAAATTATATTTAATTTCATATCAACTCTGATGTGAATAAAAAAGAAAAATTTCAAAAAGAATTACTTTGTACTTGTAATGAACATGTGCATTTTGAGATAATTAATGATATAGAATGTGATTGGGGAACTCATCAGGTAATTCAGTGTCCCAAATGTGAAGAACTTTTTTCTATTGATTGTGAGTGCCCAGCATTTCAAAACATTTTGAAATTGTTAAAACACAATACTTTTTTATTTTCCAACACAGAAAAATTAGACTATTTGAAAAACTCTCATCCAAAATGAACTTTTTGGCCACAGATAAAATTGGTAATCAATGTCGAACTGCCTTAAGCGATTACCAATATCCAGCTATTCCATGGCAATAATTCCTATTTTATAATTCACTTAAAATAAAAAAAGTGCGAAAAAATTGATTTAATTTGCTAAAAAATTCGATCGAGGCTAATCTCTTTGATCTGATAGAAAGTTTTAGGTATTATTTCCTCTTCTAATCCATATGAAAGCCATTTTTGCATTGGTTGCATTTGTTCTGATTCTTGGATATGCGTGGTATGCTGATTTACTTCCGTTCGAATTTGATACTTCATCTGTTGGATTTTCCCCCTCTATAGAAAGTATTCAGCAAATATCTAATGTTGTTACATCCAAGGATCATCAAATTATCTACTATTCGTTTGAAGATGTTCCTGATATTCCAAATAAACAAATCCCAATTGATGCATTAAAAAAAGCTATTGAGACTTGGGAACAATCTAACAAAAACTTGGAATTTATACAATCTGAAAATTCTAACATTGAAATTAAATGGCAAAAATATGCGTCATCTACTCATACTGGACTTGCAACATGCAATAGTGCCCTGTTTGGAATTTTAACTCACTGTGTTTTAGAAATTTCTGTTGGGGCAGAAGACTGTGTATCTAATTTTGTTCAAAACGATGAGAATATGGTTGCAAATATTTTGATGCATGAAATTGGTCACGCATTGGGGTTGGGCCATTCAAGCAAAAAAGATCATTTGATGTATTCTACTGAAGTACCTGAAATCTCATTTAATTCAAAAGGATATACTATACCCGAAAGATTTGAAGAACTTTTTGTTGGTCAGCAACAATTGCTAATTGACAAAGAAGAATTGCAATCTGAAATTGAATTCCTTGATGCTAAAATAGCCAGTGAACAATCTCAATATGATGAATACTATAAACAATACCAGTATTATGAAGGTAAAACACTTGAATCCTCAGAATTCAACAAAGCCCAAAATATACTGTCGAAATTAAATTCGCAAGGTGAAAAAATTAATTCTATGATTGATCAACAAAATAACCTAATTGAAGATATTAACGGGGTTCTAAACAAACTTGGTTGCAATCCTAATTTTGAAATTACGTCTTAAGTGAATAATAGAAATAGACCTACAATTAACGCTGCTACCGAAATACCCATCCAGGCATAAAACTTTCTCATCATCATAAACCCCTGATTTTGCTGAAATTAATA
>DATDAD010000027.1:0-32312 GCA_036525555.1 Candidatus Nitrosopumilus sp.
ATAGATCCATTATTATTTGCATCGCATGTATTTTGTGGTAATTCACTGTCATCACAGTGTGGATTTTTTTCAATGCCTTTACTTTTTGTACTTGCATTTTCACAACCCTTAGCTTTACCATTATTGTCATCTTTAGTTGCAAAAACATTGGAATCAATACCACCTAAAAGGAGTCCAGATATCATAATTGTGGAAATAACTACAAATAGTAATTTTTTCATACTTTTTAGTCGTCTTTTCTATTAATAAAATGATCTCTTTGTCTGTGCCGTATATGACAGACAATATTTCCAAATCTGGAAATATAGATCAGGCTAACATTCCAAGGTGTAATAATAGGCAGAAAATATCAGAAAATATGAAGAAAATTCTTGATGGGATGACTAGTACTATGAATGCTGTAAAGCCACCAAGAATTACAGCACTAAGGGATCTCCATGATGCTGAAACTGGTCCATTTAGTATTCTAATTGGAACAATCTTATCAGCTAGAACCAAAGATGAGACTACAACAAAGGCAGTCAAGGAATTATTTTCAAAGTACAAAAATCCCAAAGAACTAGCTGGTGCTAAAGTAAAAGACGTGGAGAAAATAATAAAGTCAATTGGATTCTTTCATGTAAAATCTAAAAGAATCATCGAGGTTGCAAAAATTATTGACAAAAAATACAAAGGTAAAGTTCCAGATAATTTAGAGACTCTAGTAGAATTGCCAGGAGTTGGAAGAAAAACTGCAAATTGTGTTCTAGTTTACGCATTTGAAAAGCCAGCAATTCCAGTAGACATTCATGTTCATAGAATTTCAAACAGACTAGGTCTAGTTGATACAAAAAATCCAGAAGAGACAGAGCAAGAACTAATGAAAAAAATATCAAAAAAATTCTGGATCGATATTAATGATACATTTGTAATGTATGGGCAGAATATCTGTAAACCAGTTTCACCAATGTGTAATGTATGTAAAATCAAAAAGAGTTGTAAATTTTACAAATCTAAGAACGCTTCTTAGTTAGAAATAGTATTCCAACTATTACACCCATGCCAGCTGCTACATAAAATGGAAACAATGCAAAAACATTCTTTGCAGGATCTCCAGATAGAAATTCTACAATCATACTTCCAGAACTTACTGCAGGTGGATCAGTAGAGCCTTCCATTCCATGAACAGAGTAAGAATGAATTGCAAACTCTCCAATATCCAAATTAGTTACAACAATTCTTGCCCCATTATTCACAGTTAATCCTGCCCTGTCAGTAAAAGATATAATGGATTTTGCCTCAGGATACCAACCTCTATCCAAGTCTCTATGAACTACAATGTATCCTTCTTTTGGAGTTTGAACTGCAACCCAAAATTTGTTGTCAGGCTGTGAACCCATGCCTACTTCAATAAACTCATCACGGTTTTCTTGCTCGTATAATCTTAGAACCGCATTTCCAAGGGGATTTGCATATAGGAGGTTGTTATCAATTGTCACCTGCCAGCTAACAGCATGGACATCATCTAAAACTCGAATTGGTGACTCACGGACTATAGTGTTGAATTCATCTGAAGGAATCTCTAATGTATCAATGATTAATGATGGATTGTTTGTTTCCTGAGCAGATGCAGACGATAGAAAAATTCCACCAAGTAAAATTATTGCAAAGAGATACTTCACAAGCTAAAGCAAATTTGATTGAATAAAAATCTAATCAACAAATGGCTTTGGATGATCTAAAATTACTTGTGCCACTTCTGGTCTTAGAATAAACTCTGAAGGTGCTTGACCATTTTGAATCATTTCTCTTAGTGCAGTTCCACTTATTTGCTCTTTTACATCATCACCGTGTGGACATGCTTTTGGAGTAGTGTATGTGAGACATTTCTTACAATAAAAGAAAGCTGGAAAGAATACGGGTGAAATTTCCAACTCTGGATAGTCATCGAAGATTTTTTGTGCAGCCATTGGATCATAGAACTTTCCAACACCTGCATGATCTCGTCCAATTATGATATGAGTGCAACCATAGTTTTGTCTCATTATTGCATGATGAATTGCTTCTTTTGGACCAGCATACTTCATTTCAGTATGCAATGTTCCGAGTTTGCATCTATTTTCTGGATAGTATAATTTTATCATGGTTTCGTAACATTTCACAATAACTTCATCTACAAAGTCACCAGATTTTTTCTTTCCAATTATTGGATTTACAAATACACCGTCACGTGTTGTAATTGATGTTTTTTGAAGCATTTCATGAGCGACATGTGGTGGATTTCGAGTCTGAAATGCGCATATTGTTTTCCATCCAGCTTTTGCAAAAGCCTCTCGTGTTTGAGTAGGTGTTAGTCTATTTTTTCTGATTTCAGTGTCATTTGGTCTTTGAATGTAATCAATTTTTCCACCAACCAGATAATCTTTCATTGACATTGTTTTTGCAACACCTGGATGTGATGAATCACTAGTCCCATAGACTCCCTGTACAGTTTTTTCTTTATCAAAAGAAAATGTTTCCTCAACATGTAATACTGCAACGCCTGTGCCATCTGGATTTTTCAGTAAAACATCTCCTGATTCTTTCATTTTAGATGCAGTTTCTGAATCTACATCAAGTACAATTGGAATCGTCCATGCTAAATCATTAGCTAGTCTGCCACGTGAAATGACACTTTCAAAGTCTTGTTTATTTAAAAATCCCTCTAACGGACTAAATATTCCATCTGCAATGTTTTCAACATCATTTGCAAGATCTTCACTGATTGTAATTGAGAATAATCCAGTAGGATCAATTTTTTTAATTTTGTTTACTAGAATTCCACCGTGTGGTTTGATTGAACTATTTTCTGGCATACTAATCCGTTTTTTTACGCTCTATATGAAGGCCACACTCTTTATTTCCACCTTGTTCCCACCACCATCGTCCAGATCTTAGATCTTCACCAGGTTTGATAGGTCTAGTGCATGGTTCACATCCAATACTAGGATAGCCTTTGTCAAGTAGACTGTTGTATGGTAAATTATTTTTCTTAATGTATTCTTGAATTTGATCCCAAGTCCAATCAATTATTGGGTTTATTTTTAAAATTCCTCCGTGTCCATGATCTATTTGGAAGATTTTTACATTTTCACGATTTTTGGTCTGATCACGCCTTAATCCAGTGATCCAGCCATCAAGTGTACTCAACATTTTGTTCATTGGATGAACTTTTCTAATTTCGCAGCATAGTTCTCTATTTTCTACACTATCATAGAACAGATTCATTCCTTTATCACGAACCATATCTTCTACTTCTTGAGTATTAGGAAATAGAACTTCAACAGAAATATTGTATTTTTTACTCACAATATCTATAATGTCATAGGTTTCTTGTGGCAATCGCCCTGTATCAAGAGTAAAGAATCGAAATTTCGGATTAATTTTTATCATTATATCCATAACAACAGCGTCTTCAGCACCAAAACTTGATGCTTTGGCAACTTTAGGATGAAGATTATCTGAGACCCACTGTAATGCTTCTTCAGTAGTTTTGATTTTTGAGTTCAAATCATCAACTTGCTCTTGAGTGAATTTTGTCACAATATCAGTGAAATTATTTGTTTTATATTGATTACCCGAAATTTTATCCTAAATTATAAACAAGTAGATTTCAAAATAGAGAATATGAATGAAATGGCATATGTTGTAGTTTTTCCAACTATATTTTCAAAAAATAAAATTCCACAACTAATTTCAAATATTAAAAAGATTCTCAAAATAAAAAATCAGAAATTCAAGTCTGTCAAACGTGATGGGGATGTTATTCTAGTTGATGCAAACGATCCTGTCTTTGCATTATCAGCAATCAATTTACTTTTTGGAATTGAAAAGATTGCAATTGCAAGACAAGTTAAAAATGATTTTCAAAATATAATTTCTGAAATTACTTCTATTGGTGGCAACTTGCTCCTAAAGGGAGAGAAATTTCTAGTCAAAGTGGACGGAATATCAAAAGGATTTGTAACAAAGGATGTCGAAATTGCAGCTACGTCAAATATTATAGAAAAGAAGGTAAGTTCAGGAGCTCATCCAGGAACAGATGAAAATTTTGATAAATTATTGTATACATATTTAACAAAAAGTAGTGCATATGTTTGCATTTTTTTAGATAAAGGTAAAGGGGGAATACCATATCAATTACAAAATCAAAAAACTATTTGTGCAATATTTGATGAGATCTCTGCGGTTTCTTGTTATGAGACGATCAAACAAGGTCATGATGTGGAGATACTAGTTTGTTATAGGCAGAAATCAGAGTTGATGAATCTTGCAAAGATCATTAATCAGATCATTCCAAGACTAGTGCAAGACAAAATAAAACTTGAATTTTTACATCTTAAAATTAATCCTAATGGAACCAAAAATTATCTAATTTTTATAAATTCTATATTAGAGATACTAGTAAGATATCCTAACACCCGTGTATCATTAGCGTTATCTCCACTAGTTTTTTCTCCAGAATTTATCGATAATTCATTAAAACAAGTTTTTGAAAAAAAGAAAATTCCTATTCTGCCACTAGCTGGTGTGGATTCTAGTTTGTTTGATGAAGCAAAAGAGATTGGATTGGAAAGAAACATCAAAAAATTAGAAAAAATGGTCACTATTACAACAAATGAAATTCCATCTTTTTCAAAAAAAGAAGTTGAATCTGCACTGAAAACAAAGAAAACCATTACAGTTGAACTAGGACCTAACAATGTTCATGATATTTTAGATTCGCTAGAGAATCACTGAGAATTTAAACGGCACATTGAGTTTCATATTATGCTCAAAATAGGGGAATTCATCTATCCATGGGGAAGCGGTCATTATTCAAGAATGATGAGGCTAAATGACGTTCTAGGTGAATATATCAAGGAAGAATTTGAAGTTCATTTTTCAAGTAAAGATCATGTTTATGAAAAACTATTAAAAAAATTTCCTGATCAAAAAGAAAAAATCCATGAAATTTTGATGCCAACCCCAATTGATGGAAAATTCGGACCAAGTGTTTCAAAATCATTGATGAATTTGCTACTACCAATTTCAAAAAATCCATCACTAGTTAGACAGATTACAAACTATTTGAGGGAAGAGAGAAAGCTCTACAATAAAGAAAAGTTTGATCTTGTAATTAATGATGGAGATATGGGTTCAAACATTCTAGCTAAAAATAGAAATATTCCAAGTTTATTTGTGACAAATCAGTTTAGACCAAAATTATATAATTCAAGATCATATCTTTATCCTTCGTTGATATTTGTTGCAAAACAAATTGCCAAAGCATCAAGAATTCTTGTAGCAGATTCACCACCACCGTATACAATGTGTGAATTTAATCTAAATTTTACCAAGGATGCACAAGAAAAAGTTAGTTATGTTGGACATTTTACTGATAAAAAAATCAGAAAAGAGGAAGAATCAGAGCTAGAAAAATTAGTTAAAAATAATGAATTTGGATATTGGATGAGAACAGGAAACAAATCAACTAATGATGGAACTGGTCAAAGATATCAGGAAGTATTTCATCAGGATGAGATGAGAGAAGAAAAAAGAATTATTTCACATGCAAAAAATGATCCTAGCATAGATTCAGTAATTGGAAGAGATGGAAAAAATTATTCAATATCAGAGGCGTTAGAAAAAAAGATTGATTGGATACAAATTGATATTGGTTTTCTTTCAGAACAAGAAAAAGATACGATTTTGGATTTGTGTAAATATGCTGTTGTTAATGGATCTCATACCGTAATGGGAGAAATTATGGGTGGAAAATCAAAGCCAATAGTTGGAATTCCAATTTATGATGAGCATACAAACAATATCAGATGGGCTGAAGAGAAGAATTTGGGCGTGCTAGCAATTAAGCCAAGTCAAGTGATTAGAGGCATATCAAAAATTAAAGAAAATTATGCGGAATTTCAAGATAGTTTGAATGATTTTTCAAAGAATTTTGTTCCAAATGGAGCAGAAAATTCAGCAAAAATTGCTGCTCAAGTATTAGAAGAAAAGAGATAATAGATTATTTTAATAATTTTGCTCATCTGGCACGCGGGATTTCGATGGGCGAACGGACCGCAAGGGATGATGAAAAAATCCGCGTGTCAGATAATATCGATCAGTGATGATTGTGGGAACGCTTTTATGGAAAAAATTAAGCCAAATCTTAGTGCCTAACTGTCCCGAATGTACATCACGAGAGAAAAAGAAGATAGAAGCCAAATACATAGAAGATTTTCCAGAAGAAGAGGACAGAAACAGGGATGCTTTGTTCAAATTATTTGATGAAATCGATATTCCAATGAAAATGGATGAGAAGAATAGAAGGCATTTCATTTGTAAGAGATGTGGATTGTACGCAACAAGAGAAGAAATTTCAGATATCAGATTCAAGTTAAATCAAAGAGAAAGAACACGTGATGATAAACACGATGACTATCTTGAATGGTGGTCAAAGAGTAAAAAAGAAAAAGCAGAAAGCTAGAGTGGGTTACCATGGTAAAAAAGAAAGAAGATGAAATACCACAATGGGTTACTGATGAAATTCAGAATGCAAAATTCAAAAAACCTGAAGAGTTAAAAAAACAGGGGTATATCCTGGAATTTTATTATGAAGACAACAAGATAGATGTCCAATTGTATGATGCTGTAGAAGATGGTCGACATATTGTAACAATGGATGTACCAAAAACTATCAAAATAGATGATTTACTAAAGGGTGAAGTTTACGAGTTTGTTTTTGATCAACATAAAGCACCATTAAGCAAAAAGGTCTCAGAATTTCTAGAAAAAGAAAAAGAAATTGATATGAAGGCAATATATCAATTTGATTTGAAATCATTGGAATTACTAGATGTAGGCTCTAGTGAATCTGCAGATGAAGATTTAGAAGAATAAACCTAGTCTTTTTTCATTGAATCTAGTTGTTTTTTGAAAGATTTGCCTAAAATTGGATTAATAAAATATGGAAATGTGTTTTTCATCCATACTGCTCCTCGTACTACTGATGGAACTATAATTTCCAATCTTGGAGAATTTGCTGCTTTTAAGATCGCTTTTGCTACTGTTTTAGAGCTAAGTGAGGTTGGAGAAAATTTTGGCATTTTTTCAAATGATGGATGTTCAAAGAAATTGGTTCTAACCATAATTGGACTAACAACAGTAATTCCAACTCCAGAATTTTTTAGTTCATGTTTTAGACCTTCTGAAAATCCAAGCATTGCAAATTTTGATGCACAGTAAGAAGCAATTCCAGGTAAGCCAAAGCTTGCTGCAACAGATGCAACATTGACAATATGGCCAGATTTTTTCTCCAACATGGATGGAAGAAAATTTTTGGTGAGGTAAACCATTCCAAAATAATTGGTTTCCATCTGAGATTCTATTTCATCAATACTGAGTTCAGATACAGAACCATAAATTGCAAAACCTGCATTATTTACTAGAATGTCAATTGAATCAAATTTTTCTAAAACTGTTTTTGACATTTGTTTTACCTGATCTTTATCAGACACATCACATTGGCAGGTTAGTGTGGTAACATTGAACTTTTTTAATTCATCAGCAACTTGTTCAAGTTTTTCTTTTGTTCTAGAAATTAAGACGATATTAGCTCCAAGTTTTGCAAATTCTATTGCAGATTCTCTGCCAATTCCTGATGATGCTCCAGTGATTAAAACAACTTTATCCTTGAAATTCACAAATGAGAAAAAATCGTTTAAAGATAAAGTGGTTTCTATGAAGATTTTGGGATTTTACTCAAGGCTAATTTTACCAAAAGTAGCCATGTAGCTGCTATCGGAACATAGTATGTAGCGATTCTCCAACCAATAACTGCATCCCAGGCCAAAATTCCTTCAGAAATTTCAAACGCAAATGGATCTAAATTGTTGATGTAAGCTACAATTCCAAACTCTGCAAGACCTGAACCACCTATTGTAATTGGCAAGTTACCTATTGCATTAGCTCCCATTACTGCCATTATAGAATCAAAAGCGTTGATAACAAAGTCAGTTCCCATTGCTATAATCATGAAGGAAATTCCATAGAAACACCAAGATACTATGGAAAACAAGAATGAAACAGTAAAGATTTTTTTAGATTCAGAAGTTTTGAGGTTTTCTCTGCTCATTGTACATACTTCTTCCATCCATGTGTTTGTTTTTTCAATGGCTTTGGTTCCTTTTTCTTTTCCAAATCTTGTAGCAAGACTTCCTAAGACTTTAGGAACTTGGAATGTATGTTTTGAAGAGAGAAAGAACATTACCATCCATAATGATGTGATTACAATACTCGTAGCTAAAATAACTGTTGCAACAACATATGCACCATTTAGCAATGCAATAATTCCTGCCATTATAGATAGCAAACCTGCTGCCAATACTTCAGTTACAATATCCATTATTGCAATCCATGCAGACTTGGCAGGCTTTGCGCCTTTTTTATGCAAATAATATATCACAACAAATTCTGCACCAACAAACATTGGAGTTGTAAATTTGATAAACTCACTTCCAACTCTGACTCCTACTAATTTGAAAAATGAATCAAAATTCCCAAGATATTTTCGTGCAATATATGCAAATTTGATTCCCTGGAGACCTAATTTTATCATCATGGCAACAATTGCTCCAACGAATGGAAGTAATCCGATAGCTAAGATATCATCTAATTGAATATCAAATTGGATCGCAATTAGGAAAATTGGAATTAATGTAATAGGAATAGCAATTAATCTCCAGTTCATTTGATGATTTTTTTGGGGAATCAAATATGAAAGTTGAGTACATTTCCAGTCAGGAAATATCCATGCCTAGAATCAGGCATGAAAACTAGAGATTATCTCAAGATTTAGGCTGATTTTCAAGTTCCTGCTTGATTTCTTCAAATAATGAATCAAGCATGTCAAAGTTTGAAAGATTTCTTTCTCGAAGTAATTTTACTACTAAATCTTTGAGGTAAGATTCCTTATCTAATGTGCTTTGAATCACAGATAAAATACAATTTAGTTAGATAAAGGCAAAATGGAAATTATTGATCTTTTTGAATACCAATTTGGTATTTTCACATGAAAAAATTTCAAAATCAAGCTAGTTTGAAATATAAGCAAATAGTCAAAATTAGACGGATTGAAAACAATTTTTGTTTCAGGTACTGCAGGGTCAGGAAAATCATTACTCTCATCAAAGCTTCATGAATATTACACAAAAAATGGGGCATTTGCAGCAGTACTGAATTTGGATCCCGGTGTGGAGAATTTAGCCTATACTTGTGATGTGGATGTCAGGGATTATGTAGATTATGTATCAATCATGCAACAATATGATCTAGGACCAAATGGTGCCATGGTAATGGCAAATGATTTGATTGCATCAAAAATAGATGAGATTCAAAATGACGTAAACAAAGTAAATCCAGATTATCTAATTGTGGACACGCCAGGCCAGATTGAATTATTTGCATACCGTTCTAGTGGACGTTTCATTATTGAAAATCTTACATCAGAAGAAAAAACAAGCATATTTCTTTTTGATGGTGTACTAATCAATACTCCAGTAAATTTTGTTTCAATTGCATTACTTGCTACATCAATAAGATTACGTTTGAATTTACCAACAATTAACGTTCTTACAAAATCAGATCTTATAGTTGATAAATTAAAAGATATTTTGCAATGGTCTACAAATTTAAAAACTTTGGAAAACGCTATTGCTAAGGATACAGATGGTGACACATACACACTAACTACAAATATTTTACGAGGGCTAAATTTGGGCGGGTTTGCGCAGGGACTAATTCCAATATCAAACGTAACAGGAGACGGCTTTGTGAATCTTGAAGGTGCACTAAGCAGAATTCTTAATTTGGGCGAGGAGGTAGAAGATTAAATGGTAACAAAAGTTACAGTAAAGGCTCCTTCTTCTACTGCAAATCTAGGTCCAGGTTTTGATGTGTTTGGATTAGCATTAGATGCATTTTATGACACAGTCACATTAACTAGGACAAAAAATGGAATCAAAATAATCACAGATGATGACATTCCTGTAAACCCTGAAAGAAATACTGCAGGACTAGTTGTAAAAAACATGAAGAGAAAATTCAAAATTAAAGAAGGTGTTGAAATCAAAATCAAAAAAGGAATTCCTGCAGGCTTTGGCATGGGAAGTAGTGCCGCATCAGCTGCTGCAACTGCAGTGGCATTTGACAAATTATTTGGCCTAAAGCTTGATGGTAATAGTTTGGTAGAGTTTGCAGGATCTGGAGAAAAAGCTAGTGCCGGAACAGTTCATTATGATAATGTGGCAGCTTCTGTATTAGGAGGATTTGTAATTGTAAAGACAAATCCTTTGGATGTAATTAGAATAGAACCACCATCTAATCTTAGAATGTGTGTTGCAGTTCCAACAATTAGTGTTCCAAAAAAGAAAACCAAGGTTTCAAGAGGAGTAATTCCAAAAAAGATCAAACTAACAGATAGTATTTTGAATTTATCAAATGCTTCTGCAATTGTAGCAGGATTTATGAAAAAAGATCCTGAAATGATTGGAAATTCAATAAAAGACGTGATAGTTGAACCTGCAAGAAAGCATATGATTCCAGGATTCACCAAAGTTAAAGAAAATGCCATTAATGCAGGCGCATTGGGTGTAACAATAAGTGGGGCAGGACCTTCAGTGATTGCATTTTCAAAAAGTTCAGCCGATTTGAAAAAGATCAGTTTGGCCATGTCTAAAGGATTTGCATCTGCAAATACAAAATGTCAAACTATCATTTGTAAACCTAGTAAAGGTGCAGCAGACAAGAGAAAATAGTTGAATGAATTATGAAAAAGGCAGTTATTGTTTTCAGCGGTGGTGTTGATTCTGTGTGCGCAGTTTCATATTTGAGATCAAAATATGAGTTGTATGGAATTACGTTTTCATACGGACAAAAAGCAAATAGTGAGATTGCAGCTGCCAAATCTTTTGCAAAAAAACTAGGTCTAAAACAGCATAAAATTATCGATATTGGGTTTATGAAAGACTTGTATGGAAATTCTAACGTTTTAACAAGCTCTAAAAGAAAAATTCCCAGCAAGTTTGAATACTCTATTGTAGTTCCAATCAGAAATGCAGTTTTTCTATCTATTGCCTCAGCATGGGCTTTTACTCTAAATGCTTCTCTAGTAGCTTATGGTGCTCATACTGGAGACAAACACTATCCTGATTGTAGACCAAACTTTGCAAAAAAACTTGAAACTGCATTTAATCAAGGTGAGATAGATGGAATTGAATCAAAACTTAGAAAGAAGATTGAAATTTGGTCGCCTTATCGTCAGGGATTGTCAAAAAGTGACTTGCTAAAAACAGGAATGAAAGTTTTGGGCAATTCCATATTCAAAACATGGAGTTGTTATTCTAGCAAAAAGCATCATTGCGGAATTTGTGAATCTTGTAACAATAGAAAAAATGCATTTGCAAAAGCAGGAATTACAGACAAAACAAAATATCTCAAATGATTTTAGTAACTATTTCTGAGAATTTTCTTTTTTAGAATCAATCCTCTAATTCCAATATACCAAACCAAAAAGAACAGACCAACAATTCCCATAAACACATAGTTTTGAACTTCTGGAGTGAGTCCTTCAATTGAATCAGTGATTTTACTTGATGCTAACATAGAAATTGCAATTACAATTATGCACTCAATTGCATACCATGTCCAGTTGGGCCAAGACTCCTTTGGAATGTGAATATACGGATTTGCTCCCATGCTTGTGATCAAAAATATTGATTATTTAATTTTTCAGATTGTCTAAAAGGACAAATCGGAGGAGCGCTGTTTAATTAGAGACATGATGCCTGCCTTTTCTTCCTTATTTTCATAAATGCCTCTGAATGCAGATGAGGATAGCGTTGCATCATTTTTGACTCCACGCATTTTCATACAGAGGTGCTCTGCATCAGCTAAAACAACGACTCCTTTCACTCCCTGAGAATGTAGCTCATCAGCAATATTTTTTGTCAATCGTTCTTGAATTTGGAGTCTTTTTGAATATTTTTCAACTAGTCTAACAAGTTTTGATATTCCAAAGACTCTACCATTTGGAGAGTATGCAATGTGAATTTTTCCGTAAAAAGGTAACATATGGTGTTCACACATTGAATAAAATTGAATGTCACGAGCAATTACTACATCAGAATCTTCTGAGAATTGGACTGATAGTTCAGAGTCAGAATCATATCCACTAAAGATTTCTTTGTACATATTTGCAATTCTTTCAGGGGTTTCTCGTAGACCCTCACGTGTAGGATCTTCGCCAACTTCAATAATTAATTCTCTAACAAGTTTTTTTACGCGCTCTTGGTCCATTTAATATTCTCACAAGATTTTTCTAGTATTTGAACCTAATCGGATTTTTAGGCAGGTGCCAATATTATGGGGCTCCAATGAATTTGTGTAATTGAGGGACTACCTTAACATCAATGTAATGGGGATACACCAAATCATATAATTCCAATAAAAGATCTAGGGATGGCTCTGAAATACCATATGTAGGTTGGATGATGAATCCATCAATGTCATCTTTAGATACAATATCAAAAATTTCCTTTACTAATTTTTTAAATTCATCTGGCTGGGTTTTTGAACTAACAACGACTTTGATGTATGTTGTTTTCTTTGATTTTACAGAGGATTGGAGACATTTCATTGTATGGCCAATTAATTTTTCATAGTGCTTCAAATCAACAAAGCCAGAATCTTTTGTTTTAAATTCAATTTTAACAATATCAATAAACGGTAAAACATGATCAAATCTATCAATATCAAAACATGATGATTCAAGATATGTGGGAATTTTTTTGTCTTGGATATGTTTTGCAAGTAGTGCTACTGCTTCATGTTGAATTAGTGGATCACCACCAGTGAAATTGACTTTGTAGGTCTGATTTTTTAAATTAGAATCAATTAGCTTGTTTGCATCTTCAATTGAATATTCTGTTCCAGAATCAAGTGGTAGTGATTCCTTTGTATCACAATAAAAACAAGTAAAAGGACATCCTGCTAATCTAACAAAAAGAGTCTTTGTTCCATAAAGAATTCCTTCACCCTCAACTGATGTAAATATCTCAAATAATCTGACTTTCAAGTAATAATTGTAATTTTTTTCATTATTTATTCAATGAGTTTTTAATGCATTATTGGTTCTTTTCTATAAAATAATCCAGAAATAAAGAATATCACTCCTAATAATCCAATTGTGCTTCCAACGAGTTCTATTTGATTTTGAAGATATCCTTCTAATGGAGCCCATAGCCAAGCCATCAAAGCACCTACAATAATCATTGGAATTCCTACACCAACAGTGATTGCTTTAGATGCCATGCTCAAATTGTTTAGAAAATGTATATGAAGCTTATGCTATCTAGCGAATTGATTTTTTGATTGTTTTAATGATTTTGTTCAATTCGCCAAATTTTTTCTTTGCCTCAGAGATTTTATTTTCTGATATCAAATATTCAATTTCTTCAATCAAGGAATTAGCTTCTGTAATTTCATCAGCAGAATTTGCTTTTTCCAATATTTTTTGGATTCTTTCTAGTTGATTTTGGATGAATACCTTGACTCTGTCTGATGCAGAATTAGATGAATAGTCACGAATATTTTCTTTAATTGAGTCGATTAGTGATCTTATTTCATCAATTGTTTGAATTGCACCTTGTGTATCACCAGTTCCAATCTGTTGATTAGCTAAAGTGAATAACCTTTGAATTTCAGATAATTCAATTCCTGTTTTTTGTTTTTCAGATATTGATTTTAGGCTCTGGAAATATTTGTGTAATCTATTCAACTCACTTTTGAGATCTCTGTCAGTCGCATCAGATGCAACACTTACTTTTGCTTCTGTAGTAGTAGAAGCCATTCTAGAGATTTGTTGGAACAGTTTCATTGCCGTAAGGAAATCTTCTCTTGCTTGTTCCACATCATCAGGTAAAGAATGTTTTAGAGATTCTACCGCTGCATGTGCATTATCATATAGATCCTCTACATCAGAGGGAACTGAATCGCCATAAGATCTATCTAGTTGATTTTTGATTTGTTTGTCTGCCTGCTCAGCAATTCGTAATAGAATGTTGGGATCATTTTGTGCATATGCGTCATTAGCTAATGACGTAGACAGCGTTCCAAAAACTAAGACAAAAATTGTAAATAATGCTAGTGTTTTCATTCCTCTTCCTCCACGTCCTTTCGTAGTTTTACCAGATTTTGCAAATCTTTCTTTTCAATTTCAATAATTCCATTACGCTCCAATCTTTTTACTGCACGCCACATAGTGGTTCTTGGTTGTAAGAATTTTTTACGCAATTCACTTTCAAGTGCCTCTCCTCCATTATTAGAGATAAACTTCACTATCTCTTTATCATCTTCACGAATATCCGGTCTTAGTTTGAAAATTGATTCTGTGTCAATTGTTTCAGATTGTGTTAGTTGAGTCGATTGTTGGTCTTGTACTGGTTTTACAATTTTTTGTTTAGAACGAGTGATTACTACAGCTCCTATTACTGCAGCAGCTATTACTCCACCAACTATTGCATATGTAGTAGTGTCTAGTTGAGATGCAGGATTAATTGGTTCTTTAGAGTCAGGAATTACTGTAAGAGTACTGAAAAGGTAGTTGATCTCAACATTACCACTTGAAAGAGTTAGCTGATTTTTATCATTAATAATTTCCATGTTTATTGGAAGATTAGTCATGCCAACTATGGCAGTATTTTTTGGTAAAAGTAATGTGAAATCAGAAGGAGCATCTAAGGAAAATGTCCAAACTTTACCTTGTTTGGATACTAAATCATGAATATCATATTCTACTGAAATTACAGAAGAGCCAAAAGTTTCAATTAACGCAGAATCACCTAGAACAGTAGCATCAAGTAAAAAGTCATTTTCACCAACAGCAACTAAATTATCAACAGTGCTTCCAAATAGATCCAGTTCATAATCAATGGCAAATGGATCTACATCAATTTCTGTAGAAACATGTGTTGAACCATCTGGATAAATTATTAGATCTAGGGTTCTAGGAGAACTGAATGAAGACTGAATTGGCATTATCGCGGCTACAATAATCATGCTAGCTACCAAAAGAGGTATTTTGACCATTGTATCGACAATGCCCTCAGTCCTTACAAAAAGCATTCCATCTTCTCGAAGAGACTCATTCCTATGGATTGGTACGATTTCTGGATTCATATGCTCAATACCTTAGATTCATGCTTTCTACTAATCCCTGAAATCTCTTGAATTCCTGGAAAAACTGGAGTCCTTTTTCAGTAATCAAAAAGACCCTATTCCTGTCATTTTTGACGGATTCGACTAAGCCTGCTTCTACCAGTTTCTCACATTTGTCTAGTACTGCGTAGTGAGATAGGTTGGCTTTGCGAGAGATTGCAGATACAATGACTCCACCACGGCCGCCATCAGCGGTTACGTCTAAGATATCACCCATTATGCCCATTTCGGACCTGTATTGTTGTTTTGACATGCTCTAGTATACAATAATGTAGTTTATGAGGAACATTTTGAAACCTCATAGCGGAACGCATAGCGGAACGGTAGTTTCATCAAAAAAATATCAGATTTTTGATGATTTTCAAAAAAAGAGAAAATTTTGGAAAAAAATCATGCCTAAAAATTGATTCAAAGAAAGAGAAAATTTTGGAAAAAATTAACTTTTGGAGTTTTTTGATCAAGTTGAGTATTTTTTCTTAAATTTTGATGGATTTTCGTATATAAAGAACAGGATTATTCCTAGCCGTTCCTAATCCATCATTCAGACAAGTCGTATACAGAGTAAAATCCCAGACTCAAACTATTAGTAATTCTATTGATACTTGGAGTTTCATCATGGGCATACGTCAATTACAAGGCCTATAATTCAGGAATTGTCATCTTTGATCGGAAAGCATCAAAGATTGGAGAGAGGCTATGGGATATTTCATCAGATGAATATATCTGAGAATCAAAGTTGTATTTTCTCAAAACAATATGGAAATAGATGAGCAGTGTCTGTGCATTTGCTTTAATGAATTTGGTGATAAAGAATCCTGAGACAACTCAAGATATCAGATTACTGCAAATAGGAGAAATGACCATAAATTCAGAAAAACCAATTGGGTCCAACCAAGAATTCAAAAGCTCAATATCGGTGAGATAATCACCATTTTTTCTTTAATTGAATAAAAATCATTCACAAGGTCAGCTTTGAGATGCAATGTAACTTTTTATTCCCATTTTTAAAAGTAAATCATAAAATGTTTGATAAATTCAAAAATGAAGAAGGCGGGGAAATGGTAGAAGAAAGAATGGAAAGTGATTCTGACGAATCTAGTTCAATGACTAATTCATCAAGTCAAATTGGAATTGGAGAATTAATGGGTAAACGGGCAAAATTAGAAGAGGCCATAGACTATGTTGGTTTAATGATTAAGAATCTAAAGGATAAGAGAACATTACTTGAAAAAGATATTGAAGAAGAATCAGTTGATATTAAAAATCTAAAAGAAAAGCTTCAGAAAGTTAGTCAATATATCGATGAAGAAAATAGGGGAATTGAAGAACTAACTAATAAAAGAAAACAAGTAGAAAATGAGGCTGATGAAGTAGGTTCCATAATCAATAACCTAAGAGAAAAACTTTCTAATGTTGATAAAGTTATTGATGATGAAGGCAGTAGAGTTAAGAAAATAAAAGAATCTAGAGATTCTCTAGAAAGTTAGATCTTTTAACGCATCAAAGTATCAAGTTATGTAAAAAAGGATTTTTTGAAAATATAGTTATGTTTTTTAGTAAAACTTTGTGGTCGTTTGAATTGATGAGGTTGTATCTGAAGGAACTGATGGGAACATTTGACCTGTTGAACTTTCTGCAACAGCAGCAGCTTCTTTCAAGATACTTTCGGATTCAGCGCTGGTAGTTGCATCATTTCCAAATGCTGCATCTCCGGAGAAACTCTCTGTCATAAAGCCTCCAAGCATTTCAGCCATCTGACCAATTTCTGCCTCTGCTCCTGGCATCACTTTACCAAGGGATGATTTGAGATTCTTCATCAAGCCCATTGTTGGCATAATTGCCACTACAGTGTCTCCAAGATCACTGCATGTTGATAATCTTAATTCAATTTGCTCTAAGGCTATTCGGGCGCTACTCAAGATCTTTGAAACTTTTCTTACTTCTGCCAATTCATTCCCAAGAACTTTGGCAGTTTGACTATCATGTTTTTGTGTCGCTTCTACAATTCGTTGGAACAGTTTTGCGTCACGATTTTGTAGATTTGTCAACATAGAATCTAATTTTTTAATTTGTAATTGTAATTTTTTAATTCCTTCTTGAACTCTTGGTTTCAAGGGGCCTTTAGGCTTGATTGTATCATTAATTTTTTCAGTAACACTAGGTTTAGGCTGACTAGACCATTTATCAGACAAATTAGGCATGAGTTTAATTTTAGAATATGTACTTAATTTCCGGTGTTAAGAATGGTTCACAGGACATTAAAAATTACTAACTAAGGTTCAGTAGGCTCTTTTTGGAGATAGATTTTTCTAATTTGAGATTATGAAAATGCGTGTAACATTGAATAAAAAAATAGTCATAATTCCAGTGATTTTGATAATCATAATTGGGATAGTCAGTTTCTCATCAGATTCATCTGATAAGGAAAATAATGTCATATTTCATGTAACACTTGCAGATCCTAAACTTTACGCTAGTGGAGTGTATAGTGATTCATTTTCTCTTGAGCAAGGGAAATATTCTTTCAGATTTGTTCCAAATGGAAGCAGCCCAAAAGTTTTGTCAATTACTCTGAATGGAGATACTTTTAATTTTTCTGAAGATTTTAAGCTAATAGGTACATCACACCAAACTGCAATATCTGAATATTTTACATGGAATTATGATGGAGACAAAGAGATTTTCATTTCTGAAACGCAGGAAATTTCAATTTCTATTAATCCAAATGGAGAAACTATGGGCTCTGTATCTGTAGATATTTTAGAAAATTAAAAGGCGTATACCCCTTTGCTACAGAACACTGAGAGATTTCCTCTCTTTGTCAATCGTTTAACGCTTGATCACCTTTTTCGTTCTGCGGGGCTACGCAGTTTTAGTCGATAGCAATTATATCTTTCGACATTGATTATTATAGGAACTTTAAGTATTTAAGATTTAACATTAAATTTCATATAAAATCATCATTTTTTATGTAATTTTTGATATCTATTCATCAACTAATGGATCTATAAATTACGAATTTGAGTCTGAACATTATTGAAATTATCAGGTAAAGTTGCATTGGTAACTGGTGGAAGTCGTGGTATAGGATTAGCCACTGCAAAAATTTTATCAGAAAATGGTGCAACTGTTGCAATTACTGCAAAAAACAAAGAAAGATTAGAAAAAGCAGTTATGGAAATTCCTAATGCTATAGCCATTGCAGCTGACATTAGAAAAACAAATGATGTAAAAAATGTAATAAACAAAATCATTGAAAAATTTGGCAAGTTAGATATTCTTGTAAATAATGCGGGAATATTTCCAGAGATAAAAAAATTGCATGAAATTGATGAGGAGGAATGGAATAAAGTATTAGATGTAAATCTGACAGGGCAATTCCGATATACTAAGGCGGCAATTCCTCATTTACTAAAAACATCGGGTTCAATAATAAATATTTCATCAGATGCGGGAATCAAGGCATATCAAGGATTTAATGCAGATGCATATTCTGCATCAAAAGCTGCTTTGATATTATTGACTAAATGTTGGGCACTAGAATATTCAAAAAACAAAATCAGAGTTAACTGTATTTGTCCTGGAGTTGTTGATACGGACATGACAAAACCTTTCTTGAAAACTGAGAAAGACAAAGAATTCATGGATAATGAGCATCCTATTGGTAGAATTGGACAACCAGATGAAGTAGGAAAAGCAGTGCTATATTTTGCCTCAGATGATGCATCTTGGACTACAGGTGCAATTCTTACAGTAGATGGAGGAGAATCAATAAAATGAATTCACATGAATTTAATACAACTCCGGAGATCAAAAAATTATGAAAGACAAAAAAGCCAAAGCAAAATTGATTGTTCTTTTAGGAGTTATTTGGATTATCATCACATTGCCTTTACCATGGATAGTTAACAATCCAGAGGTTTCAGCTGCACAGTTCAATACCATAATTGCCATCATTGGAGTAATGTCAATTCCATTTATTGTTCTAGGAGTTGCCTGGACATTAAAGCCAGAACTTACAACTTAGGTAATTACTATTGAAAGACATTCCAATTCCTGATAGAATTCCTGAATTAGACATAGCTATCAAGGCTGCAAAAGAAGCAGGTGAAGTTATTTTGGAAATTTATTTAGGAGATTATGAAACATCTACAAAAAATGATGATTCCCCAATTACAGATGCTGATCTAAAGAGTAATGAAGTCATCAAAAAAATTCTTTCACAAACAAAACATCAAATTTTATCTGAAGAGGATAAAGACGATCTAAGCCGATTATCAAAAGAGACAATTTGGATTGTTGATCCTCTTGATGGAACTTCGGATTTCATTGACAAAACAGGTGAATTTACAGTAATGATTTCCTTAATCAAAAATAAAAAACCAATTCTTGGTGTAATTGGATGGCCTACAGAAAAAACATTGTTTGTGGCACAAAAAGGAAGTGGGGCATTTAGATTTTCAAATGAGGAATGGAGTAAAATATCAGTAACTAAAGTTTCAGAGATCCCAAAATGTAGAACTGTTGGATCAAGACATCATTTATCAGATAAAGAAAAAGAGTTCATTGAAAAATTAGGCATTAACGATTTCACAAGTATTGGTAGCTCATTAAAGGTTGGAAAGATTAGTTCGGGTGAAGCTGAAGCATACATTACAACTACAAATAAAATGAAAGAGTGGGATTCGGCTGCATCATATTGTATAATTTCAGAGGCTGGGGGTAAAATGACAGATATGTCAGGAAATGATCTTACATACAATAACAAAGACGTACATCATCAAAACGGAATTCTAGTTACAAATGGACTAGTTCATGATAAAATAGTTGAAGAATTTAAAAAATTAGAGTAGGTTTCTTCCTTTAAGGAAGTCCTTTACTTTTTTTGCACTGTCTGAAAGTGAATCATGTTCAGTATCTACTATTAAATCAGCTTTTTCTGGAGCCTCATAAGGATCATCAATTCCTGTAAATCCTTTGATCTCTCCTTTTCTTGCTTTAGCATACATACCTTTGACATCTCTTTCTTCACATTTTTCAAGTGAACATTTTACATAACACTCGGCAAACTGATCGCCTGCATCAATAATCTTCCTAGCATTTTCTCTGTTCTCAAGATATGGAGATACAAGAGAAACTGCACTTGGAACACCATGTTTTAGCAAAAGCTTTGCCAAATGAGCTACTTTTTTGTTATGCTCATCACGTCCAGCTTTTGAAAAGTCTTTGGGAGAGAACCATTCTCTTAGTTCATCTCCATCAAGCATTGCCAAATTTGGAATATCTTTCTGCAAATCTTTTACAATTGTGGTCTTTCCTGAACAAGGAAGACCAGTCATCCAAAGTACGAAAGGTTTCATGAACAAAAATATTTGAATAACCAATAAAGAGTTTCCGTTAATTTTTAGCCCATGGTTGATTTTCTAGATAATCAATTTCAGCAATCATTTCATCTACTTTTTTCACTATTGCAAATACTGATCTGTATTGTTCATACATTTCAATTTCTTCTTCTTTGGATAAGACATTTGCCTCAGCCTCATCAAAAAATTTGTTTTCCTTGTTAAGATGATCATTTAGGAATATTCCATAGGTTCTCAAATATCTTGATACTGGTTCTTGTGCATTTTCTCCATCTTTCCATCTTTTAAGATGATGTGATATTTGTCGTGCAATATTTCTTCCAAATTCATGCTCTATCATGAATTTTCGAATTTCTTCTTTTAATGAGTCGTAGCTTGCAACACAAGGAAAGTATGAATCTTCTTCCCTTGAATGATGAATTGTGTCAACAAATTCTGAAATAATTATGGTAATTTTTGTTAAATCTGAAAACGGAATTCTAGTACCTTTGTATAGTTCGTCTGCACATTTGGCTACCAATTTTTCTAAACGACGAACTTGATCATGATCTGCACGGAGTTGATTTGTAGCACTCATAATGTTCTAATTTGTAATATGTTATTTAAAAATCAGTAAATAGCCTATAATAGTAAATTAATCTAGTTTAATTTTTAACTAGAAATATTTAGATTCAGACATTCATGGATTTTACAGTTTTATCAATCTTGAGTTTGTTTCAAGGTCAACTTGGGGATATGACATTTCCTAATTTTGATAGCACTATAATTTTTGATAAATTTGCTGAATTACAGAGTTCCATAGGAGCATTAGCAGTTCATGATGGACCTATTGCTGAAGCTCATGTAATTTTGCTTGCTGCAGGTGTAGTAATTTTCCTAGGAGTGGCTGGTGAGGCATTCTTCAAAAAAACAGGCATTCCAGACGTTGCTTTTCTAATGATTCTCGGTGTTATTATTGGGCCAGTATTTGGATTAATTCAGCCTGAAGCAGTAATTCAAGTTGTTCCATACTTTGCGGCACTAGCATTAATTATAATCATGTTTGATGGGGGATTAAATCTAGATATCAAACATGTCATAAAAACTGCTTATTTTTCAGTCACCCTGGCAATTCTTGGTTTCATTTTATCTGTTGTAATGATTACTTTAGCTGCTCATTTTGCATTGGGATGGTTATGGTTAGAAAGTATCCTTTTAGGATCAATTGTTGGTGGAAGTAGTTCCGCAATAGTTTTTGGTTTAGTAAGAAATGTGAAAATTTCAGAAGAGACTAAATCAATGTTAAGTTTTGAATCGGCACTAACTGATATTTTAGCCACAATTATTGCATTCATTTTATTTGAAGCTGTTTTAGCAGGTACTTTTGATATTCATACATTACAAGAGACTATTGGAAGAGCTGTTGTTGTGGGTTTGGTTCTTGGGTTTGGAGTTGGTATTCCTTGGATGTATGTTTCGACAAAGCTTGGAAATGCTCAACACGGCTACATGTTAACATTAGGTATTTTGTTTGTATTATTCTTCTTGGCAAATTCATTTGGAGAATCAGGAGCATTAACTGCATTGGTTTTTGGTTTGATGATTGGAAACAAAAGTCATCTGGCAAAAATACTCAGATTCAAATTGCCTAGAATTGAACTGGATGATCCTACACATAACCAATTAACATTTTTGGTAAGATCATTTTTCTTTGTATTTGTTGGTTTAATGGCAAGTTTTGGTCAAGTAGAATATTTGATATTTGGAGTTTTGATGACAATTGCTGTATACTTTGGAAGAATATTGGTTGGAAAGATTACGCTGACAAAAAGATTTTCACATTTGGATAGGGCTGTCACAAACTCAATGATTCCAAGAGGTTTGGCTGCTGCAGTGCTTGCAACATATCCAATAACTATGGGATTGCCAAATGCAGAGGCATATCCACAACTCGTATTCTTTATTATTTTATCATCAGTAGTTATTACAACAATAGGTTTAGGAAAATCAAAGAAGATTCCTCCTCCAGAATCAGTTGAAGGGGGTTTTGTAAAACTAGATGATGATTCTAAAAAAGAGAAATTATAGTTCTAGAGATTCTTTGAGGCCTTTGTACCTATTTCTAATGGTTACTTCAGTAACATTTGCAGCCTCTGCAATATCTCGCTGAGTCTTATCCTCACCATTTTTCACACAAGACAAGTATAGTGCTGCAGCTGCCAATCCCATTGGATCTTTTCCTGCAGATACTTCATTTTCTTGTGCCATTTTTAGTACTTTGGTGGCATATCGTTTTGTTTTCTCGGCAATTCCAATTCTGCTTGCAATTCTTGCAACACACTGAATAGAATCAGTAACAGGCATTTTCAAATCTAGTTCTTTGACCAATAATCTGTAACATCTTGCAATATCTTTTCTTTTGATGTTAGCTGCTTCTTCTACATCTTTGAGATTTCTAGGAGTTGAAGTGTCACGACATGCAGCATACAGTGCTGCAGCCATTAATGCTGAAATAGAACGCCCTCGGACTAGACCTTTCTCTAGTGCCTTTCTGTAAATGTAAGCTGCTTTTTCAATTACAGAGTCTGAAATTGCTAGTTTGTCTTTTAATCTGTTTAATTCACTAAATGCCTGTCTGAAATTTCTATCAACTGGTTCATGGACTTGGCTTCTACTATCCCAAGTTCGTAGCCTCTCAATTGTACTCTTCATGGATGCTGAAAGGGGTTTGCCAGAGGCATCCTTGTTAATAGGATTGATTATGGTTGCAAGACCCATGTCATGCATTGTAAGTGATGTTGGTGCACCAGCCCTTGCTTTGTTACCACCTTCATCTTGGGTAAAGGATCTCCATTCCGGACCTGCTTCTTGTAGTTTTTCAGTAATTACAAATCCACATTTAGAGCAGAACATTTCTCCAGACTCATTATCAGTAACAAGCTTTCCCTGAGCACATCTAGGACACAGTTCTTTCGTTTTGCTTACCATGAACGATTCTGGAGTTGTATGTTGTTTGGTATTTATGAATCAACAGTTTTTTTTACAAATTAGGTATAAAAATAACATAATTATCGATTAGAAAGTTATGATTCGAGTTTTTCTTTAATTGATTGAATATATTTTTGGTTATATTCGTTGAACATCTGAATTTTGTTTTGAGCCAAGGCCATGGCACCAGGTCTGCTATTGATATGGTTTTCAGCAATTTTCTGTTTATCTAAAAGTTTTTCTAGATTAATTTTTGGTTCTGATGACAACTCCAAAAGTAATTTTGAAAGCTCTTTCTCAAAATTATCTTGGGTTTCAGGTATTGCAGGCGGATCTGCACCAATGATTTCTTTGGTTGTAATATTTCCAAATACTTTCTTGTCTAGTTCAAGCAATAATAAAAAGAGGAATTAGTTCTATAAATTTAATTTCATTTTATAAGAAATTAGATAAAGTGAGTGCAGTGCAATCAAACTTTTTATCTTTGAATAATTTTATTTTATTTTATGACTTATTGTATAGGGAAATGTAAAAAATACAAGGCAGTAAAACCATCAGAAATTGGCAGATATGCTGCTGGACAAAAAAGGTGCAATTATTGTGAGGTATTTCTGGAATATGAGGGAATTGTTTGTCCTTGTTGTAATAGGCAGTTAAGATGTCTGCCAAGAAGTAGAAAGGGTAAAGAAAAGTACATGGCTCAAATAGTCAGATAAATTCATGCCTAAGAATTAAACTCCCATTTATAAGAAATCACTACAAGTAAAATTATGACAATTCCTGCAGATGTAGAAGAATTTGTTGAGAAACATATCAAACTAATGATTTCTCAGACTGAAACATATTTGCCATTTATCAGAGTTGCATTTCCTTATTCAAACAATGTTGCAGACGGAGTTTACAATCTAATTATTGGAAGTGCACTATCTGTATTTGTTAATCAATTTGCCATGAAGATGAAATATCCAACTGCTGATGATTTTACAGATTTTGGAAAGATTGCCTTAAAGTACAGAGATCAAGTTGATCAGTTTTTCAAATAATTTAAGCTAATTCACCCAGAAAATGTATAGTGTGATTTGTTACGACGACTGTTCTGTCTTTAGGGACATGGTATAATTTTTTTGAACCGTTTGCAGATTGAACAATAAGTTTGGCAAATGGATCTTTGAGTGACTTGTAAAGAATTCCTTTATCACCTACTGATTGAGACCAATGATTTCCTTGTACAAAAGAAATTGTTTGATACTTTACAACTTGATATGAATAAACCATTTCTACTAATTATTAATAATTGCACTCATTAATGACTTTCCTCCAATCAGTGCTGTAATTGACAAGCCAACATTTGCTATTAAATTGATTGCAAATGTTCCATACTGATTGTGCTCAAGCAAAGTATTGGATTCAAGTGCGAGTCCAGACATGGTAGTAAGTGAACCACAGAATCCAATTGCGGCAAAAAGAGAATATTTTCCATCAAGATGCCATTGTTGAGACATTACGATAAAGGCGCCAAGGATAAATGCTCCAAGTATATTGACTACTAGAACATTAACAGGTAATGTATTGAATATCAGGGGAGATTCAATGACTTTGAATCTTAGATATGCTCCAAGTATAGAACCAACTGCAAGAAAAATAAACTCTAGACCTTTCATCTACACTATAGATTTTAGACGACATTATTAGTGCTATTTGAATAAAATTTAGGTTTATTTTGTGTCTAATATTGATTCAATTGCAAAAATAGGTCTATAGTTTTTATAGGTTCAATATTTTTTTAAACTGAATGACATTAAAATTGAGATGTGATGACTATGGTTTTGAATGTGAATACATCCTTGATGGAGAAAAAACTATCGGTACTATAGAAAAATTAAGAAGTCATTTTGAAGAAGAACACGGTATTGATTATACCATAGAAGCAGTTACTCAAATGATCCAAAATCGTGGACATTCTTTAGAATCAATTAAAAAATAAGCTCAAAAATTATTTTTTGTTTTTAACATTTATTACAATGTGTGTTGTATCAAAACTAAGAATTTAGTTTCACTAAAAATTAAAGGAATTTTTGGTATGTAATGAATAGTTTTCAATCTAAAATTACCTGAATCATATTATTTTTATTTTATAATCACGTATACTAATCACTAGTGGTAGAAAATTATTCAAACGATTATGATGTAAAGTGTCAACTTGATACTTGCAAAACCTACCCTGCAATTACAGATTCTGAAAGAGGAGAAATTGTTTGTGGGGGTTGCGGTCTTATCTTATTGCAAAATATGGCTGACGCATCATATGAAAACAACGGTTACACTTCGGAAGACTTTATGAAAATGTCAAGAACAGGTCCTGCATCATCACTAACAATGAATGATAGGGGACTATCAACTGTAATTGGCACGAATAAAGATTCTACTGGAAAAGCATTATCTAGCAAAACAAAATACGAGTTTAACAGACTACGAACATGGGATCAAAGAAGCAAGTCAAGAAAAACTGCCAGTTTAAGCAGGGCATTTACTTTACTGCATGGAATGAAAACAAAATTAGGAATCTCAGACAATGTAGTTGAAAATGCTGCATATATTTACAGAAAAGTGGTTAGTGCAAAACTAACAAGAGGAAGAACAATGGCCTCATTGATCTCAGCCTCATTATATGCTGCATGTAGAGAAAACAATATCCCTAGAACACTAGACGATATTGCAGAGGCTGGAAATGTAGAAAGGAGAATACTTTCTCGAGATTTGAGAACCATAATCAAAAAGCTTGGAATGAATCTTAATCAGTATGATACCACTTCGTTTATCTCAAAAATTTCAAACAACATGAATCTAAAAGAGAAAACAAAACGAGATGCGTTTGAGATACTTAGACGATGTGAAAAAGAGCAGATTACTGCTGGAAAACATCCTGTAGCACAGGCTGCTGCATCATTATACATTTCATGTATAATGAATGGGGAGAAAATTAGTCAAAAGAAATTTTCAGTAGAGTCTGGAGTGAGTGATGTCACCATCAGAAATAGAACTGTCTTGATTAAGAAAACATTAAAGCTTATTGAGTAGATAACCCATAAAGTCCTACAATTTTATTGTAGGAGAAAATATTTTTTCAAATATTATATCTTTTAGTTGATTTACTAAATCCATTATTACACGAATTTGTTCAAATGTAATCTCTCTAAGTTTTTGTAGGGAATCATTAAGTTCTGAAATTTCTGCCTGTAATCTTACTTTGTCATTTTTTAAAGAAGATATTTCATTGTGTAGATCAATATTTTGCTGCTTTAGTTTGTTGTTTTCTTCAGTTAGTTGTTTTATTTTTTCTGAATCAGATTCTTCTGGAAAAGGAGCTGGGGCAGGTTCGGGATCTGGCGTTTTGATTGGTTTTGGAGGAGGGCTAGGTTCTGGTATTTGTGGTGGTTCTGGTTCTTGTTCTGTTTCAAGTGCTAATGTAATTTGGAAAAAACTAACAGATGCAAGTAGGATACTAAAAACAATGATAGATTTCATTTTAAAATTTCACAAAAATGTTACGGATGTTTTGTATATGAATATGATTACCAATTTCTAATAATGAAAAAGGATTATTTGTAGAAATCAGGTTCTTGATCTCTTTTTTGTTTTGGCAGATCTTCCATAACAGCTTGAACCACTTCGTTGTGATTGTATGTTAGATGTCTGAGAAACTTTGCTGATTCATCTGCTCTCGTTTTGTCATCAGCAAATAACATTTCAGGGCTGCTCAACTCAGTCATCATTGTGTTACATTCTTTGCATGGTTCAAAGTCAAGATAGAGTTTCATGATTTTTTCACATTTTCTTAGTATTTAGACTATTTTATGGATTAGGTATAGGGGCCTCTTTCTTTTTAGGCCTCACCTTATCTACAGCGTCAATCAGATCCTGCTGGGTAATTTTGATCTCCTTGACATTCTTTGACTTGCCAGCGACATATCTCTTCAAGGCTGCAATAGCTGCTCTGTTTGTGACTGCTGCAATTTCAGCACCACTAAAGTCATCAGTCAATTTTACAATTTCTGAGATTTTTACATCACTTGCAAGGGGCTTTTTCTTTGTATGAATCTCAAAGATATGCTGTCTTCCTTTTTCATCAGGATTTGGAACTTTGATGATTCTATCAAATCTGCCTGGTCTGAGAAGAGCTTCATCAACAATGTCTAATCGGTTTGTTGCACCTATAATCAACACGTTGTGTAGCTCTTCTAATCCATCAATTTCTGTTAGGATTTGAGATACCACATTTTCTGTGACATGTGAATTAGAACCTCCACTACCTCTTCTTGGAACAAGTGCATCAACTTCATCTAAGAATATTATACATGGAGCTGCTAGTCGTGCTTTTCTGAATATTTCTCTGACTCCTTTTTCAGATTCACCTACCCATTTTGAGAGTAATTCGGGACCCTTGATACTAATAAAATTAGACTCTGTCATTTTTGCAAGAGCTTTTGCTATCATTGTCTTACCAGTTCCTGGAGGACCATGAAGTAGAATTCCTTTTGGTGATTCTACATCTACATAATCATATGCATCCTTGTATTTTATTGGCCATTCAACAGCCTCTTTGAGTTCTTCTTTTAGTGCATCTAAACCACCCACATCATCCCAACTTACATTTGGGATTTGGACTTGGACTTCTCTAAGTGCACTTGGTCGGACTTCTTTTAGTGCATCTCTAAAGTCATCACTGGTAATTTGGATCTTTTGAAGAATCTCTGATGAAATCTTTTCTTCATCAAGATCAATTTCAGGAAGAATTCTACGGAGGGATCTCATTGCAGCTTCTTTAGATAACACTTCCAAGTCAGCTCCTACAAATCCATGTGTAGTTTTTGAGATTTGTTTTAGATCTACTTTATCATCTATTGGCATACCACGTGTATGAATTGAAAGAATGTCAAATCTTCCTTCATCATCAGGAATTCCAATCTCAATTTCTCTATCAAATCTGCCTGGTCTTCTAAGTGCAGGATCAATTGAATCAGGTCTGTTTGTTGCAGCAATTACTACAACTTTCCCTCTGGATTTCATACCATCCATTAGTGTTAGTAATTGTGAAACAATTCTTTTCTCCAGTTCACCAGAAACTTCATCTCTTTTTGGAGCAATCGAATCAATCTCATCGATGAAAATTATGCTAGGAGCATTTTCTTCAGCCTGAGTGAAGATTTCTCGAATTCTCTCTTCACTTTCTCCATAATGTTTACCCATTATTTCAGGACCGCTCAACGAGATAAAGTGAGCATTTGTTTCTCCAGCTACTGCTTTTGCTAGTAATGTCTTACCAGTTCCTGGAGGACCATACAAAAGTACGCCTTTTGGTGCTTCAACTCCAATGTGAGCAAATACTTCTGGATGTCGCATTGGTAACTCAACCATTTCACGAATTTTTTGAACTTCGTTTTTCAAGCCACCAAGTTCATCATATGTTATTCTTGGCACAGATGAGTCAACTGCTTTGGTCATTGATCCAAGTTTGAATATTGTATTTTCTGTTACTAAAACAGGTTTTGATGGTTTGGTGCTTGTTACAATAAATTGAACTCTACCACCCATCTGTGTGTTAAGAGATACAGAATCTCCTGTTGTAAATACATGATTAAGATAATTGTAAATCATGTATTCTTGCAATCCTTCTGCAGCAATTTTTTCAGTTGGAGACAAAACAATTTGTTCAGCATTTACTGCTTCTACTGATTTTAATGAAATTCTATCACCAATTCCAGCTCCGATATTTTGCCTTGTCATTCCATCTATTTTGATAATACCTGAACCATATTCTTCAGGGGCACCTGGCCAAAGTTTTACATGTGTTTTTTTGTTGTATGTAAGTTCTAATATTTGTCCAGTATTCCATTTTTGATCCTCAATAATTTTAGGATCAACTATAGCTCTGCCTCTTCCAACATGTTGTTGTGGACTCTCTTCAATTTTTAAAATTATTTCACTCATATCATTACCTCAAAAATTAAGGGGGTTTATTCAACCTCCACCGTTTTACCTTTTGGTTTTTCTTCTTCAATTAACTTGAAGGAGATTTGTAAAACTCCATTTTTGTAAGAAGCTTTTGCAGAGTTTTCATCAACTTTTTGTTGTACAGGAACTTTTACGTGATATTTTTTATCACCATGTTCTGCTGAAAGATCAACTATCTTGTTTTCAACAACAATTTTCACATCAGACTTTTCAACTCCAGGCATCTCAGCTATGAGTTTTACTACTTTTTCTTTTTCGTCGACAATCGTGTCGACTATTGGTTCTCGTGTATCAGAAGTTGGCAAAAGGCCTGGTTTGACATTTCCATACTCCTTTACAACAGGTTTTCCATCAGGACCAACGGTCATTGTATAACCATAAAAATATGGACCAGATTCAGAACCATTTCCCTTGAATTCTTCAAAAATGTCATCTACATCGAAAAAAGAGTTTGACATTCTTTTGAAGATTCTATCAAATTCACTATCAAAGAACATTGTCATATTCACCTATGTTATGTAATGTATATGACATTATATAAAGATTATTGATATTTCTTTGATTTCTTACATAATCCTATTATAATTGACATAAATAATAATCTTAATGAGATCTGTAAATATGTCCATACCTGAAGTCGTCAGAGAGATGATTACTAGAAATCGATCAATTTACGATTGCATGAAGATGGATTTGATTAACTATACAGCTCTGGCAGTTAAAATTCAACCAGAGATTGAGAAAATTCTAGGAAATTCCGTTAATCTCAATACTGTAGTGGTTGCAATCAAAAGATATGCCGATTCATTTGAGATTAAAGACGAAGTCAAGGAAGAATCAATTTTGAAAAATGCAAGGTTGGCTTTAACCGATGGTATAATGGATATAAAATTTTCAGCAAAGGATTCAAACCAGATAGATCCTATGGCAATTTTAGATAAATTCTCTAAGATAACCAATAATTATGATTTTTTCAGAATGTCTGATTCGTTTAGTTTTTTGGCTGAGGATATGGATGATATTAGACAGATTTTCAGCAATCTGCCAGAAAATGAGAATATGTTTAGTACTGGCCTTGCAAAAATCAAAATTTCCATACCTAATTCTCACAATAAATCAGATGTAGTATCCTATGTTGCTGAAGTTTTGCATGCTAATGGAGTAGAACTGGTTAATGCATTTTTCAGTCAGGACAACATCATAATTATTCTAAATGAGAGGGATTCATCCAGAGCTTATGATATTTTACATTCAGATATTATGAGAACCTGAGCATAAAAGCAAATTTAATGAAAATTATTCTTATAGCATATATTCACCCAATTTGTGAAAAAGACACAATTGGCAAAAAATAAGAAAAAAATTGTAATTTTAGGGGGAGGCTTTGCCGGTGTAGAGTGTGCCAGAAAGTTAGAGTCAGAATTTGGAAAAAATCCAGAAATTGAGCTAGTAATGATAAGTGAAGATAATTTTCTATTATTTACGCCAATGCTACCACAGGTAGCTTCTGGAATGATTGAAACCAGACATATTGTTTTACCGATTAGAACGATTTGTAAGAAAACAAAATTTTATGAAGGAAGAATCAAAAATATTGACCCTTATGGAAAACTTGTAACAATATGGGGAACTGGAGATAAAAGAAGCATTTCAATACATTATGATTTTTTAGTTATTGCATTAGGTAGTGAAACAAACTTTTTCGGAATGGCCGATGTAGAAAAAAATGCTTACACTATGAAGACACTCAATGATGCTGTAATGTTAAGAAATAGAGTAATCGATATGTTAGAACAAGCAGAAAATGAAACAAATCCAATACTTCGAAAAAGTTTTTTGAATTTTGTTGTTGTAGGAGGAGGATTTGCTGGAATTGAAACTGCTGGAGAGTTGATGGATCTTCTTTTAGATGCAAGAAAACATTATCCTACAATTCACAAAGAAGATCTCAAAGTAATTGTTCTAGAAGCTTTAGGTATGATTTTACCTGGATTCAATCAGAAATTAGCCGACTTTGCTAGAGATAAGATGATAGAAAGAGGAATTGACATAAGATTGAAAACAGCTGTTACCAGTTTTGATGGAAATGAAGTTACTATAAAATCATTAGATGAAAATCCAAAAGATTCAATCGATAAATCTGAAATTGATTCAATAGTAACAAAGACTTTGATTTGGACTGCAGGTGTGACTCCAGTTAATACAATTAAGAGATCTATGTTCAAAACAGAAAAAGGAAAAGTAATAGTAAATGACTATTTGGAGGTTTTAGAATTTCCTGGAGTATTTGCTATTGGAGATTGTGCATTACATCTAGATCCTGAAACACAAAGACCATTACCCCCAACTGCTCAAATTGCAGAAGCACAGGCAAAGATTGCAGCTAAAAATTTAATTTCTCTAATTAAAAATTCTAAAAAAGAAAAATTTGTTTATCATTCCAAAGGGCAAATGGCAATTATTGGAAAAAGATCGGGAATTGCCACATTTTTGGGAATGAATATTTCAGGATTTTGGGCGTGGTTAATTTGGAGAAATGTTTACCTTTCAAAAATCACAACTTTGGATAAGAAAATTCGTGTATTTCTTGATTGGACAATAGATTTATTCTTTGATAGAGATATCTCTAGACTAAAACTAATGAAGCGTGAAACTGAGAAAGAATACAAGTTACTTGATGAAGTAGATGATGTTTGG